>NZ_JANXMU010000079.1 GCF_025354435.1 Rhodoferax sp.
GCCCACAGTGACGGGTACTCGCCTCGGTGCTCCTGCACCATGCGCACTGCGCGCTTACGCACCTCAGGGGAAAACTTGTTCGACTTCATGGCTCAATCCTCTCAGAGATTTGAGCCTCCTCAAAACACGGGGCGGTTCAGTTCGCCGCGCGCTTACCCTTGACCGGCCTATCGTGCACTCTGATCGAGGGGCCCACTATCGCTGGCCAGGGTGGCTCACCCGGATGCGCGATGCAAAATTGATTCGCTCAATGTCGCGTAAAGGGTGCTCACCAGATAACGCAGCCTGCGAGGGCTTCTTCGTGCGACTCAAAACGGAGCTGTTCTACCCTCGGGACTGGCGGTCAACAACCATCGAGCAGTTCATCCAGGTCGTTGACGCCTACATCCGCTGGTACAACGAAAAGCGCATCAAGATATCCCTTGGCTCGCTCAGTCCCATCGAATACCGAGCGAGCATCGGATTGACAACATAAACCAGTCCAAGAATTCTGCCGCACCCCCTGGCAGTCAAGATTGGATCGGCTCTAACAAAGTCCTGGATAAACGTGCATTTTTGCAACTCCGTAAGTTAGTGGAGTTGCGTGTAGTCACGCGTCAGCTCTTTTCGTTCCACGATGTTCTTTAGAAGCTTTAGATAGCCTCTTGCAACATCTCATCGATGGCTTGCCACGGATGTCCAAGTCCTCGAGGTGGGCTTGGGCGCAGTGGCGCGCAATCAATAGCCGTCCTGGCGCAGTGGACTTCTGACACGGGAGCCAGAAACTGCGCCAGAAAACAAAAAAGCAGCCTGTTTTACGGGCTGCTTTTTTGATTACTCTCTGCTAACCTGTTGACTAGTAGGGAGTTTTTTTGGTGGCCCGGGGCGGAATCGAACCACCGACACAAGGATTTTCAATCCTCTGCTCTACCGACTGAGCTACCAGGCCAAGAATTCGATTATATACCGAAATCAAACCCGTTTTCCACGGGCAAGATCGACTCCTAGTTGTTTTAATTTGCGATAAAGATGAGTGCGCTCCAAACCGGTTTGTTCTGCAACACGCGTCATAGAGCCACTTTCTTGGGCGAGATGAAATTCAAAGTAGGCTTTTTCAAAACCATCGCGTGCTTCTCTTAGCGGTTTGTCCAAATCAAATGTTTGTTGAGACTGCGGGCCTAGGTGGTTAGTAGTAGATAGAACTCCAGGAATGCTACTCGCTAGTTTCATAGAGACGACACGGCTGTCTGTATGGATTGGCAAGGTCGGTACAGGAACCGCTTTGCGCGTCACATTGCGTGTCAGTGCCTGCTCCACTGCTTTGAGCAGCTTTTGCAGAGTGATCGGTTTTTCCAAAAATGAGTAGGCTCCTATACGGGTGGCTTCTACGGCAGTGTCGATGGTGGCGTGGCCACTCATCATAATGACTGGCATGGTGAGTGCGCCGGTGGCGGCCCACTCTTTGAGAAGCGAAACTCCGTCGGTGTCGGGCATCCAAATATCTAGCAATACCAAGTCCGGACGTGATTGCTGCCGTGCGATACGGGCCTCCGCCGCGTTTTCTGCAAGTTCGACGTTGTGCCCCTCGTCGTTCAAAATTTCAGAAAGCAGGTCGCGGATACCCAGTTCATCGTCAACTACCAGAATGTTTGCCATGATTGAAGCGCGCGTCCCCGGGTGAAAATACAGCGGTAGGGCTGTTGTTAAGTTGCCACTTTAAGGTGGATGGCGAATGATAACGATACTTGCGCCCCTTCCACCACACCACTTACGATGCGGTTAGATAAGTCGATGCGTGCACCATGTTCATCGGCTATTTTTTTGACGACGGCCAGCCCCAACCCCGTGCCACGACTCTTAGTGGTCACATAGGGCTCAAAGGCGCGTTTGAGTATGTGTTCTGGGAAGCCCGTGCCTTGGTCTAAAACTACCAGGCGGACCCGTTGGGTCGCTGCGGCCCACTGTGTGCGCAGGATGACGCTAGGGGGTACCCCAGGCTTGCGCGCTGCTTCTGTGGCATCCTGCGCGTTTTGCAGCAGGTTATGGATGACTTGGCGTAGTTGCTCTGCATCGCCCAGAATCATCGGGCATCCACCTTCGAGCTGCGCGACGACATCGACGGTTGCTGTGTCGTGCTCATAAAGCTGCAGCACGTCTTGCACCAATAGATTCAGGTCCAGTGGTTTTAGGTCGGCGGCCGGAAGGCGGGCATAGTCGCGGAACTCGTTGACCAAGCGCTTCAAGGCATCAACCTGGTCCACGATGGTTTTGACCGATTTTTTAAGCAGTACTTGCTCGGGCTCACCAACCTTGCTCAAAAGCTTCATCTCCAGACGCTCGGCGGACAGTTGAATGGGGGTCAGTGGATTCTTGATTTCATGGGCCAGGCGGCGCGCCACTTCGCCCCAGGCCTGAGCCCGCTGGGCAGACACGATTTCAGAAATATCATCAAAGACTAATAACCGATTGCTGCCTGGTAGTTCTGCGCCTCTAGCTACTAAAGTAATAGCATCTTGTGAAAATGGCGATTGCGTAGCGTTGAGTTCAAAGGATTGTTGCCAATGGTCGAGTCCATGGTGGATCTGCTCACTTAAAAACGCTGAAAACTGCGCGTGCACGCCCTGGGCAAAATCGGCCATGCCTTCAACGTGCGCCAGCGGCTGGCCTTCCAAGGCTGCCAGGGGCACCCGCAATATGCGGGTGGCACCAGGATTGCTGGATTGGATGGTGCCTGCCGCGTCCAGCACGATGACACCGGAGGTGAGGTTGTCCAAAATCGTCTGCAGGTTGGCGCGGGCGGCGCTGACCTGCGACATACTCTGGTCGACGGCCGAGCGGGCATCGGAGAGCTGTTGGGTCATGTCCGCAAATGAGCGGGTCAGGCCACCCAACTCGTCACGGCCTTGCCACACGGCTTTAGGCGTCAAATCACCGGCTGCCACCTGGCGCACGCCTTCGGCTAAAAGCAGCAAAGGGCGGGCGAGCTGGTTACCCAGCAGTACTGCCAGCAGCACGGCACCAAACACCGCCAGAAACAGGCTCAAAGTCAGCGTGCCGATATACATGCGCTTCAGACCGGTACGGGCAAGTGCCCGTTCTTGGTATTCGCGGTTGGCGGTTTGTACCGCCATGGCATTGGCTACAAGGGGCGGAGGAAGGCTTTGTACGATTTGTAAAAACCGTGGCTCTGCCAGCAAACTGACCCCCTTGCTGGATACCAGGGCGAGGGCTTTGATGTGGGCTGCGGGTGGTTCTGTCCCGAGGGCTGGCGCTACATCGTCCAGTCCTTCAATGGCCGCTACCGCCCTTTGGGCGCGTACGTTGCGTAGCTGCTGCGGGCTGGGGCGTTCGGGGTTGAGCAGAAAGCGCGATTGGCCCACACTGGCTATCAGTTGCCCGCCTGCGCTCCACAGCATCACATCGCTCACATCCAACTGGTCGCGGATGTGTTCCAGCGTGAGTCCGGCAGCCGCATCTGGGACGCCAGACAGCTGCCCGCTGGCGTTACGGGCTTTATCGGCCAAATCGTTGGCCAGGATGTCGAGGGTGGCACGCCCCAGGTTCACGCCCGCATCCAGGGCCGTTTCCACTTTGACATCGAACCAGCTTTCGATCGAGCGGGAGACAAATTGGTACGACACCACATAAATAAGCAAACCCGGCATCAGGCCCACCAGCGCAAAAATGGTGGCCAATTTCACCAACAAACGGCTACCAAATTTGCCGCGCCGCAGGCGAATCCAAAGCCGAATCGCCATCCAGGTGATAACCGCCAGAAGCACCCCGGCTACCACCACGTTCACCGCAAACAGGCGCGCATAGTTGCGCTCGTACATTTCCCGGTTGTTGGTGGACTGGGTAAGTAGCAGCAGCAGAATCAGACCCATGGCCATGACTACCACCGCACCCACCACCCAGGCCCAGCGCAAGGCGCGTGGATTGCTCAGGGTGCGGTATGTGGATACCGGTGCATCGGCAGACGATGGGGTCACTTGGTCGCGTCCGGTGTAAGGCGCAGGTTACGGCTGCCAGACAGGCTCCAGTCGGACTGGCCCATGGCACCGATCTGGAAAGGTCGAGGAAGCTGCGACACATCGAGACGGAAGCTGAATTCAGCATGCGTTTTGCCGTCAAAGTCGATGTCGGCGGTATCCGCGATACGCCAGCGCGAAAAGCGCTGCATATTGGCCAGAGCATCAGCGAGCGATTCAAAGTTCTGGTTCAGCACCACGCCTAGGCCGCTATTGCCCATAGCGGTAGGCCCTACATTCAAACGCCAACGCCGGGTCAGTGGCTGGTAGGCAAGCCGCATGTAGCGGGCTTGGCTGGCGACCGATTTGTCAGACCAATACCAGCGGTCCCGCAGCACCTCGATCTCTGCCACAAAGAACATTGGAATGCCTTTGTGCAGTGCATCCTCCACTAGGCTGGGAAGTTCGAACTTCAAATTAGCCGAAAAAAATACCCCGGATTCATTGCGTTCAATCTGCATCTGGTTGATTTCCACCAGGGTGCTTTGAGCCCGTGCAAAAGGCAGGTGGCACAACAGAAGATAGACGCACAAGCGCAGCCAAACCCATTTAGGTCGCATGTTTTTCCAGCAAGGCGTAAAAGAATCCATCGTTGTCACAGATGCGATTGTCCGGGACAGCTTCCGCCAAATCCCATGTACGGGGCTGTAAATGACCGGGAGACGGTAGCAAACGGGCATCGGTGTGGTATGCAAGAAACGTTTCGATCTGGTCTTGCCCCTCAGCCCGGAATACCGAGCAGGTGCAATAGAGCAAACGTCCGCCGGAACGGACCAGAGGCCAGAGTTGTTGCAAGAGGCTCGCCTGGAGGCGGGCTAGTTGTGCAATATCTGTTTCGCGGCGTAACCAACGCACGTCGGGGTGGCGGCGTACGATGCCTGATGCCGTACACGGCGCATCGAGCAAGATGGCATCGAATTGTCGGCCATCCCACCAGGTAGCGGGCTGGTTGGCATCGGCCACCAGCACCGTGGCTTGCAGGCCCTGGCGCTGCAGATTGTGCTGGACGCGTTCGCAGCGGATGGGATCGATATCTAGCGCCGTCACTTCGGCTTGTACGAGTTCAAGCAGGTGTATTGTTTTGCCTCCGGGGGCGGCACAGGCATCCAAGATACGCATCGGTTGTGCCGTGTCCATACCGGCCAGTAACAGCGGTGCCGCCATTTGGGCCGCCGCATCCTGAACCGACACGGCTCCCTCTGCGAAGCCAGGGATTTCTTGGACGGGCCTGGCTCGGGCCAGGGCCACGCCCGAGTCTCCTACAAAGAATGCTTCGATATTAATAGCTGCTAATGTAGATTGAATAAGCGCTGGAGTCGTTTTTCTTATATTAATTCGCAAAGTCATCGGGGCATGTTGGTTGTTCGCATGCAGGATGTCTTTCCAGCGCTGTGGTTGTTCGTTTTTCAGCCGCTGTATCCACCACCGGGGGTGGTTCCACACGGCGACCGGGTCACGGTCGGTTACGCTGACCAGCGCGTCGCGTTCCCGCAAAAACCGACGCAGGCAGGCATTGATGAAGCTGGCTTGCGCTTTCGCCGGGCCCCGGTTGGCGGCTTCGACGGTTTGGTCTACCAGGGTAAATACTTCATAGGGGGCATCGGCCTCTTGCCAGACCAGGGCCAGCGCGGTGCACAGCAATGCATCGGCTGCAGGTGGGGGAGGGCGTTTGGCCAGCTGCGCACGCAAGGCTTCCGCGCGGCCCAGGTTGCGCAGGCTATGGAACACTAACGACTGTACGCCGGGGCGCAGCGAACCGTCTACCGCGGCCAAAGCCGGCGTGGCGGAGGTGCCGTTGCGGATGGCGTGCAAGACTTCTGCTGTGGCCAGCAGTTGGCGCCACAGCGGAATCTGTACAGCCTGCCCAGTGTGTGGGGGGCGCTCTGGAGCGTTGGAACGGGTCATATAGTCAAGAATCGGTAGGGAGTGAGGTTGCGGTGTGAAAGCCGAACAGCCATGCGAGCAGCATCGCAGGAAATTGGGTGGTGGCTGTGTTGTAGCTTTGGACGGCTTGTGCAAAGCTTTGGGTAGCCAGGCGGATCTGCTGGCGGGTATCGCTCCATTGGGTGCGCAAAGTTTCGGGTAAAGGCGCGCCGAAGGCATCAAGACTATCAGAGGCGGCCTGTGTCCAGGCCCGCTGCAGAACTGTGTCGGCAGCGACCAAGGCGTTGATGGCGGCACGGTCTAAAGACCGGATACGCGCCACCGCCAGTGAGGCAGAAAACTGGACCTGCGCCCCGAGTAGTCCTGCCCATGCCTGTGCAGATACTTGTGGGCTGGGATCGGCAGGGTTGTATGGGTTGACTGGACAGGATTGCACGGTATCGGCATAACGCTGCATGGGCACGACCAGGGCCGCAAAACTGCGCAAAGTCTGCGACCGCAGCCGGCCCAGCCGCCGATAGGCCCCGACCGACCAAAAGAGCAACAGAGCAGACAAACTCCACCAAATAACGGATTCGGAGATCACAGGTAATCTTGTAGATAGTGCCTTAGGGCCATGGTATGCACATAAAAAAACACCCCAAGTCCACCAGCGATGGACTTGGGGTGCCTGTGTCACTAGGGATTCCTGTGTGACATTACGCGGGGCACGCGGCCTGCGTTATTCGTGGGCTGAGCCTTCATTGGCTTCCAACAAGGAAGTGGCTTCTTGCGCATCCGCCAGTTCCGCAGCTTCAGACTCGGCGATGGCGCGGCGCTCGGCGTCGTCCATCAAGTCCTTGGCCAGGCGGGCCTGGTGGTACGCCATACCGGTACCTGCGGGGATCAGGCGGCCAACGATCACGTTTTCCTTCAGACCACGCAGTTCGTCGCGCTTGCCCATGATGGCGGCTTCGGTTAACACACGCGTGGTTTCCTGGAAGGACGCGGCGGAGATGAAGCTGTCGGTGGACAGTGATGCCTTGGTGATACCCAGCAGCAAGTTGGTGAATACCGCGGGGATCTTGCCTTCGGCACGCAAGGCGTCGTTGGTGTCGAGCATTTCGCTGCGTTCGACCTGTTCGCCATTGATGTAACCGGAGTCACCCGCGTTCTCGACAACCACCCGGCGCAGCATCTGGCGCACGATCACTTCAATGTGCTTGTCATTGATCTTGACGCCTTGCAAGCGGTACACGTCCTGGACTTCGTCCACGATGTAACGGGCCAACTCTTCCATGCCTAGCAAGCGCAAGATGTCTTGTGGGTCGGCGGGGCCGTCCACAATGTTTTCGCCCTTGTTGACCACCTGGCCTTCGTGCACCAGGATGCTCTTTTCCTTGGGGATCAGCTCGTCCCAGACCGTACCTTCTGGATCGGTGATCTGCAGGCGGACCTTGCCCTTGGTTTCCTTGCCGAACGACACGGTACCGGTCATTTCGGCCAGCATGCCCTTGTCTTTCGGCGTACGGGCTTCAAACAGCTCGGCCACACGTGGCAAACCGCCAGTAATGTCGCGCGTCTTCTGGCCTTCAATCGGGATACGGGCCAAAACTTCGCCGCGACCAACATCCTGGCCATCGCGCACCTGGATCAGTGCACCGATAGGGAAGCCAATGGTCACCGAGTGGTCGGTTCCAGTGATCTTCACTTCGTTGCCATTCGCGTCGATCAGCTTGACCTGCGGACGGATCACCTTGGCGGCACCACGGCGCTTCGGATCGATAACCACCATGGTGGACAAGCCGGTGACTTCATCCACCTGGCGTGCAACCGTCAGGCCCTCTTCCACATTTTCGAATTTGCTCATACCCGCAAACTCGGTAATGATGGGACGGGTCAGCGGATCCCAGTTGGCCAAGATCGTGCCGGCCTTGACCACCTGGTCAGCCGTAACCGCCAGGATCGCACCGTAAGGCACCTTGTGGCGTTCACGTTCGCGACCATGCTCGGTGATGACAATTTCACCCGAGCGGGCAATCACGACCAGTTCGTTCTTGCTGTTGGACACATAGCGCATCGTGGCGTTAAAGCCAATCGTGCCATTGGATTTGGCTTCCACGCTGGAGGCGATAGCGGCACGGGATGCCGCGCCACCGATGTGGAAGGTCCGCATGGTCAGCTGGGTGCCGGGTTCGCCAATGGATTGCGCTGCAATCACACCAACAGCCTCGCCACCGTTGATCAAACCACCGCGGCCCAGATCGCGGCCATAGCACTTGGCACAGATGCCGAAGCGGGTGGCACAGGTCAGTGCCGTACGCACCTTGACTTCGTCCACGCCAGCCACTTCCAGGATGTCGATGACATCTTCGTCCAACATCGCACCGGCCGTAGCCAGCACCGAGCGGTCTTCGGGGTGTAGCACATCTTCGGCGGCGGTACGACCCAGAATGCGGTCGCGCAGCGATTCGATGACTTCGCCGCCTTCGACGATGGCGCGCATCAGGTAACCATTGGCTGTGCCGCAGTCTTGCTCGGTCACAACCAAATCTTGCGTTACGTCCACCAGACGGCGGGTCAAATAGCCTGAGTTAGCCGTTTTCAAAGCCGTATCCGCGAGGCCCTTACGGGCCCCGTGGGTGGAAATGAAGTACTCCAACACGTTCAGACCTTCACGGAAGTTGGCGGTAATAGGTGTCTCGATGATCGAGCCGTCCGGTTTGGCCATCAAACCCCGCATACCGGCTACCTGGCGAATCTGCGCTGCAGAACCGCGAGCACCGGAGTCGGCCATCATGTAGATGGAGTTGAACGACTCTTGCTCGACTTCCTTGCCATGGCGATCAATAGTCTTCTCTTTGGAGAGTTGGGCCATCATCACCTTGGAGACTTCGTCACCGGCCTTACCCCAGATGTCCACCACCTTGTTGTAACGCTCGCCAGAGGTCACCAGACCGGAAACGTACTGGTTGCCGATTTCTTTGACTTCCTTTTCAGCGCGGGCAATGATGCCGTGCTTTTCTTGCGGCACCAGCATGTCGTCGATGCAGATCGAAATACCGGCTTTGGTCGCCAAACGGAAACCGTTTTGCAACAGCTTGTCGGCAAACACCACCGTCTCTTTCAAACCGCACTTGCGGAACGAGACGTTGATCAGCTTGGAAATTTCTTTCTTCTTCAACGCTTTGTTGATGTTGGAGAAAGGCAGGCCCTTAGGCAAGATTTCCGACAACAGCGCACGGCCTGCGGTGGTTTCCCACAGCTTGGTCGAGGGTACGAATTCGCCGGTTTCTTTGTCTTTGGTGTATTCGGTCAAACGGACATTGATGCGGGCGGTCAACTCGACCTCACCCGCGTCAAATGCGCGCTGTACTTCGCCGGTGTCGGCAAAAATTAGACCTTCGCCCTTGCCGTTGATACGGTCGCGGGTCGTGTAGTACAGACCCAGCACCACGTCTTGCGACGGCACGATCGAGGGTTCGCCGTTCGCAGGGAACAAGATATTGTTCGAGGCCAGCATCAAGGTGCGGGCTTCCATTTGCGCTTCGACCGACAGCGGTACGTGGACCGCCATTTGGTCACCGTCAAAGTCGGCATTGAAGGCCGAGCAGACGAGCGGATGCAGTTGGATCGCCTTGCCTTCAATCAGGATGGGCTCAAACGCCTGGATGCCCAAACGGTGCAGCGTAGGCGCACGGTTCAGCATCACGGGGTGCTCTTTGATCACCTCTTCCAGGATGTCCCACACGACGGGCGTGCCGGATTCAACTTCTTTTTTCGCCGCCTTGATGGTGGTGGCGATGCCCATGGCTTCTAGGCGCGAGAAGATGAAGGGCTTGAACAGTTCCAAAGCCATCAGTTTGGGCAGGCCGCACTGGTGCAGCTTGAGGGTAGGGCCCACCACAATGACCGAACGGCCAGAGTAATCGACGCGCTTGCCCAGCAAATTCTGGCGGAAACGACCGCTCTTGCCCTTAATCATGTCGGCCAAAGACTTGAGTGCGCGCTTGTTGGCACCGGTCATCGCTTTACCGCGGCGGCCGTTGTCCAGCAGCGAATCGACAGCTTCTTGCAGCATGCGCTTTTCATTGCGGGCAATGATTTCGGGCGCTTTCAACTCCAGCAAACGGCGCAGACGGCTGTTGCGGTTGATGACGCGGCGGTACAGGTCGTTCAAATCCGATGTGGCGAAACGGCCGCCGTCCAGCGGCACCAGCGGACGCAGGTCCGGTGGCAACACGGGCAGTACGTTCAGCACCATCCATTCGGGTTTGATCCCCGACTTCTTGAATGCTTCCAAGAGCTTCAAGCGCTTGGAGTTTTTCTTGATCTTGACCTCGGAACCGGTCAAATCGCCGCGGAGGCGTTCAATCGACGCATCGATTTCAATAGCTTCGAGCAGGTCTTTGATACCTTCTGCGCCCATTTTGGCCACGAATTCGTCACCGTACTCTTTGGTCTTGGCATCAAAGTCGTCTTCTGACATGATCGCGAATTTCTTCAACGGGGTCATGCCAGGGTCGGTGACCACATAGGCTTCAAAGTACAGCACGCGTTCGATGTCGCGCAGCGTCATATCGAGCACTAGGCCCAGACGCGATGGCAGCGACTTCAGGAACCAGATGTGGGCGCAAGGTGCGGCCAGATCGATGTGGCCCATGCGTTCGCGACGCACTTTGGTCTGCGTGACTTCAACGCCGCACTTTTCGCAGATGACACCGCGGTGCTTCAGGCGCTTGTATTTACCGCACAGGCATTCGTAGTCTTTGATGGGGCCAAAAATCTTGGCGCAAAACAGGCCGTCACGCTCGGGCTTGAACGTGCGGTAGTTGATGGTTTCTGGTTTTTTCACTTCGCCGAAAGACCACGACCGAATTTTTTCGGGGGAGGCCATGCCGATCCGAATCGCATCGAAATGCGAATCGGGCGTGAACTGCTTGAACAGGTCGAGTAATGATTTCATGTGTTAAATCCTTTTCTTGTCCGCAATTAGCTACGCTCGAGCTCGATGTCCAAGCCCAAGGAACGGATTTCCTTGACCAGCACGTTGAACGATTCGGGCATGCCCGCTTCGATGGCATGCTCGCCCTTGACAATGCTTTCGTACACCTTGGTACGTCCTACCACGTCATCTGATTTGACGGTCAGCATTTCTTGCAGCGTGTACGAGGCGCCATAAGCTTCGAGCGCCCACACTTCCATTTCACCGAAACGCTGTCCACCGAACTGTGCTTTACCGCCCAGTGGCTGTTGGGTCACCAAGCTGTAAGGGCCGGTAGAGCGGGCATGCATTTTGTCGTCCACCAAATGGTGCAACTTCAAGAAGTGCATATAGCCAATCGTCGTTGGACGCTCAAATGGCTCACCTGAACGGCCATCAAACAAATTGGCTTGGGTACGCGTTGCGTTCAATCCCTTGTGTTTTGCGATGTTCTCTGGATAGGCTAGTTGGAGCATGCCCCGGATCTCTTCTTCCGAAGCGCCGTCAAACACTGGCGTTGCAAAAGTGACCCCTTGAGCCATATTGGCGGCCATGTTGAACACTTCGTCGTCGCTGAGTTGGCTCAGATCTTCCTTGCGGCCCGAGCCGTTATAGAACGAGTCCATGAAGCTGCGGACTTCGGCCACTTTGGCCTCGGCTTGCAGCATGTCGCCAATGCGCTGGCCAATGCCCTTGGCAGCCCAGCCCAGGTGGACTTCCAGCACCTGGCCCACGTTCATCCGCGAAGGCACGCCCAGCGGGTTCAGGCAGATGTCGCACGGAGTGCCGTCAGCCATGTAAGGCATGTCTTCGACCGGAACAATCTTGGACACCACTCCCTTGTTACCATGGCGGCCGGCCATTTTGTCGCCAGGTTGCAAGCGACGTTTGACTGCCAAGTACACCTTGACCATCTTCAGCACGCCTGCTGGCAACTCATCGCCTTGGGTCAGCTTCTTGCGCTTTTCTTCAAAAGCTAGGTCGAAGCTGTGACGAGTTTGTTCCAACGAATTCTTGATGGATTCCAGTTGAGTGGCAACTTCATCATCGGCAGGACGGATGTCAAACCAGTGGAATTTCTCCACCGACGACAGGTAGGCCTTGTCGAGCTTGGTGCCCTTGGCCAACTTTTGAGGGCCACCATTGGCGACTTTGCCGGTCAACAGTTTTTCGATACGATCAAACGCATCGGCTTCCACAATCCGCAACTGGTCATTCAGGTCAAGGCGAAAGCGTTTGAGCTCATCGTCAATGATCTGCTGAGCACGCTTGTCACGCACGATACCTTCGCGTGTAAACACCTGAACGTCGATCACGGTACCTTGCGAGCCCTGGTCCACACGCAGCGACGTATCTTTCACATCGCTGGCTTTTTCTCCAAAGATGGCGCGCAGCAGTTTTTCTTCTGGCGTCAACGTGGTTTCACCCTTGGGTGTGACCTTACCAACCAGCGTATCGCCAGGTTGAACTTCTGCACCCACGTAGATGATGCCCGACTCGTCGAGGCGGTTCAGTTGCTGTTCGCTCAGATTCGGAATATCGCGGGTAATTTCTTCGGCACCCAGCTTCGTGTCACGGGCCATCACCACCAGTTCCTCGATGTGGATCGAGGTGTAGCGGTCATCCGCCACTACGCGTTCGGAGATCAAAATCGAATCTTCGAAGTTGTAGCCATTCCAAGGCATGAAGGCGATGAGCATGTTCTGCCCGATCGCGATTTCACCGAAGTCGGTGGACGCACCATCGGCAATCACATCACCCTTGGCCAAACGATCGCCTTTTTTGACGATAGGACGTTGGTGGATATTGGTGTTTTGGTTGGAGCGCTGGTACTTGATCAGGTTGTAGATGTCCACACCCACTTCACCGGCTGCCGCTTCGGCATCGTTGACCCGGATCACGATACGGGTCGCATCGACATAGTCCACCAAGCCGCCACGGGTGGCGGTAACCACGGTGCCAGAGTCCACTGCGGCCACACGCTCGATACCGGTACCAACCAGTGGCTTCTCTGGACGCAGTACAGGCACGGCCTGGCGTGACATATTGGCGCCCATCAAGGCGCGGTTTGCATCATCGTGTTCCAAGAAGGGTACGAGTGAGGCGGCCACAGAAACGATCTGCGCGGGAGAAACATCCATGTACTGGACACGCTCTGCACCAACCAAGATGGATTCGCCTTTTTCACGGGCTGACACCAAATCGCCAGAGAGTTTGCCTTCCTTGTCCAGGGCCGCATTGGCCTGGGCAATCACGTATTTACCTTCTTCGATAGCCGACAGGTAGTCAATCTCTTTGGTGACTTTACTGTCAATCACCCGACGGTACGGTGTTTCGATAAAACCGTATTCGTTCAAGCGGGCATATAAGGCCAAGGAATTGATCAGTCCAATGTTAGGACCTTCTGGTGTCTCGATCGGGCACACACGACCGTAATGGGTGACGTGCACATCGCGCACTTCAAAGCCGGCACGTTCGCGGGTCAAACCGCCTGGGCCAAGGGCGGATACCCGGCGCTTGTGGGTGATTTCAGCCAGCGGATTGGTCTGGTCCATGAACTGCGACAGCTGGGATGCACCGAAGAACTCTTTGAGTGCTGCGGAGATCGGCTTGCTGTTGATCAGGTCATGCGGCATGAGCGGCTCTTGCTCGGCTTGGCCCAAACGTTCTTTGACCGCCTTTTCAATCCGCGCCAAACCGGCACGGTATTGGTTCTCAGCCAGTTCGCCAACGCAACGGACGCGGCGATTACCCAGATGGTCGATGTCATCGACTTCACCACGGCCATTGCGCAGATCGACCAGGATCTTGACCACGGACAAAATGTCTTCGTTGGTCAGTACCATTGGGCCCGTGGATTCGTCACGGCCCATCTTCGCGTTGAACTTCATGCGGCCCACGCGCGACAGGTCGTACGTATCCGGGTTGTAGAACAGGCGTTGGAAAAGAGCTTGTACAGCGTCTTCTGTTGGCGGTTCGCCAGGGCGCATCATGCGGTAAATGGCGACGCGGGCGGCAAATTCATCTACGGTTTCATCGCTACGCAACGTTTGCGAAATATACGCACCTTGGTCCAACTCGTTGGTGTAAATGCATTGCAAGTCCTGCACGCCTGCTGTGCGCAATTTCTTGAGCAGCAGTTCCGTCAACTCTTCGTTGGCTTTGGCAATAATTTCGCCAGTGTCGCTATCCACGATATTTTTAGCCACCACCCGGCCAACCAGAAAGTCTTCTGGAACGCTGATGTGAGTTGTCCCGGATTGTTCCAAATCACGGGTATGGCGGGCAGTAATGCGCTTGTCTTTGGCAACTGCAACTTTTCCGGTTTTGTCTGTAATGTCGAAACGGGCAACTTCGCCGCGCAGGCGTTCGGCCACAAATTCCATTTGTGCGCCACTGTCCATCAGGCGGAAATTGTCGTTGACGAAAAAGTTCGCCAAGATGGATTCTGGAGTCAGGCCAATGGCTTTGAGTAAGATGGTGACGGGCATCTTGCGCCGACGGTCCACCCGGAAATACAGCACGTCTTTGGGGTCAAACTCGAAATCGAGCCATGAACCACGGTAGGGAATGACGCGTGCAGAAAACAGCAACTTGCCGGAGCTATGGGTTTTACCCTTGTCGTGTTCGAAAAACACGCCAGGAGAGCGGTGCAGCTGCGAAACGATCACGCGCTCGGTACCATTGATGATGAACGAGCCTTTTTCCGTCATGAGCGGCACTTCGCCCATATAAACTTCTTGCTCTTTCACTTCCTTGACCACTTTGGACTGCGATGTCGAAGACTCACGGTCATAAATGATAAGTTGGACTTTGGCTCGCACAGCGGAGGCGAATGTCAGGCCCCGAGTCTGGCATTCGCGAACATCAAAAGCAGGCTTGGCAAGGTTGTACTCCACATACTTCATCTCGACAAAACCATTGTGCGAAACGATCGGGAAGGCGGCATCAAATGCAGCTTGCAGACCTTCCACGGTGCGTTTTTGAGGCGCTAAATCTGCTTGCAAAAAGGCTGTGTAAGCATCTTTTTGCATTTGCAACAGGTAGGGGACTTCGAGCACGCTGTCGCGGCTGCCAAAATTTTTACGAATGCGTTTGCGTTCGGTGTACGTATAAGCCATGAGATCTCCGGGGGCAAGGACTTGGGAGTCCTGGGGGGCCTGTCAACTGTCGTGTTGCACATCATGCGCAACGAACTTGGCGGTTGGCCACTACCAACCATGGCGGACGATTGCGCATTGCACGCAATCCGAACCAAGGCATCTTCTGCAGTCGGGGCCAGAAGACACTGAAAAGTAGGTGTTGCTACCAGCTTTTCAGTGTGTTCTAACTTTCATATCCAAATGGCCTGAGCCTCGGAGCATGAAAATTATTTCACCTTCAACAAGCACGAAAGGCTGGGAGCTCCTTTGGGAGCACCCAGCCCTCGATTGCGAGTGAATTACTTCAGTTCGACTTTAGCGCCAGCATCCACCAGCTTCTTCATGGCCGCATCAGCGTCAGCCTTGGAGATACCTTCTTTAACTGCCTTAGGTGCGCCATCGACCAAGTCCTTAGCTTCTTTCAAGCCTAGGCCGGTGATTTCGCGAACAGCCTTAATGACCGACACCTTTTGAGCGCCAGCTTCGAGCAGAACGACGTTGAATTCGGTCTTTTCTTCAGCAGCGGCAGCAGGGCCAGCAGCAGCGGCAGGGCCAGCCATAGCGGCGGCGCTTACGCCAAACTTCTCTTCGATGGCTTTCACCAGATCGTTGAGTTCCAGGACCGTCATGCTGTCAAGCGCGGTCAAAAATGCGTCTTTATCGAATGCCATTTTGATTTCCAGTTTTTTCAGTTGGGGACAGGCTGTGCATATGCAAGCGACTGTCCAACAAAGTTTTTGTCAATGCCGACCGTAACTTGTGGGTTACGCCGGAGCAATCTCGGCAGCCGCTTCTGGGGCCGCTTCGACTGCTGGTTCGGTAGAACCCGCGCCTTTTTGTGTCGCCAATGCGGCCAGCACACGTGCCGTACGCGAAATAGGGGACTGCATCAAGCCCAACAACTGTGCCAACAACACTTCCTTGGAAGGAATGCTTGCCAGTTGCTTAACGCCGTTCACGTCCAGAACTTTTCCACCGAATGCTCCACCACGAATCACCAACTTGTCGTTGGTCTTCGAGAATTCAGCTACTACTTTGGCAGCAGCTACGGCATCCACAGAAAAGCCATAGATCAGCGGACCGGTCATCTGGTCGGACACGATTTCAAAAGCACTGCCTGCGACAGCACGGCGGGCCAAGGTGTTTTTCAACACGCTTAAGGTCACGCCATTGCTACGCGCTGCTGAGCGCAATTTGGTCATGTCAGCGACCGTGATACCACGGTATTCCGCCATCACGAGCGTTTGAGCTTTAGCGGCGAGGCTGGTCACATCGGTAATGACCGCTTCTTTCTCACTGCGATTAAGACTCAAGGTCTACTCCTTAAAATGTGCTGTCCGGCTGATCGCCATTTAACACGCCACTTTGCAGCGACCAACTGTTTCGGGAAACTTATTCCATCTGCAGCGGGATCGCCATCTGCGTTGGTTTTCACTGATTAAGTACAGGCAAGCTGTACACCAACGGTCTTGGATGGCTCGCTAAAGCTTTGAGACTCCAGCGACCCACCACGTTGAAGCCTCTTTTCAGAGGCTTCAAATTTTGCGATTACGCTGCGATGGTTTGTGTGTCGACGCGAACGCCTACACCCATCGTGCTCGAAACCGCTACTTTACGTAAATACAGGCCCTTGCTGGACGCAGGCTTGGCTTTGGTCAAGGCATCGATCAACGCAGCCAAGTTGCCTTGCAGCTTGTCGGAGTCAAACGAGCGACGGCCAATGGTGCTGTGCACAATACCGGCTTTGTCGACACGGAACTGGACCTGACCTGCTTTGGCGTTTTTGACTGCCGTAGCGACATCGGGCGTAACCGTACCAACCTTAGGGTTAGGCATCAGGCCACGTGGGCCCAGAATCTGACCCAACGTACCCACAACGCGCATAGCGTCAGGAGCAGCGATCACGATGTCAAAAGGCATATCGCCCGCTTTGATCATTGCGGCCAGGTCGTCCATGCCGACGATATCGGCACCAGCCGCCTTGGCTTCTTCAGCTTTGGCACCTTGGGCGAACACCGCGACACGTTTGGTCTTGCCTGTGCCGTTAGGCAACACAACAGCGCCACGCACAACTTGGTCAGACTTCTTGGCATCAATGCCGAGTTGCACAGCCACATCGATGGACTCATCGAACTTGGCGGTGGCGCACTCTTTGATGATTACCAAGGCATCCGCCAATGGATACAGCTTGTTGCTGTCGATCTTGCCAGCAGAGGCTTTTTGTTTTTTGGTCAGCTTGGACATTTACACGCCCTCCACATTCACACCCATAGACCGGGCGGTACCAGCGATAGTACGAACGGCAGCATCCAGATCAGCGGCCGTCATGTCTTTCATTTTGGTTTTTGCAATTTCTTCGAGTTGGGCACGGGTAATCTTGCCCACTTTCGCGCTGTGCGGCGTGGAAGAACCCTTGTCGAGCTTGATAGCTTTCTTGATCAAAACAGTCGCTGGCGCAGTCTTGATAATGAAAGTGAAACTTTTATCTGCAAATGCAGTGATCACCACTGGCAGTGGCAGACCTGGCTCAACACCTTGGGTCTGCGCATTGAATGCCTTGCAGAACTCCATAATGTTCAAACCACGTTGACCCAGTGCAGGGCCGATGGGGGGGGATGGGTTGGCTTTACCTGCAGGTACTTGCAGCTTGATAAAACCGACGATTTTTTTCGCCATTATTTACTCCTTGCGGGTCTTAACGCTTCTGTCTACCGAAACTGGCTGACATCTGCTCCCCGGGGTTGCGACTCGCTAACAACATCCACGCTGAGTCGAAAAACGTAGAATCCACTAATTACAGAAATTAGGTCTTTTCAATCTGGCTAAATTCCAACTCCACAGGTGTGGCGCGGCCGAAAATAGTGACCGAAACACGCACTTTGCTTTTTTCGTAGTTCACTTCTTCTACAGAGCCATTGAAGTCAGTAAATGGACCTTCTTTGACCCGGACAAATTCACCCACCAAGAATTCCACTTTGTGGCGGGGCTTGTCGGTGCCTTCTTGCATCTGACTCACGATTTTCTGCACTTCTGCCTCTGAAATCGGAGCGGGGCGGTTTTTGGCGCCACCTACAAAACCAGTAACTTTGTTGGTGTGCTTGACCAAGTGCCAAGATTCATCGTCCATCACCATTTCAACAAACACATAACCCGGGAAAAGACGGCGCTCGGTCGTTTTTCGCTGGCCATTTTTGATTTCGACGACTTCTTCGGTAGGAACCAGAATGCGGGCAAATTTTTGCTGCATGCCAGACTGAAGAATGCGTTCTGTAATATTTCGCTCGACCGCCTTTTCCATTCCGGAGTAAGCATGCACGATGTACCAACGCAGGTCTGGATTTACGGGAGTCGCAGACGGTTCGGCCGCGCTCATTTCTACAACATCAGTCATTACTTTTTCCAGCCCAGAATCAAGTCATAAAAAACCCATTCCAGCGTCTTGTCAGTGAGCCAGAGGAACAAGGCCATGAGCACTACAAAGCCGAAGACATATAAAGTCATCTGCGTAGCCTCTTTGCGCGTCGGCCAAACAACTTTCTTGACTTCACGCCAAGCATCGCGAGCAAATGCGACCAATTGCTTGCCGGGTTCGGAGGACAGAAACACCACGATTGCTGCGACTACGCCCACAATCAAAGCTGCCCATTGGGCGATTTGCCCTTGTTTGCTCAACAGATAGAAGGTGGCTAACGCACCCACCACCAAAACAGCAGACAAACCCAATTTGGCTTTGTCTGCGTTGGTGTTGATAGTCTCAACTTGCGAAGTGGCCATTTTTGGCGGTTTCCTGCTTCAAATACATGGTGTCTCTTGAGACACAGAAGCCCGTCAGGTCATGACGGGCTTGTTGGGACTAACTATTTGCCACCTTGAACTTATCAGGTGGCAGGGGCGGAAGGAATCGAACCATCAACCTTCGGTTTTGGAGACCGACGCTCTGCCAATTGAGCTACGCCCCTACAAAATTAAGCAATGATCTTGGCAACCACACCGGCGCCGACGGTCTTGCCGCCTTCGCGGATAGCGAAGCGCAGACCTTCTTCCATGGCGATGGGGTTGATCAACTTGACAGTGATCGACACGTTATCGCCTGGCATGACCATT
>NZ_JANXMU010000043.1 GCF_025354435.1 Rhodoferax sp.
GTCATTTCGCGGCCGCAGGTCACGCAGAGCTTGCTGGGGAGCGATGATTTGTTGCCTTTGAAGTGCATCTGCCCGAAGTCCCCAGTCAGTTCAGTGTGTTGTGGTAGTGGTGCGTATCGGTGCGGTAGTAGCCCCGGCGCAGCTCCATGGGCAGGTCCTGGTAGGTGTACGCGATGCGCTCTACGCTGAGCAGCGGCGTGCCATGCGCCACCTTCAACAACAGCTCGCGCCCGTCAGTAGCGGGCTCGGCGCGTATCTTTTCTTCGGCCCGCACCATGCGCACATTGAATTCGGTTTCAAACAGGGCGTACATCGGCCCGTGGTAGTTGGCCAGGCGCTCGGCCGTCAGTCCCTTGAACGGCGCGGCGGGCAGCCAAATGTCTTCCAGAATAGTGGGTGTACCGGCAAAGCTGAGGACCCGTCGTGCCTGCAATACCGAGTCGCCGCTGCGCAGGCCCAGAATGCGGCCAATGTCGGCGCTGGCCCGTAGGCGGCGGCAGTCGATGATCTCACGCTGGGCCGGGCCTTCGCTGCCGGGGGTGCCGCTGTCGGGCACCAGCTTGAGAAAACGGAACTGCACATGTTGCTCTGCATGCGTGGCTACAAATGTGCCTTTGCCCTGGCGACGCACCACCAGATTGCCCGATGCCAGCTCGTCTATGGCCTTGCGTACGGTGCCCTGGCTGACGCGGTAGCGTGCCGCCAGGTCCATCTCTGAGGGAATGGCTTCGCCGGGCTTCCACTCGCTAGACTGCAGGCTTTGCAAAATCAGGCCCTTGATCTGCTGGTAAAGCGGGCTGAATGCTGGCGTCGCACTGGCCAGATCATCGGCAAATGAGGGAGCAGAAGAGGTGGGGATTGCGGCCATGTGTACGGGGTGTGAATCCACGTAATCATATCTTATATAAGACATAAGACAAGTTGACGCTGCCCGGTTTTCAAGCGTAAAATCCGGCGCTGAAGTTGACTGGATAGCCCGTCAGGTGCAAGTCCGGCAGCCGCTCACACTGCACATTCACATCACTGATCCGCTTACCCTTTTCTAACCAATCTGAAAGTTGCCAATCATGTCTAAACCCCCCGTCCGCGTTGCCGTCACTGGTGCAGCAGGTCAAATCGGTTACGCCCTGTTGTTTCGCATTGCTTCTGGCGAAATGCTGGGCAAAGACCAGCCCGTGATTTTGCAATTGCTTGAGGTGCCAGTTGAAGGCCCGCAAAAAGCCCTCAAAGGCGTGATGATGGAACTCGACGACTGCGCTTTCCCGTTGCTGGCAGGCATGGAAGCCCACAGCGACCCGATGACCGCATTCAAGGACACTGATTACGCGCTGCTGGTTGGTTCACGTCCCCGTGGCCCCGGCATGGAGCGTGCCGAGTTGCTGGCCGTCAACGGCGCAATTTTTACCGCCCAGGGCAAGGCCCTGAATGCTGTGGCCAGCCGCAACGTCAGGGTATTGGTGGTCGGTAATCCTGCCAATACCAATGCCTACATTGCTATGAAGAGCGCGCCAGACCTGCCACGCAAGAACTTCACCGCCATGCTGCGCCTGGACCACAACCGCGCGCTGAGCCAGATCGCTGCCAAAACTGGCAAGGCTGTGGCCGACATCGAAAAACTCACCGTCTGGGGCAACCACTCGCCCACGATGTATGCCGACTACCGTTTCTCCACCATCAACGGCGAAAGCGTCAAGACCATGATCAATGACCAGGAGTGGAATGCCAACACCTTTTTGCCTACCGTGGGCAAGCGCGGCGCGGCTATCATCGCGGCACGCGGCGTGTCGTCGGCCGCCTCGGCAGCCAATGCCGCCATTGACCACATGCGCGACTGGGCCCTGGGCACCAACGGCAAGTGGGTCACCATGGGCATCCCATCGGACGGCCAGTACGGCATTCCCAAGGACGTGATGTTCGGCTTTGCCGTGACCTGCGAAGGCGGCGAATACAAGCTGGTTGAAGGCCTGGAAGTAGATGCCTTCAGCCAGGAGCGCATCAACATCACACTGAAAGAGTTGCAAGACGAGCAAGCTGGCGTAGCCCACCTGCTCTAAGCAAAATGCAGCATCCACGCCAAGTTCTGCTGGGTGCCCAGGCTGCTCAGGTGCTCCTGCCGGTCTGTGACCACTACAGTGGTGTGGAAGCGCGGATGCGCAAAAGCCTGCAATTGCAGGCCGAGATGACCGAAGAGTTTGGGGCCTGCGTGTTCGACGTGACCCTGGACTGCGAAGACGGTGCGCCCGTTGGCGGTGAGGCCGAGCACGCCGCCATGGTGGTCGCCCTGGCGCTGGCCGCCGCCCCTGATGCACGTGTTGCGGTGCGGGTCCATGCGGTAGACCACCCGGCTTTCGAGCAGGACATGGCCGTCATCGCCGCCCAGGCAGGCCACCGTTTGACCCACATCATGGTGCCCAAGATCGAATCGGTGCGCGATGTTATTTTGGTTGAAAAAGCGCTCCAGCGGGTATCTGCTCTGCATCTGCCGCTACATGTTTTGATTGAATCGCCTGCCGCCGTGCAGCGTGCGTTCGAAATCGCCGCCCAGCCCCGCGTGCAGTCCCTGAGCTTTGGGCTGATGGATTTTGTGTCCAGCCACGGCGGAGCCATTCCGGGCGATGCCATGGGCGCGACCGGCCAATTTACCCACCCGCTGGTGGTGCGCGCCAAGCTGGAGATTGCCTCCGCCTGCCACGCGCATGGCAAGGTGCCGTCGCACTGCGTGGTCACCGAGTTTGCCGATACGCTGGCCTTGCAGGCCGCTGCCGAACGTGCGGCCCGCACGCTTGGTTTCACCCGCATGTGGAGCATCCATCCCAGCCAGATCCGGCCTATCCTGGCCGCGTTTGCGCCGGGCGAGGCCGAGGTCGAAGCCGCCGCCCGCATCATTGCCGCCGCGGTGGCCGCCCATTGGGCCCCGATTTCTTTTGCGGGTCAGTTGCACGACCGTGCCAGCTACCGTTATTTTTGGCAGGTGCTGGAGCGCGCCCACCAGACTGGGCGTGCCTTGCCGCCCGAAATGGCGGCGTATTTCAAGCCCCCTACTCCTATTCTCACCACTGAAACTGTATGAAACTGATCCTCTTTGCTGCCCTGTTGGCACTGGCCCCCGCGTTGGTTCTGGCCCAGGACGCACCCAAAAAGCCGGTGAAAGCGGCTGCCGCTAAAACCACGGCTAAAGCCGCCGCCAAGCCTGCTCCCAAGCCCACCAGCAGCCGCATCCAGCTCAAAACCGCCGCCAAAAATGTGGCTGCCGGTATCGAAGCAGCTGAAGCGGCCCTGACCCCCGCCGAGATGGCGATTGCCGAGCGCGTGCAAGTCGGTAACGTGCCCTGCGAATTGGGTACCACTGTCACGCTGGTGCCCGACACCAAATACCCTGGCTACTTCAACGTGCAGGTCAAAACCATTAAATACCGCATGTTCCCAGTGGAAACCAGCACCGGTGCCATCCGCCTGGAAGACAAGAAAGCCGGAGCCGTGTGGCTGCAGCTGGGCAACAAGTCCATGCTGATGAACCAAAAGCTGGGCCAGCGCCTGGCCGACGAATGCATGAGCCCACAGCAGATCGCCGTGGCCGAGTCGCTCAAGCTGAATCCGGCACAAAGCGTGCTTAATGCTCCTGCTGCCGCAGTGGCTCCCGTGCCCGTGGCGCCGGTCGCTGTGCCGGAGCAGGCTGCACCGCAACCCGAAGTTGCCAAACCATAAGAACCTTTTCAAGCCCTTCCGTTTGCCCCCACGATTATTTGAACTAGGAGAAAACCATGTTGCAAGCCTATGCCGCCCATGTCGCTGAGCGCGCCGCCCTCGGCATTCCCCCGCTGCCCCTGTCTGCCAAGCAGACCGGCGAGCTGATCGAGCTGCTGAAGAACCCGCCCGCAGGCGAAGATGCCAACCTGCTCAACCTGATCACCCACCGCATTCCCGCTGGCGTGGACGATGCCGCCAAGGTCAAGGCCAGCTACCTGGCCGCCGTGGCCCATGGCACCGAAAAATGCCCCCTGCTGACGCGTGAAAAAGCCACCGAACTGCTGGGCACCATGCTGGGCGGCTACAACATCAGCCCCATGATTGACCTGCTGGACGACACGTCTGCCACCGTGGCCGAGGCCGCTGCCGCCGGTTTGAAGAAAACCCTGCTGATGTTCGACCAGTTCCATGACGTGCAGGAAAAGGCCGAGAAGGGCAACACCTACGCCAAGGCCGTGCTGCAAAGCTGGGCCGATGCCGAATGGTTCACCAGCCGCCCCGAAGTGCCGAAAAGCATCACCGTCAGCATCTTCAAGGTGGCCGGTGAAATCAACACCGACGACCTGTCGCCCGCACCCGATGCCTGGAGCCGCCCTGACATTCCGCTGCACGCCTTGGCCATGCACAAAAATGCCCGTCCTGGCATCGTTCCGGAAGACGACGGCAAACGCGGCCCTATCAAGTTCCTGGAAGACCTGCGCGCCAAGGGCAACCTGGTGGCCTACGTGGGCGACGTGGTCGGCACCGGCTCCAGCCGCAAGTCGGCCACCAACTCGGTGCTGTGGTTCACCGGTGAAGACATTCCGTTTGTGCCCAACAAGCGCTTCGGTGGTGTGTGCCTGGGTGCCAAGATCGCGCCGATTTTCTACAACACCATGGAAGACTCCGGCGCGCTGCCGATCGAACTCGACGTGAGCCAAATGGCCATGGGCGATGTGGTTGAGCTGCGCCCCTACGAAGGCAAGGCGCTGAAAGACGGCAAGGTCATAGCCGAATTTGCGCTGAAGAGCGAAGTGCTGTTCGACGAAGTGCGTGCCGGTGGCCGTATTCCGCTGATTATTGGCCGTGGCCTGACCGCCAAGGCGCGTGAAGCGCTGGGCCTGCCCGTCAGCACGCTGTTCCGCCTGCCGCAAAACCCGGTGGACACCAAGAAGGGCTTCACCCTGGCGCAAAAGATGGTCGGTCGCGCTTGTGGCTTGCCTGCAGGCCAGGGCGTGCGCCCCGGTACCTACTGCGAACCCAAGATGACCTCGGTTGGTTCGCAAGACACCACCGGTCCCATGACCCGCGACGAGCTGAAAGACCTGGCCTGCCTGGGCTTCAGCGCCGACCTGGTGATGCAATCCTTTTGCCACACCGCCGCTTACCCCAAGCCGGTGGACGTGAAGATGCACCACGAACTGCCCGACTTCATGAGCACCCGCGGCGGTGTGCCGCTGCGCCCCGGTGACGGCATCATCCACAGCTGGCTGAACCGCATGCTGTTGCCCGACACCGTGGGCACCGGCGGCGACAGCCACACCCGTTTCCCCATCGGCATCAGCTTCCCCGCCGGTTCGGGCCTGGTCGCTTTCGGCGCAGCCACGGGAGTGATGCCTTTGGACATGCCCGAGAGCGTGCTGGTGCGTTTCAAGGGCGAAATGCAGCCCGGCATCACCCTGCGCGATCTGGTGAATGCGATTCCGCTGTACGCCATCAAGGCCGGTTTGCTGACTGTGGCCAAGCAAGGCAAGATCAACATCTTCTCGGGCCGCATCCTGGAAATTGAAGGCCTGCCTAACCTGAAGGTTGAGCAAGCGTTTGAGCTCAGCGATGCGTCTGCCGAGCGTTCTGCGGGCGGCTGCACCGTGCACCTGAACAAAGAGCCGATCATCGAGTACATCAACAGCAACATCACCATGCTAAAGTGGATGATTGCCACCGGTTACTCGGATGTGCGCACCATCAACCGCCGCATCAAGGCGATGGAAGCCTGGTTGGCCAACCCTGAGCTGATGCACGGCGATGCCGATGCCGACTACGCGGCCGTCATCGAAATCGACCTGGCCGACATCCACGAGCCTATCGTGGCCTGCCCGAACGACCCAGACGATGTGAAGACCTTGGCCGAAGTGGCTGGCAATGTGATTGAAGAAGTCTTTATCGGCTCCTGCATGACCAACATCGGCCACTTCCGCGCCGCCTCCAAGCTGCTGGAAAACAAGCGCGACATCCCCGTCAAGCTGTGGATGGCACCGCCCACCAAGATGGATGCCAAGCAACTCAGCGAAGAAGGCCATTATGGCGTGCTGGGCAGCGCCGGTGCGCGCATGGAAATGCCGGGTTGCAGCCTGTGCATGGGCAACCAGGCGCAGGTGAAAGAGGGCGCTACCGTGTTCTCTACCTCTACCCGCAACTTCCCGAACCGTCTGGGTAAAAACAGCAATGTGTATCTGGGCTCGGCCGAGCTGGCCGCCATCTGCTCCAAGCTGGGCCGCATCCCCACCAAGGCCGAATACATGGCCGACATGGGCGTGCTCAGCAAAGACAGCGAGAAGATTTACCAGTACCTGAACTTCGACAAGGTCAAAGACTACACCGACCTGGCCGACACGGTGAAAGACACCGCCGCCGCCTAACCGTTTGATCGTTCTGATGCCAGAGGGCCTGCGCCCTCTGGTTTTTATGCCAAGGCCTGTTGCTATTTTTTAGATAGCTACAGGCCGTTGTTGTATATGCGCTAGCTGCCTATTTGTTATAAATGTAAAGTGTGGAGCTATTGCGGCAGCTTGTAACCTTTTCGGGGTACAAACGTTATGGTAGTTGGTTTACTCTTGAGCCCCATTTCTAAGGAGATCCGAATGACAAACAGTGCATACATCCCCCGCAAGGCCATCCTCGCCACCACCGCCCTGGCATTGGTCCTGGGCGGTTGCGCCAACATGAGTGAAACGCAAAAAGGTACCGCCACCGGCGCAGGCATTGGTGCGCTGGCGGGCGTGATCATTGGCGACAGCAAGGGCGGTGCGGCCATTGGTGCAGGGCTTGGCGCGCTGGGCGGCTATGTCTGGTCCAAGCACATGCAGGACAAAAAAGCGGCGATGGAGCAGGCTACGGCGGGCACTGGCGTAGCGGTGACGCAAACGGCTGACAACCAGCTCAAGCTGAACATTCCCAGTGACATCTCGTTTGATACGGGCCGGGCCAACATCAAGCCCAATCTGCGTCCCATCCTGGACCAGTTTGCCAATGGCCTGCAAAACCAACCCAATACCGAGGTGCGCATCATCGGCCATACCGACAGCACCGGCAGCGATGCCATCAACGAACCCCTGTCGCTCGACCGGGCCGATGCCGCGCGCGACTACCTGGCCGCCCGTGGCGTAGATATGCGCCGCATCATCGTGGCGGGCCGGGGTTCGCGCGAGCCAGTGGCTGACAACAGCAGCGATGCCGGACGCGCCCGCAACCGCCGGGTCGAAATCTTCCTGGCTGAACGCGGGAACTAGGCACACCTCCAGGCTACAGAGCTTCGCTTCTTTCGCCAACCCCCCCTTGCAGGGGGCAACACCAGCAGCCTGGCTGAGCCATTTCTGCGGTGTTTCTGGAGGGGGATGGGGTGGATTTTGGCTGGGGTTGGTGCTGTTTAGACCATAAAAAAAAGCCCGTGGAACCTAATGGTTCCACGGGCTTTTTTACGCTTGTGGGATCAAGGCGACTTGGTGACCAGCTCGAAATGTTCCACTACGGGAGGGGTGGCGAAGAACGGGCCTACGATGGCGCGCCACTCGGCAAATGCCGGGCTTTCGCGGAAGCCGACGTTGTGGGCTTCGATGGAGGTCCAGAAGATCTGTAGCACGTAGCGCTCGGGGCTTTCTACGCCCTTGTTGACCTTGTAGCCCTCGCAGCCTGCGTTCTTGCTGATGACGGTTTCCAGGCCCCGCGTTATGGCCTCGTCAAAAGCAGCTTGTTCGCCCGGGCGAATACGGATGTCGGCAATTTCTAAAATCATGGTTTGTCTCGGTAGGGTTTACAAAACCTCGCTGGCGAAGTCGGCCAGACGGGAACGCTCGCCGCGGGCCAGCATGATGTGGCCGCTGTGCGGCCAGCCCTTGAACTTGTCTACCGCGAAGGTCAGGCCGGAGGAGCCTTCGGTCAGGTAGGGCGTGTCGATCTGCTGCAGGTTGCCCATGCAGACGATCTTGGTGCCGGGGCCAGCGCGGGTGATCAAGGTTTTCATCTGCTTGGGCGTCAGATTTTGCGCCTCGTCGATTATCACGTACTTATTCAGGAAGGTGCGGCCGCGCATGAAGTTCATGCTCTTGATTTTGATGCGCGAGCGGATTAGTTCGTTGGTGGCCGAGCGACCCCATTCGCCGGCGCTGGTCTCGGTTTTGGCCAGCACTTCCAGGTTGTCGTCCAGTGCGCCCATCCAGGGGCCCATCTTTTCTTCCTCGGTGCCGGGCAGGAAGCCGATGTCTTCACCGACGCTGACCGTCGCCCGCGTCATGATGATTTCGGTGTAACGGCGTTCATCTAGCACCTGGGTCAGACCCGCAGCTAGCGCCATCAGGGTTTTGCCGGTGCCTGCGTTGCCGGTCAGGGTGACGAAATCGACTTCGGGGTCGAGCAGCAGGTTCATCGCGAAGTTCTGTTCGCGGTTGCGGGTGGTGACACCCCACACGGCGTGCTTGAGGTGGTTGTAGTCCTTCAGTGTCTTGAGCACCGCGGTTTTGGCGCGGATTTCGGTGACGCGGGCGTACAGATTAGGCTCACCGGGCGACTCGAAGTACACAAACTGGTTCACCATCATCTCGGGCACGATGGGGCCGGAGATGCGGTAGAAGGTGTACAGGCCTTGCTGCCAGCTCTCCACGGTTTTGCCGTGCTTGGTCCAGAAGTCGGCGGGTAAGGCCAGCGCGCCGGAGTACAGGAATTCGCCGTCGTCCAGCGCCTTGTCGCTCTGGTAGTCCTCTGCAGCCAAGCCCAGGGCGCGGGCTTTGACGCGCATATTGATGTCTTTGGACACCAGCACCACTTCGCGGCCCGGGTGCAGCGGGCGCAGCGCTTCGACCACACCCAGGATCTGGTTGTCGGCCTTGCCCTGGGGCAGGCTGCTGGGCAGGGTGTAGTTCAGTGTCTGGGTCTGGAAGAACAGCTTGCCACCGGCTTCCAGGTGGCCGGTGGTGTCCAGCTTCAGGCCCTCGGCCATGTCGGCCTCTTTGGCGCCGGCTAGCGCATCCAGCGAGCGGCTGGTCTGGCGGGCGTTGCGGGCGACTTCGGTCATGCCCTTTTTGTTGCTGTCGAGCTCTTCGAGCACGATCATCGGCAGGAAGATGTCGTGCTCTTCAAACCGGTACAGGCACATCGGGTCGTGCATCAGCACATTGGTGTCCAGCACAAACAGCTTGGCCGGGCTGGCGCTCTTGGGCGCTTTGCGTTTGGGCGCAGGCTCTTGCAGCAGGGCGGCGTTGCGGTTGCGCGCTGGGGCTTCGCTGGGTTTGTCCAGGTTGGGGAGGTTTCTGGGAGCTTCGGGCGCGGGCTTTTCGCGCTTGAGTTCGACCACCGGCTCCACGTTGCGGGCTTGCGGTTTCTCTTGCAAAGCGGATGCGTTGGCAGCGGCTTTAGGTGCCCGGTTGGTCCCCGCTTTTTTGATGGACTTGGCTATCACGTCATAGGCTTCACGGGCCAAAGTGGCGGCGCGCTTGGTGGGGGCGGGAGGCAATGGCATAGGTTGTGGGACTCGCTCGTTAAATTAAAGGCAATCAAAAAGCGCAAAAGCCGCCAGGCAGGCCGGGCGGCTTTTGAGGGTGAGCGTAGTTAAATTTACCAGCAACATGAATTCATTATGCATGAGCCCTGTTGCGGTACTACGTACTGGCAGCGAGTTGCGTTAAACCGCTTTTTTCAGGTCTTTGACGGCTTGCAGCACATCGTCCACATGGCCGGGAACTTTCAGGCCGCGCCACTCGTTCTTCAGGATGCCGTCGGCACCGATGAGGAAGGTGCTGCGCTCGATGCCCTTGACCTTTTTGCCGTACATGATCTTGTTTTTGACCACACCAAACATGTGGCACATTTTTTCTTCGGTGTCTGCGATGAGTTCAAACGGCAGCTCGAGCTTGGTTTTGAATTCATCGTGCGACTTCATGTTGTCGCGCGACACGCCGAACACAGTGGCACCGGCCTTGACGAATTCCTTGTGCTTGTCGCGGAACTGCATGGCTTCGGTGGTGCAACCGGGAGTGTTGTCCTTCGGGTAAAAATACAAAACCACAACTTTGCCAAGGTGCGTGGTGTTGGAAACCTTAATGCCACCGGTGGCGTTGGCTTCAAATTCAGAGATAAGTTTATTGACAACGATCGCCATAGTGCTTGGGGTCTCTTGTGACTGGGTGTGGTCGTCGAAAGCTTGAAGTGGCTGGTGCGAAAGGCCGGGTAATTGGTGCCAGCATGCTTGTGATGGCACTAAAGCCCGACCGCTGGCTGCTTCAAACTGCAACCCTCGATTTTACTCGGAAACCGGGAGGGCCATCGACAGGCTCAGGCGGCAGGCTCAAGCAGTAAGGCCACCACCACATGGCGGCCCTCCTGGGCCAGGATGTTGTAGGTGCGGCAGGCAGCCTGGGTGTCCATGGTCTCTATGCCGATGCGCTGCGCCATCAGGGGCTTGAGCCATACCGGCTGCGGAAAGCGGATGCGGCTGCCGCTGCCAAAAATCACCAGTTCCGGGCCCATCGCGGCCAGTTGGGCAAAATGCTCGGGGGTTAAATCTTCAAAGCGGCTGCAGTGCCACTCCAGCCGCTCGCCGCGCGAGCCCACCACCACGCTGTGCAGCACTTTGTCGGTATTGATGCCGACCCAGCCTGGGCCGTAGCCGGTGATGGATTGCACGTCGAATTTATCGGGTTGGAGCTTCATGGATCGGCTTTGCAAATGTGGTCCAATTATAGGTTTCTATTTATTACTTACACCCCCAAGCTGCAGTGCTACGCATCTTTCGCCAACCCCCTTTCAGGGGGCAACACCAGCAGCCTGGCAAAGCCAGCTCTGCGGTGTTTCTGGAAGGCGTGCGTTGAGCCTGCTCGGGGAATGGGTAATTCCGTTTTTATTACTACGACTGCTCGGGTGCGGCGGCTTGAGCCTGCGCCCGCCAGGGACACCATGAAGACCATCCAAAAATCCACCAAGCTGGCCAGTGTGTGCTATGACATCCGCGGGCCCATCATGGACGCAGCGCGCCAGATGGAGGAAGAGGGCCTGAAAATCATCAAGCTCAACATCGGCAACCTGGCGGTGTTTGGCTTTGATTCGCCCGAAGAAATCCAGCAGGACATGATTCGCAACCTGCCCAACTCGGCCGGTTATTCGGACAGCAAAGGCATTTTCGGCGCGCGCAAAGCGGTAATGCATTACACCCAGCAACAAGGTGTAAAAGCTGTCACATTGGATGATATCTACCTGGGCAACGGTGCCAGCGAGTTGATCGTGATGGCCACCAACGCCCTTTTGAACGATGGCGACGAGTTGCTGTTGCCCGCGCCCGACTACCCGCTGTGGACCGCGGCGGTGAGCCTGTCGGGCGGTACCCCGGTGCACTACATCTGTGACGAAGCCAATGGCTGGATGCCCGACCTGGACGACATCCGCGCGCGCATCACGCCGCGCACCAAGGGCATTGTGGTCATCAATCCCAACAACCCCACCGGCGCGCTGTACTCCGATGCCCTGCTCAAAGGCATCGTGGCGCTGGCCCGTGAGCACGGCCTGGTGATTTTTGCCGACGAGGTCTACGACAAGGTGTTGTACGACGGCGCCAAGCACACGGCCATGGCCTCGCTCAGCGACGACGTGCTGACCCTGACCTTCAATAGCTTGAGCAAAAGCTACCGCTCCTGCGGCTACCGCGCGGGCTGGATGGTGGTGTCGGGCGACAAGAAACCGGCGCGCGACTACATCGAGGGCCTGAACATGCTCTCCAACATGCGGCTGTGCGCCAACGTGCCCGGCCAGTGGGCGATCCAGACGGCACTGGGCGGCTACCAGAGCATCAACGACCTGGTGGGTGAGGGCGGCCGCCTGCGCCGCCAGCGCGACCTGGCCTACGAGCTGATCACGGCGATCCCCGGAGTCAGCTGCGTCAAGCCCACCGCGGCGTTGTACATGTTCCCTAAACTGGACAAGACCATGTATCCGATAGCGGACGACCAGCAGTTCATCCTTGAATTGCTACAGGAAACCCATGTGATGCTGGTGCAGGGCACGGGTTTCAACTGGCCCACGCCGGACCACTTCCGCATCGTATTTTTGCCCCACGAAGACGACCTGCGTGAAGCCATTAGCCGCGTTGCCAAATTCCTGGAACACTATCGTAAACGTAGCGCCTAACGCAAACAGTATCTGCGCTAGAGCCATTATTTATATATAAAACTGATATGAAACCCATCCAAGTAGGCATCCTCGGCATCGGCACCGTCGGCAGCGGCGTGTTCAACGTATTGCAACGCAACCAGGAAGAAATCAAGCGCCGCGCCGGGCGCGGCATCGAAGTCACCATGGTGTCGCGCCGCAACATCGCCGAAGCCCAGGCTTTGGTGGGCGACCGCGCCCAGGTGGTAGCCGATGCCCGCGCTATCGTGCAAAACCCGGCCATCGACATCGTGGTCGAGCTCATCGGCGGCACCACCCTGGCCAAAGAGCTGGTGCTGGAAGCCATTGCTGCAGGCAAGCACGTGGTCACCGCCAACAAGGCCCTACTGGCCGTGCACGGCACCGAAATTTTTGCTGCTGCCCATGCCAAGGGCGTGATGGTCGCGTTCGAAGCCGCCGTGGCCGGGGGCATCCCCATCATCAAGGCGCTGCGCGAAGGCCTGACGGCCAACAGCATCCAGTGGGTGGCCGGCATCATCAACGGCACCACCAACTTCATCCTCAGCGAAATGCGCGACAAGGGCCTGGACTTCAGCGTGGTGCTCAAAGAAGCCCAGCGTCTGGGCTATGCCGAGGCCGACCCGACCTTCGACATTGAAGGCGTGGACGCGGCCCACAAGCTGACCCTGATGTCGGCGATTGCCTTCGGCATCCCGGTGCAGTTCGACAAGGCCTATATCGAAGGCATCACCCAGCTCGGCGCACAAGACATCCGCTACGCCGAACAGCTCGGCTACCGCATCAAGCTGCTGGGCATCACCAAGCGCACCGCCAACGGTGTAGAGCTGCGCGTGCACCCCAGCCTGGTCCCGGCCAAGCGTCTGATTGCCAATGTAGAAGGAGCCATGAACGCGGTGATGGTGCAGGGCGATGCCGTCGGCACCACGCTGTACTACGGCAAGGGCGCGGGCAGCGAGCCCACCGCCAGCGCGGTGATCGCCGACCTGGTGGATATTGCCCGCCTGCACACCGCCGAGCCGGCCCAGCGCGTGCCCTACCTGGCCTTCCAGCACCACTCCATGAGCGACCTGCCGGTGCTGCCCATGGGCGAAGTCGTCACCAGCTACTACCTGCGCCTGCGCGTGGCCGACCAGGCCGGCGTGCTAGCCACTGTAACCGGCCTGCTGGCGGCCGCCGACATCAGCATCGACGCGGTGCTGCAGCGCGAAGCCGACGAAGTGGGCGGCGAGGGTGCCACCCAGACCGATGTGATCATCCTGACCCACGACTGCATTGAATCGCGCATGAACGCCGCCCTGTCGCAGATGCAGGCCTTGCCCACCGTGCTGGCCCCGATCACGCGCATTCGTAAAGAAGAGTTAGCGTGATGTAAAGCGGTCGGCCTGGGCACGGCATGGGCCGTTGAGGTTTACAAGCGCAAACATTCGGCGCTGTGGTCCTCTCAACTGCAAGCTTCATTTAAGGAATCCCTATGAAATCCAATATCCGTGCCCTCGCTATCGCCCTTGGTATGTGCTTCGCCGGTGTGGGCTTTGCCGCCACCGCCGTGCCTGCCGCCACCGCTTCGGCCCCTGCTGCCATGGCTCCCGCTGCAGCCCCTGTAGTGGTGGCGCCTGCGGCCACACCCGCCGCCAAGCCTGCCGCAGCAGCCCCTGCCGCCAAGAAAGCCGCAACCGCCATGCCTACCGTGGCAGCTGCTGGCGGCGGCGACGGCAAGGTCTGGGTCAACGAAAAGTCCAAGACCTACCATTGCGAAGGCACCAAGTTCTACGGCAAGACCAAGACCGGCGAATACATGGCCGAAGCCGATGCCAAGGCCAAGGGCAACCACCCCTCCGGTGGCAAGGCCTGCGCAAAGTAAGCAGCCCCATGGCGCTTTAAAAAACCCAGCCTGGCTGGGTTTTTTTACGTCTGGGTTTGCGTCTGGGGATGGCGGCTCTGCGTTGCTAAAATTTGCACACACATTTGGCGCGCAAGCACCCTGCGTTGCGGCACATTGACTGCGAGACAAACCCCATGCACTACCTCTCCACCCGCGGTGACGCTACGCCGCGCCAATTTTGCGAAATCCTGCTCGAAGGCCTGGCCCCCGATGGCGGCCTTTACCTGCCTGCGCACTACCCGCAGGTGGATCCCGCCACGCTGACCCGCTGGCGCAAGGTCTACCACGAGCAAGGCTACGCCGAGCTGGCGTTCGAAATCCTGTCGCTGTACATCGACGACATTCCCGCCGCCGACCTGCGCGCCCTGTGCGCCAAAACCTACACCGTGGAGGTGTTCCGCACTGGTGAAATCGTGCCCCTGCGGCACCTGGAAAACGGCGTGTTTTTAGAAGGTCTGTCCAACGGCCCCACGCTGGCCTTCAAGGACATGGCCATGCAGCTGCTGGGCAACCTGTTCGAATATGAATTGGCCCGGCGCGGCGAGCAGCTCAACATCCTGGGGGCCACCAGCGGCGACACCGGCAGCGCGGCCGAATACGCCATGCGCGGCAAAAAAGGCGTGCGCGTGTTCATGACCTCGCCGCAAGGCCGCATGAGCCCGTTCCAGCAGGCGCAGATGTTCAGCCTGATGGACGAGAACATCGTCAACATTGCCATCGAAGGCGTGTTCGACGACTGCCAGGACATCGTCAAGGCCGTGTCCAACGACCTTGACTTCAAGCGCAAATACAAGATCGGCACCGTCAACAGCATCAACTGGGCGCGCTTGCTGGCCCAGGTGGTGTATTACTTTGCGGGCTACATCCAGGCGACCCAGACCAACGACCAGAATGTCAGCTTTTCCGTCCCCTCGGGCAACTTCGGCAACGTCTGCGCGGGCCACGTGGCACGCATGATGGGCCTGCCGATCGAAAAGTTGGTGGTGGCTACCAACGAGAACGACGTACTCGACGAGTTCTTCCGCACCGGCATCTACCGCGTGCGCGGCAGCGCCGACACGCATGAAACCTCCAGCCCGTCGATGGACATCTCCAAGGCCTCCAACTTCGAGCGCTTTGTGTTCGACCTGGTAGGGCGCGACGGTGCGCGTACCAAAAACCTGTTCAGCACGCAACTGGCGGCCCAGGGCTACTTCGACCTGAGCGCCGACCCGGCATTCCAGCAAGCCGCCACCCGCTACGGCTTTGCCAGCGGCAAGAGCACCCACGCGGACCGCCTGGCCACCATCCGGGATACCGACGCGCGCTTCGGCATGGTCATCGACACCCACACCGCCGACGGCCTGAAGGTCGCCCGTGCACACCTGCAAGCCGGCGTGCCCATGGTAGTGCTGGAGACGGCCCTGCCCATCAAGTTCGCCGCCACCATCGTCGAAGCCCTGGGCCGCGAACCCGACCGGCCGCCGCAGTTCCTGGGCATCGAGGCCTTGCCCAAGCGTGTGCTGAACCTGCCCGCCGATGTCGTACAGATCAAATCTTTGATCGAGAAAACTTGTGGTTAAAACGCCCACTAGCGCATATAGCTCCTACGCTAGTAGCTATCAAAAATGTAGTTTTTGTCAGATGCAAGCATGAAGGCCGTAGTCTTTGCCGGGTTCTCCGGCTCCGGCAAAACCACCCTGGTAGAGCAACTGATTCCGCTGCTCAAGCAGCAGGGCCTGCGCGTGTCGGTGGCCAAGCATGCGCACCACCGTTTCGACATCGACCAGCCCGGCAAAGACAGCTGGCGGCACCGCCAGGCGGGTGCGTATGAGGTGGTGATTGCCTCCGACCTGCGCTTGGCCCTGGTGCGTGAATTTGCCGAGCCGGAGCGCCTGTCGGTACACGCGTTGATCGCAGAACTGAACCCCGGCGTGGACTGGGTGCTGGTGGAAGGTTTCAAAACCAGCGAACTGCCGAAGATCGAAGTCTGGCGCGCCGCGTCCGAGCAGCCCGTGCAGTACCCCGAGGATGCCCGCATCGTTGCCATCGCCACCGACTCCCCGCTGCCCAGTCCCTCCACGCTCCCGGTGTTGGACATCAACAACCCTGCCGCCGTGGTGGCCTGGTTGCAGCAGCATGCAGCCCTTTTTGAATACCAGGCTCCCGTATGACCCCCCGTGCCCCTTTGATCCCGCTTGACGACGCACTGGCGACCCTGCTGGCCTACGCCGTGCCGCTGGCCGCTGTTGAAAACGTCAATACCTTCGATGCCGATGGCCGCGTGCTGGTGCAGGATGCCGTGTCCCCGCTGCAAGTGCCCTCGTTCGACAACAGCGCGATGGACGGCTATGCCATGCGCTGTGCCGATGTGGCCGATGCTGCACTCCCGGTATCCCAGCGCATCGCTGCAGGTGCCGCCCCCGAGCCCCTGCAGCCCGGCACCGTGGCCCGCATCTTCACCGGCGCGCCACTGCCCGTGGGGGCCGACGCGGTGGTGATGCAGGAAGAGTGCGCCGTGCAGCCCGATGGCACGGTGCGCGTGCTGCGTCCGCCCCAGCCAGGACAGTGCGTGCGCCGCGCGGGCGAGGACGTGGCTCAAAATGCCGTAGTGCTATCGAAAGGTGAGCGACTTACGCCCGCCGGTATCGCGCTAGCGGCCAGTATTGGCATGGATGCCTTGACCGTGGCGCGCCGCCCCCGGGTGGCCTTGTTCTCGACCGGGGACGAACTGGTCATGCCTGGCGATGTAGCTCCACAAGACATGCGCCCGGGTGCCATCTACAACTCCAACCGCTTCTTCCTGCGCGCCCTGTTGCAGCGCATGGGCTGCGTGGTCACCGATCTGGGCATCGTGCCCGACCAGCGCGATGCCACGGTAGACGCGCTGCGCGCCGCCAGCCAGACGCACGACCTGATCCTGACCAGCGGCGGTGTCTCGGTGGGCGAAGAAGACCACGTCAAAGCCGCCGTGCAGGCCCTGGGCAGCCTGCACCTGTGGCAGCTGGCTATTAAACCCGGCAAGCCGTTCGCCTACGGTACGGTGGGGGGCAGCCACTTCATCGGCCTGCCGGGCAACCCAGTGGCCAGCTTCGTGACCTTTTTGCTGCTGGTGCGGCCGTTTGTGCTGCGCCTGCAGGGTGCCACCGCCGTGGAGCCACCTGCGATGCAACTGCCCGCGCACTTTGACTGGCCCCGGGCCGACAAGCGGCGTGAGTTTTTGCGGGTGCGGCGCAACGCGGCGGGCGGGCTGGATTTGTTTGCCAACCAAAGCTCCGGCGTGCTCACCAGCGCCGCCTGGGCCGACGGCCTGGTAGACACCCAGCCCGGCCAGACCATCGCCTGGGGCGACACGGTGCGCTTCATTCCCTTGGCGGAGTTGCAGGCATGAAGCTGACAGTGAAGTATTTCGCCTCCATCCGCGAGGCGCTGGGCACCGGCCAGGAGCCGGTGGACACCACCGCCACCACCGTCCAGGCCCTGCGCGACGAGCTGGTGGCCCGGGGCGGAGCCTACGCCAGCAGCCTGGCCCCAGGCCGGTCGGTGCGGGTGGCGCTGAACCAGGTGATGGTGGGCGCGCACGCTGCGCTGGTGGACGGTGCCGAAGTGGCGTTTTTCCCGCCGGTGACGGGCGGCTAGTTCAAATCCGCCAGCTTGGAGCTGCGTAGCCGGTTCGGCGCCAGTGCCCCGGCGGAATCCAGAATCGGGTACGCAATCGAGCAGATGTGCGAGTTGATGCGCTTCAATTCGCTGATCAGGTCGATGTGCAGCGAACTGGTTTCGATGCTGGACTGGGTGTTGTCCGCCAGGCGGATCAGGTGCGAACGCGAGTAGGCGTGCTCCAGGTCGCGGAAACGGGCTTTTTCTTCCAGCAGCTTTTTCGCATCGTGCACATTGCCGTTCAAAAACACGCTCATCGACAGGCGCAGGTTGTCGACCAGCCGGGCGTGCAGCTCGGTGATTTCGGCCATGCCCGCCTCAGAGAAATTGCGGCCAGGTTTTATCTTTTTGTCTTCCACATCGATCAGCACGCGTTCGATGATGTCGCCGATCTGCTCCATGTTGATGGTGAAGCTGATGATGTCGGTCCAGCGGCGGCTTTCTTCTTCCGACAGGGCTTCGCGCGAGATCTTGGTCAGGTAGTACTTGATGGCCGAGTACAGCCGGTCCACCGTGTCGTCGAGCTTGCGCAGCTCGTCGGCCAGCGGGAGGTCGTTGTTCTTGATGACGGTCAGGATGCCCAGCATCATGGTCTCCACCACGTCGGCCTGGTGCAGCGCCTCGCGGGCAGCACAGGAGATGGCCAGCGAGGGGGTAGACAGGGCGGACGGGTCCAGGTGCTGGGGCCGGGTGCGCTCGGCCGGTTGGGTGGGCGGCTTGGGCAGCAGCTTTTCCATGGCCTTGGCGACCAGCTGCGTCAGCCCGATAAAGGCCACGCTCATCGCCACGTTGAAGGCCAAATGGAACAGCACCACGCCCTGGGTGGCATCAGGCATAGACGGGTGCACGTGGCGCAGCCACAGGCCCACGCAGGGGGCGGCCAGCACCACGCCCATCAGCTTGAAGACAAAGTTGCCCACGGTGACCTGGCGCACTTCGATGGCCGATTTGGAGGTGGTCAGCACCGCCAGCGCGCCGCTGCCCAGGTTGGCACCCAGCACCAGGCCCAGCGCCACGTCCATCTGGATCACGTGGGACGCGGCCAGCGCGGCAATCAGCAGCACCACGGCCAGGCTGGAATAGGCCAGCACCGCCAGTAGCATGCCAAGGGTGATCTCCATCAGCACGTCGCTGCTCACCGCCGCCAGCAGGCCGCGCACCACCGGTGAGGCCAGCAGCGGCTCGGTGGCCTCCACCACCAGCCGCAAGGCCAGCAGCATCAGGCCCAGGCCGATCAGCACCCGGCCAATGCGCCCGGCGGTGCCGTCTTTGGTGGACAAAAACATCACCACGCCGACAAAGATGAACAGCGGCGACAGCCAGGACAGGTCGAACGAGAACAGTACCGACATCAAGCTGGTGCCGATGTCGGCCCCGCGCATGATGGCCAGCGCGGCGGGCAGGGTGATCAGCCCCTGGCCGACGAAGGACGAGGTCATCAGCGAGGTGGCCGTACTGGACTGCACCAGGGCCGTTACGCCAATACCAGACAAAGCGGCGGTGAACCGGTTGCCCATGCTGTGCGCCAGGATCTGGCGCAGATTGGCCCCAAATACCCGCAGTACGCCGGTACGTACCAAATGGGTTCCCCAGACGAGCAGCGCGATAGCGGCTAATAAATTGAGTAAATGCTTCATAACTTAAGCGCGCGACTATACGCCGGGCTTGCGACAGCTATTGCTATGTAAGCGCCCAGGAGTCGTCTGCATTCGCCACCCCACCTTAGCCGTTGCTGGGCGGGCGCGCGTAGCTCACGGTCAGCATCTCCCACTGGTGGCCGTCGGGCTGGTTCCAGTAGATGCTGCGCCCGCCCATGAACGGGTTGACCAGCCCATCCTGGGGGCCGCGCACCGTGCTGCGAAACGGGATGCCCGCGGCACGGATGCGGCCCAAGATCGCGTCGAACGCAGCATCCTCCACCCGAAAGCAGAAGTGGTAGATGGGGAATGCTTCTTCGGTGTCGATGAAGTCCAGCGTCAGCCCGTCGTTGATGTACACCGGCGCAAACGGCCCCAGGCTGCTAGGTGCCCAGGGTACATCCAACAGCTCTGCCAGCATCTGGGCCGCCGCCACCTTGTTGCGACTGGGAACGATGGTGTGATCGAGCTGGATAGGCATGCTGGTTCTCCTTTGAAAAATACAAGAAAAAATCGCCTCCAGCGCAGGTGCTACCTACGCAAAAAGCTATTATTTCAGTAGCAAATGCAAACTTTGGGAAATAGCCTGGGCTTGCGTGGGCCGCACCAGCCGCGCCACTTCACGCCCATTCTGCAAAAACACCAGGGTCGGCCACAGCTTGATACCGAACGACCGGCCCAGCGGGCGGCCCCGGCCATCGGCAATTTTGAGGTGCTGCACCTCGGGCCGTTCGGCCAGCGCCTGTTCGATGGCAGGGCGGGCAGCGGCGCAGATGCCGCAATAGTCGTCGCCAAACTCCAGCACCAGCGGGCCGAGGCGGGTGTCGATGTCGGCGCGGGTGGGGGCTTCCTGGTGGTAAGTGTGGGCCATGGTGTCCTTGCGTGTCAGGATGGGATACAGGTCGCCAGTGTAGAGGTCGGCACCTCTGCAAACCAGGCCCGCACCGGGGCTTCCTGTCTTGGAACGGCCAGCCCGATGGTGCTGCGTTGTCCGTCCCCGCAGACACCGCGGTGTGGCAGAGTGGGTGGCTATTGATTTATAGGTATTTTAAGGCTTTAGCGCAGGCGAAGTATGCGGTGTATGCTACTGATTCGATAGCTAAAAATAAGAATGGGTTGCATCCTGGATTGCAGCTGCAACACGGCCAGCATGTTCCCGACACACACAAGCTGTCGCCGCTTGGGAAGATCACTTCACCCCAAAACAATGCACCCATATTGGTGTAACAACCCAAAGGACTTCACCATGACACGCACTTTCAACCGCATCGCCGCTTCCGCCCTGTTCGCCCTGACCGCTGGCGCTTTCCTGCCCGCCCATGCTGCAGGCAATGATGCAGACTTGGCAAGCTCGGTCCAATCCGCCATCAGCAGCCAACTCGGTGGCGATGCCAAGGATCTGACCGTCACCGCCAGCAATGGCAATGTGACCTTGCACGGCTGGGCCCAAGGCCCCGTGGAAGAAGCCAAGGCCCGCCTAGTGGCCAGCAAGGTGTCTGGTGTGTCCAACGCTTACAGCAGCGTGCGCACCTTCTCGACCGACAACGACGAGTAAACGGCATCCCCCGACCTGCTGCGGCAGGCCAAAAAAAGGCCCGCAGAAGCGGGCTTTTTGCTGTGCAGAGTCGCTGCCTATTTACCCCGCCGAACCCGCAGCAGCTCGTCCAGAATCAGGCTGATGGCCCCGATGGTGATGGCGGCATCGGCCAGGTTGAAGGCGGCAAAGTGCATGCCGCGCCAGTGGAAGTCCAGAAAGTCCACCACGTAGCCGTGCAGCAGCCGGTCCACCACGTTGCCAATGGCACCGCCCAGAATGCAGGCCATGGCAAACGAGAACAGCTTTTGCCCGGGATGCGAGCGCAGCATGTAAATGATGAATAGCGCCGCCACCACCCCGATGCCGGTAAAGAACCAGCGCTGCCAGCCGGTTTCGCCCGCCAGGAACGAGAACGCCGCGCCGGTGTTGTGGGCCCGCACGATGTTGAAGAAGCTGGTGACATAGGTGCTGTCGCCCAGGTGGTAGTAGCCCGTGATCAGCACTTTGGTGAACTGGTCGGCGATCAAAATGATCAGCGCCAGGCCCAGCCAGGGAATCAGGCTGGCGCTGGATTTACCAAAGGTGGATTTGCTTTTGGTCGCCATTACGCAAACGCCCGGGTTTCACCGGCTCCATACAGGTTGCTGCTGCAGCGGCCACACAGGGTGGGGTGGGCCGTGTCCACGCCTACGTCCGGCGTGTAATGCCAGCAGCGTTCACATTTCACGTCAGAACTGGCTCTGGCGCTGGTACTGACTGCGTCACCAGCTATTAAAGTGATAGCGGAGGTGATGAATACGAATTTCAGGTCCGCGCCCAGGCTGGACAGCAGCGCAAAGTCGTCTGCGGGCACGGTCAGGTCCACATTGGCCTGCAGCGACGCGCCCACCTTGCCGTCGGCGCGCAGCACTTCGATGTCTTTGTTGACCGCGTCGCGGATTTCGCGAATGCGGCTCCACTTGGCCATCAGCGTGGCATCTGGCGTGCCCAGGTCGGCATAGGTTTCCAGGAAGATGGTTTCCGAGCTACCAAAGATTTTCCAGGCCTCTTCTGCCGTGAAGCTCAGGAACGGGGCCATCCAGCGCAGCATGGCGTGGGTGATCTGCCAGAGCGCGGTTTGGGCACTGCGGCGGGCGAGCGACTTGGGCGCGGTGGTGTAGAGCCGGTCTTTCAGCACGTCCAGGTAGAACGAACCCAAATCTTCGCTGCAATACACCTGCAGCTTGGTCACCACGGGGTGGAATTCGTACACCTCGTAGTGCGCCAGGATGTCGGCCTGCAGCTGGGCCGCGCGGCTGAGTGCGTAACGGTCGATTTCCAGCAATTGGTCGGCGGGCACCGCATCGGTTGCAGGATCGAAATCGCTGACGTTGGCCATCAGGAACTTCAGCGTGTTGCGCACCCGGCGGTAGGTGTCTACCACGCGGGCCAAAATCTTCGCGTCGATGGCCAGGTCGCCCGAATAGTCGGTGGAGGCGCACCACAGGCGGATGATTTCCGCGCCCATCTTGTCGCTGACCTCTTGCGGGGCCACCACATTGCCCTCGCTCTTGCTCATCTTGCGGCCGCGTCCGTCGACGGTGAAGCCGTGGGTCAGCAGGCCCTTGTAAGGCGCGTGGTCGTACATGGCACACGAGGTGAGCAGGGAGCTATGGAACCAGCCGCGGTGCTGGTCGTGGCCTTCCAGGTACAGGTCGGCGGGCCAGGCGGATTGCTCGGCGTGGCTGGCGCGCAGCACGTGTTCGTGGGTGGTGCCAGAGTCAAACCACACATCCAAAATGTCGGTGCTCTTGATGTAGTTGGGCGCGTCACTACCGATAAGCGATTCCGCCGTGGCCTTGCTCCAGGCTTCCACGCCGCCCTGCTGCACCATATTGGCAGCCAGGTCCATCAGCTCCATGGTGCGCGGGTGCAATTCACCGGTGGCGGTATGGATAAAGAAGGGCAGGGGCACGCCCCAGTTGCGCTGGCGGCTGATGCACCAGTCGGGCCGACCCGCAATCATGTCGCGCAGCCGGGTTTTGCCGTTTTCGGGGTAGAACTGGGTTTCTTCGATGGCGGCCAGGGCCAGCTTGCGCAGGGTCTGCGGGGCTTTGTCCACGGTAAACACACCTTCGCCCTCGTCCATGCGGATGAACCACTGGGCCGCGGCCCGGTAGATCACCGGGGTCTTGTGGCGCCAGCAGTGGGGGTAGCTGTGGGTAATGGTCTCGGTGGCAAACAGGCGGTCGTGCTCGCGCAGTTTCTCGATCACCAGCGGCGCGGCCTTCCAGATGTTCAGCCCACCAAACAGTGGCAGTTCGTCCACGTAGCGGCCATTGCCTTGCACGGGGTTGAGGATGTCATCGGTTTTTATGCCATTGGCCACGCAGGAGTTGAAATCCTCTACGCCGTAGGCGGGGGAGGAGTGGACCAGGCCGGTGCCGTCGTCTGCTGTGGCGTAGTCGGCCAGGAAGATAGGGCTCAGGCGCTGGTAGCCGTATTCACCTTTGTCATCCTTTACGTCGTAGAACGGATGCTTGAAGTTAATGAAGGCCAGTTTTTCGCCCAGGGCAGTGGCCAGCACCGTGCCGTTCAGCGCGTAGCGGGCCATGGCTTTTTCCACCAGGTTCTCGGCCAGCAGCAGGATGCCGCGCTCGGTTTGCACCAGTGCGTAGGTCAGGGCCGGGTTCAGGTTCAGTGCCTGGTTGGCGGGGATGGTCCAGGCGGTGGTGGTCCAGATCACGGCGAGGGCGGGCTGGGGCAGCGATGCCAGGCCAAAGGCGGCGGCCAGCTTTTCGGGCTCGGCGCATTCAAAGCCCACATCCAGGGTTTGCGACTTCTTGTCTGCATATTCGATCTCGAATTCGGCCAGCGAGCTGCCGCAGTCGAAGCACCAGTACACGGGCTTCAGGCCGCGGTACACAAAGCCGCGTTCCATGATGCGTTTCAGGGCGCGGATTTCGTTGGCCTCGTTGGCGTAGTCCATGGTGCGGTAGGGGTTGTCCCACTCGCCCAGCACGCCCAGGCGTTTGAAATCGCTCATCTGGCCGGCGATCTGCTCGGCGGCAAAGGCGCGGCTCTTGGCCTGCACTTCGTCACGGCTCAGGTTGCGGCCATGCAGCTTTTCGATGGCGTTTTCGATCGGCAGGCCGTGGCAGTCCCAGCCCGGCACGTAGACCGCGTCCATGCCCTTGAGCTGGCGCGCCTTGACGATCATGTCCTTCAGGATCTTGTTGACGGCATGGCCGATGTGGATGTTGCCGTTGGCGTAGGGCGGGCCGTCGTGCAGCACAAAGCGCGGCGCGCCGCAGCGAGAGGCGCGCAGCTTCTTGTAGATGCCCTGGTCTTCCCACTCCTTGACCCAGCCCGGCTCGCGCTTGGGCAGGTCGCCGCGCATAGGGAAGGGGGTGTCGGGCAGGTTCAGGGTGCTGCGGTAGTCAGGGGCGGTGGATTCGGTCATGGGATTTCTTGGGAACACGTTGGGGAGGCAGCCGACAGGCGCAGGCTGCAAGATCTAATGGCCGCAGGGGCCTTGAGATCGTCTAAATTCGGTCGCGCGTTGTCTGGCGGCTGGTTTCTGCATGCAGGGCGAAGTACGCGCGTGCGTCGTCGCAGTCCTTGGCGATGCCGATTTGCAGGGCATCCAGACTGTCGTATTTCAATTCGTCATGCAGTTTGTGCAGCAGTTCCACGCGGATAATTTTACCGTAGGCCCCCTCAGGCCCCAGGCTGGCGGGCCAGTCCAGGCAATGGGTTTCCAGCAGCACGCGGCCACCGTTGATGTCGTTCGGGTCCAGCGAGGGGCGGATGCCCAGGTTGGCCACGCCCACCAGCGCCTGATCGCCCAAGCCGTGTACCTTGACTGCAAAGATGCCGCTGGCGGCGGGCTTCCAGTGGGCAAAGCGCAAATTCAGGGTGCGAAAGCCGTCCTGGCGGCCTGGAGCCGACTCGCCCAGTTGCCGCCCCAGCTTACGCCCGTGCACCACGTGGCCGCTGATGCTGAACGGGCGGCCCAGCAGGCGGGTCGCGTCGTCCATGCGGCCCGTCTGCAGGGCGGCACGCACGGCCGAGCTGGATACGCGGGTGCCATGCACCTCGTAGCTGTTCATGCGGGCCACATCAAAGCCCTGGGCAACACCTGCCGCGTCCAGCATGGCGTAGTCGCCCGCGCGCTTGGCCCCAAAGCAGAAGTCGTCGCCCACCAGCACATAGCGCACGCCCATGCCGCGCACCAGCACGTCGTCGATGAAGGCCTGGGGGGATTGGCCCGCAAATGCGGCATCGAAGGGCAGTACCACGGTCTGGTCTACGCCGCAGCGGTGCAGTTCGGTGAGCTTGTCGCGCAGGGTGGCGATACGGGCCGGGGCCAGGTCGGGTTGGCCGTGGGCCTGGGCAAAGTAGTCGCGCGGGTGCGGCTCGAAGGTCATCACCGAGCTGGGCACGCCGCGATGCCGGGCTTCGTTGATCAGCAGCGCCAGCATGGCCTGGTGGCCGCGGTGTACCCCGTCAAAGTTGCCGATGGTGAGCGCACAGTGGGGCGCAATGCCCGGGTGTTGGAAGCCACGAAAAACCTGCATGGAGTGGTATCTTTTTGATAGCGGATTGCGCCCGTCGAATAAGCGCTGTCACGTAATAACGCATGGAACAAGGTATATTGTGACCTAGCAGACAGATACAAGGATTGAAACCCTTGGTGCATTTCCGGTAAGTGGTCGTTCATTTGATCCAGGAGGCGTGTTTTGAAGGTCTTGAAGCTCTCAGCCCAAGGGCTGCCCCAGTCGTGGATATCGCTGGAGCAGGCCGTTGTCTACTACGCTGCCGAAGAGGTGCGCTGGGAGATGGGCGCGCAAGTGGCGGTGTTCCATGGCGGGCACAACGCCATCACTGGCGAGCAGTCCATCATCACGGTCAACAGCATCATCGGCACCCGCGGCGTGCCCAACATCAACCCGTTTGACCTGCGTCCCAGCCTCACCAACACCAAGCTGTTCGTGCGCGACCGCAATGTCTGCGCCTACTGTGGCAACCATTTTGTGGAGACCGAGCTGACCCGCGAGCACATCAAGCCGCTGGGCCAGAAGGGCGCGGACACCTGGATGAACGTGGTCACCGCCTGCCGCGCCTGTAACCACCGCAAAAGCAACCGTACGCCCGAGCAGGCGCACATGCCGCTGCTGTACACGCCCTACGTGCCCAGCCTGTGGGAGGACTTTATTTTGCGCAACCGCCGCATCCTGGCCGACCAGATGGATTTTCTGATCGCCCATGTGCCCAAGTCGTCGCGCTTGTTAATTTAGCCCCAGCTCGGAGCACAGCTTCTGCACCGTGGCCCGTAATTGGGCCACTTCTTCTTCCAGCGATTCAATTCGTGCTTCCAGCCGGGTGCTGCTGCCGCCTTCGGGGGCTTTGGTGCCCATGGCGTTGGCATCCACCGGGCCACACAGCAGGTGCGCCCAGCGCTGCTCGCGTTCGCCGGGACTGCGCGGCAGCTTAACCACCAGCGGGCCGCCTTTTTCTTCGCTGCGCTCCAGCATTTCGTCCAGAAAGCCCTCCACCGAGGAAATGTCGGCAAATTTGTACCAACGCTCGGTGTTCAGGCGCAGCTCGCCTGCGGTTTGCGGGCCGCGCAGTATCAGCAGGCCCAGCACCACGGCGGACTGCTCGGGCACGCCGATGCCGCGCTGGAAGTTGTGCTCGAAGCGGGTCACCCGGCTGCCGCTGGATTCACGCACCAGGGTTAAATCTTTCAAGCTGCCCAGGGCCTCGGCGACTTCGGCCTCGGTCAGGTTCATGGTCGGCTCGCGGCTGGTTTTCTGGTTGCAGCCGCTGAGCAGTGCCACCATGGATAGGGGGTAGCTGTCGGGCACCGTGCGGGCTTTTTCCATCAAGGTGGCCAATACGCGGGCTTCGATGGGCGAGAGGAGGGTAGTCACAGGGATAATTCCAGTCAGTATGAAGAACATTGTTATTTTGATCTCTGGCGGCGGCTCCAACATGGCGGCCATCGTGCGCGCGTCGATCCGCGACGACTGGGCGCGGCGTTTCGGTGCCAAAGTGGTGGCGGTTGTCAGCAACAAGGCGGCTGCTGGGGGGCTGGAGCTGGCCCGCGCACAAGGCCTGGCCGCCGAGGTGGTGGAGCACAAGTCCTTTGCCGATGCTCCCGACCCGCGCTCGGCTTTCGATGCCCAACTGGCGCAGGTCATTGACCGCTATGAACCCGCGCTGCTGGTGCTGGCGGGCTTCATGCGCATCCTGACACCGGGCTTTGTAGAGCGCTACGCGGGGCGGATGGTCAACATCCACCCCTCGCTGTTACCGGCTTTTGCGGGTTTGAATACCTACCAGCGGGCGCTGGATGCAGGCTGCTGTTTCGCCGGAGCCACCGTGCACCAGGTGACCGCCGAGCTGGACCACGGCCCCATCCTGGGCCAGGCCGTGGTGCCGGTGCTGCCCGGCGACACCGCCCAGGTGCTGGCCGCGCGGGTGCTCACCCAGGAGCATTTGCTGTATCCGCGTGTAATTGCGGGTTTGCTATTAAAAATGTAGCTACTGGTGTATATAACGTATGCGCTAGAGCCTGATTTTTTATAAATTTTGTGTTGGAGCGATGTGCGGTGTATCAAGCGTGCGCAGCGATGTGGACAAAGCGGGTCCCAGGCGTCCACTTGCGAGCCAGTGCCTTGCCCGCCTGGAGTTCCTTGGTGGACATGCCCGTCGCCAGGGCTTTTTGCTCGGCGGCGGCGGTTGAGTCGCCCTTCTCAGCGGACGCAGCAAACAGCGCGTAGGCGAAAACCGGGTTCTTTGGGGCCCCATCCTTGCCTTTGGCATAGAAGGCAGCAAGGGCATTCAGTGCCTCGATGTGTCGCTGGTCTGCCGCCTTGCGCAGCCATTGCAGCGATTCGGCCGGATTCTTCTGGATGCCGAAGGGTTCGCCGTACATCACGCTCAGGTTGAACTGCGCTGTGGCATCTCCCTGCTGGGCAGCCTTGCGCGTCCATTCCAGTGCCAGATCGCTGTTTTGGGACACGCCTTCGCCCACCAGGCACAGGTAGCCCAGAGCGCCCTGGGCTGCGGCTAAGCCTTGTTGCGCGGCCAAGTGGAACCATTTGGCGGCCTCTTTTTTGTCGGGCGGTACGCCTTGGCCCAGGTTGAAAATTTTCCCTAGCCGGTACTGGGCTTGGGCGTTGCCTTTTTCTGCCAGTGAAGCCAGTTCCTTCAGGGCCGTGGTGTATTCGGCCTTGTCGTAAGCTGCCAGGCCTGCATTCAGTCCCGCTTGCGCGCTGAAGGGTAGGGCGATCAGCGCCGCCAGCAGCAGTGCGGTGGTCCAACGGGTTGCGGAGTGGGTCATATCGGAAGTCGGTGTTTGCATCGTCGTGCGAGCCGTGTGAACAAGGGGGATGGCAGGTTGCAAAGAAGAGCCGCCACCCGCTCCGCAACTGATTTGTCTTCCAGGCCCCAGGCACGGTCATTGATGATGCCGGTGTCGGAGTTGACATAGCCCTTGAAGCCGAGCTTGCCGCGCAGCAGGTCGGTCACGATGGACTTCGAGAACGCAAAGCCGGTGAGCGGATAGGTGACGCCGTCGGCGGTCAGCGGAATCGGGTTCTTGTTCGCGTCGCGCCCGCTCATCGGCACGCCGTAGTACGGCATGATTGCCGACACGCCCGCATTGATCCCTGCGACAAAGGGCTTCATGTGGTAAACGAAGTTGTCGCTGTACTGCTGGTACTTGCCGAACGAATAGTGGGGGTCCATGCCTAGCTCTTGCGGCCCGCCGCCCGGGAAATGCTTCATGGTCAGGGCGACCTTGGTGGCGGCACTGACCGAGGTGCCGTCCTTGACCGTGCTGCCCTGCAGGCCTTCGACCAGCGACTTCATGATGTTGGCGTTGAGGTCGGCATCCTCGGTGAAAACCTCGTGCGCACGGTACCAGCGCGGCTCGGTCAGCAGGTCGGCCATGTAGCCGTACATGGCGCGCAGGCCGACGGCGTTGTACTCCGACCCCATGACCTCGGTGAAGGTCTTGACCACGGACATGTCACCGGTAGTTGCCTTGCCTTCTTTCAGAAACTGCTCGCCCAGCGCAGCAGCGGCCAAGCCGGCTTCCTTCGGGAACTGGGTGAAGGCACCAGCACCGGCGCCAATGCCCTGGCGCGGATCGGTTTCAACATGGTTGCGGGCGTTGTCCTTGAAGACCAGCGGGATGCCGAGGCGGGTGCTCTCGGCCACTTCCTGCACCGCGTTGGTGTAGGCGGCCAGCTGCTGCGGGGTGACGGTATATCCGCCTCGGCCCGGTATGACGCTGCCGTCGCAGGGATCGGCTGCGCCCGCGGCGGTCGAGCGCAGGATGAAGCGGGTCATTTTCTGGGTATTGATGTAGTCAATCGCCGTGGGCGTGACGGCACCGCCGCAGCCCGCGTTGTTGTCGTTGATCATCATCATGCCGACCTTTTCCGTGTCGCTCATTTGGGCGACCAGGTCGTTGATGCGGTCGTCGACCGGTAGGCGCCAATCTTCGTAGGGGTCGAGTTTGCCGTTGCCGTTCAGGTCTTTGAACTGCTTGCCGTCTACGGTCAGGATGGCCTTTGCGCGGGCGTTCAGCGTCGGTTGCTTGACGGGCAGGGTGCCGTCACCGTCGCTGCCGCCGCAGGCGGCCACAAAAATGGCAGTTGCCAGCAAGCTGGAGCCGAGTGCGACCGGCTTGAGCGTAAAGCGCTGGGGTGGGCGAGAGGTCATGGTCGTTTCCTTGGGTTGGTTGTAGCCGGGTGGATTTGAGTTTGGTATCGTTAACATTTCATATTGTTAACGTTACCAAATTGGATGTCAATTCAATACCACTCGGTGAAATCCCTAGGAAGGCGGCGTTAAACGCTGGCGCGTTCGATGATGCTGAAGCCGATGTCCACTATGCGCTCGGGCACGGGGCGGCCTTCAACCCGGTCGACGATGCAGCGGGCGGCTTCGGTGCCGATGCGCGTGCCGTCGATGCGCACAGTGGTCAGGGCGGGGTGCAGGTCCCGCGCAAAGGCCAGGTCGCCAAAACCCACCACCGCCAGGCGATCGGGTACGGCCATGCCCAGGGCCTGGGCTTCGGTCAATACGCCCAGTGCCAGCAGGTCGGAGCTGCAAAACACCGCGTCAAAGTCGGCGCTGCGCGCAAGCAAGGCCTGCAGGCCGGTGCGTCCGCTGCCCAGTGTGGTGGGCGCGGGGACGATATGCACCAGCGGCTCGGGCAGGCCCAGGCCCAGGGCGGTGGCCACAAAGGCCTGGCTGCGGCGCTGGGCGCGTTCGTCGTCGCCGCCCATGACGGCCAGGCGCTGGTGGCCCCGACCGTGCAGGTAGCGGCACACCGCATCGGCTACCGCGCTGTGCGAAAAGCCGACCAGCATGTCGATGGGGTCGGGTGTCAGGTCCCAGGTTTCAACCACCGGAATGCCCGAGGCCTGCAGTCGGCGGCGCGCGTCGGCCGAATGCACCACGGCGGTCAGCACGATGCCGTCGGGTCGGCGGCCAATGATGGCGCCCAGCAGTTCATCTTCCAGCGGGTCGGCATAGCCGGTTTGCCCCAGCATCAGCTGGTAGCCCTGCAGCCGCAGGGCGGCGGTGAGGGCTTGCACGGTTTCGTTGAAAACCGGGCTGACCAGGGTCGGCACCAGGGCCGCCACCAGGCGGCTTTTGTTAGACCGCAGGCCACCCGCCAGCAGGTTGGGCACGTAGCCGGTGCTGGCAATGGCGGCACGCACTTTGGCCAGCGTGGCGGGCGGCAGCCGGTCGGGGGTGTTGATGGCGCGCGACACCGTCATGGCCGACAGACCGGCCAGGCGCGCTACATCGTTTACGGTGATGCTGGCGGCGCGGCGCTTGCGTTCGGGCGGCGGGATGGACGGTGGGGGAGGAGGCAGCGCGGTCATTGCGATGGATGGTAGCTGCAAGCGCTCGCCCCAGGCCTGCCGATGCAGGATTCTGATGTGCTATTGTAAATATAGCTACTTGTGTATACGGAATATACGCTAGAGGCCTATTTTATGCGGAAACGCTGACGGTGGAGCCGGAGGTTTGGCTGCTTTGCCCGGCGGCGATGTCGGCGTATTGCTTGAGCACCTGCTGGGCCAGTTGGTTGATATCGATGCGGTCGGTGCCGTTGGCGTTGGTAGCAGACGACTTTTGCAGCGTCTCTATGGCAGTGCTGACCTGCTTCGCAAAAGCATCGGCTTCGGTATTGCTGAGCGTGCCGTCCTTGTCGGTGTCAATGGCCTTGAGCAGGGCCTGCAAAGTGTCGGTGGTGCTGGTCGTGCCGTTGGCGGCACCGGCAGCCGCTTCTGCAGCCGAGACGATGCCGTCTTTGTTGGTGTCCAGCGGGTCGTAGACGGTGCTGTCGCTGCTGCTGGCGGCACCCGTAGGGGGTGGGCCGCCTGCGCCGTGCGGTTTGGTGGCATCGAATTCGGCTTTGCTGAGTTGGCCGTTGCCATCGGTGTCCAGGCTGGCGAAGGCATCGCTGTCACCGTCACTGTCGCCACTGACGGTGGTCGTCACCGTGGTGGTAATGCCGTTGCTGGTGTCAGCGCTGCCGGTACCCCCCGTGCTGCGGGCCTGGGCGAAGTCCATGGTGCTGGGCAGGGGGACAATGCTGGGGATACCTTTTTGCAGTTCCGTGGCATCCAGCGTGCCGTCGCCATTGCTGTCCAGCTTGGACATCAGGTCGGCAGCGGTGCTGGGGTTGGTGACACCCGTGCGCTCGGAGACCTTGTCCATCAGGGTTTGCAGCTCGGTGCTGTCTACGCCGCCGTTGCCGTCGGTATCGGTCTTGGCGAACAGCTTGGCTTTGCGCTCGGCGGCCATGGTGGCCCAGGCGTTGCTGTTGTTGCTGCTGAGGCTACTGATGGAGGCCATGGAGTTCCTTTAACGTGAAATAACTTGCAGGGCTTGGGGTGCTCTGCCCCAAGTCCATGTAAGCCAAGGCTGCGTAAATCTGCTGTCTGATTCTTGTGTCGCCCGGTAAAGCTGGCTTGTCCGGTTTGTATCTGCGCTGGTACAAAGGCCGGTTTGAGTGCCAGAAAAGATAGGTAAAGAGCCACCAGTTCTGCGCTTAAAGGGCCCTTTGCCTGCCTACACTTTTCGGCGAAATGAGTAATTTATGAACCCCTGTCGGCAAATTTTGGTCGTGGACGACGACGAAGGCATCACCACGCTGCTGCGCGATTACCTGACGGGCTTCGCGTTTTGTGCCCACACCGCCTGTGACGGCTCCAGCATGCGCCAGCAGTTGGCGACCTTGCCCATCGACCTGGTGGTGCTGGACGTGATGCTGCCCGGTATCGACGGGCTGAGCCTGGCACGCGAGCTGCGCCAGCGTTCGGGAATTCCCATCATCATGCTGACTGCCCGCACCAGCCACTTTGACCGGGTGCTAGGCCTGGAGATGGGGGCCGACGACTACATGAGCAAGCCCTTTGAGCCGCGCGAGCTGGTGGCCCGCATCCACACCGTGCTGCGCCGCGCCGCGTCGGTGCACGACCGGATCCTGCAGGAAGTGGGCAGCGATGTGGTGTATTTCGACGGCTGGGCCCTGCACCGCCACGAGCGGCGGCTGACCGCGCCGTCGGGCCTGGTGGTGCCGCTGTCGAACGCCGAATTTCGCCTGCTGTCGAGCTTTTTGGCCGCACCGCGCCGCCTGCTGAGCCGCGACCAGTTGATGGAGCAGGCGCGGGGCCGCTCCATGGACGCGTTCGAGCGCAGCATCGATCTGCTGGTGTCGCGCTTGCGGCAAAAGCTGAGCGACACCACGCAGCCGAGCGACATGCCGTCGATGATCAAGACCGTGCGCGGTTCGGGCTACATGTTCACCGCCCAATCCGTGCAGGGCCAGCCCGGATGGCCGCACTGAAGCGGTTTTTCGCCACCACGCGCAGGCTGTTGGCGCGGCTGCTGCCTGCTACTTTGTTTGGCCGTCTGGCCTTGCTGCTGTGCGTGGCGGTGCTGGCCAGCCATGTGCTGGCGCTGACCATGATGTCCGAACTGCGTCCGCCGATGCAGAGCGGCAGCGGGATGGAGCCGCCCGCTTTGTCATTCGATTGGGAACTGCCCGAGATGGCGATGGAAGATGCTCAGCATCCGCCCGAAATATCGATCTGGACCATGCCGGGCCTGTGGCTGGATATTGGCGTGCGGTTGTGCGCTCTGGTGCTGGCGGCCTGGATCGGGGCCCGCTGGTTGTCCGAACCCATCCGCCGCCTGGCCCGCGCCGCTAAGGCCTTGGGCCAGGACATCGACCACCCGCCGCTGGCCGAAGACGGCCCGCTGGAGTGCCGCGAGGCCAGCCAGGTGTTCAACCAGATGCAGGCACAAATCCGCCAGCAACTCAGGGAGCGTGACCGTTTCGTGGCCGCGGTATCGCACGATCTGCGCACCCCGTTGACGCGGCTGCGGCTGCGCGCTGAAGGCCTGGCCGATCCGGCGCAAAAACGGGCATTTCAGAACGATGTGGTCGAGATGGACGCGATGATCACCGCCACGTTGGACTACCTGCGCGGCGCGGCCATTGAGGAGCCCTTTGTGCGGCTGGACCTGCAGTCGCTGGTGCAAAGCATGGCCGACGACCAATTGGCCTGCGGGCACACGGTGCGCATCACCGGTACCGCTGATCCAGTGCGGGCCCAGGCTTCGGCCTTGCGGCGCTGCATCAGCAACCTGGTGGAAAACGCCATCCGCTACGGTGGGTCGGCCCATATCCAGTTGAAGGATGCGGCGGCGGAGGTGTGCATCGAGATCGTTGATCCCGGCCCTGGTTTGCCGGAATCCGAGCTGGAGCAGGTGCTGGCTCCGTTTTACCGCGTCGAGGCCTCGCGCAACCGCCACCACGGCGGAGTGGGCCTGGGCCTGTCCATCAGCCATGACATCGCCCGTAAGCACCGGGGCAGTTTGCAATTGCGCAACGGCGACAGCGCCGGGCTGGTGGCTACGCTGCGTTTGCCTCGTCACCCGTGATGCGGCTAAAGCGCGGCTGGCGCACGCCGGCTATCACCACCTCTTCTTCGAACATTGCTGCCGGGCGCACCCACAGCCCGTGTTCACCGTAGAGGGCACGGTACAGGGTCATGGGCTCCAGCGTTTCGCTGTGCCGCACCGTGCCGACCACGTCGTACAGCATGCCTTTGTAGTGGCGGTAACGGCCGGGTGGGGTGGTGGTGAGCGGGGGCAGGGTGGGGTCGGACATGGAAATATCGGGGGTAAAAAAGCGGCGTGGGACCCACATGGGACAATCGGGGTTATGCATCCTAAAGATTTCCTCGACGAGTGTTCTGAACTCGTACGCCAAGCCCTCCAATTTGAACACCCTGCCGACTCGGTGGTTTCGCGGTTTTTCCGCGACAACCGGTCGCTGGGCCCACGCGAGCGCGCCACCCTGGCCGAAACCGTTTACACGGTTTTGCGCAAAAAACTGCTGTTTGACCACTTTTCTCCTTCCGGCAGCGGCTCCAAGCAGCGCCGGCTGGCCATTTTGGGCTTCCACGGCCCACGCGATTTTCTGTACGGCGCGCTGACCGATCAGGAGAAAACCTGGCTGGAAAACTGCGACCAGGTCAAAACCGAAGACCTGCTGGACCGGCACCGCCACAACCTGCCCGAGTGGCTGGTGCAGCCGCTGAAAGAGCAGCTCAAAGACGAATTCTGGCCGCTGGTGGACAGCCTGGTCCACGGCGCAGGCCTGGATTTGCGCGTCAACGCCCTGAACGCCAAGCGCGACGACGTGCAGAAAGAGCTGGCCAAGGTCGGCATTAAATCGGTAGCCACCCCTTACTCGCCCTACGGCCTGCGCCTGACCGACAAGCCAGCGCTGACCAAGCTTGATGCCTTCACCCGTGGTGCCATCGAAGTACAAGACGAAGGCTCGCAACTGCTGGCCCTGCTGCTGGATGCCAAGCGTGGCGAAATGGTGGTGGACTTCTGCGCCGGTGCCGGTGGCAAAACGCTGGCCATCGGTGCGGGTATGCGCAGCACCGGTCGCCTGTATGCGTTTGACACCTCGGGCCACCGGCTGGACGCGCTCAAGCCCCGGCTGGCGCGCAGTGGCTTATCCAACGTGCACCCTGCCGCCATCGCCCATGAGCGCGACGACCGCATCAAGCGCCTGACCGGCAAGATCGACCGCGTGCTGGTCGATGCCCCGTGCTCCGGCCTGGGCACCCTGCGCCGCAACCCCGACATGAAGTGGCGGCAAACCCCCAAGGCGGTGGAAGAGTTGGTGGTCAAGCAAACCGCAATTTTGCAGAGTGCTGCGCGCCTGCTCAAGTCCGGTGGCCGCTTGGTGTATGCCACTTGCAGCGTGCTGCCCGCGGAAAATGAAGAGATCGCCCTGGCGTTCTCGGCGGCGAATCCTGACTTCACCCCCCTTGAAACCGCCGACATCCTGACCCATTTAAAAGTAGAGAACGCGGCCAGCCTGTGCAGCGGCCCGGTCAGTGGCGGCGAGTTTTTGCGCTTGTGGCCGCACCGGCATGGCACGGATGGCTTCTTTGCGGCGGTCTGGCAGAAAAAATAAACGCCCACAGTGTCTGCGGGTAGAGACGGAGCCCTAGGATATTTTGGGGCTCCTGCATACAATAGAAGGCTGGCCAGCAGACTTTGAGCCGCTAGCCCTATTAGAAACCGAGGCTTTTACCTTATGTTGTTACCCGATTGGGCTGTGTTGAACGCAGCTGTTGACTGGCTTGCGAATGGTTTGTGGAACCTGTCGTGGTGGGAGATCGTGTTGTACACGCTGGTCACCACCCACATCACCATTGCCAGTGTCACCATCTACCTGCACCGCCACCAGGCGCACCGGGCGATGGATCTGCACGCCATTCCCGCCCACTTTTTCCGTTTCTGGCTTTGGCTGGGCACCGGACAGGTCACCAAAGAATGGGTGTCCATCCATCGCAAGCACCACGCCAAGTGCGAAACCAAGGACGATCCGCACAGCCCTCACGCCCACGGCATTAAAACCGTGTTCTGGACGGGTGCCGAGCTGTACCGTAAAGAATCCAAGAACCTGGAAACCATTGCCAAGTTCAGCCATGGCTGCCCCAACGACTGGATCGAACGCAACCTGTACACCCGTTTCAGCTGGCAAGGTGTGGGCCTGATGCTGATTCTGAATCTGGCCATGTTCGGTATTGCAGGCCTGTCGGTCTGGGCCGTGCAGATGATCTGGATTCCCGTCACCGCCGCCGGCATCATCAACGGTATCGGCCACTATTGGGGTTACCGCAACTTTGAAGCGCCCGATGCCAGCACCAATATTTCGCCCTGGGGCATCCTGATCGGTGGCGAAGAGTTGCATAACAACCACCACACCTACCCTACGTCGGCCAAGTTCTCGGTCAAGCCTTACGAGTTCGACATGGGCTGGGTCTACATCCGCGCCCTGGAAAAAGTGGGTCTGGCCAAGGTTAAAAAGACCCCGCCCAAGCTGCAACTGGGTGTCATCAAGCCCGTAGCCGACGAAAAAACATTGGAAGCGCTGATCACCAACCGCTATGAAGTCATGGCCGGTTTCGCCCGCGAAATGCGCCAGGCCTGCAAAGCCGAGTTGGAAGCTCTCAAGGCCCGCCAAGGTGATGTGTCGGCCCTGCAAGCCGCCAAGCGCTGGATGCACCGCGATGCCGAAAAAGTGCCCGCTGCTGCCCAACCGCACCTGGACCAGGCCCGCGCCGCCCACCCCGTGCTCGACAAGATGGTGGTGATGCGCGAAGAATTGCGCCAGATGTGGCTCAACACCTCGCAGTCGCGTGAACAGCTCACGGTCGACCTGCAAGCCTGGTGCCACCGCGCCGAAAGCAGCGGCATCAAAGCCCTGCAAGACTTCTCGATGAAGTTGCGCGCCGCCCACGCCTGATCGCGTTCACCGCTCCCAGACAGCAAAAAGCCTGCTACTGCGGGCTTTTTGCTGTCTGGGTCAGCCCCACACGTCCAAGGGCGGGTCGTTGGCCACGGAGCGCAGGATGTCGGTACGCGAGACAAAACCTGTGAGCGTGCCGTTGTCGTCCACCACCGGCAGGCCGGGCAGATGGGTGTCTAGCAGCACCTGGGCGACGCGGCGGATGTCGGTGTCCGCGGTGACACTGGCCACCGGTGTCCACATCACGCTGGCCACGGGCAGGGCCATGCGGTCGGCCCAGTCAGTGGCACTGGGGCTTTCCAGCGTGGGGTAGATGTCGGTCCGCAGCAGCAACCCGACCAATTGGCCTTTTGCGTCCAGTACCGGCACCTGGCCGACACGGTGGCGGGCCAGCAAGACGGCGGCTATGGATAGCGGCACATTGGTGCGCACCGTGACTGCGGGTTGTGTCATCAGCAAGCCCACTTTGTCCAGCGGCTGGCGCGGGGTGTCGGGTTGGCTGACCTGGGTGTAGGCGGCGACAGCCGTGGCGGGCAGAAGAGCTTTGGGATGGTGTGTTTCGGCCTCAAACGTGGGTACGGAGAACTCGGGCTCCAGCACCAGATCGTTCGCTTCGATGGGGTGCAGCCGTGCGACGGCATTCACCTTGTCGATATGGCGCAACTGCTCTACCGTGCCGGTGAACACCCGCCCTGTAATTCCATAAACCGAAAACATGGATCAAGTCCTCCTCTGCTGGTGCAAAGTACCACATTGCGGATTATTCGTCTGCGGGCACACACACCGACTGCGCCACCGCCACCACCCGCGCACTGGCATCCTCCACCCAGCCGATCACCCGCAGGCGGGCGGCTTGGGCGCCTGCGGGAACGCTCAAGGGGCGGATTTCTGCGTGTTCACCGGGCGCACTCCAGTCCAGCACCAAGGTATTGCGCACCAGATTGCGTTCTATCGCCGTGCCGTCGGCTCCGGCCGGAATGGTCTCCACCAGCGCCAGCCAGGCGGTGAGCGGGCCGTAAACGGCATCTGTAGCGGCTTGCAAGGCGATGGAGGTGCCGATGTAGCCGCCCAGCGCCGGGCCACGGGCCACGCGCAATGGCAGAAGTGTGGTGGGCAGCGGGGTGGTGGGGGCCATCGCCCGTCCTATGGCTTGCAAGCGGTCCAGCCCGTCCTGGCGGGCTGCTGCCGACAAGGGCGCATCGTCGCCACCTGCTCCCGGCACGATCCAGTCCAGGGCCACTGCACCGGGGCGGGGCAGTGCGGCATGCGCATCGGTCCAGCAGGCTTCGCAATCGGCACTGATGAAGCGCTCCAGCAAAGCCGTGGGCGCAGCCTGCCCTTCGCTGGAGCAGGATGCCTGGGCCAGGGCTGCCTGGTGGAGCGCCAGCAGCAGGGCGGCGGCTGCAAGGGCGAGGGGTCGTTTCATGGGGTTCCTACAATCGGCCTATGTTCTCAGTAAATACTAACTTGCCCACCGATAATGCGCCGCTCCTCCATAACCTTAACCCCGAGCAGTTGGCGGCTGTTACCCTGCCCACCGGTCACGCGCTGATTCTGGCCGGGGCCGGTTCCGGCAAGACCCGGGTGCTCACCACCCGCATCGCCTGGCTGCTGCAAACCGGGCGCGTCACCCCCGGCGGCATCCTGGCAGTCACCTTCACCAACAAGGCCGCCAAAGAGATGGTGCTGCGCCTGGGCACCATGCTGCCCATCAACGTGCGCGGCATGTGGATTGGCACCTTCCACGGCCTGTGCAACCGCCTGCTGCGTGCGCACTACAAGCTGGCGAACTTGCCGCAGAGCTTCCAAATACTAGACACCCAGGACCAACTCAGCGCCATCAAACGCTTGATGAAGCAATTCAATATAGACGACCAACAGTACCCTGCCAAGCAAACCCAATGGTTTATTGGCAACTGCAAGGAAGAAGGCCTGCGCCCCGATGCGGTGGAGAGCCACGACCCGCAAACCCGCAAAAAAATCGAAATCTACGCCCTGTACGAAGAGCAGTGCCAGCGCGAAGGCGTGGTCGATTTTGGCGAGCTGATGCTGCGCAGCTACGAGCTGCTGCGCGACAACGACTCGATCCGCGAGCACTACCAGCGCCGTTTTCGCCACATCCTGATCGACGAGTTCCAGGACACCAACAAGCTCCAGTACGCCTGGATCAAGATGCTCAGCGGCCACGGCCCCAAGGACCTGGCCGCAGGCATGGCCATGCCCGGCGGCAGCGTGCTGGCGGTGGGCGACGACGACCAGAGCATCTACGCCTTCCGCGGCGCGCGGGTAGGCAACATGGCCGACTTTGTACGTGAATTTGGCGTGACCCAGCAGATCAAGCTCGAGCAAAACTACCGCAGCTTCAGCAACATCCTGGACTCGGCCAACCGGCTCATCAGCCACAACAGCAATCGCCTGGGCAAAGACCTGCGTACCACCCAAGGCCCCGGCGAGCCGGTGCGGGTGGTGGAGAACCCGCGCGATCTGGACGAAGCCCAGTGGATCGTGGACGAGGTCAAGCAGCTGGTGCGCGACGGCATGTCGCGCCAGGAAATCGCCGTGCTGTACCGCAGCAACGCCCAAAGCCGGGTGATCGAAACCGCACTGTTCAACGCCGCCATCCCTTACCGCGTGTTCGGTGGCCTGCGCTTTTTTGAACGGGCCGAAATCAAGCACGCGCTGGCCTACCTGCGCCTGCTGGAAAACGCCAACGACGACACCAGTTTTCTGCGCGTGGTCAACTTCCCGCCGCGTGGTATCGGCGCGCGCAGCCTGGAGATTTTGCAAGATGCTGCCCGTGCCAGCGGCTGCTCCCTGCACGATGCCGTCAGCATCATCCCCGGTAAAGCCGGGGCCAACTTCGGTGCCTTTGTAGCCAAGCTGGACGTGCTGCGTGAGCAGACCGAAGGCCGCACTTTGCGCGAAATCATCGACCTGGTGCTGGCCCACAGCGGCTTGCTGGCCCACTTCAAGGCCGACCGCGAGGGTGAAGACCGGGTGGAGAATTTGGAGGAGTTGGTCAACGCCGCCGAAAGCTTCGTCTCCCAGCAAGGATTTGGCCGCGATGCCGTGGCCCTGCCGCTGGACGAGCTTAGCCAATCCCCCGCCAGCCAGGGTCTGGACCCCAATGCACCCGCTGCCGATGGCTTTATCGACCAAGACAGCGGTGAAACCTTGTCGCCCTTGGCCGCCTTCCTGACCCATGCGGCACTGGAAGCCGGGGACAACCAGGCCAAGGCCGGGCAAGACGCGGTACAGCTCATGACGGTCCATTCCTCCAAGGGTCTGGAATTCGATGCCGTCTTTGTCGGTGGCATGGAAGAAGGCCTGTTTCCCCACGAAAACTCGCTCAGCGACCGCCAGGGCCTGGAGGAAGAGCGTCGCCTGATGTACGTGGCCATCACCCGCGCCCGCCAGCGCCTGTACCTCAGCTTTTCGCAAAGCCGCCTGCTGCACGGCCAGACCCGCTACAACCCGCGCAGCCGCTTCTTCGACGAGCTGCCCGAATCGGCGTTGAAATGGATCACCTCCAAGTCCTCGGCGTATGGATCTGGCTATGCTTTTAAATCCATAGCTGGTAGCGCAGGTGGATACAGCGCTGGAGGCCGATTTAATAAAGAAGATGCCCCCTTTGCCAGTCCGCCCGTACCGCCGCAAAAAGCCGCCCCCAGCCACGGCCTGCGCGTGGGCATGCAGGTGTTTCACACCAAGTTCGGCGAGGGCAAGGTGAATCTGCTGGAAGGCAGCGGCGACGATGCCCGTGCGCAAATCAACTTCCCGCGCCACGGCGTGAAGTGGCTGGCGCTGAGCGTAGCCAAACTCACTCCGGTGCCCTGAAACGCTTGTCTTCATAGCGTCACACAAGGCGCGCAGCATGGCGGGCACCAACCCCCAAGGAGCCCGCCATGACAGACCTGAAAGAATTCCACGTCGGCGACTGTGTCGTCTCGCTGTTTGCCAAGCCCATGATTGACGGCACCTGGTTGGCGCGGGTCGGCATTGCGCAGCACTACGGCATGCCCATCCCCAGCCAGCGCGTATTCAGCTTCGACAACCCGTTTGTGTCGGAAGACAACGCCCTGGCCCATGCGCGGGAGCAAGGCCTGCGCATTGCGCGCGACCCGGTGGCGTTTTTGCAGATGGGCATGTGAAACCTGGTGGCAGCCGCTGGGGCGGCTTTTTTTACCTCAACATTTCAACTATCATTGAAATATGAAAACAATTCCGCTGGAAGAACCTGCCGCCGTCCGTTCCCTGCTGGCCCTGGCCCAGGTGCAGCGCTTGCGTGCGTTCCGGGCGCTGGTGGTGGCCGGGGCCAAGGGTCTGACCCCGGGCACGATGGCCGAGCGGCTGGGCGTGGCCCCCAGCGCGCTGTCGTTCCACCTCAAGGAGCTGGCCCATGCCGGCATGGTCAGCAGCGAGCCGCGTGGCCGCAACCTGATCTACCGCGCCAACTTCGACCAGATGAACGCGCTGCTGGGCTACCTGACCGAGCACTGTTGCCAGGGCGAAGCCTGCGCGGTGGAGGCCGTCTGTGCCGTCTGCTAAACCCCGGATTTTTCAGCAGCTGTTGGCCGAATGCCTGGGCACGGCCGGGCTACTGTGTGCGGTGATTGGCTCGGGCGTGATGGCCGAGCGCCTGGCGGGTGGCAACCCGGCCGTGGCGCTGCTGGCCAACACGCTGGTGACCGTATGGGCTTTGTACGTCTTGATTGAAATGCTAGGCCCCGTGAGCGGCGCGCACTTCAACCCGCTGGTCACGCTAGTTGCATGGTCAAAAGGGCAGCTAGCGCATACAAGACCTGCACAGGTAGCTCTGTTTTTTATAGTATTCCAGCTGCTGGGTGCGGTACTCGGTGCCTGGCTGGCACACGCCATGTTCGGCCTGCCCATCCTGCAAACCAGCGCCCAACTGCGGACGGGCAGCGGCCAGTGGATCGCCGAGGCGGTGGCCACAGCCGGGCTGGTGCTGGTCATCCTGCGCGCCCCGGCGGGCAAGGCCAGCGTGTTGGTGGCCTGCTACATCGGCGCGGCCTACTGGTGCACGGCCAGCACCAGTTTTGCCAACCCCGCCGCCGTGCTGGGCCGCATGCTGAGCGACAGTTTTGCGGGTATCGCCCCGGCCAGTGCGCCCGGCTTTGTGCTGGCGCAGTGCGCAGGCGCGCTGGTTGGTCTGGGGCTGGCCCGCTTGTTTGAAACCACCCCCTCCTTAGAAAGCACGCCATGACGACCACCATCTTTCACAACCCGTCCTGCGGCACTTCGCGCAACGTGCTGGCTTTGATCCGCAATGCGGGCATTGAGCCCACCGTGGTCGAGTACCTCAAAACCCCGCCCGACCGTGACCAATTGCTGGCCTTGCTCGCCCAGCTGGGCCTGCCGGTCCGCGCTGTGCTGCGCAAGAAAGGCACGCCGTATGAAGAGCTGGGACTGGGTAACCCCGAGCTCAGCGACGGTGCTTTGATCGATGCCATCCTGGCCCACCCCATCCTGCTGGAGCGCCCCATCGTCACCACCCCGCTGGGGGCCCGGCTGTGCCGCCCGTCCGAGGCGGTGCTGGACATCCTGCCATCGCCCCAGCAGGGCGCGTTTGCCAAGGAAGACGGCGAGCCGGTCGTCAATGCCCAGGGGGAACGCCTTGCTAAGTAATATCGACCCGGCGTTGTTCCAGGTGCCGACCCAGGCCGCCCTGCACAGCGCGCCGCCTAGCACCCACCCGCCGCGCATCCTGCTGCTGTACGGCTCGCTGCGTGAACGCTCGTTCAGCCGCCTGCTGAGCGAGGAGGCGGCCCGGCTGCTGACCGGCATGGGCGCCGAAACCCGCACCTTCGACCCGCACGGCCTGCCGCTGGCCGACGGCGCGCCCGAATCGCACCCCAAGGTGCAGGAACTGCGCGCCCTGGCGCAGTGGGCCGAGGGCATGGTCTGGACATCGCCCGAGCGGCACGGCGCGATGACCGGGGTGATGAAGACCCAGATCGACTGGATTCCGCTCGCCCAGGGGGCCATGCGGCCCACCCAGGGCAAGACGCTGGCGGTGATGCAGGTCAGCGGCGGTTCGCAGTCGTTCAATGCCGTGAACCAGTTGCGCGTGCTGGGCCGCTGGATGCGCATGCTGACCATCCCCAACCAGTCGTCGGTGGCCAAGGCGTTTCTGGAATTTAACGCGGCCGGGCGGATGCAACCGTCGGCCTATTTTGATCGGGTGGTGGACGTGATGGAGGAACTGCTGAAGTTCACCCTGTTGACCCGGGATGCATCGGCCTACTTGGTAGACCGCTACAGCGAACGCAAAGAGAGCGCCGAAGCCCTGTCACAACGCGTTAACCAAAAAAGTATCTAAAACACACTCTAACGCATATTGCACCTGCGCAAGTAGCTATTTATTCAATAGCGTCTGGGGTTTTTTCTTCCACCTCGTCTGCCGCAAAGCTGTCGCGGAAGCTGAAGTAGATGGAGGTCAGGAACATGCAGGTGGTCAGCAGCGTGATGACGAATGCGCCCACGCCCAGAAAAGCGGGCTGGTCCAGCAGCACGGCCAGCAACTGCACCACCATGCCCACGGCCAGCAGCACGCCGAACCAGGTGAGGCCGAACACCACGTAGGCACCCTTGTTGCGCCAGCAGGCCACCAGGCTGAAAAACAGGCTTTTGCCCGGGCTGATGCCGTGCCAGTGCACCAGCGCAGGCGCATGCCAGAAGGCCAGCGACAGCGGCAGGTGTAAGACCATGAAGGCCAGCATGCCTGCCTGCAGCCGCAGGGGTTCGTCGCTGGCTTCTTCGGCTACGTGGCTACCCAGAAAGACGCGGGCAAATTCGCCGCCATCCACCAGGGCCGAGATACCCAACACCACCATGAAACCTACCGCGTACAGGGCACCCAGCACCAGCATCGGGCGGATGCCCTGCTGCCCGGCGCGCAGGGCGCTGAGCACGATGCTGGGGGTGGGGAATTTGCCCTTGGTGGCCTCCAGCGTGGCGGCCATCAGGGCCAGCGCCATGGTGGGCAAAAACACCATGGCGGCGATGCTGCCCAGAATCGGCACCAGGCTGATGATGCTGATTGCGGCCATGCACATGAAGAACAACCCGGCCAGCGCCAGCGGTTGTTTGAAGAAGGTCTGGATGCCCAGCCGCACCCACAGGGTGCCTGTGCGCGCGGGGACGATTTGGAGTTTCATGGAGTAGAGGGGCTCAGAGGGTGACCGGATGGGCCACGCGCTGGCGCAGCACGCGTTCGAAGTGGGAGGGGTCGTGGGCCTGCAGCAGCGCGGCTTCGCGCGGCAAATGGAAGTCCCACAGGCGCGAGATCCAGAAGCGCAGGGCCCCGGCGCGTAGCAGGGCGGGCAGCAACTGGCGCTCGGCGGCGGCCAGGGGCCGCACGGCCTGGTAGGCGGCCAGGAAGGCATCGCAGCGGGCCGCGTCGTGGGCACCGGTGGGCAGATCCACGCACCAATCGTTCAGGCACACGGCGATGTCGAACAGCCAGGCATCGGTGCCCGCAAAGTAAAAGTCGAAAAAACCGCTGAGCTGGGGCACACCGTTTACCGTATCGAACATCACGTTGTCGCGAAACAGGTCGGCGTGGATGGCCCCTTGCGGCAGCGCGGCGTAGGCGCTGGATTCGGCAATGTGGTTCTGGTAGGCCAGCTCGCTTTGCAGCAACTGGGCCTGGGCGGGTTCCAGGTGCGGCATGACCACCGGGGCGGTTTCGTTCCACCAGGCCAGGCCGCGCAGATTGGGTTGGTCCATGGCGAAGTCACGCCCGGCCAGGTGCATGCGCGCCAGCATGTCGCCCACGGCGGCGCAGTGCAGCACACCAGGGGCCAGCTCGCTTTTGCCGCGCAGCTTGGTGACCACCGAGGCGGGCTTCTTTTTGACGGTATGCAGGATGTTGCCCGCCTTGTTGCCCACTGGGTTGGGTACCGGAATGCCCCGCTGGGCCAGGTGCTTCATCAGATGCAGGTAGTAGGGCAACTGCTCGAAGCTAAGGCGCTCGAACAGGGTGAGCACGAACTCGCCGCTGTCGGTGGTGGCAAAGTAGTTGGTGTTCTCGATACCGCCCTGGATGCCGCGCAGTGCACTCACATCGCCCAAATCCAGCTGGCGCACCAGCGCTTTGGCCTCTTTCAAAGAGACTTTTGTATAAACCGCCATGCTTAGAAGTTGAACAGTTTCCAGACCCGCGAGCCCACGCTGCCCTGGCCGCCGTCGCGCCCGTCGATGGTGCGGTTGCGCGCGCCGTTGGCCGGAATCACCTCGTAGGCCGGTAGGCCGTTGGTGGGTTTGACGGTGATGGTTTGCGTCTCGCCGCCCACGCGCAGCTCGTTGATGCGCACATCCGCGTCCTGCACTTCGATGTGCTGGATGCGCTGGTCGATCGGTACCGCAGGGGTGGCGGCCCATGTAAGGGATACAGGGGATAGACCGAGCAGGAAAAGGGGGAGGATGTGGTAGGCGCGCATAGCTTTCATTGTAGAGTGCTTACCCTTGTGCCTAGCCTTGCGCGAACGGTCGTGTGGGATCGCTGCACCAGTCGCTCCAGCTCCCGGCGTACAGGCCGGTGCGGCCCAGACCGGCTATTTCCATGGCGATCAGGTTGGGGTTGGCGCTGACACCGCTGCCGCAGTGGTGCACCACGCTGGCCGGGTCGCTGCTGCCCAGCAGCGCGGTGAACTCGGCGCGCAGCTGCGCGGCGGGCTTGAATTTGCCGTCTGGCTCCAGGTTTTGGCTGAACGGGCGGTTGAGCGCGCCGGGGATGTGGCCCGCCACCGGGTCCAGTGGCTCCACCTCGCCCTTGAAGCGAGGGGCGCCCCGCGCGTCAATCAGGTTCTGCGTCGGCCGCCCGAGTTTGGTTGCTATTGTTTCAGTAGCTATCAATGCATATTCAGCGGGGGCTAGAAGGTAATTTGATGCTGAAGCTGGGGCGTTGGCGTCTATTTGACCGCTCTGTGTTTCGCCCCCGTGGGCCTGCCAGGCCTGCCAACCGCCATCCAGCACGGCGACGTTTTCATGGCCGGCCCATTTCAGCATCCACCACAGGCGGCCGCAATAGTTGGCGCCCTGGCGGTCGTACACCACGGCTTGCATGGCGTTGGTAAAGCCGATGCGGGAAAGCCAGGCGGCCAAGGTGTCCCGTGAGGGCAGCGGGTGACGGCCACCGGAGGCGGCGTCCGTTGCTGTTTTGGCGGCGCTCAAGTGCCGGTCCAGGTCGGCGCGGACGGCACCGGGGATGTGCGCTTGCTGGTACTGCCGGTCGCCGGCACCGGGCTCCATCAGCTCAAAACTGCAGTCAAACACCATCAGCGGCTGGCCGCTCAACTGCAGGGCATGGAGTTGCGGGGCGGAGATCAGGGTGGTGTACATCAGACGGGGTTCCTTCAATAGTTGTAGGTTCAGTGTTCTTCGGCCGGGGTGTTGGGAATGGCGCGCGAACGCAGCACGGTGGCGGCCAGACCGCTGGCCACAATCAGGCCCATGCCGGCCCAGCCCAGCAGCGCAATCTGGTCGCCAAACAGCAGCAGGCTGTAGATGGCGGCAAACACAATGCCGGAGTACTGCAGATTGGCGACCAGCAGGGTTGAGCCCCGGCTGTAAGCGCGTGTCATGCACCACTGGCCCAGCGACGCCAGCACGCCAATCGGCACCAGCCAGGCGGTGGCTTGCCAACTCGCGGCCGACCAGGGTGTCAGGCCCGTGAACGCAATGCCAGTCAACCCGACGGTCGCTGTGCCGACCGAGAAATAAAACACGGTGCGGCCTTCTGGTTCGCCCGCCTTGCCCAGAGCCGTGACCTGCAAGTAAGCGAGCGCCGCCCCCATGCCGGAAAGCAGGCCGACCAGTCCGGCAAAGAGTTGGTTCTGGTCCAGGGTCGGGCGCAACATCAACACCACACCGGCAAAACTGGCCAGCACCGTGGCCATCAGGGG
>NZ_JANXMU010000047.1 GCF_025354435.1 Rhodoferax sp.
GGCTCGTAAATTTACCGGAAGTTTACCATGAATGAGAATGATTCGCGATACGGGGTGGGTAGTTTTCGAGCTTGTGCATGCGTGGTCACGTTTCCGCAAGTTCATGCGCCTAAGGAGCGGCAATAAAAAAACGGGCTCAAAGGCCCGTTTATGCTGGGCCGAAACCCGTTTTATGGTCCGCCCCGAAGGGCGGCTCAGCTCAATTCGCCCATCTGGCTTTGCAGGTAGTTCTGGATGCCGACCTTGCCCACCAGGTCGATCTGGGTTTCCAGGAAGTCGATGTGCTCTTCGGTGTCGTCCAGAATGCCTTGCAGCAGGTCGCGCGAGACGTAGTCGCGCACGCTTTCGCAGTGGGCGATGCCGTCCTTGATGGTGGCTTGGGCACCTTGCTCGGCTTTCAGGTCGCAGGCCAGGCATTCGGGCACGTCTTCACCCACCAAAATCTTGGCCAGGTCTTGCAGGTTGGGCAGGCCATCCAGCGTGAAGATGCGGTCCATCAGCTTGTCGGCATGCTTCATTTCGCCGATGGATTCCTCGTATTCTTTCTTCGCCAGCTTGTCCAGGCCCCAGTGCTTGTACATGCGGTAGTGCAGGAAGTACTGGTTGATGGCGGTGAGCTCGTTTTTGAGTTGCGCTTGCAGATGCGCGATGACTTGGATGTCGCCCTTCATGGTGGCCGTCCTTTTTTTGAATGGTGGTCGCAGGATTACGTCACTAGGCATTGTCGGCGACGCAGCCCGCTAAATCAAAAAACCAGGAGTGATACCCCCATCTTTTTGGTCTGAGTGCGAACACGCGTGATGGGCATTCGCAAGGGGCGAAAAGCATTGACCGAACGCGTTGCCCCTGTAAAGTGCTTACATGCTTGTAACAACTACCATGCCCGCCGTGCTCGACATCGAGGCCTCGGGCTTTGGTCGGCGCAGTTACCCGATCGAAGTGGGTTGCGTGCTGCCAAACGGCAAGACGTTTTGCACCCTGATCCGGCCTGAACCCGAGTGGGTGCACTGGGACCCCGAGGCCGAGAAGCTGCACCGCATCAGTCGCGCGCTGACCGAGAAAGTGGGCAAATCGGCGCTGGACGTGCCGCACCTGCTCAACACCCATCTGCGCGGCCAAACCGTGTACTCCGACGGCTGGGCGAATGACTTCACCTGGATCGGTGCCTTGTTCGAGGCGGTGGACCTGAGCCCGTATTTCAAGCTGGAAAACCTGCGCTCCTTGCTCAGCGAAGACGAGGCCGCGCGTTGGCACGACGTGAAGCAGCAGGTCAGCGGCGAGCTGGGCTTGCAGCGCCACCGCGCCAGCAGCGATGCCCGGGTGCTGCAGCGCACCCTGCAGCGGCTGATGGAGCAGCGAGAAGCCCTCTGATGGGTTGGCTTTACACCGCGCCGATAGACTGGCGGCTCCACTCTGCCGAAGCTATTTCCCATGACCTTGATGACACGCCGCACCGCGGCTCTGGCCTTGCTTTTGGCGGCCAATCTGTGCGCGGCCCAGACGGCATCGCCTACGCTGCGCCTGCGTGGCACGGTGCAAAGCGTGACTGCCGACACGCTGACTGTGCAGGTCCGTGGCGGTGAGGTGGTGGCGCTGGCCCTGCCTGCGAATCTGGTGGTGTCCGAGGTGTATCCAATTGCGCTGGCCGACATCCAGCCCGGCAGCTTTATCGGCACCGCCGCCATGCCGCAAGCCGATGGCAGCGAGCGGGCGATTGCGGTCACGGTGTTCCCCGAATCTGCCCGCGGTGCAGGCGAAGGCCACCGCCCGTTTGACCTGCAGCCGCAAAGCACCATGACCAATGCCACGGTGGCCGATGTGGTGGCTTCGCCCACGGGACGCACGCTGCAACTGAAGTACAAGGACGGTGCGCGGGCCATCGTGGTGCCCGCTGATGCGCCCATCGTCACCTTCCGCCCGGGAGACCGCAGCCTGCTGGTGGCCGGGGCCAGCGTATCGCTGTCGGCCCAGAAGTTGGACGGCAAGCCTACCGCCATCCGCATCAACGCCGGTCGCAACGGCTTTCAATTGCCGTATTGATTACCCCACTGGTGGAACTTACGCCGGGCGCATAAACGCGAGCTGTCTGTTCCAGAAACACCGCGGAACTGGCTTTGCCAGGCCGCTGGTGTTGCCCCCTGCAAGGGGGTTGGCGAAAAGCGCTTGCGCTGTAGCCTGGGGGTGTTCAACCAGCGCTGCGGATCAGGTGGTCGAAGGCACCGAGTGCGGCTTTGGCTCCATCGCCTGCCGCGATGATGATTTGCTTGAAGGGCACGGTGGTGGCGTCGCCCGCGGCGAACACACCGGGCACCGAGGTCTGGCCGCGGTTGTCGACGATGATTTCGCCGTGCTTGCTCAGCTCTATCGTGCCCTTGAGCCATTCGGTGTTGGGCACCAGGCCGATTTGCACGAAGCAGCCTTCCAGCTCCACATGGTGGCTCTGGCTGGTGCTGCGGTCGGTGTAGGTCAGGCCATTGAGCTTGCTGCCGTCGCCGGTCAGCTCGGTGGTCTGCGCCGACACATGCACGGTCACATTGGGCAGGCTGTGCAGCTTTTTGACCAGCACGGCATCGGCACGCAGCGCGTCGCCAAACTCGATCAAGGTCACATGCGCCACCAGCCCGGCCAGGTCGATGGCCGCCTCGACACCCGAGTTGCCGCCGCCGATCACGGCCACGCGCTTGCCCTTGAACAGCGGGCCGTCGCAGTGCGGGCAGTAGGCCACGCCCTTGTTTTTGTATTCTTGTTCGCCGGGCACGTTGACATTGCGCCAGCGCGCGCCGGTGGTGACGATCACGGTCCTGGATTTCAGTGAGCCACCGTTGGCCAATTGCACCTCGACCAGGCCGCCGGGTGTCGCCGCCGGGATCAGCTTGTCGCCGCGTTGCAGGTTCATCACGTCCACGCCGTAGGCTTTCACATGCGCGTCCAGGCCCATGGCGAACTTGGGGCCGTCGGTTTCCAGCACCGAGATGAAGTTCTCGATGGCCATGGTGTCGTTCACCTGGCCGCCAAAGCGCTCGGCGGCAATACCGGTGCGGATGCCTTTGCGTGCGGCGTACACCGCGGCGGCCGCGCCTGCGGGGCCACCGCCGACCACCAGCACGTCATACGGGTCTTTGGCTGAGAGCCGGGCCGCGTCTTTGTCGGCTGCGCCGGTGTCGAGCTTGGTCACGATTTCTTCTACCGTCATACGGCCTGAGCCGAAATGGCTGCCGTTCAGGTAGATGCTGGGCACGGCCATCACTTCGCGGGCATTGACCTCGTCTTGGTACAGCGCCCCATCCACGATGACGGTCTTGATTTGGGGGTTGAGTACCGACATCAGCGTCAGCGCCTGCACCACGTCGGGGCAGTTGTGGCAGCTGAGGGACATGTAGACCTCGAAATTGAACTCGCCATCCAGCGCCTTGATGCTGTCGATCACGTCGGCTTCCACCTTGGGTGGGTGGCCGCCCGTCCATAGCAGGGCCAGCACCAGCGAGGTGAATTCATGGCCCATGGGGATGGCTGCGAAACGCAGGCTCATATCGCTTGCTATGTCAGAGCTTTTGCGGTTCAGGCTGAACGACGGCTTGCGTGCGTCCGTGCCATCGATCTTCAGGGTAATTTTGTCGGACAACGCAATCACATCCTCCAGCAGGCCGCGCATTTCAAGGGCAGCTTTGCTGTCGTCCAGCGATGCCACGATCTCGAACGGCTTTGTGACCCGCTCCAGGTAACTTTTCAATTGTGCTTTGAGGCTGTCGTCCAACATGGTGTATTCCTATTCGTTTAACTCTTCGATACCCGCCACCAACCTCGTGAGCCAGCGGCGGGTTTATTTCTACAGATTTAGATCTTGCCGACCAGGTCCAAAGATGGGGTCAAGGTGGCAGCGCCTTCGTTCCACTTGGCAGGGCAAACTTCACCTGGGTGGGCGGCGGTGTACTGGGCACCCCTCAGCTTGCGCACGGTTTCCTTGACATCGCGGGCGATTTCGTTGGAGTGGATTTCGGCCGTCTTGATCACTAGCTCGGGGTTGATGATGAAGGTGCCACGCAGTGCCAGGCCTTCTTCAGGGATGTGCACGCCGAAAGCGTTGGTCAGGGTGTGGGTTGGGTCGCCAACCAGGGGGAACTTGGCCTTGCCGACTGCAGGCGAAGTCTCGTGCCACACCTTGTGCGAGAAATGGGTGTCGGTGGTGACGATGTAGACCTCGGCGCCCATCTTCTGGAATGCTTCGTAGTTCTCGGCAGCGTCTTCGATTTCAGTGGGGCAGTTGAAGGTGAAAGCGGCTGGCATAAAGATCAGTACCGACCACTTGCCCTTCAGGGTTTGATCGCTGACTTCGACAAACTTGCCGTTGTGGAAGGCTTGGGTCTTGAAAGGCTGGACTTGGCTATTGATCAGGGACATGGTGGTTTCCTATAAAAACATGAGTGGCTGGATGCGGTATGCATTGGCTGCAGGGCTAGATTATAAACTATTAAATATAGTAGTTTGATAGTTGATTTGTATTTATGCCATAGTTTCAGTAGCCATTCACTGGCGCACGAACGGTCCGGTTTTTGATAAATGAGAATTATTCGCATATAGTAAACCCCTATCCCAGCTAGCCACCCCGGCCCGTGCAGCGCTTAAAACCAGCCGCCTGCGCCCGCCACCAGCCAGCCGTTGACCTTTTTCAACTGTTGTCAGGTTTCACCGTGGCTTTTGCTTCCTCTGTTTCTTCCTCTTCTCCCTTTACTCTGCGCGAACTCGTCTGGCTGATTGGCCTCTCCATGGGCGCAGCCTTGTCGGCGCAAGCCCAATCGGTCCAGGTGGCAGCGGCCACCAGCCTGCGCGAGGTAGTGGTCAGCGGCTCGCGTAGCGCGCAAGACCCCGATGAGCTGCCCATGAGCATCGACGTGATCGGCCCGTAAGACCTCGAAAGCAAGCAGATCCACGACATCCGCGACCTGGCCAAAGACCTGCCCAATGTGTCGGTGAAGCGCGCTCCGGCCCGGTTCACCCTGGCCTCGGGCAATACTGGGCGCGATGGCAATGCGGGCTTCAACATCCGCGGGCTGGAGGGCAACCGGGTGCTGATGTTGGAGGACGGCATTCGCATGCCGCGCAGCTACGTGTTCAGCGCCAACGCCTTTGGCCGCGACTACTTTGACATCGGCCTGGTCAAACGGGTGGAGGTGGTGCGTGGCCCGGTGTCGGTGCTCTACGGGTCCGACGGTGTGGCCGGGTTGGTCAACTTCATCACCTACGAGCCATCCGACTTTTTGACCAACGGCAAAACCTTTGGCGGCCGGGCCGCGGTATCGGCCAGCAGCGATGACAAGGGTATGTCCGTCGGCACCACACTAGCAGGCCGGGCCAGCGACACCGTGGAATGGCTGATCGGTGTCAATGCCAGCCGTTCCGATGCTTTGAAGAATATGGGCAGCAACGACGCGGCCAACACCACCCGCACCACGCCCAATCCCGAGACGGACCGCGGCACTTCCTTGTTGGGCAAGCTGGTGGTGCGCCCCAACGCCGACCAAAAGCACGTGCTGACCTTCGAGCATGTGGAAAAGAAGGCTGACTACAACCTGCTGTCCGCCGTGGCCGTGGCCGCCACGGCATCCACCTCCACGCTCGGCTCTACTGCCAACACCACCCTGCAGCGCGACCGTCTGACCTGGGACGCACGCTACCAGCTGGGGGCCGCCCTGGCCGACAGCCTGCAAACAGTACTCAGCTACCAGTCTGCAGCTTCCCGAGAAATCGCCACCGAGGACCGCAACACCGCCGCCGACCGGGTGCGCAACACCACCTATGACGAAGACACCTGGCAGCTCGGCCTGCAGGCTAACAAAACCCTGCGCCTGGGCGGTGACACCGCGCACAAGCTGACCTACGGCGTGGACTACACCCGCGCCAGCATCCAGACCCTGGGCACCGGGGTGACCCCGCCCGCAGGCGAAACCTTCCCGCTCAAACGCTTCCCCGACACCATCGAATCCAGCGCTGCGCTGTACCTGCAAGACGAAGCCGTGCTGGGCGACTGGAGCATCACCCCCGGCCTGCGGCTGGACCGCTTCAAGATCGACGCAAGCCAGGCGGGCTTTGCTGCCACGGCGGTGTCGCTGTCCGATTCGGCTGTGTCACCCAAGCTGGGTGTGTTGTACCGCGCCACGCCGCAGTGGAGCGTGTTTGGCAACGTCGCCTCCGGCTTCAAAGCGCCCAACGCAGGCCAGGTGAATGCATTTTTTGAGAACGTCACCCAGTTCTACAAAACCATTCCCAACCCCAACCTCAAGCCCGAGAAAAGCCAGAACTTCGAAATCGGTGCCCGCGGCCGCCTGGACGCACTCACGCTGGACGTGGCCGCCTTCACCGGCCGGTTCAAGGACTTGATCGAAGATTCGGTGCAGGTGGGCGGCGCAGGCACGGCGGCCAATCCCACGGTGTTCCAGTCCATCAACGTGGGTAACGCCCGTATCAGCGGCTTCGAGGTCAAGGGCAGTTGGGACTGGGGACGGGTCGCAGGCGGGCAGCTCACCACGCCGTTCAACTACGGCTATGCACGCGGCAAAGACAGCGACACCGGCAAGCCGCTGGACTCCATCGACCCCGCCAAGATCCGCGCTGGCTTGCAGTACGCCACCGGCACCTGGGACCTGCGGCTGGACCTGGCCCACCACGCGGCCAAAAAACAGAGCGACACCAATGCGGCCCTGTTCGTCACCCCGGCCGCCACCACGCTGGACGTGGGCGGCCAGTGGCGCATCCGCAAAGACCTGCGCCTGAACGCCAGCGTGGCCAACCTGACCAACAAAAAGTACTGGAACTGGAGCGACGTGCGCGCCGCCACCGCCAGCCAGGTGGCCGTGATCGACGCATTCAGCCAGCCTGGCCGTAGCCTGCAAGTTTCATTGGTAGCTGATTTCTAACCCGGAGGAACCCCATGACCCGCCCCACTGACCACATCACCTCTGACGAGGAGTACGCCATGCCCTGTGCCGAGGCCCTGCTGGCCAGCTCGCTGGCGCTGATGACCGGCTACGTGCAAGGCTGTTGCGACGACCACCGCACCCAGATGGCGCAAAAAGTCGTGCAGAACCTGCTCCACCTGTCCGAGCACCCCATGCTCTCGCCCGACTTCAAAACCCTGCTCTGGAACCTGCACACCCGCTGGCTGCAGCAAACCCATCCGGCACGTACCGTTTCCGAGCACATTGACCTGCCCGCTGCCACCCCGCTGTGGCACACCACCCCTGAGACCGTCCAATGACCCTTTTATTCGCCACCCCCGAAGACCTGCGCGCAGCCTTTGCCGCCGCCCGCGCTAGCGGAAAACGCGCCAAAGAAGCCGCAGAGTCCATCGGCAGCAACGAAGGTGCTGCCGTGGCCGCCCACTGCGGTGCACACGCCTACCCGCCCAAAGCCATTGCCCTTAGCGGCCCGTGGATTGACTTACTCAAGGCCCTGGAGCCCTGCGGCCCGCTGATGGGCCTGACCCGCAACGAGAGCACCGTGCACGAAAAAACCGGTGTCTACACCAAGCTTTCTGCCATGGGCCAGATGGGGCTGGCGCTGGGCGAAGACATCGACCTGCGCCTGTTTTTTAGCCAATGGCATGCCGGATTTGCTGTCACCGAGCTGGCCGCCAATCCGCAGAACCGCCCGAATGTCAGCCTGCAGTTCTTCGATGCCCACGGCCTGGCCGTGCACAAGATCTTCCAGCGGGATGCCACCGACCGCGCGGCCTTCGACGCTGTGGTGCAGCGCTTTACGTCGGCCACCAGCCCCGCCGTGCCCACACCCGCACCCCAGCCCGATGCCGCGATCGACGTGGCGGGCCTGGGGGATGCCTGGGCTGCGCTGCAAGACACGCATGAGTTCTTTGGCATGCTCAAAAAATTTGGTGCCGAGCGCCAGCAAAGCCTGCGCCTGGTGCAGGGCCGGTTTACCCACAGCCTCTCCACCATGGCACCGCGCAAGCTGCTGCAATCGGCATCGTTTGACGGCGTGCCCATCATGGTCTTCGTGGGTAGCCGGGGCTGCATCCAGATCCATACCGGCCCGGTCAAACGCATCGAGCCCATGGACATCCGCGGGGTCCAGTGGCTCAACGTGATCGACCCCACGTTCAACCTGCACCTGCGCGAGGACTCCATTGCCCACGTCTGGCGCGTGCAGAAACCCACCGCCGACGGCGTGGTCACCTCGGTGGAAGTGTTTGACCACGCAGGCGAGCTGATGGCCATGTTCTTCGGCGCGCGCAAACCCGGCCAGCCCGAGCTGCCAAGCTGGCGCGAGTTGGTGGCCGGGTTGCCCACGCTGGAGCCCGTGCCCGCATGAGCCCGGTGCTTTTTCCGCGCCGCCGCACGGTGTTGGGCTGGGCGGCACCGGCACCCATGCTGGCCCATGCGCAGAAGCTGCCGAGGCTGGTGACGGTCGGCGGCGCACTCACCGAATGCGTCTACGCCCTGGGCGCTGAGGCGCAACTGGTCGGCACCGACACCACCAGCCTGTACCCGCTGGCGGCGCAAAGCACGCCCAAGGTGGGCTATATGCGCACCTTGTCGGCCGAGGGCCTGTTGGCGCTCAAACCCGACGCGGTAATCGCCACTACCGAGGCCGGGCCGCCCGTGGTGCTAGACCAATTGCGCAGCGCCGGGGTCAAGGTGGAGCTCATCGACTCCGACCACAGCTGGGCCGAAGTGCAGCGCAAGCTGCAGGCCGTGGGGCGCGGTGCCGGGCGTGAGGCCCAGGCCCGTGCCTTGCAGGCCACGCTGGATGCGGACTGGGCACGCGTGCAGAACCAGGTGGCCCGATTCAAAGGCCGCAAGCCGCGCGTGCTGTTCATCCTGTCGCACAGCGCCACCGTGCAAGTCGCAGGCGAAAAAACCGCCGCCCATGCCATGCTGCAGCTGGTGGGTGCGCAGAACGTAATGACTGGGTTCAACGGCTACCGCCCCATGACGGCAGAGGCCATGGCCGCCGCCGCCCCCGACCTGGTCCTCACCACCACCCAGGGCATCGATGCCCAGGGCGGGCTGGCCATGTTCTGGAGCCGCCCCGAGCTGGCCCTGACCCCCGCCTTCAAAACCAAGGCCCTGGTGCACCTGGATGCGCTGGAGCTGCTGGGCTTTGGCCCGCGCCTGCCCGCCACCGTGCGCAGCCTGCACCAGAAGCTGGTGCTCAAGGCATGAGCCTGCCCGCCCGCCGCATGTCCAGCACCCACGTGCTGCTGCTGGGCAGCGCCCCGGTGCTGCTCAGCCTGCTCAACGCCAGCGCGCGCGGGGCGTATGGCATCAGCGTGGGCGACATTCTGAGGACGCTGTGGGCGCTGGTCAGCGGCGGGTTGGACGGCTCGCCGGAGCAGCTCGTGTTCCTCAACATCCGCCTGCCGCGCCTGTTTCTGGGTCTGGCGGCGGGCGCGGGGCTGGGCCTGTCGGGGGCGCTGATGCAGGGCCTGTTCCGCAATCCGTTGGCCGACCCCGGTTTGATTGGCGTGAGCAGCGGCGCGGCGCTGGCGGCGGGCATCACCATCGTGCTGGGCAGCCGCTACTTTCCCGATCTGCCGCGCAGCCTGGGCAGCTGGACCCTGGTGGCGACGGCCTTTGCGGGCAGCCTGTCGGTCACGGCGCTGATCTACATGCTGGCCCAGTCGGACGACGGCACCCGCGTGGGGCTGATGCTGCTGGCCGGTGTAGCCATCAACGCGCTGGCCGGGGCCGGGCTGGGTGGTTTGAGCTTTCTGGCCAGCGACGAGCAGTTGCGCAGCCTGCAGTTCTGGCTACTGGGCAGCCTGGGCGGCGCACGCTGGAGCGCCGTGATTTTGGTCTGTACTATCGTTTTAATAGCTGCTTGTGCAGGCGCTACCTGCGCTAGACCCTTAAATGCTATTGCATTGGGCGAGGCGCAAGCGGTGCTGCTGGGCGTGGATGTGGAGCGCACCAAGCGCCTGGCCATCGGTGTCACCGCGCTGGCCGTGGGCGCGGTGACCGCCACCACCGGCATGATCGGCTTCGTAGGCCTGTTGGCCCCGCACTGCGTGCGCCTGGTTGCCGGGCCGGACCACCGCGTGGTGCTACCTGGCTCCGCCATGCTGGGTGCGGCCCTGGTGCTGCTGGCCGACAGCGTGGCCCGCACGGCAGTGCAACCGGCTGAATTGCCGCTCGGCGTGCTGACCGCCTTGGTCGGCGTGCCATTTTTCCTGGTGCTGTTGCGCCAGTTCAAAGGACGGGTATGACCTATTACTTGGAAGCGCAGGCCGTGTCCTGCGTGGTCGGCGGGGCTACGCTGTTGCATGCGCTCACCGCGCGCTTCGCCACAGGCGCGTTCACCGCCATCCTGGGGCCCAACGGCGCAGGCAAGTCCACGCTGTTGTCGCTGCTGTGCGGCCAGCGCAAGGCCAGCCAGGGCCAAGTGTTTTTGCAAAACCAGCGGCTAGACAGCTACCCCGCCCAGGCCCTGGCCCGCCGCCGCGCGCTGCTGCCGCAAGACCTGTCGGTGGCCTTTGACTACACCGTGCAAGATGTCGTGGAGCTGGGTCGCTACCCACCAGGGGTAGCGGCCCTGGGTTTTGTGCAAAAAATGCCGGTCGCCGCGCGCGTAGGCCAGGGCCACCAGCCACAGGCTGGCCACCAGGTACAGCGTCAGCGCCGCAGGCCACAGCGCGCTGCCCACCACGCCCGCCACGCCACCGGCCAGCAGGTAGTACAAGGCCACATGCGGATCGCTGCGCCCGGGCCGAATCCAGCGCAGGCAGGCCAGGCCCAGCAGAGCGCCGCCCACCAGGTCCAGCGCCTGGTGCTGGTAGGTGAACAGCGTGGATAGCGCCGTCAGCACCAGCCATCCACCCATCAGCGCCCGCGCCCAGGGGGCAGCCAGCCGATCGCGCAGCGGTTCCCACAGCAGCACGCAGTACGCCACGTGCAGAGACGGAAACTGGTTGTAGGGCGCATCCACCCACGCCAGGGCCTGGAACAGCGCGGCGGGAAGGGGCGCGGTCACCATGGGCCGCTGCCCGCCAAACTGCAGCGGCCACAGCACAAACACCAGCGCCGCCAGCACCGTGGCCAGCAGCAGCCGCTGGCTGAGCACGCGCAAACCGTCCTGGTTGGGTACTAGCCATACAGCGGCTACCAGCAAGATACCGCTGCTGGCGTAGGGCAGCACCATCCACGGCCAGAAGGGGGTGTGCACTTCCCAGGCGAGGGCGATGTGGCGGGTGGTGCCGCGCTGCTGCGCCAGCGCATTGGCTAGCAGGTAGCACAGCGAGAACACCAGCCCGTTCGCGCCCAGATGCACCAGGCGCTGCCGTATGCTTACTTCGCTCCCTGGTTTCATGCACTGCCTGGCTGAGTTCTTTGGGTTATCTTAGCCGCATGAATTCGACACCCAAATACCGCCGTTGCATGGTGTTCGCAGGCGGCGGCTTCCGCTTTGGCATCTACTTGGGGCTATATGCTGCCGCGCGCGATGCGGGCCGGGCACCCGATGTGCTGCTGGCCACCTGCGGCGGGGCGATTGCGGCGGCGCTGGTGCAGGCGCTGCCCGACGACGCACAGCGCAAAGCCTGGCTCAGCTCGCCGCAGATGTACCAGTTCTGGGGCAGCCTGCAGCCCGCGCCGCAGGCCAGCATCACGAAGGCCTTGCTCGGCGCGGCCCGGCGCAAATGGTCGCGCCAGCCCGCTCCGGTAGTGCCCGACCTGTTCCACGACTACCTGTTTGAGGTGCCGCCCGTTTTGCCGTTGCCACTCGTGGCCACGGTGTCCGAGGTGGACGTGGTCACCATTGGCGGCAAACTGCTGTTTGGCCCGGCGGACGTGGGCCAGGCCCGTGGCAGCCGCAAGCTGTTCGCGCAAACCGTGTTTGGCCCACCGCGCGCTGCGGCCCTGGCCCAGGGTATGCCTTCGCCGTTTGCCGACCCCGGCTGGGGTGCGCATGCGGTGGCCGACACCGTGCTGACCGATACCACCCTGCCGCTGGAGCAGGCGGCGCGCATGTCGATTACCGACTTCTACTACTTCCCCAGCCACCGTTTTGCGGGCGCGCACTACATCGGCGGCGTGGTCGATCTGTTCCCCATCGAGCTGGCCCACCGTCTGGCCGACGCGGTGATGATCGAGTTCAAGGAATCGTTCGACCAAACTTTCTCTATCCCTGCCTGGCGCGCTGTGCTGGGGCTGGACGGCAACCAGCGCCTGCGCCAGGTCAACGGCCAGCCCGCCGACGTGTGGTTTGACACCTCGGACGTGACCGCCGCGCTGCCGGTGGAGCAAATCCACAAGCGGCTGGACTGGCACCGCAACCGCATCACCCTGGCCCTGCCCACCGACCACGCCACCTACGTGCGCTACATTGACGCGCAATGGCAGTACGGCTACCAGCGCGGCCTGGAGGCGCTGCAGCGCCCCGCCTCTGGCAGCCCGGCCCGCATGCGCAACGTAGACCGCTACAACCGGGCCCAGGCATGCGCGTTCTGATCCTGGGCGGCACCAGTGGTATTGGCCTGGCGCTGGCCCGCCACTACCTGCAGCAGGGTGCCACCGTGGCCGTGTGTGGTCGCGACCTGGCGTGCCTGCCCGCCGACCTGCCACCGCAGTTGCAGACTTACGCCTTGGACATTGCCGATCAGCCAGCCCTGGCCTAGGTGTTCCAGGATTTCGCCGCACCCGGCCTGGACCTGCTGGTGGTGGCCGCGGGCTTTTACTTCAACACCCGCCACCACCCGCTGGATGCCGCCACCACACTGCGCATGCTGCGCACCAATGCCAGCGGCCTGAACCACGCATTCGATTGGGCGGCCGAGAAGATGCTGGCCCAGCGCGCGGGCCAGCTGGTGGCGGTGTCGTCGATTGCTGGGCTGCTGCACGACTACCCCGGCGCATCGCTCTACAGCGCCACCAAGCGCCACGTGCTGAGTGTGTGCGCCACCTACCGCATGGCGCTGCAGCCCTTCGGCATCGCCGTCACCGCCATCGTGCCCGGCTATATCGATACCGCCAAATTGCGTGCACTGAACGGCGGCGATGCCAGCCACAAACCCTTTTTGTTGTCCGAAGCCCAAGCCGTGGCATGTATCACCCACGCCATCCGCACGCGCCAGGCGGTGTGCGTGTTTCCTTGGCAAATGCGCTGGCTGGTGGCGGTGCTGAATCGGCTGCCGCGCTGGCTGCTTGCGTTGCGGGGCTGATGGGTGCATCGGCTGGTAGAAATATTAAATGTTCACGGTCATGGACAAATTAAGACTCCCTGCAGACCTTGGCAAGGCCATCGCCCAGTACCGAGAGGCGCACAAGCTCTCGGCGGTCGCCGTCGCCAGCAAGGCCGGGCGCAGCCGTACCGTGCTCCACAAGCTGGAGCGCGGCGAGGATGTGACGGTCGCCTCGCTCTTCAACATCCTGCGCGCCATGGGCCTGTGCCTGGGCCTGCAAAAGGCGGGCATGCCGACGCTGGAGGAAATGCAGCAGCGGTTTGCGGACGATGGTGACGATGCGGGCGGTGGCCATGCTGCCTGAGCGCATCCGCCTGCTCGATGTGGATGTGAATGGCGGGCATTGCGGGCGGCTGGCGGGGTTCTAGAAATAGAAGTAGAGGTGGGTAGATGTGTCAGCCAAAAACGTGAAAGTCCCAATAAAGACGCGTCTACCCCTTAGGTTCACGTGAGTTTTTGAAATTCTTGGCAGCATCTGGGTATCCAAGTATTTCGGGATGTCTTCTTCGTCATTCCCCTTACTTGTATTGAACCACTCCGAAAGGGATGCGTTTTTCGCTGGCAAGGTCAGATTTCGATTTAAAGGATGGCTTGTAATCCAACATGTTATTTATGCATCTTGCGCTTATTCCATAAGCTTAAGCAGCTACTAAAAAAGTAGCATTTGACCGCCACCCCTCACAACCCCATCGCCCGCCCATCGCTGCGCGGATCGTGTGCGCCGGTCATCACGCCGGTGGCCGGGTCGATGCAGATCGCCCCCGGGTGCCCCATCAGCGGGCTGTGGGCGGGCAGGGGGCTGAGGGCGTGGCCGCGGCGGGCCAGGTCGGCGAAGACTTCGGCGGGTACGTCCTCTTCCAGCTTGAGCGAATCGCGCGCGTCGGAGAAGGTTTTGCCCAGTAGAAAGCGCGGGCGGGCTAATGCCGTGTACGGGTCCATGCCGTAATCGATCATGCGGGTCAGGATGGCGGCCAGGGTTTGCGGCTGGCCGTCGGCACCCTGGGTGCCGTACAGGATGGCGGGCTTGCCGTTGTGCAGGTACATGCCGGGGTTCAGGGTGTGGAAGGGGCGCTTGCCGGGGGCGAGGCAGTTGGGGTGCTGCGGGTCCAGCGAGAAGGCCGCGCCCCGGTTGTGCCACAGCAGGCCGGTGTCGCCCACCACCACACCGCTGCCCCAGTCGAAGTAGGTGGTGGCCAGCATGGAGACGGCGTTGCCCTGGCGGTCGGCGGCGGCCAGGAAGACGGTGTCGCCGGTTTGAAAATTGTGCGGCCAGGGCAGGGCCTGGTCCATGCGGATGGAGGCGGCGAGTTGGTCCAGGTGGGCGGGGGACAGCAGGCGCTCCACGGGCACATCGGTGTGGTCGGGGTCGGCAATGAGGCGGTTGCGGTCGATGAAGGCGCGCTTCACGGCTTCGACCAGCAGGTGGTAGTAGTCGGCACTGCCCTCGGCGATGTTGTGCAGGTCGAACCGGTCCAGGATGCCCATGATCTCCAGCGTGGTGATGCCTTGCGTGGGCGGGCGGTGGGCCACCAGGGTGCCGTCGCGGTAGGGCAGCTGGAGCGGGACTTCAGCGCGGGCGCGGGTCTGGGCCAGGTCAGCGGCGGTCAGGGGTGAACCGGCCTGGGCCAGGCCTTGGGCAATAGTGGCGGCGAGCTGGCCCTCATAGAAGTCGCGCGGGCCACGCAGGGCCAGGGTCTCCAGCGTGGCGGCCAGGGCGGGTTGGTGGCGCCTTTGCTGCGGCGCGGGCAGGGCACCATCGACCAAAAAGTGGGCGTAGACACCGGGCAGCGCGCTGGCCTCGGGCTGGCGGAACTGCAGCCAGAAGCGCTCGGATTCCGAGATGGCAAAGCCGTCACGCGCCAGGCTGATGGCGGGGGTGAGCAGCCCGGCCCAGCTCTCTTTGCCTGCCCACTCGTCGCGGCTGATGGCAAAGGCCTGGGCCCACACGTCTACCGCCGCCGCGCTGGTCAGCATGGCCTGCGGGCCGCGTGTGGGGATGCTGCCCTGGTAGGTGGGTAGTTTTTGGGCGGCCTGGCCGATGCCCGACAGGCTGTGCACCTGGCCGTGCGCGTCGGCGATCAGCATGAAGGCATCGCCGCCCAGGCCGCAAAAATGCGGGTAGGTGACGCACAGGCTGGCCGCCGTGGCAATTACCGCCTCGATGGCGTTGCCGCCCTGGGCCAGTATGGCCAGCCCGGCTTCGGTGGCCGGGCCGTGGGGGCTGGTGACCATGCCACAGGTGGAGGTGGCCAGGCTCATGGCACCAGGCCTGCGCGCTGCAGCAGCCATTCGGCGCTGTCGTTCCACACGTCCATCTGCACGATCAGGCCGTGGCGCACCACGTAGCGGTCGACATAGCGGTTGCCCTCGAACAGCGTGCCGTCGGGCCAGGCGCCATACAAGGTACCGATGTTGTAGACGATGGCCTCGGCCTCGGTGGCCCCGGCCACCACGTCGGTCTGCTCAAAGCGCTTTTTTACCCAGGCGTAGCGGCTGGCGTTGAAGCGGCTGCATTCGGCCGGGTCGCGCATCTCACGGCCGCCGGTGAAGCGGATGCGCAGGTCGGGCGCGGTGAAGGCGCGGGCCCCTTCGGGGTCGGGCACCATGATGGTTTGCAGAAATTTTTCGACCAGCGCTTTCGCTTGCAGGCCGGGGTCGGGTGGGGTGTGGGTGGGCATGGCGTTGAAGTGTTGGCAGTGGTATTGCAACGACTATGCCAGTTCTGCGCGTGCCGGTGTTTTTAAGGGAAATGGGCCGCTAGCGTAGGTTCTACCTGCATGGGTAGCTATCAAAAGCAGAGTGTGGAGCGGGTGGCGGTATCTTTGGCAAAATGGATTGCGCCCGTTCAACTACAGAAAGCGACTCCTTTGAAAACACTCAACTTGGTAGGCGCTGGCCGTGTGGGCCAAACGCTGGCATGGCTCTGGCAGCAGCAGGGCACGTTTGCGGTGCAAGACGTGCTGACCAGCAGCCCGGCCAGTGCGCGGGCTGCCTGTGCTGCCATCGGCGCGGGCCGTCCGATAGAGGCATTGCAAGCCATGCGACCGGCCGATGTGTGGATGCTGGCCGTGCCCGACACGCAGTTGCCCCAGGTGGTGCAAGGGCTGGCCACCGCGTTTGCCGCATCGTCCGCCCTGAGTGCGCAAACCGTGGCTTTCCACTGCAGCGGGGCGCTGGGCAGCGCGCAACTGGCACCGCTGGTGACCCTGGGCTGGCAGACGGCCAGCGCGCACTGCATTTTGAGTTTTGCCTCGGTGGAGGCCGCCGTGGCCCAGTTCCCCGGCACCGCCTGCGCGCTGGAAGGCCATACCCGCGCCTGCGGCCTGCTGCGGGCTGCCTACACCGACATCGGCGCGCGCTGTTTCAGCGTGGCCTCTGAGCAAAAACTGCTCTACCACGCGGCGGCCGTGTTTGCCACCAACTTCATGCCGGTGCTGCAAAGCGTGGCCGAGGACGCGTGGCGCAGCGCCGGTGTGCCCGCCGAGCTGATTCCCGATCTGCGCGCCACGCTGCTGGCCCACGCGGTGCACAACATCACCACGCTGGGGCCTGCTGCCGCCCTGACCGGCCCGGCCGCCCGGGGCGACACCGCCGCCATCGCTCGCCAGGCGGTAGCCGTGAAAGCCTGGAATGCAGAAGCCGGAACGGCCTACGACGCATTGAGCGTACTGGCCCTGCGTTTGGCGGGCCAGCAGACGCGTTAATGGACGGTCTGCGCCAGCACCTCGCGCAGGTTCAAAGCGCAGGCTTGCAGCGCGGTGCAGCGGGAGCGCTGGGCACATTGCAGGCAGGTGTCGGCATAGGCGGGGTCGCGCAGCAGGCGTTCCGGGTCCACGGTATAGCCTTGGCCCGCCATCAGCCACTTGAAGTCCACCTCCAGCAGCAGATGGCTGCCTTGGTCACCGTGTGTGTTGCCCATGAGCGTGTGCATATAGGTCCTTCTTATCTCTAAATGGGTACGCTGCCCTTGGAATCAATATAGGCAGTGGCGTACGGGGTAAGGCCGGGAAGTGGCGTGTAAAACCCCTGTCTCTGCGCTCTTAGATCTTTAACGCGCCAGACGCTGTTTGCGATGGCGTGGAACAATGTGCGGCATGCCAAACACTGCATTCACGCTCCTTGCAGCGGCCGCCCTGGGGCTGCTGTCCACACTGCCTGTGCAGGCCCAGTTGCCCCCGCGCGATCTGGTGGTGGAGCTGCGGCAGATCAGCGAAGCGGATGCCAACACCGTCAGCACCCAGCCCGCCACCATGCCGCTGACTCCCCAGCGCATCCAGGTGCGCAACGGCGAAAAAGCCACCTTGGCCATGGGCCAAAATGTGCCGATCCGCTTTGTGCAGGCGGTGGGCTCGGGCCGTGACGGCAGCGGTGTCAGCTACGGCATGGTGTGGATGCAGGCGGGCCAGAGTATGGCCGTGCAGCCGCGCTGGCCCGGTGCCCGCCAGCCGGTGCGCATCACCATCGCCGTGGAATCCTCCAGCCTGCAGGCCCCGACCGGTAACGCCGAACTCCCCAGCCAGGCCCGCGGCCAGCTTGCCACCACCGTCAGCGCGCCCTTGGGCCAGTGGGTCACGGTGGCTGCTACCGGGGGCGGGCAAGCTCAACCCGGCAGCTACAGCAGCGAAGCCGCCGCCGACACCCGGCAGCTGGTGCAGATCCGCGTGCTGGCTCTCTGAACCCATGGCACACGCTGGCTTTTTATCTTTGTGCTGGGTGGCTGCCTCGCTGTTTACAGCATCGGCCAGCGCCCAGGCGGCTACCTACAGCATCGACCCGGTGCGCACCAGTACTACCTACGAGCTGGGCAGTATCAGCAGCGGGCGGTTTGAGCGGCACACGGGCAGCATCCAGCTGGACATGGAAGCCAAAACCGGGCTGGCCGATGTCAGCATTGAGGCCGCATCGGTCCGCTCGGGCATGGCTTTCATTGATTCCATTTTGGTCAGCACCGAGCTGTTCAACGCCAGCCAGTACCCCAGCATCCATTTTCTGGGCGACCAGTTTGTGTTCAGCGGCGAGACCCTGACCGATGTGGTGGGCAACCTGACCCTGCTGGGCAAGACGCTGCCGGTGGTGCTGCACGTAAACCATTTTGCCTGCCGGGCACCTGCCGCGCCAGAGCCTGAGGTGTGCAGCGGCAGTTTCGAGACCACCATCGACCGTACCGACTACGGCATGGACCTGGGTGTCAGCCTGGGTCTGCCCAAGAATGTGCATTTGGTGGTGCAGGTGGAAGCGGTGCGACAGTAATGTAATTGCTATTAAATAAGTAGCTACTAGCGTAGATGAAATATGCGCTAGAGGCCTATTTCGTGCTTAACCCAGCAAGGCCCGCACATGGTCGTTCAGAAAGCGCCCTTGCGGGTCCAGCTTGCGCCGCAAGGCCCGGAAATCGGCGGCGCGCGGGTACAGCGCGGTCACGTCGTCGGTGTCCAGAAAATGCATCTTGCCCCAGTGCGGACGCGAGCCAAACCGGCGCAAGATGGCATCCACATCGCGCAAATAATCCCAGTAGTCCACGCCCGGCTGGCCGGACACCGACAGCGTGATGCTGTCCTGCTGGTGGAACGGGCTGATCCAGGCCGGGTCGCCTGCGGTGAAGCGGTATTCGATGGGGAAGATGCAGTTCGTGTGCTTGCTCAGCATCAACTCGCGCACGGCGCGCACCGCCTCTTTGCCGTGCTGTACCGGCACGGCGTATTCCAGCTCGTGGAAGTTGGGCACGTACTCGATGGGGTAGATCTCGGACGAGTAGGCGATTTTTTCAAACGGCGTGTCCAGTGCCGGGCGGTCGGTGGTGTCGATCACCTTCATCTCGCACACGTCGGCGGTTTTCGTGGTGGTGGTCCGCGGGGCATCCGCCGTGTCGGCCAGGCAGTACAGCTGGCGGCTGTGCGGCGTGGGGCACCAGAAGAAGCCGAAATGCCGGTGCGTGGCGGCCAGCTCATCGTGGCGGGCCATGCAGGTTTCGAAGTCGTCGCGCCACACGTGCTCGTGCAGGTGGTAGGCATCGGTGACCTGCAGCGTCAGCTCGGAAATCACCCCCAGCGTGCCCACCGAGACCTGGGCGGCGTGCAGCAGATCCTGGTCCGATCCATCCACCACCAGCACGCTGCCATCGGCCTGCACCAGCCGCAGCCCGGCAATCGAGGTGGCCAGGCAGCCCAGCGTGGCACCGGTGCCGTGGGTGCCGGTGGTGAACGCGCCCGCCACCGCTTGCGAGTCGATGTCGCCCTGGTTCACCAGCGAAAAACCGTGCGCCTTGAGCGTAATCGCCAGGTCGTGGATGCGCGTGCCTGCCGCCACCGTGACCTGCTTTTTTGCATCGTCAAAGCTGTGCACGCCCTGCATCTGCGCCAGCGAGAGCAGCAGCCCGCCGGTGCCCACCACCGGCGTGAAGCTGTGGCCCGAGCCCGCCACCCGCAGGTTCAAGTCGCGCCGATCCGCCTCGGCCACCATCTCACACAACTGGTCTTCGGACGTGGGCGCGCCTTTGTAGCGCGCAATGCACGACTGGTTGCCGACCCAATTGCGCCACAGACCGCCTTTTTCGAATTGCATGGGGACTCCGGTTGAGAGTTGAACTGCAAGAGATCATGCCCCATACGCCACCCGGCGTATTCCCGCATCGGCGGGCCGCCCCTAAAGTCCACCCATCGCCGCACAAAGCCTGTACCGGCATACCGCGGCGAGCCGGGTTCATTTACTTTCTGGAGAAGCACACATGCAACGTCGATTTACTCTCAAGGCGATTACCGCCGCTGTCGCCCTGGCCTCCCTGTCCGTGGTGCCTGCTTTTGCGGCCGACACCATCAAGGTCGGTGTGCTGCACAGCCTGTCGGGCACGATGGCCATTTCGGAAACCGTGTTGAAAGACACCGTGCTGATGGCGATTGACGAAATCAATGCCAAGGGCGGCCTGCTGGGCAAGAAGCTGGAACCCGTGGTGGTGGACCCCGCGTCCAACTGGCCGCTGTTCGCCGAAAAGACCAAGCAGCTGCTGGGCCAGGACAAGGTTTCCGTGATCTTCGGCTGCTGGACCTCGGTGTCGCGCAAGTCGGTGCTGCCGGTCGTGGAAGAAATGAACGGCCTGCTGTTCTACCCTGTGCAGTACGAGGGTGAAGAGCTGTCCAAGAACGTGTTCTACACGGGTGCTGCGCCTAACCAGCAAGCCATCCCCGCGGTGGACTATTTGATGAGCAAGGCCGGTGGCGGTGCCAAGCGTTGGGTCCTGCTGGGCACCGACTATGTGTACCCCCGCACCACCAACAAAATTCTGCGCGCCTACCTGCTGAGCAAGGGCGTGAAAGAGGCCGACATCGACGAGAAGTACACCCCGTTTGGCCATAGCGATTACCAAACCATCGTGGCTGACATCAAGAAGTTCTCGGCCGGTGGCAAGACCGCCGTGGTGTCCACCATCAATGGTGACTCCAACGTGCCGTTCTACAAGGAACTGGGCAACGCCGGCCTGAAGGCCAAGGACGTGCCCGTGGTTGCCTTCTCGGTGGGTGAAGAAGAGCTGCGCGGGGTCGACACCAAGCCGCTGGTGGGCCACTTGGCCGCCTGGAACTACTTCATGAGCATCAAGAGCCCGGCCAACACCGAGTTCATCAAGAAGTGGTCGACCTACGCCAAGGCCAAAAACCTGCCCGGCGCCGACAAGCCTTTGACCAACGACCCGATGGAAGCTACCTACATCGGTATCAACATGTGGGCCCAGGCCGTGAAGAAGGCCAACAGCACCGACACCGACAAGGTGATCGCTGCCATGGCCGGCCAGAAGTTCAACGCACCCTCGGGCATCGTGTCTGAAATGGATGCCAAGAACCACCACCTGCACAAGTCGGTGTTCATCGGCGAAATCAAGGCCGACGGCCAGTTCAACGTGGTCTGGAAGACACCCGGCCCAGTCAAGGCCGTGCCATGGAGCCCGTACATCGAAGGCAACGCTGGCAAGCCTGACGAACCCGTGAAGAAGTAAAAGGATTAGTACACCCCCAGGCTACAGAGCTTCGCTTCTTTCGCCAACCCCCTTGCAGGGGGCGATACCAGCAGCCTGGCAAAGCCAGTTCTGCGGTATCCCTGGAAAGAGAGGGTGCGTGCTTGGCTTGAGGGTGGGGTGTTTCGTTTGACGTTCAACGGGCACCTCCTTATTTTTTCTCCGGGCGCCTCTTGCTTTGGGCGAGTGGCGCTTTTTTTTCGGCAGGCGGGGCCTGCTGGAACACTATTTGCATACAGATCTGGTATCGCTTCCATGCTCAACCAACAGGCCGCTCCATGTTGATTCGACGACTATTCTTTGCTGCTACGCTTTTGGTAGCTGGTCACGCTTATGCACTGAGCGCTGACGAGGTAAAAGGCTTGGCCATTGGCGAAACCGAGACGCGCATCGAGGCGTTGAACAAGGCCGTGGTCAGCGCCGACGACAAGACCGTCGCCTTCATCCAGGCCCTCTCCGACGACCAGGTCAAAACCCTGGGCGACAAGGTTTTTGTGGTGCAGGGCGACAAGGCGGTAGACCCGATCACGGGTGCCGATGTGGCGCTGCCCGCGGATGCCGAAGACATCATCAACAACAACCAAATGCGCGGCGAGCTGGACAATGCGCTGGCCGCCGTCAAGCTGTTTTCCAAAGACGACAAGCTGCGTGCCGCGGCGGTCAAGACCCTGCTGGCCGAGCCCGACGAGAACAAGCTGGCGCTGGTGGAAAAGGCCTTCGCCGCCGAAACGGTGCCCGCTATCAAAGACCAGTTGGGCCTGCTGCGCGGAGCCTTGCTGCTCAACAGCACCGACAAGGCCCGCCGTCTGGAAGCCGGCAAAACCCTGGCCGACAGCGGCAACCCCAGCACCAAGACCGTGCTGCTGGCGCGCCTGACCACCGAGCCCGATGCCGATGTAAAGGTGGCCCTGAACGCCGCTCTGGCCAAGGTCGAGGCCTCGCTGGCCTGGGGCGACAAGCTGGGCGCCATCTTCAGCGGCATCAGCTTGGGCTCCATCCTGCTGCTGGTGGCTCTGGGCCTGGCCATCACCTACGGGCTGATGGGCGTGATCAACATGGCCCACGGCGAGCTGATGATGATCGGTGCCTATGCCACCTATCTGGTGCAAACCGTCTTTCTCAAGTATTTGCCAGGTGCCTTTGACTGGTATCTGCTGGCCGCCGTGCCGGTGTCGTTCCTGGCATCGGCCCTGGTGGGCGCAGCGCTGGAACGCAGCGTGCTGCGCTTTCTGTACGGCCGCCCGCTGGAGACTTTGCTGGCCACCTGGGGTATCAGCCTGATGCTGCAGCAGGGCGTGCGCAGCCTGTTTGGCGCGCAAAACGTCGGCGTGGAAAACCCGGTGTGGATGAGCGGCGGACTGCAGGTGATGGCGAATCTGTCGCTGCCTTACAACCGGCTGGTGATCATCGCGTTTGCGGTGGCGGTGCTGCTGGGTGTAGGCTGGCTGATCGGTAAAACCCGGCTGGGCCTGTTTGTGCGCGGGGTCACGCAAAACCGCCCCATCGCCTCGTGCATGGGTGTCAACACCGCGCGTATCGACACCTACGCATTTGCACTCGGCTCCGGCATTGCCGGGCTGGCCGGATGCGCCCTGAGCCAGGTGGGCAACGTCGGCCCCGACCTGGGCCAGGGCTACATCGTGGACGCGTTCATGGTGGTGGTGCTGGGCGGCGTGGGCCAACTGGCGGGCACCGTCTACGCCGCCATGGGCCTGGGCATTTTGAACAAGTTTCTGGAAGGCTGGACCGGCGCGGTGCTGGCCAAGATTGCCGTGCTGGTGTTGATCATCATCTTCATCCAGAAGCGCCCCCAAGGAATTTTCGCCATGAAGGGCCGGAGTGCAGAAGCATGAGCAAAGTTAATTTACCAACCAAAGGCCCGCTGTTGACCCGCACCGGCTGGAGCAGTTTCATCGTGGCGCTGATCGTGGTCTGCGCAGTGGCACCGCTGCTGAACCTGGTGGTGCCCGCCGACAGCGTTTGGCACATGAGCGACTACGCCATTGGCCTGGTCGGCAAGATCATGTGCTACGCCATTGCCGCCCTAGCCATGGACCTGATCTGGGGCTACACCGGCATTTTGAGCCTGGGCCACGGCATGTTTTTCGCGCTGGGCGGCTATGCCATGGGCATGTACCTGATGCGCCAAATCGGCCACGACGGCAACTACAAAAGCGACCTGCCCGATTTCATGGTCTTCCTGTCGTGGAAAGAACTGCCCTGGCACTGGGCGCTGAGCGGCAGCTTCGGTGCCACACTGTTTCTGGTGGTGTTTGCCCCCGGCCTGGTGGCGTTGATTTTTGGCTTCTTTGCCTTCCGCTCGCGGATCAAAGGCGTGTATTTTTCCATCATCACCCAGGCCATGACCTTTGCCGCCATGTTGCTGTTCTTCCGCAACGAAACCGGCTTTGGCGGCAACAACGGCTTTACCGACTTCAAACGCATCCTGGGCGTGCCCATGGCTACCACCTCGATGCGCATGTTCTTGTTTGTGCTGACGGGCTTGACGCTGCTGGGTTTCTTCTTGTTTGCCAAATGGCTGGTCGGCAGCAAATATGGCCGCGTGCTGCAAGCCATCCGCGATGCTGAAACCCGGGTCATGTTCTCGGGCTATTCGCCCCTGGGCTACAAGCTCAGCATCTGGGTGATTTCGGCCGTGATGTGCGGTGTGGCCGGTGCCCTGTACGTGACCCAGGTCGGCATCATCAACCCCAGCGAAATGAGCCCGGCCAACTCGATCGAGATTGCGGTGTGGGCGGCGGTGGGTGGGCGTGCCACGCTGATCGGGCCGATTTTGGGTGCCTTCATCGTCAACGGGGCCAAGAGCTGGCTTACCGTGGCCTACCCCGAGTTCTGGCTGTACTTTTTGGGTGCCTTGTTTATTGCGGTGACCTTGTTCTTACCTGATGGGGTTGTTGGTTTGGTGAAGAAATTAAAGGGAGCCAAAGCATGACCCCCGATCTGATGGAAGAGGGCGCGCGCCGCCTGGAAGCCAAGGAGCCTGCCTATGTGTCGGGCAACACCGAGTCCGGTGGCCGCGAAGCCGGTTTCTCGCGGGTGCACACGCCCGGCGAGGTGGATGTGTCCCATGGCCGCATCTTGTACCTGGAAGACGTGCATGTGAGCTTTGACGGCTTCAAGGCCATCAACGGCCTGTCGCTGGACATTGCGCCCGGCGAGCTGCGCTGCATCATCGGCCCCAATGGTGCGGGCAAGACCACGATGATGGACATCATCACCGGCAAGACCCGGCCCAATTCGGGTACGGTTTTTTTCGGTAGCACCATCGATTTGCTGCGCCACAACGAGCCGCAAATCGCCCAGTTGGGCATTGGCCGCAAGTTCCAAAAGCCCACGGTGTTCGAGCAGCTCAGCGTGTTCGAGAACCTGGAGCTGGCGCTGAAAATGAACAAAAGCGTCAAGTCGTCCATGCTGTTCAAGCTGGATTCGGCGCAGAGCGACAAGCTGGCCGAGATGCTGGTCACCATCCATTTGGCCGACAGCGTGACGCGCCAGGCCGGCAACCTCAGCCACGGGCAAAAGCAGTGGCTGGAGATCGGCATGCTGCTGATGCAAGACCCCAAGCTGCTGCTGCTGGACGAGCCCGTGGCCGGTATGACCGACGAGGAAACGGCCCGCACCGCCGAGCTGTTCTTGACGCTCAAGGGTAAGCATTCGCTGATGGTGGTGGAGCACGACATGAGCTTCATCCGCACCATCAGCGAGATCGTCACCGTGCTGTGCGACGGCTCCGTGCTGGCGCAAGGCACGTTGGACCAGGTGCAGGCCGACGAACGGGTGATTGACGTCTATTTGGGCCGCTAACCATGCTGAATGTAAAGAATGTTAACCAATACTATGGCGGCTCGCACATCCTGCGCGATGTCAGCCTGCAATGCAGCCTGGGCAAGGTCACCGTGCTGCTGGGCCGCAATGGCGTGGGCAAGACCACGCTGCTCAAGTCGCTGATGGGCCTGGTGCAGATCAAGACCGGCACCATTGCGCTCGACGGCAAACCGATCCAGGGCTTCACGCCGTATGAACGCGCCCGGGCGGGCGTGGGCTTTGTGCCACAGGGTCGTGAGATTTTTGCCCGCCTGACAGTGGAAGAAAACCTGCGCATGGGCATGGCCTACAAGAGCGCCAGCACGCCGATTCCGGCCGAGCTGTTCACGCTGTTCCCGGTGCTCAAGCAAATGATCAACCGGCGTGGCGGCGACTTGTCGGGCGGACAGCAGCAGCAGTTGGCGATTGCCCGCGCGCTGGCGGCGGGGCCGAAACTGCTGATCCTGGACGAACCCACCGAAGGCATCCAGCCCAGCATCATCAAAGACATCGGCCGCGTCATCCGCATGCTGGCCGACCGCGGCGACATGGCGATTTTGCTGGTGGAGCAGTACTACGACTTTGCGCAAGAGTTGGCCGACGACTACCTGGTGATGGAACGCGGTGAGTTCATCGCCCGCGGCCTGGGCAAGGACATGGAAGCCAACGGCGTACGCAATCTGGTGGCGATCTAGGCGCACCGCTAGGCTGGCGCAGGCAGTTCTGTCGGTGGTTCTGGAAGCGGTGCGTTCTGTCTGATGGTGGGCGCTGAGTCGTTTCGATGTAACAAAATCATACAAATCGAGGTAGAAGGCGATAAAGTCAGACGTATTGCTTTCCTCAACCTCTTTGTGGACAAAGTTCCAAGCCCATGACCTCTTTTTTCCAACGTGTGCTGTCCAAACTGTTTGGTGGTATTCCGGCTCCTGCTCCCCAACCCAGCGTTCGCAGCACCCGTCCGCAGCCCGTCGCCAGCAAGCCCGCTGTCGCGGCTGCTCCGGCACCTGCCATCCCACCCTCGCGTCCCACACCCGTCGCCTTGGCGGCACGGCGGCCCCTGATGGGGGCGAATGGGCAGGTGGCGGGGTTTGAGTTTCGTATCGATGACGCGGCGCTGCGTGCGCTGGCCATGGGGGCTGACCCGGTGGCGCAGGCGGCGCACGTGGCGGCGGTGCTGGTCGCTGCGCGGCTGGTGGCCATGGATGGGCGCATCGGCTTTGCGCGCCTGCCGGCCGCCTGGCTGGCGCTGGCGGGGGTGCCTAAAAATGACGCGGGCACGGTGATTGGGGTGGAGTTTGATGCGGCGGCGGCACCTTTGTCGTCCGAGGCAATGTTCGGCGTGGCGGCCAAAGTGGCCGAGTTTCGCGCGGTGGGGGCCAAACTGGCCTGGGGAGCCGGGCAGTCCATGGGCTCCAACCCTGACTTTTTGTTGGTCCGGCCTGGCACGCCCGAGGCGGTGACCGGGCTCATCGCCGCCGTCAAGGCACCGCCTGCGGGCTTGACGAATATTCCTTTTATTGCCACCGATATGGCCAGCGTGGAAGACCTGGAGCGCGCCTTGCAAGGCGGCGTGCGGCTGGCCAGCGGCAGCCTGACGGCTTCGGACATGGCCACCACCCTGGCCCAGGCCGGGCCGCTGGCACCCGAAGCGGGCCGCGTGGCGCTGCTGATCAGCAAGCTGGCTGCGGGAGCCGACACGGCGGTCATCGTGGGCGACATCAAGGGCGACATCGGCGTGTCGGTGCGGCTGCTGCAGCGCATGAACAGCGCCAGCTACGCGCACCTGGGTGGCATCTCCAGCATCGACCAGGCGGTGATGCTGCTGGGCCGTAACGACCTGCACCGCTGGTTGTCGCTGATGCTGATGCAGTTTGCGGGCAGCCGCCAGTTGTCGTCGGCCCTGCAAGAGGTGGCGCTGTGGCGCGCGCGGCTGGTCGAGCTGCTGGCCATGGAACGCGGCGAATCCGAGCCGGGCCGCTTCTTTACCCTGGGTCTGGCTTCCATGCTGGGCCTGATTCTGAAAATGGCCCCTGCTGAAGTGGTGTCCACCCTGAGCCTGCCACCTGAGGGTGCGCAAGCCCTGCTGTCGCAGTCCGGCCCTTGGTTTGTTTACCTGCGCACTGCGCTGGACGTAGAAAACCAGACCGCCAGCGAAGCCAGCGCCGCCGCCGATGGCTTTACCAGCGCCGCTCGCGTGCTGGAGTTGTCGAGCCAGGCCTGGGCCTGGGCGGCAGAAAACACCGTGCGTGCATCCACACCGGCGGCTTAATCCAAATTACTATGTATTTGATAGCTGCCACCGTAGGTGTAATAAGCGCTAGAGGCCATTTTTATATAAATTTACCGGGCTTGCAGACGGGGCCGTAATTGCGGCCACAGCAGGTTCAGCACCAGTCCCAGCATTACCAAGGCTGCCGCCACCAGCTTCCACGCGGGTAGCGGCTCGCCCAGCCACCAGGCCGATGCGCCCATGCCAAACACCGGCACCAGCAAAGCCGTGGGCGTGATGGTCGCCGCCGGGTGGCGGGCCAGCAGCCAGCCCCAGGCGGCGTAGCCAAACAGGCTGTTGCCCCAGGCCTGCCAGGCCAGCGCCAGCCAACTGGGCAGATCGGCGTGGGTGACGGCGGTGCGCCAGGCATCCGCGCCCTCAAACACCAGCGATAGCAGCAGCAAAGGCGGCACGGCAAATGCGCTGGACCAGACCACGTAGGCCAGCATGTTGACCTTGCCTGCTTGCTTGGATGCCGTGTTGCCGCCCGCCCACGACAGCGCTGCGCCCACCACCATGGCCAGTCCCAGTGGTGTGGTGCTGCCGTCGGTGTGCAGCACGATCACCGCAATGCCCGCCACCGCCAGCAACAGCGCGCACCACTGGAAGGTTTGCACCCGCTCGTGCGCGGTGCGCATGGCCAGGCCGATGGTGAAAAACACCTGCACCTGCACCACCAGTGAGGCCAACCCTGGCGAAATATGCCCTTGCATGGCTAGGTACAGCAGGCCAAACTGCCCTACGCCAATCAACAAACCATAGGCCGCCAAGTTGCCCCACGACGCTGCTGGGCGCGGCAGAAACAGCACCGCAGGTAGCAGCGCCAGCGCAAACCGCAAAGCTGCCAGAAACAGCGGTGGAAAGTGCACCAGCGCCACCTTGATCACCACAAAGTTGCTCCCCCACACGGCCACCACGGCCAAGGCAAGTAAAAAGTGGCGCAGTGGGAGAGGTGTGGGCATGGGGTGGTAACTATGGTTTTGATAGCTGCTGGCGCAGGTGAATCAAGCGTGAGAGGCTTGTTTTTTATAAATTCTATCTGTGCAGCATGGAAGGAGGTTCCCGGCGTTCCAGGTCATTGCATACAGGCGTGTGCGCTCCTAGAATGAAGCAACTACCCCAGGAGCCCGACATGGATGTTTCTTCAGTCTATCGGCAGACCGTACAGCCGACCCCAGCCCCGCAGCGCGTGGATGCCGCCCAGCAGGCACAAAACCGCGCGGCCCGGCAAGACGATGCCGACCTGAAAAAGGCCACCGAGGTCACAGAAACCAAGCTGCCCAAACCCGTGGTCAACAGCCAGGGCCAAACCACCGGGCGTATCGTCAACACCACTGCCTGAGCCTGCACTGCAGGGCCCGCCATGGTCAGCATCACCGCCAACAGCAGTGCCGCACCGTCTCTCTCGGCCACGGTGGATAAAACGCGGGTCATCCAGGCCCGGCGCGATGCCGAGCAAGCCCAAAGCACCGCCGACGACCTGCGCCGCCAGGCCGACAGTGCCGACCGCACCGCCCAGGTCAGCCAGGACAACGCCCGCAGCCTGGCCGAGCGCAGCAACCAACTGGTCGCTAATTACGTGCAAACCCAGCGCGGAGCTAGCAACGAACCCCGCACGCTAGGTCCGAGCGTGGTGTCCCGGCTGTATGCCGACCCGCCGTCGGCATCGCTGCTGCTGCCGCCCGTAGTGAATGCGCAAGGGCAGGCTACAGGGCAGTTAGTCAACCTCAGCGCCTGATACCATCTCACCGGGCTTGTCCACATCGGCAGGCCACGTCGCTCGGACGGTTCCGGGCGCTTACGTGAGATTTATCAACATGGCTGCATCCTCCGCAGGCAAGCGCCGCTTCGCGCGCATTGACCGGCTTCCCCCCTACGTCTTTAACATCACGGCCGAACTCAAGCTGGCCGCGCGCCGCCGTGGCGAAGACATCATCGACATGAGCATGGGCAACCCCGACGGGGCCACCCCAGCGCACATCGTTGCCAAGCTCACCGAGGTCGCGCAACGGCCCGACACCCACGGTTATTCGGCCAGCAAGGGCATTCCGCGCCTGCGCCGGGCCATCAGCAAGTGGTACAAAGACCGGTATGCGGTAGACATCGACCCCGACAGCGAGGCCATCGTCACCATCGGCTCCAAGGAGGGCCTGGCCCACCTGATGCTGGCCACGCTGGACCGCGGCGATACCGTGCTGGTGCCCGACCCCAGCTACCCCATCCACATCTATGGCGCGGTGATTGCCGGGGCAGACATCCGCAGCGTGCCCATGGCCGAGGGCGTGGACTTCTTTGGCGAGCTGGAAAAAGCCATCCGCGGCAGCTACCCCAAACCCAAGATGATGGTGCTGGGCTTCCCCAGTAACCCCACTGCGCAATGCGTGGAGCTGCCGTTCTTCGAGAAAGTGATTGCCCTGGCCAAAAAGCACGACATCTTTGTGGTGCACGACCTGGCCTATGCCGACATCACCTTCGACGGCTGGAAGGCCCCCAGCATCATGCAGGTGCCGGGTGCCAAGGACATTGCGGTGGAATTCTTCACCTTGAGCAAGAGCTACAACATGGCGGGCTGGCGCATCGGCTTCATGGTGGGCAACCCCGACCTGGTAGCGGCCCTGGCGCGCATCAAGAGCTACCACGATTACGGCACCTTCACCCCGCTGCAGGTGGCCGCCATTGCCGCGTTGGAGGGCGACCAGAGCTGCGTGGCCGAGATCGCCGCCACCTACCAAAGCCGCCGCGACGTGCTCTACAAGGGCCTGATGGAGGCCGGTTGGCAGGTCGATTGCCCCAAGGCCAGCATGTACATCTGGGCGCGTATCCCAGAGCATTACGCGGCGCTGGGCTCGCTGGAGTTTGCGACGCAGCTGCTGGCCAAGGCCAAGGTGTCGGTGTCGCCCGGCATCGGCTTTGGCGACCATGGCGACGGCCACGTGCGCTTTGCCCTGATCGAAAACGAGGCCCGTATCCGCCAGGCGGTGCGCGGTATCAAGGCGATGTTCAAGGCCGACGGGGTCGCTGGGCACTGAGCGGGTTACAGGGTGTTGCATCTTGACCATAATCGGGTGCCACCCTATTCTCCAACCCAACAATCACATGGAACGCAGACCGCATGAAAACTGATCCGAGGATGGAGGCGCGCAGTCGCCTGCAGGCGCTGCTGGCGCGAGAAACCGGCTCGCCGGTGTCGCCCGCAGTTGAGGCCGAGCTGGCGGCGATTGTGGATGCGGCGCTGGGTGGCCCGGACACCGCCAACCTGCCGGTGGTGAACCGCGAGGTGACCATTCTGGTGGCCGATCTGCGCGGCTTCATTGCGCTCACCGCCACCCAGCCTGCGGGCACCATCGTGACCATGCTCAACCTGTGCCTGGAGCGCATGAGCGAGGTCATCTACCGCTACCAGGGCGTGATCGACAAGTTCACCGGCGACTCCATGACCGTGCTGTTTGGCGCTCCCGTGGAGCGGCCCGACGATGTGATGCGCGCCATGGCCTGCGCGGTGGAGATGCAACTGGCCATGCGCCTGCTGAACGACCAGTACCAGCGTGGCCGCATGCCCGAGCTGTTCATGGGCATTGGCCTGAACACTGGCACGGTGATAGCGGGCCGGTTTGGCTCGGAGGCGTTTTCGCAGTACACGGTGATCGGCAACCAGGTCAGCCTGGCCTCGCGCATCGAATCCTTCAGCCTGCGCGGCCAGGTGCTGATCAGCGAGAACACCTACCAGCGCTGCCACGGCACGGTGTCGGCCACCGAGCCGGTGGAGGTGTTTGTGGCGGGCAAGCTGGTGCCGGTGAAGGTGCGCGAGCTGATCGCCATCCCCAGCATGCACCTGAAGGTGCCGCGCCAGGAGTTTCGCCGCAGCCACCGGGCCGAGGTGCGCATCCCCTGCAGCCTGCAGATTCTGGAAGGCACCACCGTGCTGCCCAACGCCATCAAGGCCCACATCCTGGACATCGGCTACCACGGCGTGCTGCTGGAACTGGACCTGCCGATCGAGGTGGGTTTCGACGTGAAGCTGAACTTCGACATGACCCTGGTCGAATACCCGGTGACCGACATCTACGCCCGCGTAATGAAGGCCAAGCACGAAGATGGCCATCTGCTGGCGGGCCTGGAGTTCACCGCGCTGGGCACCGAAACCAACACCAAGCTACAAATGTTTGTGCAAATGCTGGTGGGTGCGGGCTAGACTTTTGATAGCTACTAGCGTAGGCGGTATATGCGCTAGAGGCCTATTTCATACATAATTTTGGCTACATTGCCCAGATGCGTGGGCGGGTGGCAGACAGGCCCCAGAAGTGCGCCCGCCATGCCGCCCATACCTGTTTGATAAGGTCCATCGCGGGCTCGACCAGGGGGGCCAGCACCCGCACCACCACCACCTGGCCGTCCGGGCTGGTGGCTCCGGCGGTGTGGTGCAGGCTGTGCCCGTCGATCACTTGCCGGGCCACATCCAGCGCAGCCGACTGTCGGTGCTTGTCCAGCTTGCTGCCCGCTAAAAAGAAGATTGAGGCCATGCACTTGTGGCCAGCCAGGCCCAGCGGGCTGTCCATCAGCCGGGTGTCCAAGGCATCGATACGGCCCCGCTCCAGCCACACGCCGGGCAGCTCCAGGTGCTGCACATACTGGCCCTGGGCAAATGGCTGGTTGGCTTGCGGCAGGCCGAATGCGGTCACGTCCCAACCCATCAACTCCGCCCCCGGCTCCAGCGCAAAGCGCACGCGGTTTTCGGCATGGCACTGGTGGTAGCAAATTGCCTCGGTGGGTAGCCATTCCAGCCGCCCACCTGCGGCGACCCGGATTTGGGTGTTTTGCAGCGCCAGTTCGCCTGCCGAGCGGTAAAACCGCGTTGCGCCGGGCGTGGTGATCAGGCCGTGGGCACCGGGCTCCACCTGTACGGTGATGTCCAACGTGTCGCCGCCGACCAGTCCGCCAGGCGGGTGCACCAGCACGTTGTGGCAAATGGTATCGCCTTCGGGGTACAGGCTTTGCAGAATACGGAGCGGGCCTTTGTGCTGGTGGCGGGCCACGCTGCGGGCGGCTTCAAGGCGGTAGTTCAGGTCAAGTTGGGCGTGCCAGGACATCGTCAAAAGAAGTTCAAAGTGGATCGGAAGGCAAGAGGCTCGGGGGCAGAAATGCATGGCGCGGCACGGGTGGCTCGGCGGGCTGCCAGCCGGGCAGGGCGCGCGCCTTGGTGCCGCCCCCGGTGCGCAGCATCAGCGCGCCTGCCGGCCGTTTGAGGTCGCCCAGTACCGAGCGGCTGTGGGCCGGGGCAAAGCGGGTGCGCAGGTCTTGCACGCGGGCCCGCAGGCTGGCACCGTCGTCCATGGTGTCGCCGTAGCGTTGCAGCACCAGAAAAGCGGTGTCGATCAGCCGGGCGTTCAGTGTGGTCTGGCCGGGGATCAGCAGGTTGTCTACCGCGCCCTGCGGGTTGCCGTGCAGGCTCAGCGACATCGCGCTTTCGGTGATCTGGGTGATGTGGGTGTTGCAGGCGCGGATGCGCTCGGCGTGGGCGGGGTGGGCTGCGGCCGAGGTGATGAGCAGCTCGCTCAAGGGTCGGGTGGTGCAAAAGCGCATGCCCAGCGTGTCGATCACGGCCTCGATCTTGTCGATGAATACCTTGCGCTGCGCCAGCGCACAGGCCAGGGCCAGCAGGTTGGCGGCGGCCTCAAAGTCAAATTCGGGTGCGGTGAGCTGTTCGGCCAGTGCCTTGACGGCTTCGACTGCCGCAGGGAACTGCTGCTCTTGTACCAGCACCAGTGCACTAATGGTGGCCGCGTGGCGCTCTGTGCGCAGGGTGTCGGTGCTGCGGGCGGCGACGCGTTTGAATTCTTCCTGGCAGCGTAGCAAGGCTTTTTTGTCGCCGGACTCCAGCCGCAAAAACGCCAGCAGCACCAGCGCCTGGCAGTCCAGCATTTTGGAGTCCAAGCCCATACGCACCGTGCGCTCCAGCAGCAGTTCGGCCTGTTTACGGTCGCCCACGTAGGTCATCAGCAGGCCGAAGTTTTGCGCCCGGGTGATGGAGTGGGGCGAGAGCTGGGCGGCGTTTTGGTAGGCCTCCAGGGCCAGCGGGTATTTGCCCAGCTCAAACTGGGCCCGGCCTAGCATGTCGTAGGCATCGGCGTAGTCCGGGTGCTCGACCAGCAGTTTTTCCAGAGCACTGGTGGCTTTGGCGGTCTGGCCGCTTTCCAATAGGGTGCGGGCGATGCCCAACTGGGCCCAGAGCATGGGTTTGGTCGCAATCACGGCGTTGAACAAGGTCTGGGCTTGTTCAAACTGGCCGGTGCGCAGCAGCAGGTCGGCCGCCATGCGTGCCGCATACAGCCAGAACGGGCCTTTGGAGGCAAAGCGCTGCAGGCATAAGCGGGCAGCGTGGTCAAAGTTGCCGCTGTCGATGGCTTCAAAGATCTCGCGTAGCGACAGCTTGCGGGTGCGGGCCTGGTAGAGCCGTTCGCCCAGGCTGTTGGCGCTGTGCGGCTTGAGCAGATAGCCGTCCAGCGCCGACTCGGCGGCATCGACCACTTTGGCATAGGTGGCCTCGGCCGTGACCATGATGAAGACAGTGGAAAACGGCAGCAACTGGTTGCGCCGCAGGTCGTCCACCAGGTCTTGCCCGGAAAACCCCCGGCTTTCAAACGCGTGTTCGCACAGCACTACGTCAAAGCGCTCTTGTTCCAGCAATTTGCGCGCGGTGGTGGTGTTGATGCACTGCACCACCTTGCCCACGCCAAACTCCCGCAGCTGTGCCACCAGGATGGAGCGGGAGGTGGCATGGCTGTCGATGACCAGCGCCTGGCTGGTAGAGAGGTCGTCGGGGCGGGGTTCCACGGGTTTTGGGGAGCTTCAGGCTTGTGCGTTCAGCAGCGTTCCCAGCATCGCATCGTTGGTTTTGAACACGCTCAGGTTGGCGAGAAACGCGTTTTTGGCCTGCAACTGGGCGACCACGTCGCCTTCCAGCCCCGGGCTGGGCTGGCTGGACCGCTCTACCTGGGTGCTGACACCGCCGCCAGATTGCGTGCTTTGGTCCACCTGCAGGGGGCGAAACCCCTCGGTTTGGCTATTGGCTACGTTGTGGGCCGAGGCTTGCAACCGGGTTTGTGCCGCCTGCAGGCCAGAGAACGCAATCGCGGAGGTGGAGGAGGTGATGTTCATGGGATGCCGATCAGGGCCCGCAGCAGTCCAGCAGGTAGGTGCCTGCAAACCACACCAGCCCGCCACAAAACAGTACGGCAATCACGCACACGCTCAGCAAACGGCCAAAGCGGGGCTTGATTTCTTGGTATGCAGGGGTGGGGTTCTCGTCGGCCATGGCGTTATTTTTCAGAGGTTGCAAAACACTTTTAGTATGCACCCGAACCGACCTAGTTCCACCGCAAGTACAGCCAGCCGCTCAGCGCCGCACCTACCACCCACAGCAACCAAGTTTGCGGTACCGCATAGGGGTAGAGCATCAGCGCCACGCCGGTCCAGGTGAGCATGCTGCGCTTGCTGCTGCGCCCCCGCCGGTAGGCCACAAAGCCGATGAGGCTGAACAGCACCACGCCCACTAGATACGCTGGGCTGGGTAGCTCCAGGCCGAGGGCCGACAGGCTTTGTAGTTCGTTCATGGAGACGGTGCTTTTGCGAAATTCAAAATCATAGGCCATTGCCCGCAGGCTCTCTGTGGCCTGTTCACAGTTGCGTCACGATCTTTTGCCCCCCTCCACCCAGAATCCGCCCATCGATCTCGCAAAGGTCGTAGGCCCGGAGCAAAGTACCCAGTTTGCTTCCCGTTGAAAACACACTCTGCCAAAGATCCCCAGCTTGTACCAAGCGCTCTGCGGCAGACGAGGACGAAGACCTCGCCCTACTGGATGGAGAAATGACCATGAAAACTCGTAATCACCTCGCTGTTGCCGCTTTCGCTTTGGGCTTGGGTATGGCAAGTGTGGGCGCACAGGCTGCTGGTAGCCTGGCCGGTCAGCTCAACGTGCAAATGGTTTTGCAGTCCAGTTGCTACATCACGGGTGCGCCAGGTGCGGGTGCTACGGGTGTCAATTTTGGCGCGCTGGACTTCGGTGCGCAGCCTGGCACCTTCACCGGAGTGTTGATTGCATCTGCCAGCGGTGGCGCAGGCGGTGCGGGTGCGACGCAGATTACCTGCTCGCCAGACATTACCGCCATTTCGGTATCGGTCAACGGGGGGAACAACGCAGGCCAGGGTGGCAGTGTGGGCGCGGGCTCTCGCGCCATGAAGCTGAGCACCTCTTATTTGCCATATGAGGTGTACAGCGATGTTGCGTTGACCACGGCATACCCCGTGAATGTCTCGTCGCTGGGCGTGGTGCTGCCCGGTACAGGGGCTCCGGTGGCCTTGCCGGTATTTGGCCGCATCAACAAGACGAGTTCTAGCGCCATGACTAGCGGTACCTATGTGGATGTGTTGCAAGTAACGCTGACTTGGTAGCCCATGGCCATTGCCTCCACCCACTTCAGAATGCATAGCATCCGTGGCAAGGTAGGTTGAGTGGTTTTTGCCATGAACCACAAGGAGTGCCGTATGCGTTGCCTGCTTTTCTTTGCGTTGGCAGGATGGGGTGCGTCAATGGCTTTGGCTGCGACACCCATTCCCACCACGGCCAGCTTTGCGGTGAATGCCACGGTCCTGCCCGGTTGCCTGGTGGTAGGTAACACCACCCAGACGGCGGGGGTGGGCTTCGGTATGCTGGACTTTGGTACCCATTCTGCGGCCGCGTCCGGCACCATGTCGGCATCGCTGACTGCTAGCGGCGGCAGCATGGCCCAGGTGCAGTGCACACCGGGGGCTGCGGTAATGGTCACGATGGATGGCGGGCTGCATGTACTGGGTTCCCAGCGCCGGCTGAAGATGGGTGCTAACAGTTACCTGCCCTATGCGCTGTATATCTCCTCCAGCATGTCCACGCCATTCCAGCCCGGTGTAGGTGTTTCCGTTGATACCAGTGCGGGTGCCATGACGCTGCCGGTCTACGGTGTGGCCACATGGCCCAGTGGCGGGTTGCCTGGCGGCCAATACAGCGACACGGTGCAGGTGGTTTTTTCTTGGTAAACCGCACAGACTTTATGGAGGCTTGGGTATGTACAACATATTGAGCACAAAGGGTGGGCGTAGGGCTTGCGCGGTGGCCGGTTTATGTGTCTTGCAGGCTAGCCAGCTTGGACATGCTGCCAGCTCTGTAATGATCTGGCCGGTAGATCCGATTATTGAAGATGGCCAACAGGCAACTGCCTTGTGGTTGGAGAACCGTGCCAGCGACAACGTTTCGCTGCAGATACGCGTGTTTGGCTGGAGCCAGTCGGGTACTGCCGAAAACTTCGAAAACCAGGATGAACTCATTGCCAGCCCGCCTTTGGCGGTCATACCGGCAGGCCAGCGCCAACTGATCCGGTTGATGCATACGGCACCGGTTCCCGCTGGTAAGGAGCTGGCTTACCGGGTGCTGGTAGATGAGCTGCCAGAAACCGATGTTTCCAATGGTCCGCCACCCGACGGCAGCCTTGGTGGCGGTGCCATGGGCGTGAAATTGCAAATTCGTTATTCGATTCCGCTGTTTGTCAACGGTAAAGGCGTGTGGACCAAGCCCCGCGCGGACAAACCCCGTGATCCGGCAACTGCTGCGCAGCCCGCGCTGACCTGGCGAGCGGTGCGCGAAGGTAATGCGCAGTACCTGGTGGTTCGCAACAGCGGTCCGGCCCATGCGCGCATAGTGGCTGTGCAGTGGGTGGGGCCAGGGCCGCCGGTGGTGATAAATCCTGGCCTGCTAGGTTACGTGCTTGCCAATTCTGAAATGCGTTGGTTGCTGTCTGCGCCACCGCCACCAGGCTATGCACCAGAAGCCAAGGTCAACGGTGGCGAGGCACCGATGCAACTGCCATCCCGCTAAATGCGCGTGTTCAATCGCCATCCATCCAGCTCCGCTGGATTTGTATGGCGCCGTTTTTGGAGCAAGGTTGGTGTGGGTGCCGTGCCGGTGTGGCTGGCGATGGCGGTGCCAAGCACCTATGGCCAGCCGCTCCCGCCTGCACCAAGCCGTATCGCACCGGTACAGATCACCTTGTTTTTGGAGCTGGTAGTCAATGAGCGTGCCAGTGGCCAGGTGGTGCCGGTGGTGGTGCGCGATGGTCACTATTTTGTCCGAGCTGCCGTGTTGCAATCTTTGAATGTCCGAACCGAAGCGAGCCCTGGTGCGCTGGTGGCCGCGGACCAGATCCTTGGTGTTGCCCTGCAGTACGACAGCATAGGACAGCGTCTGAAACTTACGGTGCCCACCGACTGGTTGCCTTCGCAGGAGCTGGGGAGCACGGCCATCAACTCTTTTTCTGCCCAGAGCAGCACAGGCGGACTGCTTAACTACGATCTTTACGCCAGTAATCCTGAGCGCAGCGCTACCCAGGCATCCTTGCTGAGTGAACAGCGGGTGTTCAGTAGGTGGGGCACCTTGTCCAATACGGGGGTGTACCGCTACGGCGCGCAGACAACGGGCAAAGGCTATATGCGCTACGACACCCGCTGGACTTATTCAGATACCGAGCGTATCCGCACCTACACCGCCGGGGATTTGATTGCTGCCCCTCTGTCTTGGGGCAGTGCCGTGCGGATGGGAGGGTTTCAGATAGCGCGCAACTTTGCCATACGGCCTGACCTGGTGACGTATCCGCTGCCGCAGTTTTTGGGTCAGGCGGCTGTGCCCTCGGCGGTGGACCTGTTTATCAATGGCTACAAGGCAGGCAGCGAAACCGTGCAGCCAGGGCCGTTCACGCTCAACGCCATTCCGTATATCAACGGGGCAGGAGAAGCATCTGTAGTCACGACCGATGCATTGGGGCGACAGGTGGTGACGACGGTGCCGTTTTATGTGGCCAATACGCTGCTGAAAAAAGGCATCAACGACTACAGCCTGGCGGTGGGGTCATTGCGGCGTGCTTACGGTATCCAGAGTTTTGCCTATGGCCCCGCCGTAGCCAGTGGTGCTTACCGGGTGGGCTTGAGTGACACCTTCACACTGGAAAGTCGGGCCGAAATGGCCTCTTCGTTGGTGGTGTTGGGGATTGGTGGGGTGCAGGCACTGGGGACTTGGGGCGTGCTCAATAGTGCCTGGAGCCAGAGCCAGGTGCGCGGCCAATCAGGCCGGCAGGTGAATCTGGGCTACCAGTACAACGGACGTCTTCTGGGTTTTGGTGTGCAGCACACTGTACGCAGCCAGGGCTATGCCGATTTGAGCCATTACGACACGGCTAATCTGGCTCTGAATCGGCGCAGTACTCAGCTGAGCAGCAGCTTCTCGTTGGGGCAGGCGGGGGCGCTGTCTGCAGGGTATTTCAGTGTCGAAGATGCCGACCGGCAGCGAACTCGCCTGCTGAGCTTGTCGTACAGCAAACCCTTGCCGGGCAATGCATTTTTGGCGGTTAAGGCAACGCTGAATAAGTCCCGACCTGGCGCGTGACTTGCATTGGTATTGTCATCCCTCACAAGGCGACAAAGATGAAGCAACACACCCTGGCCCTGGCCGCCGACCAAGAAGCGGGATTCGCCCAGCACCGCAAA
>NZ_JANXMU010000055.1 GCF_025354435.1 Rhodoferax sp.
CCAACTTCCAGAACCCCACGGGCCGCACCATGCCCGAAGCCCGCCGCGCTGCGCTGATCGAGCGTGCCGAGCGCCTGGGCCTGCCGCTGGTAGAAGACAACCCCTACGGCGACCTGTGGTTTGACACGCCGCCGCCCGCGCCGCTGACGGGCAGCAACCCCGAGGGCTGCATCTACATGGGCTCGTTCTCCAAGGTGCTGGCCCCCGGCCTGCGCCTGGGCTATGTGATCGCCCCCAAGGCCATTAGCCCGAAGCTGCTGCAAGCCAAGCAGGCCGCCGACCTGCACAGCCCCAGCTTCAACCAGCGCATGGTGGTGGCGGTGATGCAAGACAACTTCCTGGCCCGCCACGTGCCCACCATCCGCACGCTGTACAAGGCCCAGCGCGATGCCATGCTGGCCGCACTGCAGCGCGAAATGCCTGCGGGCGTAAGCTGGAACACCCCCGATGGCGGCATGTTCCTGTGGGCCCGCCTGCCCGAAGGCGTGCACGCCGTAGACCTGCTGCCCAAGGCGGTGGAGCAGGGCGTGGCCTTTGTGCCCGGCAGCGCCTTCTACGCCGACAACGCCGACCCGCGCACCATCCGCCTGTCGTTCGTCACCGCCAGCGTGGAGCAGATCAACATCGGCATCAAGGCGCTGGCAGAAGCCATCAAAGCCCTGTGATGCAAACCACCCGCCCTTTCCAGCAAGTCGACGTTTTCACCCCCACCCCCTACCAGGGCAACCCGCTGGCGGTGGTGCTGGATGGCGCGGGCTTGAGCGACGCGCAGATGCAGCGTTTTGCCAACTGGACCCACTTGTCGGAAACCACGTTTCTGCTGCCGCCCACCGACGCAGGCCGGAAGGCGGGGGCGGATTACCGGGTGCGCATCTTCGACCCGAAAAGCGAGCTGCGCTTTGCCGGCCACCCCACCCTGGGCAGTTGCCACGCCTGGCTGCAGGCGGGCGGGCAGCCGCGTGCGGCCAGGATGGTAGTGCAGGAATGCGCGGTGGGGCTGGTGCCGATCCGCCGAGAAAATGACAAATTGCTGTTCGCCGCCCCGCCGCTGAAACGCAGCGCACCCAGCGCCATGGTGCTGGCCCAGGTGGCCGCCGCGCTGGGCCTGAAGCCGCGCGACGTGGTGGCTGCACAGATGCTGGACAACGGCCTGCCCTGGCTGGGTATCTTGCTCGACAGCCCGCAAACCGTGCTGCAACTGGCCCCTGACCACCTGGCGCTGAAGAACACTGGCCTGGTGGTCGGCGTGGCCGGGCTCTATCCGCAAGACGAGGCCCCCCAACTCATCGCCCGCTCCAGCCGCGAAGCCCGCGCCTTTGGCCGCAGCGTGCCGGTGGAGGCCAGCCCCGAGCCCCACATGGAAGTGCGCGCCTTCGCTGCGGCCGTGGACGTTCTCGAAGACCCCGTGACCGGCAGCCTGAACGCCAGCCTGGCCCAGTGGCTGATTGCCGACGGCTATGCGCCCGAGCAGTACCTGGTGAGCCAGGGCACCTGCCTAAACCGCGCGGGCCGGGTGCACATCGAGCGCGATGCGCAAGGGCAGGTGTGGGTGGGTGGCGCGTCCGTCACCTGCATCAACGGCAGCGTGCTGCTTTAAGAGCATGCCCTAAGACATTTGCTTTCAAAAAATCGTCATCCCCCAGCCCCGTCCGGCGTTATGGTCCCACCCGGCACATTCGCCGGATGTCACGGGGTTATTGGAAGGATGCCGATATGTGGAAACGTGTCTCGTTGGTCTGGTCTGTCGTCAAGGGCGATGCCCGCCTGCTGTGGTTCGCCTTGCAGCACCCGCAGTCGCCGCCGTGGCTCAAGTGGGGCACGGCCAGCATCGTGCTGTACCTGCTGTCGCCGATTGACCTGATCCCCGACTTCATCCCGGTGGCTGGGCTGTTGGACGACCTGGTACTGGTGCCGCTGGCCATGGGCTGGCTGCTGAAGAAGCTGCCCCGCCACATCTTTGACGACATCACCCGCCGCGCCCAGGGCCACGCGCAGAGTGCCAGCGACGTGGTGCAGCACTGACGCAGCATCTTGCCACTATCAACTTGATAGCAGCTTGCGTTTATGCGGAAAACACGGGGGGCTGATTCAAGGCCCAATTGCAGCACTGCAACGCAATTAAGGGAAAACCCTCATACTAGGGTTAACTCTTTATTACATTGCAGAGGCCCGCATGATCGCTACCCCCTTCTCCCTGGCAGGCCCTTCGGCTCCCACCACCTCTACCGCCGCTTCCAACACCCCCCTCCGCGCAGCCAGCCCGGTACCTGCGCAGCCCGGCAAAGAGCCCTTTACCTGGATGACCGCGCTGAACCGCGCCAGCCTGTGGTTCAGCCAGTCCCGCACCACCTGGGCTACCGCGGGCCACACGCTGAGCTAAACCCCAGGCTGGTCCCACGGCGGCTCGGGCGGGAAACGCTCAGCCAGAAAGTCCAGCATGGCCCGCAGCGCTGCCGACATGTTCTTGCGCGAGGCGTAGACGGCGTAGATACCCAAATCGCGCTGCTGCACCGCAGGCAACAGCGCCACCAGTTGCCCCGTTTGCACCAGCGGCGCGGCCATGAAGGTGGGCAGCAAAACCACGCCCACACCGGCCACGGCGGCTTGCAGCAGCGAGGTGGACTCGTTGGCACTGAGGTTGCCGCCCACCGCCACCGACGATGGCTGGCCGTCCAGCGCAAAATTCCACAGCGTTTTACCGTAGTACGAGTGCGTCAGGCAGTTGTGCAGACCCAGGTCTTCCATGCGCCGGATGGGCGGGTGCGCGCGCAGGTAGTCGGGTGCGGCGCAGACCATGGAACGGCACACCGTGAGCCGCCGGGCAGTCAGGTTCGGGTCAAGTTCATGGCTGATGCGCACCGCCAGGTCGATGCGCTCCTCCACCAGGTTCACGGCGCGGTCCAGCAGCACCAAGTCCACCGACACGGCCGGATAGCGCTTCACAAAGTCGGCCAACGCCGCCGCCAATTGCATCTGGCCGAAGGACGTGCTGACCGTGATGCGCAACAGCCCCTGGGGCATGGTCTCGGGCACCGCCACCGCCGACTGCATGTCGGTCGTCAGTGCCAGCACCGCGCGGCAGCGCTGCAGGGTTTCGCTGCCCGCCGGGGTGACGCTGAGCTTGCGGGTGGTGCGGTGCAGCAGGCGCGCCCCGGTCCAACCCTCCAGCTCGGCGATATAGCGCGACACCACCGGGCGCGACAGGCCCAGCGTGTCGGCGGCAGCCGTCTGGCTGCCCGCGTCCACCACGGCCACAAACACCTGCATCGCCTTCAAAGTATCCATACTATTCGACCAATTTTAGAAACAAATTAGGGCGAATTTTAGGGTTTTTCTTATCAATAAACACAATTAATATTCCATCCATCGCAACACACCTCTGTTTGGAAAACCCCATGACCACCCGCTCTACCGCCGCCCGCTGGGCCCTTACCGCCATCGCTGCCGCCACCCTGGCCGCCCCTGCCCTGGCCGCAGGCCCGCTCAAGCTGGATGTCTACAACCCGGGCCATGAGGCCATCTTCCCCGTTTCGTCGGTGCTGGTCACCGGCGACAAAGACGCGGTGCTGATCGACGCGCAGTTCGGCGCTTCGCAAGCCGCCCAGGTGGTGGAGAAAATCCGCGCCAGCGGCAAGAACCTGACCACCATCTATATCAGCCACGGCGACCCGGACTTCTACTTCGGCCTGGAAACCCTCCACAAGGCCTTCCCCGCCGCCAAGATCGTGGCCACCGCGCACACCGTGCAACACATCAAAGAGAGCGCCGCAGGCAAGCTGGCCTACTGGGGCCCCATCCTCAAGACCGACGCGCCCAGCGCCACCCTGCTGCCCGAAGTGCTGGCTGGCCACACGCTGACGCTGGAAGGCAAAAAGCTGGAGATCAAGGGCGATGCGCAACCCGACCGCAGCTTTGTGTGGATTCCGTCGCTGAAAGCGGTGGTAGGCGGTATTCCGCTGGCCAACAACCTGCACGTGTGGATGGCCGACACCCAGACCCCTGCGTCCCACACCGGCTGGCTGGCCACGCTGACCCAGATCCAGAAGCTCAAGCCCCAGGTGGTCGTGCCGGGCCACTATCTGGAAGGCCCCTCCACGTCGCTGAACGCCCCCCAGTACACCGCGGACTACATCAAAGCCTTTGACAAGCAGACCGCCAAAGCCAAAGACTCGGCAGAACTGATCGAGGCCATGAAAAAGGAATTCCCTACGGCTGGCGAAGTGAGCTCGCTGGAGCTCAGCGCCAAGGTGGCCAAGGGCGAAATGAAATGGTGACTATCAGCGGCTGAATCCGGCCGTTTACTACAAAATAAATAGCTACTAGCGCAGGTGGAATAAGCGCCAGTGGCTCTTTTTATGTAAATCCGTCCAAGGCCAAACGCACGGTGCCGGTGGGCTCCAGCACCCCACCCGCGCCAAAGCTGCGCTCAATGATCTGCACCCGGTCCCGCGCATGGTGGACCAGGGTGCTGGCCCGGGTGCCGTAGTGCGGCGTGCAGATGAAGGCGGCAGACAAGGTGCGTTCCAGCGCCAGGCTGACCCCGGTGGCGGGCAGTTCGGCATCGTTGGCCATGCGGGTGTCGGCCAGCAGCGGCCATAGCGTGGCCTCCAGCGCCGGGGCAATGGTGGGCGACGCGGCCGCCTGGTGGGTATGCAGCGCGCTGACCAAGCCGCTGCGCAGCCGCACCAGCTTGGGCCAGGGGGTATTGAAGTCAGCATTCGACACCGCCCACACGCCGGGTGCAGGCTGGAAGTGCCGCTTCTGGCGGCTCTCGAACGCAACCAACAGCTGGCCATCGAACAGCAAGAGGTTGAAGCCATTGAAGGCATCCGAAGTCTCGGCCAATTCCTGCGCAAAATCGTCCGCACCCAGGCCGCTGTGCAAAAACGCCGTGACGATACCGCCGCGCGACGGCGCATCCGCACGCATGGCCGCCGGGTCGCGCACATTGGTCAGCGCCGCCAGCCGCCCATTGGGCCGGTGCAAGCCCATCCAGGTGCCGCCGCCCTGCAAATCCTGCCCGGCCACGGTGTGGCCGTCGGCCCAGACCTGCAGCGCCGTGGTGGGCCGGGCATACAACTCATCGCGGTTGGCGGCGATGGTCAGCGGCGCGCGGGCATCGGGCTGCCACTGGAAAGCGAGGAGGCACATACAGCACTAGGTGGGCGGGGGCCTCAGGTCAGCGAAAACCGCTCGCCCGGCAAGGCATCCTTGGGATTGGGCCCAAACCGGTTGCTGCCGGGCTGGCTGTCGCGCACACTGAACACCAGCAGCACGAGGGCACCCACGATGGGGACCAGCGCGATCAGCAGCCACCAGCCACTGCGGTCCACATCGTGCAGCCGCCGCACCGCCACGCCCAGCGAGGGCAGCAGCATGCCGATGCTGAAAATGCCCCCCAGCACACCCATGCCCACATGCCGGTTGTACGAGCCCGCCAGCCCGTCGGCGATGCCCACCACCAGGGAGATCAGGCCGTAAAACAGAAAGAAATACCAGTATTCGCTGCGTTGCGCGCGCCCCGAAAAGACGGCGTATTTCTTCAAAGCTTCGACAAACCAGTCCATCGTTTTCTCCCGCTAGCACGTGGCGAAATGCCTGTCGGAATTATGGTCGCCTTGGGGACAGTTTCTTTGTGACGCATTACCTAAAACCGGGGCTTTATGCTATTAAAACCATAACTACCTATGCAGGCATCGTCAGCGCTGGCTGGCTATTCGGCCTGTAAATCCGGTAGCACGAGCAGGTGTACCTTCGCCGCCACATCGCGCCATGCGGCGTGGTCGGGCAAGGGCGGCTGCACGCGGCGGATGGGCGGCCAGTGCCCGCTCTTGGCCAGGCGGGCATTGAGCGCAATGTAGGGGCGCTGCGCCTCGGTGGCATCAGCGGCGTTGACGATGGCGTTGACCGGGCATTCGGGCACACACACCGAGCAGTCGATGCAGCCGTCGGGGTCGATCACCAGAAAGTTCGGCCCGGCCACAAAGCAGTCCATCGGGCACACGGCCACGCAGTCGGTGTATTTGCACTGGATGCAGGGTTCAGTGACGATGAAAGGCATGGCCCGATTATTTCAGCTCGATCTCCACAAACACAAACTCGTAGCTGTTGGCATTGGTGACGTTGTGCGCCACCCCGGCCGGGCGGGTGTACGACAGCCCGGCGGTCAGCTGCACCTCGCGCACGCCGCCGGGCTCTTCCAGGCGCAGCACGCCGGTGGTCAGCGGCACCACGATGTAGTCCATGGCGTGCACGTGGAAGCCGGTGTCGGCCCCGGGCGCAAACCGCCATTCGGTGACGGTGGTGCGGTCGTTGTCGATCTGGACGGTAGGGATGGCGTGCATGGTGGGGCGCAAGGGTAGTGGGCTCCTGCATTTATAGCAGCTTGTGCAAGCAGAGTAAGCACCAGCGGGCTAAACCGCTCTAACAGCTTCTGCGTGGAACTCAGCGCAAAATCAGCACCGGCGTGTGCGAATGCGTCAGCACGTGCTGGGTCTCGCTGCCCAGCAGCAGGCGCGTGATGCCCTTGCGGCCATGGGAGGCCATGACGATCAGGTCCGCGTCGTACTTGGTGGCGGCGGAGATGATGCCCTCGGCCACCAGATCGGACTGCACCACCACGGCCTCGGCGTTCACCCCCTTGTCCAGTGCAGCAGCCTTGTAGGCATTCACCACCAGCTGGCCGTCATCAATCCACTGCTGCTCAATGCGGGCCGAGTCGTCCATGCTGACCGGGATGGAGCCTTCAAAATAGGTGCGGGCGTAGCGTGGCACCACCTTGAGGATGACCAACTTGGCCCCCGTGAGCGCAGCCAGGTCAACGCCACTGGTGACGGCCTTGTGGGACAGTTCGGACCCATCGGTGGCGACAAGAATGCTGGTGTACATGGTGATCTCCTGGAGTTGGTCCTGTCAGATTAGTCCCATTTATAGGCTTTGGCGTTGATCTGCGTCAAATGCGGCGCTGTCCTACAGCGATAGGCTTGCCCCATGTCTGCCACCCTTTCGCTTCCCCACCCCATAGCCCCAGTCTGGCTGGACGACCCGGCGGAGTGGGCGGCGTTTACCCAGCCGTCGGCGCAATGGCCTGCCTGCCAGGAATCGCAGTTGCTGGTCGAGGGCATGCACTGCGCAGCCTGCGCGTTGTCGGTAGAGCAGGCCTTGCGCGCCGTGCCGGGCGTGCGGCTGGCCGAGGTGGGCGCGGCATCGCACCGGGCGCGGGTGGTCTGGTCGGCGGCGCACACCCAGCCCTCGGCTTGGCTGGCGGCGGTGAAGCGTGCGGGGTACCACGCCATTCCCGCGTTGGATGCCCCCGAGCGCGCGCGCCGCCAGGCAGAGCAGCGCCGGGCCCTGTGGCGCTGGCTGGTGGCGGGCTTTTGCATGCTGCAGGTAATGATGTACGCCCTGCCCGCCTACGTGGCCGGGCCGGGCGAAATGACCGACGACATGGCGCAGCTGATGCGCTGGGCCTCGTGGGTGCTGACGCTGCCGGTGCTGGTGTTTTCCTGCGGACCGTTCTTTGCCAACGCCTGGCGCGACATACGCCAGCGCCGCGTCAGCATGGACCTGCCCGCCGCCCTGGGGATGGCGGTGACCTTTGCCGTCAGCAGCGCGGCCACCTTCGACCCGCAGGGCGTGCTGGGCCACGAGGTCTACTTCGATTCACTGACCATGTTCGTGTTCTTTTTGCTCACCGGCCGCTGGCTGGAGCTGCGCCTGCGCGACCGCACTGCCGGCGCTTTGGAGGTGCTGATCAGCCGCCTGCCCAATAGCGTGGAACGCTGGAATGGCAAAGCATTCGTGCGCGTGGCCGTGCGGCGCTTGCAGGTAGGTGACCACCTGCGTGTGCTGCCGGGCGAGGCCTTCCCCGCCGACGGCACCGTGCTGCAAGGCCGCACCCAGGTGGACGAGGCGCTGCTGACCGGCGAATCTACCCCGCTGGGCCGCGCGGTGGGCGAGCCGGTGCTGGCCGGGAGCTACAACCTCACGGCACCGGTGGAGCTACATGTGGACCGCCTGGGCGACAGCACACGCTTTGCTCAGATCGTGGCGCTCATGGCCCAGGCCGCCAGCCAGAAGCCCCGGCTGGCAAGGTTGGCCGACCGGGTGGCGCGGCCCTTTTTGCTGGGCGTGCTGCTGGCGGCGGCGCTGGCGGGCGTGCTGTGGTGGCCGTCTGGCCCCGGCCATGCGCTGATGGTGGTGGTGGCGGTGCTGGTGGTGACCTGCCCGTGCGCACTGTCGCTGGCCACCCCGGCGGCGCTGTTGGCCGCGGCGGGCCGCTTGGCCCAATCGGGCGTGCTGGTGCGCCGCCTGCAGGCACTGGAGAACCTGGCGCAGGTGGACACCGTGGTGTTCGACAAGACCGGCACGCTGACCCAAGGCGGGATGGCGGTAGTCGCCATCCGCACCCGGGGCAGCATGCCGCCCGCCGTGGCGCTGGGGCTGGCCGCCGGGCTGGCCGGACAGTCGCTGCACCCGGCATCGCGCGCCATCGTGGCCGCCGCCCAGGCCCATGAGGTGGTGCCGGAGCAACTGCGCCAGGTGGAAGAAGTGGTGGGCCAAGGCATGCGCGGGAGGGATGCCTTGGGGCGTGTGGTTTTGGGGTCTGCCACATGGTGCAGCGTGCCCGCTGGCTTCGAGGTGGACGAGACGGTGCGGCAGGTCTACCTGGGCGACGGGTTGGGCTGGTTGGCCACCTTTGACCTATCCGAGGACGTGCGGCCCGACGCGCTACAGGCCATCCAGGCGCTGCAGGCCGCTGGCGTGCAGGTGGAGTTGCTATCGGGCGACCAGGCCAGCGCCGCATTGCGGGTGGCTGCCCAGGTCGGTATCACCGTAGCGCGCGGCGGCTGCACGCCCCAGGACAAGCTGCTGCACCTGCAGGCCTTGCAACGCCAGGGCCGCCATGTGGCGATGGTGGGCGATGGCCTGAACGACGGCCCGGTGTTGGCCGCCGCCCACGTGTCCTTCGCCTTCGGCCAGGCCGTGCCGCTGGCGCAGCGGCAGGCGGATCTGGTCGTTACCGGCGATGCGCTGGGCCGGGTGCCGCAGACGCTGCTCATGGCCCGGCGCACGCTGCGGGTGGTGCGGCAAAACCTGGCCTGGGCTGCCACCTACAACGCGGTGTGCGTGCCGCTGGCGCTGGCCGGTTGGCTGCCCGCGTGGCTGGCCGGGCTGGGCATGGCGCTGAGTTCTTTGCTGGTGGTGCTGAACGCCGCCAGATTGTCACGGGGTTGAATTTATATGAAATATGCCTCTAGCGCATGTTCTGCCTGCGCAAGCAGCTGCGAAAAATATAGCAATTGTTTAGGAGCCTGTAGATGGACATCCTGTACCTGCTGATCCCCCTGTCGGTTGTCTTGGTGCTGCTGATCCTGGGCGGCCTGTGGTGGGCCGTTTTTCAGGGCCAGTTTGAATCTGTCGAGCAAGAAGGCGAGCGCATTTTGCACAACGATTGACCTGCATCAAGGTGCGCAGCGGCCATCGCTTCGACACTGCCATGAACACAACCGAGGTGACCATGGCTTATATACATACCCAAACCGATCCCCCCGAGGTCTACAGCGACACGGTGGTGCGGCAGTTCTCCCTGATGGCCGTGGTATGGGGCGTGGTGGGCATGCTGGTGGGGGTGGTCATTGCCTCGCAACTGGCCTGGCCGGAGCTGAACTTTGGTATCCCCTGGCTCAGCTACGGGCGGCTGCGGCCCCTGCACACCAATGCGGTGATTTTTGCGTTTGGCGGCTGCGCGCTGATGGCCACCAGCTTCTTTGTAGTGCAGCGCACCTGCCAGGTCCGTCTGTTCTGCCCGCGCCTGGCCTCGTTCGTGTTTTGGGGCTGGCAGGCGGTAATTGTGGCCGCCGCCATCAGCCTGCCCATGGGCTACACCACCGGCAAGGAATACGCCGAGCTGGAATGGCCCATCGACATTCTGATCACACTGGTGTGGGTGTCGTATGCCATCGTGTTCTTTGGCACGATCGGTCGCCGACGCGTGAAACATATCTACGTGGCTAATTGGTTCTACGGGGCCTTCATCATCGCCGTGGCCTTGCTGCACGTGGTGAACAGCGCTGAGGTGCCTGCGGGCTGGATGAAGTCTTACTCGGCCTATGCCGGGGTGCAGGACGCGATGGTCGAGTGGTGGTACGGCCACAACGCCGTGGGCTTCTTTTTAACCGCCGGATTTTTGGGAATGATGTACTACTTCATCCCCAAGCAGGCCGAGCGGCCGGTGTACTCGTACCGCCTGTCCATCGTCCACTTCTGGGCGCTGATCTTCACCTATATGTGGGCCGGTCCGCACCACCTGCACTACACCGCGCTGCCCGACTGGACGCAGTCGCTGGGTATGGTGTTTTCGCTGATTTTGCTGGCCCCCAGCTGGGGCGGCATGATCAACGGCGTGATGACGCTCTCAGGTGCCTGGCACAAGCTGCGCGACGACCCGATCCTGCGCTTCCTCATCGTTTCCTTGTCCTTCTACGGCATGAGCACCTTCGAGGGCCCGATGATGGCCATCAAGACTGTCAACGCGCTCAGCCACTACACCGACTGGACCATTGGCCACGTGCATTCCGGCGCTTTGGGCTGGGTGGGCCTGGTGTCCATGGGATCGCTCTACCACCTGATTCCGCGCATGTTTGGCGGTAAGAAAATGCACAGCGTGCCCGCCATCGAGCTGCACTTCTGGATGGCTACCGTCGGCGTTGTGCTCTACATCGCCGCCATGTGGATTGCCGGTGTGATGCAGGGCCTGATGTGGGGCGCGGTGAACACCGACGGCACACTGACCTACACCTTTGTGGAAAGCGTCAAGGCCACCTATCCGTTTTATGTGGTGCGCGTGATGGGCGGCTTGCTGTACTTCAGCGGCATGCTGGTGATGGCCTGGAACGTGTGGATGACGGTCACCCGGGGTCGTTCAGTGCTGGTGCCTGTGCCCACTTTTCAAATGGCCCACGCCTGAAAGAACCCCATGGCTGACAAAAAGAAACCCATTGCGTTTTTCTCGCACGAAAAGATCGAGACCAACAACTTTTTGATGATCGTGCTGATCCTGCTGGTAGTCGCCGTGGGCGGGCTGGTGGAGATCGTGCCGCTGTTCTTCCAGAAGTCCACCACCGCGCCGGTCACCGGCCTCAAGCCCTACAGCCCGCTGCAACTGATGGGGCGCGACGTGTACCTGCGCGAGGGATGCTACGGCTGCCATTCGCAGATGATCCGCCCGTTCCGCGCCGAGACGCTGCGCTACGGCCACTACTCGGTCGCTGGTGAATTTGTCTACGACCACCCGTTCCAGTGGGGCAGCAAGCGCACCGGGCCCGACCTGCAGCGTGTGGGCGGCAAGTACAGCGACGAATGGCACCGCATCCATCTGCACAACCCGCGCGACGTAGTGCCCGAGTCCAACATGCCCAGCTACGCCTGGCTGGAAACCGCCCTGGTGGACCCCACCGAGGTGGCACCGCGCATGCGAGCCCTGCGCACCGTAGGTGTGCCCTACACCGACGCCGAAATTGCCGGTGGTGCGGCTGCGGTGAAGGACAAGACCGAGCAGGACGCGCTCATCGCCTATCTGCAGGTGCTGGGCCGGGCCCTGACCGACCAGCTGGCGGCCAAAGCCGCCGAGAACGTGCCTCCCGCACCCCCTGCTCCAGCCCCCTGAACCTGAAAGCCCCCCATGGACGTCACCACCTTGCGCATCGCCGCCACCGTTTGCAGCTTCATCACCTTTATCGGGATCATGGTGTGGGCGTTTTCGCGCCACAACAAGGCGCAGTTTGACGACGCAGCGCAGTTGCCCTTTTTGCAGGACTGACCCGGAAGGATTTGTATGAGCGATTTCACCAGCAACTTCTGGTCGGTTTTTATCAGTGCGGTGTCGGCGGTCAGCATCGCCGCCTGCCTGCTCCTGCTGTGGGTCACGGCCCGCAAAAAGGTGCCATTCCAGAGCGACAACACCACCGGCCATGTGTGGGACCATGATCTGCGCGAGATGAACAACCCGCTGCCGCTGTGGTGGGTGGGCCTGTTCATCCTGACGGTGCTGTTTGGCGTGGGCTACCTGGTGGCCTACCCCGGCCTAGGCAGCTATGCGGGCACGCTGGGCTGGACCCAGGTGGGCGAGTACAACGCCGAAGTGGCACAGGCCAACCGCGAGCTGGAGCCGCTGTACGCCCAGTTCACCGCCCTGCCACCTGAGAAGCTGGCCGGTAACGCCCAAGCGATGGCCGTGGGCGAGCGCCTGTTCATGAACAATTGTGCTCAGTGCCACGGCTCGGACGCACGCGGTAGCAAGGGCTTTCCCAACCTGACCGACGGCGACTGGCTGCACGGCGGCACACCCGACAAAATCCTGGAAACCATCACCCATGGCCGTACCGGCGTGATGCCGCCCATGGCCGCCGCCGTGGGCACACCCGACGATGTGAAGAACGTGGCCAACTACGTGCTCAGCCTGTCGGCCAGCCCGAACGATTCGCTGCGCGCCGCCCTGGGCAAGTCCAAGTTCTCGGTGTGCGCGGCCTGCCACGGCGTGGGCGGCAAGGGCAACCAGGCCATCGGTGCGCCCAATCTGTCGGACGACATCTGGCTGCATGGCTGGGGCGAGGCGGCCATCATCGCCATGGTCAACAACGGCAAAATCAACCAGATGCCCGCCCAGCACGACAAGTTGACCGAGGCGCAGATCCATGTGTTGGCCAGTTACGTGTGGGGTTTGTCGAACAAGCCGACACCGTAGGCCATGCGTAAAACCATCCCCATCACCGCCGTACCCGCCGATAGCGAGCTGGTGTCGCTGTACGCGGCCCAGCCCAAGATCTATCCGCGCTCGGTGCAGGGCCTGTTTGCCCGCTGGCGCTGGGGCATGGTGTTCCTGACCCAACTGGTGTTTTACGGCCTGCCGTGGCTGCAGTACGGCGAGCGCCAGGCGGTGCTGCTAGACCTGGCGGCACGGCGGTTTTACCTGTTTGGCCTGGTGCTGTACCCGCAGGATTTCATCTACCTGACGGGCCTGCTGGTGGTGTCGGCCCTGTCGCTGTTTTTATTCACCGCCGTAGCCGGGCGGCTGTGGTGCGGCTTTACCTGCCCGCAGACGGTGTACAGCGAGATTTTCATGTGGATAGAGCGCCGCATCGAGGGCGACCGGGGTGCCCGCATGCGCCTGGACGGCGCCCCCCTGTCGGCCCACAAGATCGGCAAAAAGTGGGCCAAGCACGCGGTGTGGATGCTGCTGTCGCTGTGGACAGGCTTTACCTTTGTGTCGTACTTCACGCCCACCCAGGAGCTGCTGCAGGAGTCGCTGCACCTCAACTTTGGCTCGTGGGAGGTCTTTTGGGCCCTGTTTTACAGCGCGGCCACCTACGGCAATGCGGGCTTCATGCGCGAGCAGGTGTGCAAGTACATGTGCCCCTACGCCCGCTTCCAGAGCGCCATGTTCGACAAGGACACGCTCATCGTCAGCTACGACACAAACCGGGGCGAGCCGCGCGGTGCCCGCTCGCGCAAGGCCGACCCGGTAACGCTGGGCCTGGGATCGTGTGTGGACTGCACCCTGTGCGTGCAGGTCTGCCCCACCGGTATCGACATCCGCCAGGGCCTGCAGTACGAGTGCATCAACTGTGCCGCCTGCGTGGACGTGTGCGACGGGGTGATGGACAAAATGGGCTATGCCCCGGGCCTGATCCGCTTTGCCACCCAGAATGGCATTACTGGGGGCTGGACAGCCCGCCAGATGCTGCGCCGGGTGCTGCGGCCCCGGGTACTGATCTACACCGTGCTGCTGTGGACCCTGATCCTATGCCTGGGGGTGAGCCTGGCGATGCGCACGCCGCTGAAAGTAGATGTGGTGCGCGACCGCGCCGCCTTGTCACGCATTGTGGCCGGGGGCCAGCTGGAGAACGTCTACCGCCTGCAGGTGATGAACGCCACCGAGTCGCCCCAGCGCTACACCCTCTCGGCCCACGGGCTGGACGGGCTGGTGCTGGCATCCGAGACCGAGGTGGAGGTGGGTGCCGTGCAGTCGCGCTGGGTGGCGGTGCGCCTGCACATCCCCTATGGCTCGGCCACGCCGGGTTCGCACCCAGTGGTGTTCGACATCGCCAGTGCCGATGGCAAAGACCGCGTATCCGAGAAGTCCACGTTCATTGTCCCTAGATAAGGAGATAAGCCATGTCTGAAAAAACTTCGCAACCCTGGTGGAAATACGGCCACGTGTGGCTGGTCATCTCCGGCCCGCTGATCGTGGTGGTGGCCGCGCTGGTCACCGCCTGGCTGGCCTTCACCCGGCAAGACCCGGTGCTGGCACAAGACTACTACCGCCAGGGCCTGGAGATCAACAAAACTCTGGCCTTGCAGGGCTCGCTGGCCCCAGCCGAGCTGGGCCGCAACCACGCCGCCACGCCCCCCGGCGCGGTGCGGCAGAAGTAGGCGGGCAGCATGGCAGTGCAACGCATCACCAGTGTGCTGTGGTCGGGCTTTTTGGGGGCTTGCTTGCTAGAAGGCCTGGTGTTTGCCGTGGTCGATCCGCTGGCGCTGCACTGGCTTGGCCAGCCACTAGATCTGTCGCGCCAAGGCGTGTACAGCCTGGCATTTTTTGCGTTCTGGGCGGTGGCGGCGCTGGTCAGCAGCCTGACGCTGCTGGTGGGCCAGCCGGGTGGCCGTGCGTCTATAGACAGGGTTGAAGATTGACAATGCGCTTCAAAGCCTCGGTGTCCAGGATGCGGATATGGCGCTGTTTGACCTCCACCATCCCGTCCTCGGCAAACTTGCTGAAGGTGCGGCTCACCGTCTCCAGCTTCAGCCCCAGGTAGCTGCCGATTTCTTCGCGCGTCATGCGCAGCACCAGTTCCAGCGGCGAAAAGCCGCGCGCATGCAGGCGCTGCACCAGGTTCAGCAAAAAGGCCGCCAGCCGCTCCTCGGCCCGCATGCTGCCCAGCAGCAGCATCACGCCGTGCTCGCGCACGATTTCGCGGCTCATGATCTTGTGCACATGGCGCTGCAAGGCGTTGACCTCGCGCGACAGCTCTTCGATGCGGTCAAACGGCATCTCGCAGACCTCGGCATCTTCTAGCGCCACCGCGTCGCAGGTGTGCTGGTCGTTGACGATGCCGTCCAGCCCGATGATCTCGCCCGCCATCTGGAAACCCGTGACCTGGTCGCGCCCGTCTTCGGTGGTGATGGAGGTTTTGAAAAACCCGGTGCGGATGGCGTACAGCGCGGTAAACGCCTCGCCATTACGGAACAACGTGGTCCCGCGTTTGACCTTGCGGCGCACCGCCACCAGGTCGTCGATGCGGTTCAACTCCTCCTGGTTCAGGCCCAGCGGCATGCACAGCTCCCGCAGATTGCAGTTCGAGCAGGCAACTTTGATGGCGATAGGGGTCATGCACATAGTATGGACTTTTTGTATGGGACTATTTTCGACACAACGATCTGCAAGGGTCTTGATCCAGGTCAAGGAAGGTAGGGGTTCTTCGCGGCACATTGCACAGATGCAACCAAAGCGCTTTTTATGACCCGTGTCTCCACCGAACTTCTGCAGCGTTTTGACGTACCGGGGCCGCGCTACACCTCCTACCCCACCGCCGACCGCTTCGTGGAAGCCTTCAGCGGCGAGGACTACGCCCGTGCCCTGCGCCTGCGCCGGGACACCGCCACCGCCCTGCCGCTGTCGCTGTACGTGCACATCCCGTTTTGCGAATCGCTGTGCTACTACTGCGCCTGCAACAAAATCATCACCAAACGCCACGAGCGCGGCACGGCCTACCTGCAGTACCTGGAGCGCGAGATGCTGCTGCACACCGCCCAACTCGGCCCGGGCCGGGTGGTCAGCCAGTTGCACCTGGGTGGCGGCAGCCCCACGTTTTTGAGCGATGCCGAGTTGGCCCAGCTGATGGCCCTGCTGCGCCGCCACTTCAGCCTGGCACCGGGCGGCGAATACGCCATCGAGGTCGATCCGCGCACCGTGGATGCCAGACGGCTGGCGGCCCTGGCGGCCCTGGGCTTCAACCGACTGAGCTTTGGCGTGCAGGACTTCGATGCCGATGTGCAAAAGGCCGTGCACCGCGTGCAACCCGCACAGCAGGTGTTCGACCTGGTGGCCGAAGCCCGTCGCCTGGGTTTTGAATCCATCAACACCGACCTGATCTACGGCCTGCCGCGCCAAACGCCCACCTCGTTCGCCCGCACGCTGGAGCAGGTGGTGCAGCTGCGTCCCGACCGCATCGCCCTGTACGCCTATGCCCATTTGCCCGAGCGCTTCAAGCCGCAGCGCCGCATCCTCAACGCCGAGCTGCCCACCGGGGCCGCCAAGCTGGCCATGCTGTCGCAGGCGCTGGACGCGCTCATGGGCGCGGGCTACGTCTACGTGGGCATGGACCATTTCGCCTTGCCCAACGACGCGCTGGCCGTGGCCAAGCGCCAGGGGCGGCTGCACCGCAACTTCCAGGGCTACAGCACCCAGCCCGACTGCGACCTGATCGGCCTGGGCGTGTCGGCCATTGGCCGCATCGGCCCCACCTACAGCCAGAACGCCAAGACCCTGGAGGCCTACTGCGACATGATCGACCAGGGCCAGTTGCCCGTGGTGCGCGGCCTGGCCCTGGGCCGCGACGACCTGGTACGCCGCGCCACCATCATGGCCATCATGTGCCAGGGCATGGTGCAGTTTGAGTCCATCGAACTGGCCTACCTGGTGGACTTCAAAACCATGTTTGCCGCCGAGCTGCAGGCCCTGCAGCCCCTGGTGCAGGCGGGAATGGCCACGGTGGATGCCACCAGCATCCAGGTCACCGCCACCGGCTGGTTCTTCGTGCGCGCCGTGGCCATGGTGTTCGACCGCTACCTGCAAGCCGACCAGAACCGCGCCCGCTTCTCCCGGATCATCTAGCACACCCCCAGGCTGCAGTGCTTCGCATCTTTCTCCAACCCCCCTCGAATCGGTTTGTAAAAACCGATGCGACACGCAGGGGGCAACACCAGCAGCCTAGCAAAGCCAGTTCTGCGGTGTTTCTGGTGGGCGTGCGTTCTGGCTCCATGCGAGAGGGTAAATAATAACGATGCAGAACTCCCTGGCCTGGACCGCCCTGCTCATGGGCCTGGCCGGTGGCCCGCACTGCGCGGGCATGTGCGGCGCGGCCTGCACGGGCGTGGTACGGGTGGCTGGGGCCCGCCAGGGCATGTTGCAGTTGCAGGCCGGGCGCTTGCTGGGCTACACGCTGGCGGGTGCATTGGCCGCCGCCACCGTCAATACGCTCGCCTGGCTGACGGCCCCTGCCGCCGCGCTGCGCCCGGTGTGGACGCTGCTCCACGTAGCGGTGTTGGTGTGGGGCGGCATGCTGCTGGTGCTGGCGCGGCAACCGGTGTGGGTCGATGGCCTGGGCCGCAGCCTGTGGGCCAGTCTGCGGCCCCGCCTGGCGGGCCGGTCTTGGATGTTTATGGCCGGGGCCGCCTGGGCGCTGATGCCCTGCGGCCTGCTGTACTCGGCCCTGCTGGTCGCCTCGCTCAGCGGCGGCCCGCTGGATGGCGCACTGTGTATGGCCTTGTTTGCCTTGGGCAGCAGCATCACCCTGGTGGCCGGGCCCTGGCTGTGGCTGCGCCTGCAGGCTGGGCGCAGCCCCCAGCGAAAGGAATGGGGCATGCGGGTGGCGGGTGCGTCACTGGCGGGCGTGGCCGTGTGGGCTTTGCTGCACGACATGGACCCTCGGGTGTTGGCGTTCTGCCAAAGTATTTTTTAACTTAGGGTTGCAACACTACCCGCAGCATCCGCTCCCGGTCCAGCAAAAAATCCCGCGTCACCCGAAAGTGCTCGGTGTCTTCATAGGCGATGGGGGCCACGCCTTCCAGCCCGCAGTGGTAGATGCAGGCATCCGGGTAGGACATCAAGATAGGCGAATGCGTGGCGATAATGAACTGCGAGCCTTGCCGCACCAGCGCGTGCATGCGCGACAGGGCCGCCAGTTGCCGCTGCGGCGACAGGGCGGCTTCGGGCTCGTCCAACAGAAACAGGCTCTGACCGCCGAATCGCTCGTTCATCAGCGCCATGAACGACTCGCCATGCGATTGCTCGTGCAGCGAACGGCCACCGTAGTGCCCGATCACCGGCGGCCCGGCGGTAGGGTCTTCGTCCAGGTTTTCGATCTCGGTGGCCACGTTGAAAAAGCTCTCGGCCCGCAGAAAAAAGCCATCCCGTGGCCGCTTGAAGCCCTTGGCGATCCGCAGATAACTGTGCAGCTCCGAGTGCGACCGGCGCGTGCCAAACCGAAAATTCTTGCTGCCGCCTTCGGCGTTGAAGCCTAGCGACACGGCCATGGCCTCCAGCAGGGTGGACTTGCCGGAGCCGTTTTCGCCCACCAGGAAGGTCACCTTGGGGTGCATCTCCAGCCGGTCCAGCGTGCGCACGGCGGGCAGGTTGAACGGGTAGCGCTCGAACGAATCCACCTTGTCGCGCTGCAGGGTCACGTGGCTGACGTACTGGGAAGAAATCATGCCCAAGATGTTATGCGCTGCACGCTCCTAAAATCCCGGGCATGCACACTCCACCACGCTTCTGGGCCGACCTCACCACCCGCGACTTCGCGCAGCTCGACCCGGCCCGCACCGTGGCCGTGCTGCCCGTGGCCGCCACCGAGCAGCACGGCCCGCACCTGCCGCTGAGCGTGGACACCACCCTGGTCGATGGCGTGATTGCTGCCGCGCTGCCGTTGCTGCCGGTGGATGCCTCGGTGTTGGTGCTGCCCACCCAGCAGGTGGGCTTCAGCCCCGAGCATGTGCGCTTCCCCGGCACGCTCACCTTGTCGAGCGAAACCCTCATCCGGGTGTGGACCGAGCTGGGGGCCTGCGTGGCCCGCAGCGGGGTCAAAAAGCTGCTGATCTTCAATGCACACGGCGGCCAGGTCAGCCTGATGGACATCGTGGCCCGCACCCTGCGTACCGAGCACGACCTGCTGGTCTACAGCGCCAGCTGGTTCAACCTGCCGCTGGGCGACGCAAACGCATTGTTCAGCCCCGAAGAGCACCGCTTCGGCATCCACGCGGGCGACACAGAAACCTCCATGATGCTGGCCCTGCGCCCCCACACCGTACGCATGGAGCAGGCCCGCAATTTCCCATCCACCTCGCAAGACCGCGCAGCGAAGTACCCCATTTTGGGCAACGGCAAAAGCGCCAAGCTAGGCTGGCAAATGCAGGACTACAACCCCGCTGGCGCGGCAGGCAACGCGGCGGCCGCCACGGCAGAAAAAGGCCAGGCGCTGGTGACTGCCTCGGGCCAGCAACTGGCGCTGCTGCTGCAGGAGATGGCGGATTTACCGCTGTCCACGCTGGTGGATAGTCCGGATCTGGGTTAAATCAAGATTTTTACCTGTTTTTCAGGCATTAAATAGCCTGCCTGTGCTTATCCAGTCAGCGCAAGCAGCTCCTATTTTTGATATCAAAAACAGGAGTGAATGCGGCAGCGCTGCAGCCCGGCCCCTAGGCAGAACGCACGCCCTCCAGAAACACCGCAGAACCAGCTTTGCCAGGCTGCTGGTGTTGCCCCCTGCAAGGGGGTTGGCGAAAGATGCGAAGCACTGAAGCCTGGGGGTGAGCCCTATAACAAACCGTAGGCCAGCATGCCTGCCGTGCCCCACATCATCAGCGCCACCAGCCCGTCCAGCGCGCGCCACAGGGCGGGCGACTGCAGGCGTTGCCCCAGGAACAGTGCGCTCAGCCCCAGCCCCACAAACCACAGCACCGACCCGCTGGCCGCACCCAGCCCAAACACGGTGTTGCCCGGCGTGCCCCAGGCCAGCGAGGCCGTGCCGATCAGCACCAGCGTCTCTACCAGCGCATGCGGGTTCAGCCACGCCACCGCCAGCGCCGCGCCCACCGCCTGCTGGCGGCTCATGGTGACCACCGGCTCGCCCACGGCCTGGTGCGCCGCCGACCCGGCACGAAACCGGCCCCAGGCCTTCCAGCCGTAGAGCAGCAAAAACACCACGCCGCCGCAGACCATCACCGCCTGCACCCAGCGCGGCAACCCGCCCAGCTGCGACAGCCCCAGCACCCCCAGCGCAATCAGCGCCACGTCCGACGCAATGCTCACCGCCACCGTCAGCCCCACATGCTGACCACGCAGCCCCATGCGCAGCACATGGGCGTTTTGCGGGCCAATGGCCACGATCAGCGACAGGCTGAGCAGCAAACCGGCGGTGAATGCAGGGGCGAGGAAGAAGCTGGACATGGTGGGCTCTCGAAAAGGAATGCCCAGAGTGTCCAAGCTTTGCGCCATCACTTAAGGCAACGCTGAATAAGTCCCGACCTGGCGCGTGACTTGCATTGGTATTGTCATCCCTCACAAGGCGACAAAGATGAAGCAACACACCCTAGCCCTGGCCGCCGACCAAGAAGCGGGATTCGCCCAGCACCGCAAACCCACCCGGCGCGATGCGTTCCTGCAAACGATGGAGTCCATCGTCCCTTGGGCGGCGCTGTGCGCAGTCATCGAGCCGCACTACCCCAAGGCTGGT
>NZ_JANXMU010000063.1 GCF_025354435.1 Rhodoferax sp.
GCCCGGTCGATGGCAAAAGCTACGCCATCGGCTTTGAGATGCGTCTGCCGACGCACTGGAATGGCCGTTTTTTCTACCAGGCGAACGGCGGTATTGACGGCAGCGTGCTCACGGCGGTGGGCGCGCACGGCGGCGGGGCGCTCGACAATGCGCTGAACATGGGCTTTGCGGTCATCAGCTCCGATGCCGGCCATGCGCCGCCGGATCCGTCTTTCGGAATCGACCCGCAGGCCCGGCTGGACTACGGCTACCAGGCCGCTGCCACACTGACACCGATGGCCAAAAACCTCATCCTCACCGCCTACGGCAAGGGGCCCGACCGCTCGTACTTCGGCGGCTGCTCCAACAGCGGGCGGCACACCATGGTGGCCGCCTCGCGCGAACCCGAGCAGTACGACGGCTACCTGGTCGGCGACCCCGGCTTCCGCCTGCCGCTGGCCGCCATTGCCAACATCGCCGGGGCGCAAGCCTATGCCACGGTGGCGACCAACATCGCCGACCTGTCCACCGGCTTTACCACCGCCGAGCGCGCGCTGGTGTCCAACGCGGTACTGGCCAAATGCGATGCGCTGGACGGCAGCACCGACGGCATGGTGCAAGACACTGCCGCCTGCCAGGCGGCCTTCAAGATCGACCGCGACGTGCCCACCTGCAGCGGTGCCCGCGACGGCAGTTGCCTGTCGGCAGCGCAAAAAACCGTGGTTGCCAAGCTGTTCACCGGCGCCACCAACAGCACCGGCGCCAAGTTCTACGCCAGTTGGCCCTTTGATGCGGGCCTGGCCACCAATGGCTGGGCGAGTTGGAAGTTCACCTCGCCCTGGCAGCGCGATGCCGGCGCGGTCGGCCTGATCTGGCAAGTGCCGCCAGAAAACCCCACCACCTTCAACGGCAGCACGTTCGCGCTGACGGGCAGTATCGACAGCATGCTAGCTAAGGTGGCCGCCACCAGCAGCGTCTACACCGAGAGCGCGCTGTCGTTAATGCTGCCGCCCAACCCGGCCAACCTGGCGGCGCTGAAGAACCGGGGCGCGAAGATGATGGTCTACCACGGCACCAGCGACCCGATCTTCTCCAGTGACGACACCACCGCCTGGTACGACAGCCTGCGCACCGCCAATGGTGGCGATGCCAGCAACTTCGCCCGCTTCTACCGCGTGCCCGGCATGAACCACTGCTCTGGCGGCCCCGCCACCGACCAGTTCGACATGCTGACACCGCTGGTCAACTGGGTCGAAAAAGGCCAGGCCCCCGACAGCGTCGTCGCCAGCGCACGTGGCCCCGGCAATGCGGCCGCGGTCAATGCCGATGTGCCCAGCACCTGGTCCACCAACCGCAGCCGCCCGCTGTGCGCCTACCCCCAGGTGGCCCGCTACAACGGCAGCGGCGACATCGAAAGCGCAGCCAGCTTCAGCTGTAGGTAGCAGTACACCCACAGGCTGCAGTGCTTCGCATCTTTCGCCAACCCCCCTCGGATCGGTTTGAAAAACCGAGGCGACACGCAGGGGGCAACACTGGCAGCCTGGCGGAGCCAGTTCTGCGGTGTTCTGGCGGAAAGAGGTGACCGTAAAAGGGCTGGAAACGGCTGGCAAAATAGCCACCATGACCGTCTCCAGCCCGCCCAAACCCGCCACCACCATCGACAGCAGCCGACTTGAGGGCCTGGTGGGCTACAACGCCCGCCGGGCCTACCTGGTCATCATTGACATCTTTTTGAAGCGCATGGCGGTGTACGACCTGCGCACGGTGGACTTCTCCATCCTGTCGCTGATCACCCACAACCCCGGCATCACCTCGCGCCAGCTCTCCGCCGCCCTCAGTCTGCTGCCGCCCAACGTGGTGGGCATGGTCAGTGCGCTGGAAAAACGCGGCCTGATCGAACGCCAGCCCCACCCTGTGGACGGCCGCGCCGTGGGCCTGCACCTCACGGCCGCCGGTGAAGCCCTGGTGTCTGAAGCCGAAAGCACCGTGGAACAGCTGGAAATCGAAGCCACCTCCAGCCTGACCGCTACCGAGCGCAAAACACTGATCCGCTTGCTGCAAAAAATATACCGGGCGTAATTCAGTTACAGCGCAGATACCTCATGCATACAATGCTATTAAACTAGTAGCAATTTTGATTTTTGCGGTATAGTTGTTCCGCTGAACAGGTGCCAGGCAAGCACCTTGAGATCCCCAACATACACATTGCACCGAGGAGAACACACCATGAGTTCCAAAGAAAACGTCGCCGTCCACCAACTGCTGGCCCTGCTGGAATCCCGCTACGCCATCCGCGTGCTGTGGGCCCTGCGCGACGGCCACGCCCAGACCTTCCGCCTGCTGCAAGACAGCGTGGGCGGTGTCACCCCCAACACCCTGAACACCCGCCTCAAAGAACTCCGCGAAGCCGACCTGCTGACCCATGGCAGCGACGGCTACAGCGTCACCCCCAGCGGTGCCGACCTGCTCAAGCGCCTGAGCGACCTGCAAGCCTTCGCCGGCAAGTGGTCTACCGCGCAGGCCAAGAAGGTCAAGTAAACCGCTGCGGCGGGCAAAAAAAAGGGGCTGGGAAGCAATTTCCAGCCCCTTTTTCTTTGCACACCCGCCCAGCCTAACGCCGCGCATGCCGCACAAAGGTTTGCGCCACCTGCAGCACCTGAGCACGCTGGAAGCGGAGTCCGGTCAATACGACCCGGCCTTCATAGCCTTTGTAGAAAATACGGTTCATCCATGCGCCCAGCATGCTGAGCGCCCCAAAGTGCTGGCGGGGCAGCGCCAGATCCCGAAAGCGCAGTACCAGGCTGGTCCGGTTGCTGGAGGCATGCAGGCGCACGGCATCCACATCGGTCCAGGGGATGCTGCGCCCACCCTGGCGGTAATCCAGGATGCCAAAGCGGTCCAGCACCAGGGCCGGGCCGCGCCAGAAGAAGTCGCGCACGCATTTCCACGCCACCACCAGATAGCCCACCAGCCCCGGGGCGAACAGGATGGCCGCGCCCTTCTCGGTCAGAAAATACGACAGACCAATGCATGCGTAGGCCGCCCCCAAAATCACCAGCGTCGTCAGCACCAGCACACACACCGCCCACATGCGCGCGGTGTACAGCTCCAGGGGCTCGGGAAGCCTGGCTGCCGGGCGGGCGGTTGCAGGGGCAGCCACGGGGGGGGGTGGCGCAGCCTGCATACCAGTGGGCGGCCGGGGGATGGGCAAGCTACGCGGCCGGGGCGCAGGCACCTCGCCGCCGATGTCTTCCTCGTCGTCGCCATCCGCGTCGCCAGGGCGGGTGAAACCGCGCCACCCAAACCCCACCAGAAATACGCCAAAGGCCGTCCAGGCAGCCACCAGCAGCACAAACCCCAGTGGGTGCGCGGTAAAGCGGACATCCGCAGCACTGCTCCCAATCCCGCCAATCGCGCCCGCCCACAGCCCCTCCCCCGCCAGCTTCAGGCTACCCAGGCCCAAAGCCAGTGCGAACAGGTTCGTGACCAGGTTTCCAAAAGAGTTCATCGTCCTATCCTTGGCATCGCCAATGGGCGGCCCAGGGATTTGTAACAGGTTGCTGCAGACTTGGGCGAAAAAAAAGGCTGGGAATCGCTTCCCAGCCCTTTTTCTTCAGGCCTGTCAGGGCTGGCCGAAGCTGAATTGCCCTGGAGCTTGTATAGGGTCCACATCCACCGGAATCACGTCCTTGGGCAAGAACTTGCCTTCCAGCAACAGCTTGGACAGCGGGTTCTCGATGCGCTGCTGGATGGCGCGCTTCAAAGGCCGGGCACCGAACACCGGATCGAAGCCGACCTTGGCCAGCTCGGCGATGGCGGCGGGCGAAACTTGCAGCGTCAGATCCATCTTGGCCAGCCGGGCTTCCAGCACCTTGATCTGGATGGCAGCGATGGCTTCGATGTTTTTCGCGTCCAGCGCGTGGAACACCACGGTCTCGTCGATGCGGTTCAAGAACTCAGGGCGGAAGTAGTTCTTCAGCTCGTCTTGCACCGCGTCCTTGATGTCCTCGTAGTCCCGGCCCACCATGGTCTGGATGATGGGCGAGCCAATGTTGCTGGTCATCACGATCACGGTGTTCTTGAAGTCCACGGTGCGGCCCTGGCCGTCGGTCAGGCGGCCATCGTCCAGCACCTGCAGCAGCACGTTGAAGACATCCGGGTGGGCCTTCTCCACTTCGTCCAGCAGCAGCACGCTGTAGGGCTTGCGGCGCACGGCCTCGGTCAGGTAGCCGCCCTCCTCGTAGCCGACGTAGCCCGGTGGCGCACCGATCAGGCGCGCCACCGAATGCTTCTCCATGTACTCGCTCATGTCGAGGCGGATCAGATGATCCTCGCTGTCGAACATGAA
>NZ_JANXMU010000084.1 GCF_025354435.1 Rhodoferax sp.
TCGGCTGCGCCAGCATCCCCATGCTGCACAACGGCGTGGTGGGGGGTGATGCGGCGGCCAGCATTTGGCGGCAGTTGCAAAAAACGCACATGGCCCCGATCGAATACCACGTGCAGCCGCGCCTGGCCTTGCCTATCGAGCAGTTCGACAGCACGCTGGACATCGAGCCACCGGCCTTGATCAAGGGCTATTTGCGCCTGGGCGCCAAGGTACTGGGTGCGCCCGCCTGGGACCCAGATTTCAACACCGCCGACCTGCCGATGTTGCTGCGCATTGCGGACCTACCTGCGCGCTACCGCAAGCACTTCGGCGGTTAAGCCACAGAGACGGGCGAGTAGGCCAGGCGCACGTAGATTGGCGCAAAAGCCTCGGCCTGCACGATCTCTACCAGCGTCTCCTTGGCCAGCTCCAGCAGGGCGATGAAGGTCACTACCAGCACCGACATGCCTTTGGCGGCATCGAACAGCTCTTCAAACTCTACAAACTTGCGGCCTTGCAGGGTCTTGAGCAGGTAGCTCATGTGCTCGCGCACCGACAGCTCTTCGCGGGTGATGGTGTGGTGCTGGATGAGTTTGGCGCGGCGCAAGATGTCGCGCCAGGCCTCTTGCAGGTCGGCCACGTGCACCTCGGGCAAACGTGGTTGTAGCGCCTGCTCGATGAACACCTGGGCTTTGAGAAAGTCGCGGCCAAACTGGGGTAGCGCGTTGAGGCGGGCCGCTGCCAGCTTGATCTGCTCGTACTCCAGCAGGCGACGCACCAAGGCGGCGCGCGGGTCTTCGGCTTCTTCGCCCTCTGCAGCCTTTTTGGGCGGCAGCAGCATGCGCGACTTGATCTCGATCAGCATGGCCGCCATCAGCAGGTAGTCGGCCGCCAGCTCCAGGTTGCGGCTGCGGATCTCGTCTACGTACACCAGGTACTGGCGCGTCAGGGCCGCCATGGGGATGTCGAGGATATTGAAGTTTTGCCGGCGTATCAGGTACAGCAGCAGGTCCAGCGGGCCTTCGAAAGCGTCGAGAAACACCTCCAGCGCATCCGGTGGGATGTACAAATCCAGCGGCATGGCAAACATCGGCTCGCCGTACAGGCGGGCCCGTGCCACCGGGTCCAGCGCCTCGGGGGGGGCTAGCGCTTCAACCACGGCATGTGCTATTTAAATAATAGCTAATCGTGCATTTGTAATATGCGCTAGATGCCAATTTGGCTACTTATTTGTTATTGGTTTGGTAAACGTACGGGTTTTGGGCTACGCGGCCCTCGCGGTACTCTTCCTGGGCGCTGCGGTCTACCTTTTGCTCCCACAGCAGGGCGCGGCCAGCCAACTGCTCGGCTTCGAGCGTGGGCTTCTTCTCTTTCAGTTGCTCGATGAACTGGGTGGTTTCGGATGTGTAATCGGGGCGGCGAAAGATGGACATAGACTTAACCTTTGGTTTGGACTGATTTTACGGGGGCTACAAGCGATGTTGAAAAAATGGGTGGGCTTAGTTTGTGTGGCGCTGGCCTTGAGTGCCTGCGACCCGCAGCGCATCAGTGAATTGGAAGAAGGCGTGGCCACCGAGGCCGATGTGCGGGCCAAGTTCGGCGAGCCCGAGAAAATCTGGGATGCCGCCGACGGGGGCCATACCTTCGAGTACAACCGCCAGCCGCAAGGCCACCAAAATTACATGATCACCATCGGTTCCGACGGCAAGATGAGTGCCCTGCGTCAGGTGCTGACCCCGCAGAACTTCGCCAAAGTCCAGCCCGGCATGATGATGGAAGACGTGCGCAAGATGCTGGGCAAGCCGATGAAGACCACGTCCTTCAAGCTCAAGAACGAGGTGGACTACGACTGGCGCTACCTTGAGCCACCGAACACGTCCATGGTGTTCACCGTGGTGTTCGACCCTGATTACCGGGTGCTGCGCACTATGTCCGTGCCCGACCCGGACTCGGTGCACAGCCGTTAAGTCGGCCTGAAGCCTGCCGCCACGTAGTCCAGAAAGCAGGCGATGCGCGACACCAGTGCGGTGTTGCGGTAGTACACGGCGTGGATGGGCTGGCGCACTTCCACCGTGGCGCTGGGCAGCAGCTGCACCAGGTCGCCGCGCGCGCGGTCGCCCTCGGTCATGAAGTCGGCCAGGCACACCACACCGGCACCCGCCAGGGCCAGTTGGCGCAGGCTCTCGCCACTGGAGGCGCGCAGCGTCGGCGCAATCACCAGCCGGTCGCCCGTGGGGTTGCGCAGCGGCCAGGCGTTCAGGCTGTCCGGCTGGGTAAAGCCCAGCAGACTGAGTTTCTCCACATCTTCCACCGTGCGGGGCCGACCTGCGGCCTTCAGGTAGGCTGGGCTGGCCAGCACGCGCAGCAGGCAACTGCCCAGAGGCCGCGCGTGCAAGCTGGAATCGACCAGCGGGCCGATGCGGATGGCCACGTCGGTGCGGTGCTCCAGCAGGTCGATGATCTGGTCGCTGCTGTTGAGCTCCAGCGCAATGTCCGGGTAGGCCGCCCGAAAGCCCGCCACCAGCGGCACCAGCACATGCAGCATGAAGGGCGACGCGGCGTTGACCCGCAAGCGCCCGGCGGGTCGGTTGCGGCGCTGGGCCATCTGCTCCTCGGCCTGCTCTACCGCACCCATGATCTTGCGGGCCTGGGCCAGAAACACCGCCCCTTCTTCGGTGAGTTCCAGGCGGCGGGTGGTGCGGCGCAGCAGGGTCACGTCCAGCTTCTTTTCCAGGCGGCCCAGCGAGCGGCTGATGGCCGACACGGTTTGCCCCAGTTGCTCGGCCGCCGCGGTGATGGAGCCCGCGTCGATCACGGTGGCAAAGGCCTGCAGTTCGTCCAAGGTGGTTTTCATTGTTGAATTTTATGCATACATCTTGTGCCAATGCAGCGCTTTTTCGGCAAGGGTAAAGCGCCCAGAATCCGGCTTTTCCTTGCAACTGAATAGGTGCTTTATGCCACTTGCCCTCCTCGCGCTGACCATCAGCGCATTCGCCATCGGCACGACCGAGTTCGTGATCGTCGGCCTGATTCCCACCATGGCCGCCGACCTGGGGGTCAGCATTCCGTCGGCGGGCCTGCTGGTCAGCCTGTACGCGCTGGGCGTGGCTGTGGGCGCACCCGTGCTGACGGCGCTGACCGGCAAAGTGCCGCGCAAGATGCTGCTGCTGGGCCTGATGCTGCTGTTCACCATCGGCAACCTGGTGGCCTGGCAGGCACCGGGCTATACCTCGCTGGTGGTAGCGCGGGTGCTGACCGGCCTGGCCCACGGCGTGTTCTTCTCGATCGGCTCCACCATCGCCACCAGCCTGGTGCCCAAAGAGAAAGCCGCCAGCGCGATTGCCACCATGTTCTCGGGCCTTACCGTGGCCCTGGTCACCGGCGTGCCGCTGGGCACCTTCATCGGCCAGCATTTTGGTTGGCGTGCTACATTCTTGGCGGTGGCTGCGCTGGGCGTGGTGGCGATGCTGATCAGCCTGTTCTTTATCCCCTCCACGCTGAAACACAACCAACCCGCCAGCGTGCTGCAGCAGTTGCAGGTGCTGAAGCAGCCGCGCCTGCTGCTGGTCTACGCCATGACCGCCGTGGGCTACGGTGGCTCGTTTGTGGCCTTTACCTACCTGGCGCCCATCCTGTAGGAGCTGTCGGGCTTTGGCACCAACGCGGTCAGCCTGGTGCTGATGGTCTACGGCGTGTCGGTGGCGTTTGGCAACATCTGGGGTGGCAAGCTGGCCGACCGGCACGGCCCGATCAGCGCGCTGAAGATATTGTTCCTGGGCCTGGCGGGCGTGCTGCTGGTGCTGTCGCTCACCGCCTCCAGCCCCTGGCTGGCCGTGGCCACCGTGCTGGTGTGGGGTGCGTTTGCCTTTGGCAACGTGCCGGGTCTGCAGGTCTACGTGGTGCAGCAGGCCCAGCGTGTTGCGCCGCAGGCGGTGGATGTGGCTTCAGGCCTGAACATCGCGGCCTTCAACCTCGGCATTGCCGGGGGGGCTTGGGGCGGCGGCTGGGTGGTCAGTCACCTGGGCCTGGCCCACACGCCGTGGATTGGCGGCCTGGTGGTGCTGGGCGCCGTGGCCTTGACGGCCTGGAGCGGCAGCCTGGACCGCGCCCGCACTCAGAGCGCCGCGGCCGCGCTGGTTTGAAAGTCTTTCAACCGGCCCGCAAAGCCCGAGCGCTCCATCAGCCCCCGGGGTTGGTCGTTCAGGTCGTTGATGTAAAGCTGGCCGCCCCGGTGCACGATGGCCTTGAATAGCTGCTCCAGCGCGTCCAGCCCGCTGGCATTCAGCGAGATCAGCTGCGATGCGTCCAGCACCACACGCGTGCCGTGGTGGCGGCTTTCCACGGCCTGCACGATGGGGTCGATCTTGGCCACCGCCCCTAAGAACAACGCGCCGTACAGCTTGTAGATCAAAGCGCCTTCGCCCTCGGCCACCGCATCCACATGGAACAGCGTGCTCATGCGGCGGATGAAGAAGGCGCAGGCCAGCAGCATGCCCACCTCTACCGCCACCGTCAGGTCAAACACCACGGTGAGGAAAAACGTGCCCAGCAACAGCATGCGGTAGTGGTTGCTGAACTGCTTGAGGCGTACAAACTTATGCCATTCACCCATGTTCCAGGCTACAAACAGCAAGATGCCCGCCAACACCGCCAGCGGGATGTACAGCGCCAGCGGTGCCGCCACCAGCACCACGCCCGCCAGTACCAGGGCGTGCACGATACCGGCGATGGGCGAGGTGGTGCCAGAGCGGATGTTGGTGACGGTGCGGGCAATCGTGCCGGTGGCGGGCATGCCGCCAAAGAAGGCCACCACAAAATTCGCCACGCCCTGGGCCATCAGTTCCTGGTTGGGGTCATGCTTCATGTTGTGCGGGTCGCTGGCGAGCTGGTCGGCCACGCGGGCGCACAGCAGCGACTCCACCGCGCCCAGCAGGGCAATGGTCAGCGTGGGCGTGACCAGCAGGCGTACCGTGTCCCAGCTGAAGTCGGGCAGCGCAAACACTGGTAGGCCGCTGCGAATGCTGCCGAACTTGGTACCCAGCGTCTCGACGGGTAGGCCCAAGGCCCAGGCCAGCAGCGACAGCGTGACCAGCGCCACGATGGGGCCTGGCACCCGCGCAAAAGTGCGCACCGTGCGGCCTTCTAGCAGGCGGATCAGCGGCGAGCCCTGCACAAACACGCGCGGCCACACAAACAGCCCCAGCACGCACACGGCCCCCAGCGCCAGCGCAAAGAAGTTCAACGTGTGGATGTGGCCCACGATGGCCTTGATCTGCGAGAAGAAGTCGCCCGGCATCTTGGCAATGTCCAGCCCCAGCAGGTCTTTCACCTGCGACAGCGCAATCAGCACCGCGATGCCGTTGGTAAAGCCGATCACGATGCTCACCGGCACGTAGCGCACCAGCGTGCCCAGCTTGAACAGGCCTAGCGCAAACAGCAGCACGCCCGCGCAGGCAGTGGAAATCAGCAGGTTCGCCACGCCGTAGCGCTCGACGATGCCGTAGACGATGACGATAAAAGCCCCTGCCGGGCCACCGATCTGCGCCGTGGTGCCGCCCAGCGCGGAGATGATGAATCCGGCGATGATGGCCGTCCACAGCCCGGCTTCGGGCTTGAGGCCGCTGGCAATCGCAAATGCCATAGCCAGCGGCAGGGCGACGATGCCCACTGCGAGGCCCGAGCCCACATCCTTGCCCAATCTCTCCCGGTTGTAGCCCCGCAAGGCATCGATCAGGCGGGGGTGGAAGCGGGCGAGGGGCGAGGTCATGGCGGGGTGGTTTTTAGCCGATGCGCATACCGGGTTGCGCGCCGGGGAAGGGCTCCAGCACGTAGATGCCCGGCTGGGCTTTGGCATCGGCATGGCTGGCGGCCAGCACCATGCCTTCACTGAGGCCGAATTTCATCTTGCGCGGGGCGAGGTTGGCCACCATGACGGTCAGTTTGCCTATGAGCTGGTCTGGCTGGTAGTGTGCGGCGATACCGCTGAACACGTTACGGGTCGAACCCTCGCCCACGTCCAGCGTCAGGCGCAGCAGCTTGGTCGATCCTTCGACCGCTTCGCAATTCACAATCTTGGCGATGCGCAGGTCGATCTTGGCGAAGTCATCGATGGTGATGACCGGCGCAATTTCCGCACCGCCGGGTACTATAGTTTCTGTAGCTGCTACCGTAGATTCTGCCTGGGCTGGGGCCTCAAATAATGCATCAAGTTGTTTCACATCGACGCGTTGCATCAGATGCTGGTAGTTGCCAATCGTGTGGCCAGCGCCGAGCAGCGTGTCGGCCTCGGCAAAGCCCATCGGCGTCACATTCAAAAACGCTTCCACCTGCGCCGCCAGCGCGGGCAGCACGGGTTTCAGGTAGATGGTCAGCAGGCGGAAGGCTTCGATGCAGGTGCTGCAAACGTCTTGCAGTTCGGCGTCCATGCCTTCTTTTTTGGCCAGTTCCCAGGGCTTGTTGGCGTCCACGTAGGCGTTCACGCGGTCGGTCAGCAGCATGGTTTCGCGCAGTGCCTTGGCGTACTCGCGCTGTTCGTACAAACTGGAAACACTCTCTTTTTGAGAGCTAATGGCGCTTATAAGCTCTGCGCTAGAGGCCGATAAGGCACTTAATTTACCAGCAAAGCGTTTGGCCAGGAAACCGGCGGCACGGCTGGCGATGTTCACGTACTTGCCGATCAAATCGCTGTTCACCCGCGCCATGAAGTCGTCGGCGTTGAAGTCGATGTCTTCGTTGCGGGCCGAGAGCTTGGCGGCGATGTAGTAGCGCAGCCATTCGGGGTTCATGCCCAGGCCCAGGTACTTCAGCGGGTCCAGGCCGGTGCCGCGGCTCTTGCTCATCTTTTCGCCGTTGTTGACGGTCAAAAAGCCGTGCACAAAGATCGAATCCGGTGTTTTGCGGCCGCTGAACTTCAGCATCGCGGGCCAGAACAGGGTGTGGAAGGTGACGATGTCCTTGCCGATGAAGTGGTACTGCTCCAGCGCGGGCTGGGCCATGTAGGCCTCGAAATCTTCGCCACGCTTGTCCAGCAAATTCTTCAACGAGGCCAGGTAGCCCACGGGCGCGTCCAGCCACACATAGAAGTATTTGCCCGGCGCGTCGGGAATCTCGATGCCAAAGTAGGGCGCGTCGCGGCTGATGTCCCAGTCGCCCAGGCCTTCGCTGGTGGTGCCGTCGGCGTTAGTGCGCACGGTGAACCATTCCTTGACCTTGTTAGCCACCTCGGGCTGCAGGCGACCGTCTTGGGTCCAGCCCTCCAGAAATTCCACGCAACGCGGGTCGGACAGTTGGAAGAACAGGTGCTCCGAGCTTTTCAGCTCGGGCGTGGCACCCGACAGGGCCGAGTAGGGGTTGATCAGATCAGTGGGCGCGTAGACCGAGCCGCAGACTTCGCAGTTGTCGCCGTACTGGTCCTTGGCGTGGCACTTGGGGCATTCGCCCTTGATGAAGCGATCCGGCAGGAACATGTTCTTCTCGGGGTCGAAGAACTGCTCAATCACCTTGCTGGAGATCAGGCCGTTGGCCTTCAGGTCGCGGTAAATCTGCTGCGCCAGGGCGTGGTTTTCGGGCGCGTCGGTGCTGTGCCAGTTGTCAAAAGCGATGTGGAAGCCGTCCAGATACGGCTTGCGCCCGGCAGCGATGTTGGCCACGAACTGCTGGGGCGTGATGCCCGCCTTTTCGGCCGCAATCATGATGGGCGCGCCGTGCGTGTCGTCGGCACCCACAAAGTTCACCGCATGGCCCTGCATGCGCTGGAACCGCACCCAGATGTCGGCCTGGATGTATTCCATGATGTGGCCGATGTGGAAGTTGCCGTTGGCGTAGGGCAGGGCGGTGGTGACGAAGAGTTGGCGTGGCATGGGGGAACGGGCTTTCAAAACAGCCCTCGATTTTAGTCTGGCAGCGTGGCATCGGCCCAGCCAAAGAACCGGCACACCTCGGCGCTTTGCGCTTTGGCATCGGCATAGCCCAGGGCCATCAGCTCGCGGGTAAAACTGGCTTCGAACAGCAGGTAGCTGGCCAGGGCCGAGCCCTTGGCGGCATCGGTGTGGGGTGCGCCGCCCAGGCCACCGAGCAGGGTGCGGATGGCGGGCGGCAGACGGTGTGCGTGGCGGGCGGCGATGGCGTCGATGCGCTGCGAAGGCGCGATCAGCAGCAGATCGACCGGGCGCAGTGGGCTGTTGTGGCGCAGCTCGGGCGGTATCAGGGCCAGCGTGGTGTTGATGCGGTGCACCCGCTCCACGTCCACCGCCAGCGCGTCCAAAAAGATGCTGGACAGGGCGTGGCCCGCGATTTGCGCTAGCGACGGGTAGCTGTCGTTGGCCAGGGTGGGGGCTTCGCCCTTGGGCTCCACCATGCGCCCTGCGCCGATCACCAGGACCTTTGTAGCGCCTAAATGGATCGCGGGTGCGACTGGGGCCGACTGTCGCATGGAGCCATCGCCAAAGTATTCGTGGTGGCCGTTCAAGGCCAGCGGCATGGCCGGAAACACGAAGGGAATGGCCGATGAGGCCAGCAGATGCTCCAGCGTGAGCTGGTCGCGCAGACCCTGGCGCTGCGACCGGGCCCAGGGCTGCAGTGCATCGCTGCCCTGGAAGAAGGTCAAGTGCTCGCCCGAGCTGTAGCTGGACGCGGTGACCGCCAGCGCATGCACATGGCCCTGGGCGATGAGGCTAGGCAGGCGCTGCAGCGGCACCAGGTGCTCCAGCAGTTCGCGCAGCGGGCGGTTGTCCAGCAGGGAGCGAGGCTGCACCTTGCGCCATTTGGCCAGCATCCAGCCCACCGACAGCAGCGTCAGCCAGCGCGCGCCGCTGCGCATCACGCCAATGGGGTCGGTGCGGTAGACCTGCGCGGCCTCCATGTTTTGCCACACGCCCACAATGCGCCGCACTGCGGTATCGAAGTCGTCTGCCCCGCAGGCCAGGGCGGCGGCGTTTAGCGCGCCCGCCGAGGTGCCGGTGATGATGGGAAAGGGGTTGCCCGTGCCGCCTGCACCGCTGGTCAGGCGCAGGTCGGCAATGGCTTCGAGCACGCCCACCTGGTAGGCGGCGCGGGCACCACCGCCGGTGAGCAAGAGCGCAGTGGAGGTGGGTGAATTCGGCATGCTGGAATTATGAAAGCTGGCCACCGCGCTGGCGCAGTTGCTCCAGGGTGGTGGCCAGCCAGGCCAGCATGCCGGGGTCCTGGCTGGTGGCGATGTTGATGCCCATCCACGGGCTGGGGGTTTGCCGCAGCGAAAAAAGCGCACCCGGGCGCAGCAGATACCCCGCCTCCAGCCCCAGGGCGGCCAGGTGGTTGGTGTCTACCCCCGTGTAGAACCAGCCCAGAAAACCGGCCTGCGGCTGGCAAAAAGCCCGCAACCCCAGATCTTGCATGCGTTTGAAGGCGGGCTCGCGCAGGCTGTCCAACGTGGCGTGCACCCGCTGGCAGTGCTTGCGGTAGCTGCCCTCGGTCAGCGCCTTGTAGACGATGCGTTCGTTGATCTCGGGGGTGGTCAGCGCGGTCAGCAGCTTGTGGGTGGTCAGGGTGTCCACCAGCTCGGCCGGGCCCGCCAAATAGCCCACGCGGATGTTGGGCGCGAGCATCTTGGAATAGCTGTTCACGTAGATCACCCGGCGCAGTTGGTCCAGGCTGGCCAGCCGCGTGACGGCCATGCCCTGGGGCAGAAAGTCGGAATAGATATCGTCTTCGATGACCAGGAAGTCGTGGGCTTCGGCCAGCCGCAGGATTTGGTAGGCCGCAGCGGCGCTCAGCAGGGTGCCAGTGGGGTTGTGCAGCACGGGGTTGAGGAAGATCAGCTTGGGTTTGTGTTTTTCCACCAGCGCGGTCAGGGCCTGCACGTCCAGCCCTTGCGGGGTGTAGGGCACGCCCACCACCTCCACCCCGCGCAGCCACAGCAGCGGGTTGCACCAGCCGGGTTCGCCCACCAGCACGGTGTCGCCCGGGCGTAGCACCATGCGAAAAATCAGGTCGATGGCCTGGGCTGCGCCGGTGGTGGTGAGGATTTGCGAGGGGTGGGCCTCAATATCCCGCTCGGCCAGCGTGCGCTGGATTTGCGTCCGCAGCGGCGCGTAGCCCTGGGCCGAGGCTCCTTGCGCCAGCTGGTGGCTGGTGCTGTGGTTGGCCAGCGCCCGCAGGCCCAGTTTGAGCAGGTCGCCGCCGCACATGTCGGGTGGCAGGTAGCCCGAACCCGGCGACAGGTCGGCCGGAATACCGCTGGTCATGTTGCGCACCATCCAGCCCATGTTGATGGGCTGCTGCGGTTTGGCGCGCGCCGGGGAGGATTTGGCGCGGGTGTTGGCCGGGGGCGCAGTCTCGCGTACAAAAAACCCCGCCCCCCGCCGCGCCAGCAGGTGTCCGCGCGCCACCAGCCGTTCGTAGGCGGCCACCACGGTGAAGCGCGATACCCCGCGCTCCAGTGCCAACTCGCGCACCGAGGGCATGCGCATGCCGGGGCGAAACACCTGCTGCTGGATGCGCTGCTCGGCCCACTGCACCAGCTGGTCTACCAGGGTGGTTTGCGCGCCCAGGGTGGCGCTTTGGTCGATGGCAAGGTTAGGCATGGACTGTATTGGTGGCTTTAGCAGGCCAGTGGCAGCATCTATTCGGTCAACTGTATTGGTACTGTACAGGTAGCAAGATTACAGTGAATGCCACTCCACCGCAAGCCGTGGTGGGAGATTTTTCAGGAGACGGCGATGGTCAGAATTGAACATTTCGAACTGCGCACACCGGAGGTGGTGGCGCTGCGGTTGCCCGCCGGTGCGGTGCTGCGCGTCAGCACCGGCCGCCTGTGGTTGACCCAGGATGGCCGCAGCGAAGACGTGTGGCTGCAGACCCATGGCAGCTGGACTGCGCCGCAGGCTGTCAGCGTGCGGCTGAGTGCCGAGCCGTCGGTGGATTTTCAGATTGCGCAGCCTGCTGCGATGCACCGCGCCCCGCGCATCCGGTTGGCACGGCCAGGGCTGGGCATGGCCGGGGCTGTAGGCTCGGCCTAGTTACGACTTACCAGGTAGCAGCCGCTGCACCAGCGGGTGCTGCACCTTCTTCTCGGTGCCAATCGCATAAAAGCGTTCTTCCACGCCCTCGCAGGGGCCGATGCGTTGCACGCCAAAGCGGGTGGTCAGCTCCTCGTGCACCCACTCGGCGGCGGGAAATGCGCCCATGCCTCCGGCCCCAAAGGTCACCAGCAGGGCGCTGTCTTCAAATTCGCCCACGATGTGCGGCTTGACATCCATGCGCTCGAACCACTGGTCGATGCGCGGACGCACCGCCGCGTGGGTGGTGGGCAGCAGCACCGGGACGGTGGCCAGGCTGCGGGGAAAGTCTTTTTGCGCGGCCTCCACCCAGGGCGCGGGCGCGTACCAGGCCATGGCCGAGGTGCCTAGCGGGTGGCTGTAGACCTTGATGTTGGGGTTGGCGGCTGCCGGTCGGTCGGCCAGCACCACGTCCAGCCGGTGCAGGGCCAGGTCGCCCAGCAGGTCGTCGAACTCGTCTTCGTGGCACAGCAGGCGCAGGTGCGGCTCGGGCATCACCGGCTGCAGCAGGCGGCGCACCACCAGCTTGGGCAGGCCCTCCGAGATGCCCACCGCCAGCCGCACCGACGGCGCGCTGATGGCATCGTGCACCACGCTGGGCAGTTCTTCGCCCAGCTGGAAAATCAGGTCGGCCTGGCGCATGGCGGCCACCCCGGCTTCGGTCAGCACCAGGCCGCGCCCTACGGGTTTGAGCAGGGTTACGCCCAACGAGCGCTCCAGTTCGCGCACCTGGGTGCTCACGGTTTGCACCGCCATACCCAGGCGGTCGGCGGCGCGGGCCATGCCGCCCTCGCGGGCAACCACCCAGAAGTAATGCAGGTGGCGATAGCTGAAGGCTTCGGTCATTGTCAAGTTTTAAGGGATGAATACTTCACGATTCTCTGCTTTTTTAGTATCCGAGACGCGCGTATGGTTGGGTTTTCTGTCACTCAGGAGCAATCCATGGAACATGTTTCCCCCTCCGGTCGCCCGGACCCCACGTTGATTACCCAGGTACCAAACACATTGCCCAGCGCCGCCCATCGCGTGCTGCGCAACACCTACGCGCTGCTGTCGATGACGCTGCTGTTCAGCGCCGCCGTGGCCACCGCAGGCATCGTGTTGCAAGCCCCGGCCCCTGGCTTGGTGGTGATGCTGGTGGGCATGTTTGGCCTGCTGTTTGCCGTGCACAAACTCAAAAACAGCGGCTGGGCGATCCCTGCCGTGTTTGCCTTCACTGGCTTCATGGGCTACACGCTGGGCCCCATCGTGGCGCGTTCGCTGGCCATGCCCGGCGGCGCACAGGTTGTGATGCTGGCGCTGGCCGCCACGGGCGCGACCTTTTTGGCCTTGTCGGCCTGGGCGGTCACGTCCAAGCGCGACTTCAGCTTCATGGCTGGCTTTTTGTTTGCCGGGATGGTGATCGCGATTCTGGCCGGCTTGGCCGCCGTGTTCATGGAGATTCCCGCGCTGAGCCTGGCCGTATCGGCCATGGTGGCTTTGTTGTCGGCCGGTTTGATCCTGATGGACACCAGCCGCATCGTCAACGGCGGTGAAACCAACTACGTGATGGCCACGGTGGGCCTGTATTTGTCGATCTTCAACCTGTTCACCAGCCTGTTGAGCTTGTTCGGTATCGGCGGTAGCAACGAATAACTCCCGCTTGCCCCCACGGGGGCAGGGCGCGTAGGTTTGGGCATAGACTACGCGTCCCATAGGAGTTATGCATGCCTTTCTCAGAACAACAGGTGCTGGACGCGGTCAAAAGCGTCATTGATCCCAATACCGGCACCGATTTCGTATCCACCAAAGCTGTCCGCGGCCTGGCCATCCAGGGGTCCGATGTCAGCTTCGGTATCGAGCTGGGCTACCCCGCCCAAAGCCAGCATGCCGCCCTAAAAGCCGCGTTGGCGGCGGCAGTGCAGGCATTGCCCGGTATCGGCCAAATCAACGTCAACATCACCACTAAAATCTCCGCCCATGCCGTGCAGCGGGGCGTGCAGCTCCTGCCCGGTGTGAAGAACATCGTAGCCGTGGCTTCGGGCAAGGGCGGCGTGGGCAAGAGCACCACCGCCGTGAACCTGGCGCTGGCGCTGGCGGCTGAGGGTGCCCGCGTGGGCCTGCTGGATGCTGACATCTACGGCCCCAGCCTGCCCATGATGCTGGGTATCCAGGGCAAGCCTGAGAGCCTGGATGGCAAGAACATGGAACCCATGGAGAACCACGGCGTGCAAGCCATGTCGATCGGCTTTCTGGTGGACCAGGACCAGGCGATGGTCTGGCGCGGCCCCATGGCCACCCAGGCGCTGGAGCAGTTGCTGCGCCAAACCAACTGGAAAGACCTGGACTACCTGGTCGTCGATATGCCGCCCGGCACCGGCGACATCCAGCTCACGCTGAGCCAGCGCGTGCCCATGACCGGCGCAGTCATCGTCACCACGCCGCAAGACATTGCCCTGCTGGATGCGCGCAAAGGCATCAAGATGTTTGAAAAGGTCGGCGTGCCGATTCTGGGCATCGTGGAAAACATGGCCGTGCACGTGTGCAGCAACTGCGGTCACGTGGAGCACATCTTCGGGGCCGATGGCGGCAAGAAGATGGCCGCCGAATACAGCATGGACTACCTGGGTGCCCTGCCGCTGAACATGCAGATCCGCGTACAGGCCGACGGTGGTCAGCCCACCGTGGTGGCCGAGCCGGACGGCGAGATTGCTGCCCTGTACAAGGCCATTGCCCGCCAGGTGGCGGTGTCGATTGCGGGCAAGAACAAAGACTTTTCGTCTAAATTTCCCACCATCTCCATCAGCAAAGACACATAAGCCGCCATGAACCTCATGGCCGCCATGCGCTACTTCTCGGCGCTGCACGAGCACAAGCACTTCGGCCGCGCGGCCCTGGCCTGCCACATCACCCAGCCCGCGCTGTCCAACGCGCTCAAGGCCCTGGAGGACGAGTTTGGCGTGGTCATCGTGCGCCGGGGCCGCAACTACGAGGGGCTGACGCCCGAGGGCGAGCAGGTGCTGCTCACCGCGCACCGCATGCTGCACGAGCACGAGGTGCTGCAGCAGGCGCTGAAAAGCGAGGCCGACTACCCTCGGGGTCGCCTGCGTATGGGCGCGATTCCTACGGCTGTGCCCGTCCTGTCGCGGTTTGCGGCCATGCTGCAGGCCCGGCACCCGGGCATCCAGCCGGTGGTGTTGTCGCTGAGCTCACTGGAGCTGGAGACGCGGTTGGAAGACCTGTCGCTGGACCTGGCCCTGGGCTACACCGACCGCATGCACCAGCGCGCCGTCAAGCTGCAGGCCTGGCCGCAGTACGACGAGTTTTATTTTCTGGTGCGCCGTGCTGCGCAGCCGCACCAGGACGGCCTGCAAATGCGCGACCCCGTGCCGTGGCAGACCCTGGCCGATCTGCCGCTGTGCCTGCTGACCCCCGAGATGCACAACCGGACCATCATGGACGCGGCTTTTGCCACCGCAGGCATCCAGGTGGTGCCCGCCATCGAGACCAATTCCATCTTCTCGCTGGTGCTCAGCGTGGTGGACGGTAGCGTGTGCAGCGTGCTGCCCGGCGGCTTGCTGGCCGCCGTGCTGACCTACCGCGAACTAGAGGCGCTGCCGCTGGTCGCGCCCGAAGTGCGCACCCCCATCGGCTTCATGGCCCCGAAGGTGGTGCGCCCCTCGCGCGCCATGCAGGCCGCCCTGGCCCTGGCCGAATCGCCCGACTGGCTGCGCCACGTCAGCGCCCACAGCGGGCAACTGGCCGGTGCCTGGCCGCTGTAAACCAGCTTGGGTTTGCTATTGTTTTTAAGTTAAAAAATAATAGCTTCTAGCGTATATTGAATATACGCTAGAGGGTGTTTTTATGCCTAAAAATACCCTTTAAATTCTAAGACCTATACCGTACTGTTGCGCTGCAGCATTCGCGCTTTGAATCACTCCATGTAGAGATTCCATTGGACCCGCCACGGCCGGGCCTGTACAAACCGTCCTGACACGATGAAATCCGCCGCATACCCGGGGGATAAAAAAATGGAGAGGCATCACATGGCAGGATTCCTGGACAAGGAAGGCACAATCGCGGGCCCTGGATTCAACCGCTGGCTGGTTCCCCCCGCAGCGCTGGCCATCCATCTGTGCATCGGCATGGCCTACGGATTTTCGGTCTTTTGGTTGCCTTTATCCAGGGCGTTGGGAATCAAAGAAGCCATCAAATGCGGTCCCGAAATCGGCTTCTTCCAAGAGCTGTTCGTCACCAATTGCGATTGGAAGATTTCTACCCTCGGATGGATGTACACCCTGTTCTTTGTGCTGCTCGGGTCGTCGGCAGCGCTGTGGGGCGGCTGGCTAGAACGTGCGGGCCCGCGTAAAGCGGGTGTCGTAGCAGCATTGTGCTGGTGCGGCGGTATGCTGATTTCGGCTTTAGGCATCCATTTGCACCAGTTTTGGATGATGCTGTTGGGTTCAGGGGTCATTGGCGGTATCGGTCTAGGTTTGGGCTATATCTCCCCCGTGTCCACGCTGATCAAGTGGTTCCCTGACCGGCGCGGCATGGCCACCGGCATGGCTATTATGGGTTTTGGCGGCGGCGCGATGATTGGTAGCCCATTTGCGGCAGATTTGATGAAATATTTCGCCACTGCGACCGACGTGGGCGTGATGCAGACCTTTATCGTTATGGCGTTGGTGTATTTCGTGTTCATGATGGCCGGTGCTTTGGGCTACCGGGTACCTGAATCCGGTTGGAAACCTGCCGACTGGAGCCCGCCCGCACCCAACGCCAGTAACACCATGATTACCCAGCGCCACGTACACGTCAGCAAGGTATGGGGCGTTCCCCAGTTCTGGCTGGTGTGGATGGTGTTGTGCATGAACGTCAGTGCCGGCATTGGTGTGATCGGTATGTCGTCGCCCATGCTGCAAGAGGTATTTGGCGGATCGCTGATTGGCCTGACACAAAAATACGGTGAACTGGATAAAATCCAATTAGCAGCCATTGCTACGGTGGCAGCGGGCTTTACCGCGTTACTGAGCCTGTTCAACATCGGTGGCCGCTTCGTGTGGGCCAGCTTGTCTGACAAGCTGGGTCGTAGAATTACCTATATTGTGTTTTTCGTGCTCGGCGGCGCCTTGTATCTCAGCGTGCCCGGCAGCGCCTCTGCAGGCAACATTACGTTGTTCGTGGCCGCACTGTGCGTGATCTTGAGTATGTATGGCGGTGGCTTTTCTACCGCCCCCGCTTATTTGGCAGACTTGTTTGGTACACAAATGGTGGGTGCCATCCACGGCCGCCTGCTGACTGCCTGGGCCACCGCGGGTGTACTGGGCCCGGTAGTGGTGAACTACATGCGCGAATACCAACTGGGTTTAGGCCTGCCGCGTGAACAGGTTTACAACCAGACCATGTACATCCTGATGGGTATGTTGGCGGTGGGCCTGGTGTGCAACCTGCTGATCCGCCCAGTGGCCGACAAGCACTTTATGACCGACGGTGAACTGGCCGTTGAAAAACGGTTGGCGCACGAGAAGGCGTCCGGCACCGTGCTGTACGCCAATGCCAATGGCGGGACTACCAGCGCGGATTCTGGGCTGGCGATACTGGTGTGGCTGGCAGTCGGCATTCCCCTCGCATGGGGTATTTACCGGACCCTGTTAAGCGTTGGTAAATTTATCCATTGATCTTTAGACCCTAGGCGCGCGCAGCGCCAAGACAGAAGCAGGCCACGATGACACTTGAAAAAAACCTCCAGACCGTCGCTACGGTCGTGGCCACGCACCAGCATCTACCGGGTGCGCTTCTGCCTATCCTGCACGCTGTGCAGCATGAACTGGGCTATATCCCGGCCGATACGGTGCCCGCTATTGCCAAAGCCCTCAACCTGTCTAAGGCGGAGGTGCACGGTGTTATCACCTATTACCACCACTTCCGCTCGGAACCCGCAGGCCAGCACGTAGTGCAAATCTGCCGGGCCGAGGCCTGCCAGTCGATGGGAGCGGAACAGTTGTGGGCCCATGCCTGCGTGCGCCTTGGGCTCCATGGGGACCATCCCGGCACCACAGCCGATGGCGCGGTGACGCTGGAGCCGGTGTACTGCCTGGGTTTATGTTCTTCATCCCCAGCCATGGTGGTGGATGACAAAGTTCATGCGCGTGTAAGTATTTCCAAATTTGACCGCCTGGTCGCCCAAGCCCGGAGCGCAGCATGATTGTTTACATTCCCTGTGACTCCGCCGCATTGGCTGTAGGTGCCGACGAAGTCGCGCTGGCCATCCAGGCCGAGGCCGATCGGCGCGGTGTCGCCATCGAGCTGCACCGCAACAGTTCCCGTGGCATGTTCTGGTTAGAGCCGCTGGTCGAGGTGGTCACACCGCTGGGCCGTATTGCCTTTGGCCCCGTGGCCGAAGAAGACGTCGCTAGCCTGTTTGATGCCGATTGGGCCAGCAGCCATCCGCTGCATTTGGGCCGTCCAGAAGACATGCCCTACCTGCAAAAGCAGGAGCGCCTGACCTTCGCCCGCATGGGCATCACCAGGCCTTTGTCGCTGGCCGACTATGAGGCGTTTGATGGTTTTACCGGTCTGCGCAATGCTATCAAACTGGGTCCTGCGGAAGTGGTGCAGCATGTGCTGGATTCCGGGCTGCGAGGGCGGGGTGGTGCAGCCTTTCCCGCGGGCATTAAATGGCGAACCGTTGCTGCGGCACAGGGCGCACAAAAATACATTGTCTGTAATGCCGACGAAGGCGACTCAGGCACTTATTCAGACCGCATGACCATGGAGGGCGACCCCTTTATGCTGGTCGAGGGCATGGCCATCGCCGCGGTTGCCACCGGGGCTACGCAGGGCTATATTTACGTTCGCTCTGAATACCCACACGCTGTAGCCACCTTATGTAGCGCAGTTGAGTTAGCCACCGCCGCTGGCTTTTTAGGCGACCACATTCTGGGCAGCGCGCACAGCTTTCATCTGCATGTGCGCATGGCTGCCGGGTCGTATGTGTGCGGCGAGGAAACGGCCATGCTGGAGAGTCTGGAGGGCAAACGCGGCATCGTGCGTGCCAAGCCGCCATTGCCTGCGCTCAGTGGTCTGTTTGGCAAGCCCACAGTCATAAACAATGTGATTTCTTTGGCCTCGGTGCCCATTATTTTGGCGCGTGGTGCGGCGCACTATCGCGACTTCGGCGTGGGCCGTTCCCGTGGCACTCTGCCCATCCAGCTAGCGGGCAATGTCAAGCATGGCGGGCTGATCGAAAAAGCTTTTGGTGTAACCCTGCGCGAACTGATATTTGATTTTGGCGGTGGCTCTGCTACTGGGCGCCCCATCAAGGCGGTGCAGGTCGGTGGGCCACTGGGTGCGTATGTGCCCGAGTCGCAGTGGGATATTCCACTGGACTACGAAGCCTATGCCGCGGTGGGTGCAGTGGTAGGCCACGGCGGTATCGTGGTGCATGACGACACGGCCAACATGGCCCGGTTGGCACGCCACGCGATGGAATTCTGTGCCATTGAATCCTGCGGTAAGTGCACGCCCTGCCGCATTGGTTCAACGCGTGGGGTCGAGGTGATTGACCGCATCCGCAGTGGCGAAAACCAACCCCAGCAGGTCAAGCTGCTGCGCGACCTGTGCGACACCATGGTCCACGGATCGCTGTGCGCCATGGGCGGCATGACACCTTTCCCGGTGCTGTCGGCGCTGAACCACTACCCCCAAGACTTCGGTCTGGCTGCCCCTGTGCAGTTGGCCGTTTAATTAACGACGCACGGAGCACACCATGCAAAACCACCCCACAGAAATTGACTTTGGCACCCCCCTGCGTTCTTCTGCACAAGAGGTGACGTTAGAGATCGACGGCGAATACGTCACTGTGCCCGCGGGCACTTCGCTGATGCGTGCGGCGGTGGATGCAGGCATTAATGTGCCCAAGCTCTGCGCTACCGATAGCCTGGAGCCGTTTGGCTCCTGCCGCCTGTGCCTGGTCGAGGTGGAGGGCCGCAAAGGCTACCCCGCATCCTGCACCACGCTGGTCGAGTCCGGCATGAAAGTGCGCACCCAAAGCCCCAAGTTGCAAGAGCTGCGTAAGGGCGTGATGGAGCTGTACATCTCCGACCACCCTCTGGACTGCCTGACCTGTTCTGCCAACGGCGACTGCGAGCTGCAAGACATGGCAGGCGTCACCGGCCTGCGCGAAGTGCGTTACGGCATGGACGGCGCTAACCACCTGCACGCCAAAAAAGACGAGTCCAACCCGTACTTCACCTACGACCCCTCCAAGTGCATCGTCTGCAACCGCTGCGTGCGCGCCTGCGAAGAGACCCAGGGTACGTTTGCGTTGACGATTTCGGGCCGGGGCTTCGAGTCCCGCGTGTCGGCGGGCCAAGACCAGCCGTTCATGGAATCCGATTGCGTCAGCTGCGGTGCTTGCGTTTCCGCCTGCCCTACCGCCACGTTGCAAGAAAAAACCGTCATCATGATGGGCCAGCCCGAGCACAGCAAGATCACCACCTGCGCCTACTGCGGTGTGGGTTGCGCCTTCAAAGCTGAAATGAAGGGCAATGAAGTCGTGCGCATGGTGCCGTGGAAAGACGGCAAGGCTAACGAAGGCCACTCGTGCGTCAAAGGCCGCTTTGCCTGGGGCTACGCCACCCACAAGGACCGCATCACCACCCCGATGATCCGCAAGAGCATCACCGACCCGTGGCAAGTGGTGAGCTGGGACGAAGCCATCGGCTACGCAGCCAGCGAGTTCCGCCGCATCCAGGCCAAGCACGGGCGTGACGCTATTGGCGGTATCACCTCGTCGCGTTGCACCAACGAAGAAACCTATCTGGTGCAAAAGCTGGTGCGTGCAGCATTCGGCAACAACAACGTGGACACCTGCGCCCGGGTTTGCCATTCGCCTACCGGCTACGGCCTGGGCCAGACCTTCGGCACATCGGCTGGCACCCAGACATTCAAGTCGGTGGAGCATGCCGATGTGATTATGGTCATCGGTGCCAACCCTACCGATGGTCACCCGGTGTTCGCTTCGCGCATGAAAAAGCGTCTGCGCGAAGGCGCCAAGCTGATCATCATCGACCCGCGCACCATCGACATGGTGCGTTCGCCCCACGTACAGGCCGACTACCACCTGAAACTCAAGCCCGGCACCAACGTGGCAGTGATCTCTGCATTGGCCCACGTGGTGGTTACCGAGGGCCTGCTGGCCAGCGACTACATCGCCGAGCGTTGCGATGACAAATCCTTCCAGCAGTGGCGCGAATTTGTGGCCAAACCTGAGAACTCGCCCGAAGCAATGGAACTGGTGACCGGCGTGCCCGCTGGCGACCTGCGCGCTGCCGCCCGCCTATATGCCACCGGCGGCAATGCGGCCATCTATTACGGCCTGGGAGTCACCGAACACGCCCAGGGCTCCACCATGGTGATGGGGATTGCCAACTTGGCCATGGCCACCGGCAACGTGGGCCGAGAAGGCGTGGGCGTGAACCCGCTGCGCGGCCAGAACAACGTGCAGGGCGCGTGCGACATGGGTTCGTTCCCGCATGAGCTGCCGGGCTACCGCCATATTTCAGACTCGACCGTACGGTCTGAATTCGAAGCCGCCTGGGGCGTCTCGCTGCAAGCTGAACCCGGTCTGCGCATTCCCAATATGTTTGAAGCCGCGCTGGCGGGCAGTTTCATGGGTCTGTATTGCGAGGGCGAGGACATCGTCCAGTCCGACCCCAACACCCAGCACGTGGTGTCGGCCCTGTCGGCCATGGAATGCATCGTGGTGCAAGACATCTTTTTGAACGAAACCGCTAAGTACGCCCATGTGTTCTTGCCCGGCTCGTCGTTCCTGGAAAAAGACGGCACCTTCACCAATGCCGAGCGTCGCATCTCCCGCGTGCGCAAAGTTATGCCGCCCAAGGCCGGGCTGGCCGACTGGGAAGTCACCGTCAAGCTGGCAAATGCGCTGGGCCACCCTATGGCCTACAAGCATCCCCGCGAGATCATGGCCGAGATTGCCTCGCTGACACCGACCTTCCGTGGCGTCAGCTACGAGAAGATCGACAAGCACGGCAGCGTGCAATGGCCGTGCAATGAGGACACCGCCGAGTTGGGCACCGAAACCATGCACCAGGACCGCTTCGTGCGCGGCAAAGGGCGGTTCATCATTACCCAGTACGTTGCGACCGAAGAGAAAGTCACCCGCAAGTTTCCGCTGCTGCTGACCACCGGACGCATCCTTTCGCAGTACAACGTGGGCGCGCAAACCCGCCGTACTGAAAATAGCCAGTGGCATAACGAAGACCTGCTGGAAATCCACCCGCATGACGCCGAAGAGCGCGGCATCAAGCCTAACGACTGGGTGGGTATTGAGAGCCGCGCGGGCCACACAGTCTTGCGGGCGCTGGTCACCGAACGTATGCAGCCGGGCGTGGTCTACACCACTTTCCACTTCCCGGAATCGGGCGCCAACGTGATCACCACCGACAACTCCGACTGGGCCACCAACTGCCCCGAGTACAAGGTGACTGCCGTGCAGGTGATGCCGGTGGTGCAGCCGTCGGAATGGCAAAAGTCCTACGCGCAGTTCAACCAGAACCAGCTGGACCTGCTGCAGGCGGCCTCCAAGGCGCCTGTGTTGGCCGACGCGATCAAGTAAGCCATGCAGCGCACCGAGCCCCTGCACCCCGTCCCCGGCTGCCGCCCCGCCGCCGTGGTGGGTGTGCGCGCAGGCCAGGTGTTTGCCGCCACCGACTGGGTGGCCGACGAGGTGCCCGTGGCGCTGGAATACAACGGCATCTCGCACGCGGTGATGATGGCCACGCCGGCCGACCTGGAAGACTTTGCGCGTGGTTTCTCGCGCACCGAGGGCATCGTGGACACGGTGGACCAGATCCGCGATATCGAGTTGGTGGTGTCCGCGCAGGGCCATACGCTGCAGATCGAGATTGCCGCCGCCTGCTTCGCCCGCCTCAAAGACCGCCGCCGCAGCCTCACCGGCCGTACCGGCTGTGGCCTGTGCGGCACCGACAGCCTGGCCCACGCCGTGCGCCGCCCCGCGCCGGTGGCCGCGCCCGCCACTTCTTTTGATATCGCCGCCGTGGCCCGCGCCCTGGCCGCCCTGCGTAGCCAGCAACACCTGCTGGATGCCACCGGTGCCACCCACGCCGCCGCCTGGTGCCACGCCGACGGCAGCATCGCCCTGGTGCGCGAAGACGTGGGCCGCCACAACGCGCTGGATAAGCTGGTCGGCGCGCTGCAGGTGATCAAGTTGGATGCGCCCAGCGGTTTCATCGTCGTCACCAGCCGCGCCAGCTTCGAGATGGTGCAAAAAGCCGCCTGCGCCGGCGTCGCCCTGCTGGCCGCCATTTCCGGCGTGACCGCCTTGGCCATCGATGTGGCCGAGGCCGCAGGCATCACCTTATTGGGCTTTGCGCGTGGCGACAACGCCAGCGTTTACAGCCACCCTGAACAGATTCGACTGGAACCGACCCCATGAAAGCCGACAACCTCATCCGCATGGCCAACCAGATTGGCGAATTCTTCGAGACCATGCCCGAGCGCGAAGAAGCGCTGGACGACATCGCCACCCATATCCGCAAGTTCTGGGAACCCCGCATGCGCCGCGCCCTGCTGGCCGCCCTGGACACCGACGAGGCCCAAGGCATGCGCGAGATCGTATTGGCCGCACTGCGCAAGCACCGGGCAGATTTACAGCCTGCTATGTAATAAATAGCTACTAGCGTATATGGAATATGCGCTAGAGGCTGATTTTATGTAAATTTGGCTAGCCTCCCGCCACCCCCTGCACCCCCACATACAGCGCATACACCGACTGGCTGGCCGCCATGAACAGGCGGTTGCGGGCCGGGCCGCCGAAGCACAGGTTGGCGCAGCGCTCGGGCAGGGCGATGTGGGCTATGGGTGTGGCATCGGGGGCAAAGACCATCACGCCGTCGCGGCCCTCTTTTTCATCCTTGCCGCCCCAACCGGCCCACAGGTTGCCGTCTACATCGCAGCGAAAGCCGTCGGGGCTTTCACCGTCGGCGCAGGTCACGAACACCCGGTCGTTGACCAGGCGCGTGCCGCCCACACCACTTTCCACATCAAATACCCGGATGCGCCGCGGTGTGGCACCGGATTCGACCACGTACAGCAAGCGCTCATCGGGCGAAAAGCACAGGCCGTTGGGACGATCTACCGCGTCGGTCACCACTGTGCACTGGCCGGTAGCGGGGTCGAAGCGGTAGACGCAGGTGGGCTGCTCGGGCACGGCGTTAAAACCTTCGTAGTGGCCCAGGATGCCAAAGGGCGGGTCGGTGAACCACACGCTGCCGTCGGATTTAACGACCACGTCGTTGGGCGAGTTCAGCGGCTTGCCGTTGAACTGGTCGACCAGCACGGTGATGCTACCGTCGTACTCGGTGCGTACCACGCGGCGGCCACCGTGCTCGCAGCCCACCAGGCGGCCCTGGCGGTCGCGGGTGTGGCCGTTGGCGAAGTTGGACGGCTGGCGGAACACGCTGACCGCGCCGGCCTGCTCCTCCCACTTCATGACGCGGTTGTTCGGGATGTCGCTCCACAGCAGGTAGCGCCCGTCGCCAAACCACACCGGCCCCTCGGCCCAGCGCATGCCAGTGGCAATGCGCTCTACGGCGGCGTTGAAGAGGTGGTAGCGCTCAAAACGCGGGTCCAGCACGGTGATGGCCGGGTCGGGATAACGGGTACTGGGTTGCCACATGGGATGTCTCGGTTTTTTATAGGACGGCCAGTATGCCCTTGCAGTCGGGTGTGCGCTCTGGCCGGCTGCGCGTACAGTCGGGCCCAGGCCCGTGACCGCATGCGGTGCCTCCCCTGGGTGGCGTGGTTGGCACGGGGGCTTTCTGCGGGGAATGACAGGCAGATTGGAGCGCTCACTGTGAAACAACCCACCACGATAGTTTTGCCGTGGTACCCCTCAGGTGCTGAAGCCGAGGACTGCCAGCGTGCGGGCTGTGGCCGCCAGCATGGATAGGTCCCTCTCTGCGGGCCATTTCGTAGGCCCACCCCGCTCGCCCGGCAGGTACTCTGTGTCGGCGGTCCTGCGGGAGTACTTCGACCACACCGCCGATACGGTGTACTTTCAGAACAAGCTGGAAGACCATCGCACCTTCACCGCGCTGATGTGCGTGCTGTTTGCCATTTTGGCATCCGCCTTGTGGGTGTGGGACTACGTGACCGACCCCGTGGGGGCGGCAGATACGGTGCTGCCGCGTCTGGCGTATTTGCTGCTGGCGCTGGGGGCTCCGGTGTTCCTCTACGTCAAGCCGTACCGCTTTCTGGCCTGGCAGATTTTGTTGACGGTGTGGCTGTCTGAGGCGCATTTCGTACATATATTGACCCGGCTGCAAGGGGGCATGGCTTACGGCATGGCCGGGTTCGTTTACTTTCTGTTCCTGCCGTTGGTGGTGTGCTTGGGGTTTTCCTTGCGCTTCAACCTGGTCTTCATCGTGACCACCACGGCTTTGCCCCAGCTGATGTGGCTGGCGGGGTGGGCACCCGGTTTCCAGAACACCCGTTATGCGGTGCTGGTCTGGCCTGGTGCCATGCTGGTGTTGGTGATTGCCGGGGCCTTTGCCCGTAGCTACCGCCGCCGCTACCTGACGGAGCGTGCGCTGGAGCGGGCCTCGAACACCGACTCCCTGACCGGTGCCAGCAACCGCCGCCATTTCGAGGAGCTGCTGTCGCAGGAGATGGCGCGCTGCGAACGCATGAACCACACGGTTTCGCTGCTCATGCTGGACATCGACCACTTCAAGAAAATCAACGACAGCCATGGGCACCCCACGGGCGACCGGGTGATCCAGGCCTTGTCCAACACCTGCCGAGAAATGTCGCGTGCGATCGACGAGGTGGCGCGGATCGGCGGCGAGGAGTTCGCCATCCTTTTGCCGGGCGCCGACAGCCAGGGCGCCCAGGTCGCCGCTGAGCGCATTCTGGCCCGGGTGCGGGCCCTGGTGATGCACAGCCAGGCAGGCTTGCCCATGCATTGGACCGTCAGCATCGGCGTGGCCACCCGCCGGCCGCTGGAGCCGTGGAGCACCGAGCGGCCGGGCGAAATGCTGATAGCGCATGCCGATGCGGCCCTCTACGAAGCCAAGCACATGGGGCGCAACCGGGTGGTGTCAGCTTCGCCGCTGCCCTTGCCCGGCGTTTGACCGCAAAGCCTGATAGCCAGCCAGGGTAGGGGGGTGCGGGAATAATGCGCGCTTGCACACCGTTTAGGAGCCACCGTTGAATTCCCCCTTTATCGCCCTGGGTTGGCGCACGTTGTGGCGCGATGTCCGCTCGGGCGAACTGCGCCTGCTCATCGTGGCCGTGACCCTGGCCGTGGCCGCGCTCAGCGCCGTGGGCTTTTTTGCCGACCGCCTGCAAGGTGGCCTGCAGCGCGATGCCCGCCAACTGCTGGGCGGCGACGCGGTGGTCTCCAGCGACAACCCCACGCCCGCTGCGTTCCTGGCGCAGGCCCAGACGCAGGGTCTGCAGGCCGTGGGCACGCTGACCCTGGCCACCATGGGCCGGGCGGACGACGCGCAGGGTGGGGCCAGCAAGCTGGTGGCGCTGAAAGCCGTGGTGCCCGGCTACCCCCTGCGCGGCAGTTTGCGCATTTCCGAGCTGGCCGATGTCTCTGATGAAAATGCCGTCCACCCCACGCGCGAGATACCTGCGCCGGGCACGGCCTGGGTTGATCCATCGCTGCTGGAGTCGCTGGACCTGAAGATCGGCGACAGCCTGCTGCTGGGCGACAGCCGTTTGCGCATCACCCAGACCATCGTGACCGAGCCCGACCGGGGCGGGGGCTTCATGTCGTTTTCGCCCCGCGTGATGGTGAACCAGAGCGACATGGCCGCCACCGGCCTGGTCCAGCCCGCCAGCCGGGTGAATTACCGCTTTGCCGTGGCCGGAACCGACCCCGCCGTGCAGCGCTATGTGCAGTGGGCGACCGAAGAGGTCAAAAAGCCCGACAGCCGCGGCGTGCGTATCGAATCCCTGGAAACCGGCCGCCCCGAGATGCGCCAAACCCTGGACCGGGCCAACAAGTTCCTGAACCTGGTGGCCCTGCTGTCGGCCCTGCTCAGCGCCGTGGCCGTGGCCCTGGCGGCGCGCGGCTTTGCGGCCAACCACCTGGACGACTGCGCCATGCTGCGCGTGCTGGGCCAGAGCCAGCGCACCATCGCTTTGAGCTACGCGCTGGAATTTGCGCTGGTCGGCATCTTCGCCAGCGCGCTGGGCGTGGCGATTGGCTATGGCGTGCACTACCTGTTCGTGCTGCTGCTGGCGGGCCTGGTCGATTCCAGCCTGCCCGCCGCCACCTGGTGGCCGGCGGCTTTGGGCATGGGCATGGGGCTGACGCTGCTGTTCGCTTTTGGCCTGCCGCCGGTGCTGCAACTGGCCTCCGTGCCGCCACTGCGGGTAATCCGTCGCGACGTAGGTGGCCTCAAGCCCACCTCCATCGGTGTGCTGGGCCTGGGCGTGCTGGGCTTTGCCGCGCTGCTGCTGGCGGCCAGCAGCGACATCACGCTGGGCCTGATTGCCGTGGGTGGTTTTGCCGCCGCCGTGCTGGTGTTTGCGGGCCTGGGCTGGGTGGCGGTGAAGCTGCTGCGCCGCAGCGTGAACGAGGCCACGGCCCCGCGCTGGCTGGTGCTGGCCACGCGCCAGGTATCGGCACGCCCGGCCTACGCCGTGGTGCAAATCAGCGCGCTGGCCGTGGGCCTGCTGGCGCTGATTTTGCTGGTGCTGCTGCGCACCGATTTGATCCAGAGCTGGCGCCAGGCCACGCCGCCGGACGCACCGAATCGCTTCGTCATCAACGTCATGCCCGACCAGGCCGCAGATTTCCGGCAGAACCTGGCCACGGCGGGCGTGCAAAACTACGACTGGTACCCCATGTTCCGGGGCCGCCTGGTGGCCGTCAACGGCAAGGCGGTGGCCCCCGAGAACTATGTGGACGACCGCGCCAAGCGCCTGCTGGACCGCGAATTCAACCTGTCTTACAGCGCCACCCGGCCCCCGCACAACCCGCTGGTGGCAGGCATCTGGACACCCGAAGAAAAAGGGGCCGTCAGCGTCGAGGAAGGCATTGCCAAATCTTTGAACCTGAAGATGGGCGACAGCCTGCGCTTCGACATCGGCGGCGTGCAGAGTGACGCCAAGATCACCTCGCTGCGCAAGGTGGACTGGGGTTCGATGCGGGCCAACTTCTTCGTGATCTACCCGGTGGGCCAGATGGCCGAGGTGCCGGTGACCTTTCTGGGCGCGTTCAAGGCCCCGCCCACCAAGGGCTTCGACAACCAGTTGGTGCGCCAGTTTCCCAACATCACTGCGGTGGACCTGAGCAGCACCCTGGGCCAGCTGCAGCGCGTGCTGGACCAGGTGATCCGGGCGGTGGAATTCTTGTTCGGCTTTACCCTGGCCGCCGGGCTGGTGGTGCTGTTTGCCGCCATCACCGCCACCCGCGAAGAGCGCGCCCGCGAATTCGCCATCATGCGGGCCCTGGGCGCGCCGGGCAGCCTGCTGCGCCAGGTGCAGCGCGCCGAGCTGGCGGGCGTGGGCCTGCTGGCGGGCTTCTTGGCCAGCATCGTGGCCGTGGCCGTGGGCTGGGCGCTGACCCGTTTTGTGTTCGAGTTTGAGTGGCACGGCTCGCTGTGGGTGCCGCTGTTTGGTGCCATCGCCGGGGCGCTGCTAGCGTTGGCCGCAGGCTGGTGGGGCCTGCGTGACGTGTTGCGCCGCCCGGTGGTGGAGACGCTGCGGCGGGCGACGGCTTAATTTATCAATTTGATAGCTGCTAGCGTAGGTTGCATATACGCTAGAAGCACTTTTCATATAAATTTTTACCTGGTGCCGCGCGGCTAGTTGCCGAGAAATTCCCCCACCGGTTTGAGGTCGTCAATGCGGTCGCACACCGCCTTGACGGCCACCATGATGGGCACGCCCAGCAGCAGGCCCCACAAACCCCAGAGCCAGCCCCAGGCCAACATGCCCACAAACACCGCCACCGGGTTCATCTGGTTGGCGCGGCTGGTGAGCCAGGGGGTCAGCAAGAAGCCGACGATGGCGTGGATCACCAGGGAGCCACCACTCACCAGCAGCACCATGTCCAGCGAGCCAAACTGCAAAAACGCCACCAGCGCGGACCCCGCCGCCACCACCACGCTGCCCAGGTAGGGCACAAGGTTCAGCACGCCCGCGGCCACGCCCCACACCGCGGCGTGCTCCAGGCCCATGGCCATGAAGTACAAGCCCGTCACCCCACCCACCAGGGCACTGGTGAACAACTGCAGCAGCATGTAGCGCTGGATCTGGTCGTTGATCTGGTTCAGCGCCTGCAAGGTGATCTTTTTGCGGCTGAGCGTGGGGCCGGTCAGTTTCACCAGCTTGCGCCGAAAGCTATCGCCCGAGGCCATCAGGAAAAAGGTGATCAGCGACACGGTGCCCAGCTGCCCCAGCATGCCCACAATGCCCATGCTGCCGTCCCACACGTAGTTGCGGATGTCAAACCGCGGCTTGACAATCTGCACGCGCTGTACGCCCGGGCCGGTGGGTACGGCGCGGCCTGCTTCCTCGGCCGCCTGCTCCAGGTGCGAGGCCGCTTGCTGCACGGTGGTCAGCGTGTTGCGCGGTGCACCGGGCAGCGCGCGCAGGGCGCTGCGCAGCTTTTGCGTCGCGGCGGGCAACTGCTCGACCAGTTTGCTGGCATCGTCGCTGAGCGAATACACCACGGCACCCACCCCGCCCAGGAGGCCCAGCAACAGCACCGCCGCGCTCAGTGCCCGTGGCACCCGGCGCGCATGGAACCAGTCCACCACCGGGGACAGGGCGTAGCTGGACAAAATGCCCACCAGGATCGGGATAAACACCGCCGCCGCCCAGTGCAAGGTGTAGATGCTGGCCAGCAGGGCCAAAAGCCCCAGCGAAAAGCTGCGCACATCCACCGGCATATGCAGCACCACGCGGCGTGAGCGGTCCGGTGCCACCGACGGGTCTGTTTCTGGAGCGTCTTGCCCAGGGGGCAGGGTGTTGGGTTGCGTCATTGCCGATTCCTTGGGTTCGGATGTGAGGTTGCCGTGTGGCCACTGGGTGCGGGGCATGGTAAGGCACGCTACCCCATGCTTGCCGCCTTGCAGTGTTGGCAGCGCCTGCAAAAAAACGGGTTTGCTATATTTTAAGTAGCTGCTTGTGATGGTGCACTATGCGCAAGAGGCTGATTTTTTATAAAGGTTTGGTAAACCGCCAGGTCTGGGCCACGCAAGCATCCACCCGCTCCAGCGCCTGGCGGCAGCGCTCGGCGGGGGAGCCGGTGATTTCCACCCAGGGCACGGTTTGCGCGCCCAGTAGTTCGCGAAAGCGCCCGGTCATCCAGCCGCGCAGGTGGGCACCGTCGCGCAGGCCGTCGTCTTCAAAATCCACGCCCGCGTCGCTGGTTAGCAGGTACAGGCTGCGCGGCGGCATGGCAGCGGCGATGGCGGCCACACCGGCACTTGGGCCGCCCAGGTAGCGCTCGTGCCACAGGCGGGTGGCGAAGGCATCGGTGTCGCACACCAGCACCGGGCTGCCGTGCCGCGCGGCCTGGTCTTCCCGGCGGCATTGTTCAGCGGCCACGGCGCTGAAGTTGCTGGACTGCCAGGCGATATCGGCCACGCCTGCCACCGGGTTGTGGGCACGGGCCAGGGCCAGCAGGTTGTGGCTGTATTCGCGCCCGTACTCTGCGACCCAGGCGGTGCGCGCCCACACGCCGCCGCGCTGGCGTAAGGCCGTGGCCAGGTCGTGCGACAAAGTGGTGGTGCCGGTGGATTCCGCCCCCAGCACCACCACGCGCAGCGCCAGCCCGGCCTGTACCGCGGGCGGCAGCATCTGCCACTGCGCCACCGGGTCGGCCCGCACGGCGGTGCCGGAGGTAGGGTAGAGGCTGCGGCTCTGGTCCAGGCAGACGTGGGCGCTGCCAAACTGGCGTGCCAGCTCCTGGCCGTAGGGCTCGGAGGTAAACACCGCATCCACGGTGGGGGTGGTGCCGAACAGCTGGTCGGCCTCTTGCACCGCCTGGCGCATCACCGCCACGTGGGCGGCCCAGATGGCGGGGCTGGTGTAGTCGATCGGCACGTCGTCCAGCGCGCCGACGATGCGCACGTGTGGCGCATCGGCAAAGGTCTCGCGCAGCCAGGCCACGCGCTGGGCAATGCCGATCGACTCCACGCTGGAGCCCAGCACCCCCACCGTCACCTGCTGGCAATGCGCGGCCGCCGTGCGGATGAGGTAGACGTGCCCCAGGTGCGGCGGGTAGAACTTGCCGATCACCAGGCCGTGCCGGTAGTCGACCCGGCTCATGCGGTGGCTCCCAGCACCCGGCGGGGGGCGGGCGTGCGCCAGTTCCACCAGCCGCGCAGGCAGATCAGCAAGAACACCAGGGACAGGCCCGCAATCAGCGGCAAGCCGCGGCTCCAGTACAGCGGAATTGACACCAGGTCCACCGCAATCCACCAGGCCCAGCTGGAGGTTTGCCGCCGGTTCAGCTGCCACTGGGCGCACAGGCTCAAGGCGGTAAGCAGCGCATCCACCGGCGGGGCGGCACCCTTGAGCCACAGCAAAACTTGCCACAGCAGCAGCGTGGTGACTGCCGCCACCGCCAGCAGCGCCACCTGTTCGCGCAGGCTGGTGGGCGCAAAGGCCGCCTTGTCCTGAACATGCTGTGGGCGCAGCCACTGCACCCAGCCCTGGGCCGACAGCGCAATGAACACGATCTGCAAAGCCGAGTCGGCAAACAGCCGTTGCTGCAAGAACACCAGGCCCAGCGCCGCACTGCTCAGGATGCCTGCGGGGAAGTTCCTGATATGCGCCCGCGCCGTCAGCCACACGCACAGCACGCCGGTGGCAAAGCCCAGCATGTCGCCCACCGACATGGGCATGTTGGCAAGGCTTACAACCGGTTGGGTGAGGAGGGTGAGGAGGTCCATGGCAGTCAGTTTAAAAAATAGTAAGTTGCACTGTACAACAAACTGGGTTGTATAGTGCAACTAAATGTCTGGAGCGCTACACACCATGCCGAAAATGCCCACCGCCGCACCCGCTGCCACCGACTTCCCCCGGCCCCTGGTCACCGTGGACGTGGTGATTTTCACGCTGCTGCACGATAGCCTGCAGGTGCTGCTGGTGCGCCGCCCGGACGCGGCGGACGAGCCGTTTGCCCAGCAGTGGGCGCTGCCGGGCGGCTTTGTGGATGTGCAGCACGATGCCACGCTGCTGGACTGCGCGCTGCGCAAGCTGCGGGACAAAACCGGCATCGCCACGCCCTACCTGGAGCAATTGGGCAGCTGGGGCAGTGCCACCCGCGACCCCCGGGGTTGGTCGGCCACGCATTGTTTTTATGCGCTGATTCCGGCGGCGGCGGTGCGGCTGGAAACCGGTGCAAGCGCAAACGCAGGTGCTGGCGCGGCGCAGTGGTGGGATGTGGATGCGACGTTAAACACCGCTTTGGCGTTTGACCACCACACGCTGCTGGCGGCGGCCCTGGCCCGGCTGCGCAGCAAAGTGGAATACACCTCCTTGCCCGCGTTTTTGCTGGACGAGCCATTTACCTTGCCTGCACTACAGCGCACGTTTGAGGTGGTGCTGGCGCGGCCCATCGACAAAAGCGCGTTTCGCAAACGCATGCTGGACGGCCAGTTCATGCAAGAGGCAGGCGTGCTGCCCGGCGCACAAGGGCGGCCTGCAGTGGCCTACCGCCTGCGCGACCGCAGCCAGGCTACGCTGTTCCCCCGGCCTTTTGCCGCCCACGGGGCGGACCCGGCCACGGGCCCGGGCGCATAAAAATTCAGCCCGCGTGCCAATGCGCCAGGCGGGACAACAAAATCACCAAGCCCGCGCTGTTGACCAACATGCCCGCGGTCGTTTTAAAGGGGCGCAGGCTGAGGACTCTGGCGGTTTTCCATCCGGCGGCTTCGCCTTGTGGTGCTGTGCTCAAGGTGCTGGGTTGGCGCATGGTGTCTTCCTTTCGGTGGGCTGGAGGGAAGACTGGATGGTATTTAAAACTGTTAAATATGTATAGTCAATCGAATAAATATAAGTAATAGCTTTTATTAAAGTATCTGGTGAATCGTACACTGCAGGTCCGTGCAGGTCTCTTGGCTTAAATGCTCTGTTTTTAATAGCTACTTGCGTAGGTTGTATATGCGCTAGAGCCGTATTTTTTATAAATTTTGATACCCACTATGCAGATCGAAGAGAAAGCCCCCGCAGCCACCCCGTTTGAATGGATCGGTGGCGAAGCCCCGGTGCGGGCGCTGGTGGACCGGTTTTACGACCTGATGGACCTGGAGCCGGGCTATGACGCGCTGCGCGCTGCCCATGGCCCGGAGCTGGAGAATGCCCGCCAGCGGCTGTTTTGGTTCTTGTGTGGCTGGCTGGGCGGGCCGCAGTACTACACCGAGCAGTTTGGCCACCCGCGCCTGCGCGCCCGGCACATGCCGTTCAAGATCGGCATCCTGGAGCGCGACCAGTGGCTGGCCTGCATGGACCAGGCGATGGGCGAGACGGGCGTGGATGCCACCCTGCGCGCCCGGCTGCGCGACAGCTTTTTCCAGACCGCCGACTGGATGCGTAACCAAGGCGTGTGATGTCGCCGCAATTGCAGCCCGTCCCCGCCGCCGCGGCCGAAGAGCACCAGTTCCACGACTGGCTGCACGCCCTGGCCCCCCGCACCTGGGTGAGCTACGGGCTGATCGCGCTCAATGTGGCGGTGTGGGCGTGGATGGTGGCCCGGGGGGTCGATGCCTTCCACCCACCGGCCGAGCTGCTGCTGCAGTGGGGTGGCAATGCTGCATCCGAGGTGCAGCGCGGCCAGGTGTGGCGGCTGTTGACGGCTACTTTTGTGCACAGCGGCATCGTGCACCTGGTGATGAACATGCTGGGCCTGTGGGCCATTGGCCAAACCGCCGAGCGCATTTACGGGCACCGGGTATTTTTGGGCATTTACCTGGGGTCGGCACTGGCGGCCAGTGCCCTCAGCCTGCATTTTTCGGCCCAAAAAACGGTTTCTGTCGGGGCCTCGGGCGCGGTGTTTGGGCTGGCCGGGGTGGTGCTGGTGGCCGTGCTGCGGCACCGCGACACCATGCCCCGGCTGTTTGGCAAGCAGATGCTGCGGGGGATTGGGTTTTTTGTGGTGTATTCGCTGGCGCAGGGCTTCTTGCAGGCCGGGGTAGACAATGCGGCCCACGTCGGCGGTCTGCTGGCCGGGGCGCTGATGGGCTGCATCCTGCCGGTGCGGCCCGACCTGTTGCGCGCACGGCCCCAGGCGCGGGGGCGGGCGGTGCTGGCCCTGGCGGCGGTGGCCGCGCTGGTGGTGGGGCTGGCGGCGCTGGCCCCCCCGGCGGCGGTGGATTTTCAGCGCAAGTACGCGGGCGCGGCGGCTTTTGAACTGGCCATGCGCAACTTCAATGCCGCCATGCTGCGGCTGGGCCAGGAGTCGCAACTGCTGCGGGCTGGCAAACTGAGTGCGCAGCAGTCGGACGAACGCAGCCGCAGCGTGCACGCCCCGGCGTTTCGCCAAGTGCAGGCCGAACTGGCGGCTGTCTGGCTGCCGCCTGGCGACCCGCGCAATGCGCTGCTGCAAGAGGTGCGGCAGCAGGCAGGGTGGATGGCCGAGGTGCAGGGAATGGCATCGGTGACCCCGCCAGGCAGCAGCCAACCGCAGCCTGCCGACCCGGCCCGCATGGCGGCGCTGCAGGCGGCGATACAAGCGTCATCCCAGCGTTTGGCCCTGCTGATCCGCACCCAAAACGGGCCCCAAAACCGGCCAGAACGTGGCCCTGAACCCCCCGCTAAAAGTACCCGGCCCGGTATACAGTAACGTATGGATGCATGTCACTGCGATGGGCTAAGCTTAATCCCTACAACGGGGTACAACGCATGGCACAGGGCAGCATTGGCGTGGGGCGGCGGGATGGCACGGCGGTGTGGAGGCAGTCCTTGCAGCAGCGTGTGCACCTGTGGCTGCAGGCCATCCGCGAAGCCTATGTGGCGCTGTTACCGCTCACGGTGCTCGGGGTCATGGCCAATACCGTGGCGCAAATTTCCTATTCCCCCTATGTGCAGTGGATGGCCGTCCAGTGGGGCCCGGACTGGCAGGCCTCGGCCATGCGGGTTTTTTACGCCACCATGGGTCTGATGGGCTTGATGGCCGCCATGGTGATTGCCGCGCGCACCACCGCCTTGAGCCAGGCCCATGACCGGCGGGTCGAGCGCTCCACCATCACTGTGGCGGCGGTGGCTGCCAGCGCATTTTTGCTGGTGGTGCTGCGCGAACCGTTTGACTTTCAGGTGCTGGGCTATGCCAGCGCGTTCCAGAGCATTTTGGTGGGCGTGGCCGTGGCCGAGCTGATGCGCTTGCTCGGCCGCTGGCTGCCCAACCACACCAGCATGGGCGGAGTTGATGGCGGAATTTCGCTGCAAAGCGCCCTGCACATGACGGGCACGGCCGCATTGACGCTGCTGCTGGTGTGGCTGGCCCACGGGCTGTGGCAGGTACTGTTTGACGGGGTGCTGGGCCCGTTGCTGGGCCAGCTGTGGCAGTGGTTTTTAGGGCAGCAGCCCAATGGGGATGTGCTCAATTTCGGCACGGTGCTGCTCAACCAGTTGCTGTGGATGGTGGGCATCAACGGAGGGCAGTATTTGTACGCGGTGTCCAGCGCGTCTGGCCTGGTGGCACCGGCGGATGTGCTGTATTCGTACCACCTGATTTCGCTGACGTTTCTGAATGCCTTTGTGCACAACGGCGGGGCAGGGGCCACCTGGGGCCTGGTCATTTACTGCATCACCCAGGGCAAAGACCCCTCGTTGCGGCGGCTAGCCTGGTACTCGGTGATCCCCGCCATGCTGAACATGAACGAGCTGCTGCTGTTTGGGATTCCGCTGGTGCTCAGCCGTACGCTGTTGCTGCCGTTCATTGCCGCGCCGCTGCTCAATTGCCTGATCGCCACCCTGGCCTATACCGTGTTCGGCATGCCGCTGAACGGTCAACCGGTGATCTGGTCCACGCCGGTATTTATTTCGGGCTATGTCATGGCCGGGGGCTGGAGCGGGGTGGGCGTGCAGGCCCTGTGCCTGCTGTGCAGTACCCTGGTGTACGCCCCGTTTGTGCGCCAACTTGAGAACGCGCGCCTGCAGCGCAACCAGGAGTATTTCAAATCGGCGCTGGACGTGCTGATGTCGCCCGAGGTGGAGGCCCATGCCGGCACCCTGGACCGCGCAGACTCGGTGGGTGAAGTCGCCCGCTGCCTGGTGCGCGACTTCCGGGCCGACATCGGCTCGCCCCGCGTGACGCTGGCCTACCAGCCCCAGCACGATGCCCAGGGTAGGGTGGTGGGGCTGGAGTCGCTGCTGCGCTGGACCCACGCCAGCCACGGCCCGGTGCCCACTGCCGCCCTCATCAACGTGGCCGAAGAATGCGACCTGATCCACCACATCGGTGCCTGGGTGGTGCAGCGGGTGTGCGAAGACCTGGCCGTGTGGCAAAAGGCGGGCCTCACCGGTTTCACGGTGTCGGTCAACATGTCACCGGTGCAGTTGCAATCCACCACCTGGGTGCAGACCGTGGCCGATGCCATGCGCGCCCACGGCATCCAGAGCAAGGATATCGATATCGAAATCACCGAAGGCCGCACCATCGCCAACACCGCCCAGGCCGACAAAACCCTGGCCGAGCTCCAGGCCATGGGCTTGTCGTTGTCGATGGACGACTTCGGCATGGGCTGCACCTCGCTGCTGTACATGCACCGTTTCAAGGTCCACGCCATCAAGCTCGACGGCGTGCTCACCCGCCAGGTACTGCACAACCCGGTAGACCAAGACATCATCCGCTGCGTCTGCCGCCTGGGCCATTCCCAGGGCGTGTACGTGGTGGCCGAATTCGTCGAACAAGCCGCCCAGCGCGACATGCTGCAAGCGCTGGGCTGCGACTTCTTCCAGGGCTGGCTGTACAGCCCGGCCATGCCTGCCAACAAGATCCCGGCCTACCTGGACGCATGGCACAAGTCGACCCAGGCACCAGCGCCAAACTGACGTGGCCGTGGTGTACGCTGGGGGGCTGCAGACGGCATCTATAACCCCTAAAACACCATGACAAACACCCTCTCGCCCACCGCCCCCATCCGCGTCGCCGTCATCGGCTACGGCCTGGCAGGCCGCGTCTTCCATGCACCGCTGATCGCCGGTGTGCCCGGCCTGGAACTGGCCTGCATCTGCTCCAGCAAACCCGAGGCGGTGCACGCCGACTGGCCAGAGGTCAAAGTGGTACCCACCCCCGAGGCCGCGTTTGCCGACCCGGCCATCGACCTGGTCATCATCGCCACCAGCAACGCCAGCCACCACGCCCTGGCCCGCGCCGCGCTGCTGGCGGGCAAGCACGTGGTGGTGGACAAACCCTGCACCGTGACCCTGGCCGAAACCGAGGATTTGCTCGCCGTAGCCGCGCAGCAGAACCGCATGCTCACCGTCTACCAGAACCGCCGCTATGACGGTGACTTCTTCCTGTTGCAGCAGGTGCTGGCCAGCGGGCAGCTGGGGCGCATCACCCACTTTGAATCGCACTTTGACCGCTTCCGCCACGTGATCCCCGGCCGCTGGCGCGAGCTGGACATTCCGGGCTCTGATTTGTGGATGGACCTGGGCGCGCACCTGGTGGACCAGGCGCTGCAACTCTTCGGCGTGCCCGACGACCTGCTGCTCGACGTGGCCCGCCAGCGCGAGAACACGCAAACCAACGACTATTTCCACGCCCAGTTGCGCTACCCTTCCACCCACCCTGGCCTGCGCGTGGTGCTGCACGCCAGCTCTTGCGTCACCGCCAGCGGGCCGCGCTTTGTGCTGCACGGTACGGGCGGCTCGTTTACCAAATTTGGTCTGGACACCCAAGAGGACGCACTGAAAGCCGGTGGCCGTCCGCAGCTGGGTGCCTTGGGCGACTGGGGTGCCGACCCGCTGCCTGGCCAACTGGTGCTCCAGATTGACGGCGAGTCGGTCCTTGAGGCCACTCCCGACGTGGCGGGCGATTATTTGCAGTACTACGCCGGTGTGCGCGACTACCTGCAGGGCCAGTCCGATGCCGCCCCCGTCCCCGCGCAGCAGGTGCGGCAGGTCATGGCGATGCTGGAGCGCGGCACACAGAGTGCGGCGCAGGGCGGCTTTGTGGCAACCGCGGATTTGCGTTAAGGCAACGCTGAATAAGTCCCGACCTGGCGCGTGACTTGCATTGGTATTGTCATCCCTCACAAGGCGACAAAGATGAAGCAACACACCCTGGCCCTGGCCGCCGACCAAGAAGCGGGATTCGCCCAGCACCGCAA
>NZ_JANXMU010000015.1 GCF_025354435.1 Rhodoferax sp.
CCAGGCCATCAGCAAATGGCCTTCGGCCCAGCTGTCCACCAATTGGTCGGCAGCCACCACCAGGGCGGACACCACAGCGGCGAGCAGCACGGCCGCCAGACCACGGGAAGAGTCAAAATTTTGGTAAAAACCACGTGCTGCAGTGGCAACCGAGTCAGCGCGTGCTACGCCGGAATGCTCGGTGGAGATGCTGGGGTTGATAAAGCTGGTCATGGTGTGTTCCTTAGTTGCAAAGCGTTCTGGACTGGATCGCCTTGAACGCAAACGAATCTTAGGGTTAACACTAGTATTTTCTAAATTTATCTTTGTGATGATCTGCATTCACCAGCGTGATAAATGGGTTGCCCAAGACCTTGGAATAGCACGACCGTGCAGTCTCCGAAAAATCTCTTTTTTGCCAAAAAATAAGCAAAAAATCGGGCTCTAGCCCAATTGATACCTACGCAAAAAGCTATATAAAACATAGCGGAACTAGTTGGCAGAATGTCCAAAGCGTTTTGGTTGGTACAAACTGCGGGTTTACCCTTTATTTCACCCCTGACTCGGGTTTAGAGTGCTGTGTCTACGTAGCATTTTTACAACAAATTAGGTTTTATATCCGCAAAATACTTGCGCACCCTGCCATGAATTCACCCAACTTTCGCACTTTCGACCTGAATCTGCTGCGTGTGTTTGACGAAGTCATGGCCGAACGCAGCCTGACCCGGGCCGCGCAGAACCTGTCACTCACCCAGCCCGCCGTTAGCAACGCCCTGCGCCGCCTGCGCGACAGCCTGGGCGACGAGCTGGTGCGGCGCGTGGGTCCCAGCATGGAGCCCACGCCGCGCGCGCTGGCCCTGTGGCCCACGGTGCGCGAGTCGCTGCGGCAGTTGCAGGGCTCGCTGGCCCCCAGCGCCTTTGCCCCGGCCGAGGCCGACGACAGCTTTGTGCTAGCCATGGCCGATGCCACCGCCGCCGAGCTGCTGCCCGGCCTGATGCGCATCCTGGAAGCCGAAGCCCCCAGCGTGTCGCTGCACGTGCTGCCGCTGGCCTCGCGCGACCCGCGCAAGCTGCTGGAAGACGAGACACTGGATCTGGCGGTGGGGTTTTTTCCGGCGGTACTGGCCGATTTGGCCGCCCGCGCCCAGGTGGGCAAGGGCATACCGTATGCGCATCTACGCTTGTACGACGGCCACTATGTATGCGCCATGCGGCGTGGCCATCCGCTGGCGGCAGGCACGCTGACGCTGGACCAGTTTTGTGCGGCGCGCCACATGCTGGTCAGCTTTTCAGGACGTTCGTTTGGGTTTATCGACGAGGCGCTGGCCCTGATCCAGCGCAAACGCCAGGTGGCCTTGACCGTGAACCAGTTTTTTACCGCGGGCCATATCGCCGCCCAGACCGATCTGCTGACCGTTCTGCCGCAGCACTTCGCCCATGCCATCGGTAGCACCGATCTGCTGGAGCAGCGCCCCCTGCCATTTGAAGTGCCTGCGGTGCATGTCGATGCGCTATGGCACCGCCGCATGGAATCCAGCCCGGCCCACCTGTGGCTCAGGCAGGCCGTGGCGCGTGTGGCCGCAAAGGCCTACGCGCTGGGAAGTTAGCGAACGGCGCTGAGCGCCGCCATGGCGGCGGACCGCAGCTCGGCCGCATGGCGGGGATCGCGGCCGGCATGGGCATCGGCGCTCTCCATCAAACCCTGGGCCACACTGGCCTTGTCAGCCACCGCAGCGGCGGGTTGGGATTTATGGAACAGGATATATTGGGTCAACAAGCTGAACATGGTGGCACCACCGTCTTCACGGTGAAAAGTTGCAATAGGGTTAGATTAAGGGTTTTCCCTAGGTATTCAAGCCCGAGACCATGCGCGTACTGCATAAAGTAGTGCATTCATGCCCAAAATGGGGCGTTTTCTATCCTCACTATGCGCATCCAACTCCTATCCGACCTGCATCTGGAAGTGCACCCCCACTTCGTGCCCACCCCTGCGCCGGGGGCAGACGTGCTGGTGCTGGCGGGCGATATCGGCTCCTACCAGGTAGGTTCGCAACTGGCCGATGCTGACTTTGGCCTGGCCCGCTTCTCGCCCCTGCCGCCCTCCGCAGGGGGTTCAGGCTGGCCCACGCCGGTGCTGTTTGTACCCGGCAACCACGAATACGACGGGCAGGATTTCGAGGAAGCCGATACTCGTCTGCGCGCCACCTGCGAACGCCTGGGCCTGGTCTGGCTGGAGCGTGAAGTGGTGGAGTTGCAAGGCACGCGCTTCATCGGCACCACGCTATGGAGCGACTTCGATGCACTTGGCCCGCCCGCAGACGACAGCGCCGCCACCCTGGGCCAGCAGCTCAAGGCGCGCGACAAGGCCTTTCGCGCCGCCAACTACTATCTAAAGAAGAACAGCGCCACCCGCCAAGGCCTGCCCATGCTGGCCGACGGCATCCGCGAGCAGGCCCTGGTCTGCCAAGAGTGGCTGCGCAACGCCCTGGCCGTGCCGTTTGACGGCAACACCGTAGTGGTGACGCACTTCGCCCCCAGCCTGCACAGCGCCGACCCCCGCTACGGCCGCACCCCCGGCACCGCCGGTTTCTGCAACGCGCTGGACGACCTGCTCCCCCACGCCCAACTCTGGCTGCACGGCCACCTGCACGCCCCCAGCGACTACACCCACCAGGGCTGCCGCGTAGTGGCCAACCCACTGGGTTATGCCCGCAAGAATGAGCAAGTGGGGTTTCTGGCCAGCCAGTGCATCACCTTGGTCGAAACTCAAAATTTAAGCCAAATTGCCCTCTAGCGCATATTCTGCCTACGCAAGTAGCTATCAAATTAAGATAAATCCATGGGTGTTTGCGCTGGATCAAATTCAGCGCGCTGTAACCGTCCTGTACCCGTCGCCCGGTGGCAAAATTTGAAACAGCGCATCGCCTTTCGCCAACCAGGAGCCCACCCATGACAGCCCCCCACACCCCTTCCCCTTGGTGGCGCAGCGCCGTGGTCTACCAGGTGTATCCGCGCAGCTTTGCCGATGGCAATGGCGACGGGATTGGCGATATTGCGGGAATACGTGCGCGCCTGCCCTACCTGGCGGACCTGGGCATCGACGCGGTGTGGATCAACCCCTGGTACCCCTCGCCCATGAAGGACGCGGGCTACGACGTGGCCGACTACCGTGACATCGAGCCGCTGTTTGGCACCCTGGCCGAAGCCGAGGCCTTGCTGCAGGAAGCCCACGCGCTGGGGCTCAAGGTGCTGCTCGACATCGTGCCCAACCACTGCTCCGACCAGCATGTGTGGTTCCAGCAGGCCCTGAAGGCCGCGTCCGGCTCACCCGAGCGCGACCGTTTCATCTTCCGCCCTGGCAAAGGTGTGCATGGCGACGCCCCGCCGAACGACTGGATCAGCGAGTTCGGCGGCCCGGCCTGGACCCGCACCACCGGCCCCGACGGCCAGCCCGGCGACTGGTATTTGCGCATCTTTGCCCCCGAGCAGCCCGACTTCAACTGGGAGAACCCAGAAGTGCTGGCCGAGTTTGAAACCACCCTGCGCTTCTGGTTCGACCGGGGCGTGGACGGCTTCCGCATCGATGTGGCGCACGGCCTAGTGAAAGCCGCAGGCCTGCCGGATGTGGGCCCCCGCAGCCTGCCCGCCCACGAAGACGCGAACCACCCGCACTGGGACCTGCCCGGCGTGCACGCCATCTACCAAGCCTGGCGCAAGGTGGCCGACAGCTATGCCGACCCGCGCATTTTTGTGGCCGAGGCCTGGGTCCACCCCGGCGACCGGCTGGCGCGCTATGTGCGCGGCGACGAACTGCACACCGCCTTCAATTTCGATTACCTGGTGGCTCCATGGCGGGCCGAGCAGTTGCGCGCCAGCATCACCGGCACGCTGGCGGCCCATGCAGAGGTCGGCGCACCACCCACCTGGGTACTGAGCAACCACGACGTGGCCCGCGAGGTGTCGCGCTACGCCCGGCCCCAAACCGCCGCCCCGCTGCGCTGGTTGGACGACCTGCTGGCCCAACCCGCCGACTTTGCGCTGGGCCTGCAGCGCGCCCGCGCCGCCGCGCTGTTGATGCTGGCGCTGCCCGGCGGGGCCTATATCTACCAGGGCGAAGAATTGGGCCTGCCCGAGGTGGAAGACCTGCCCGATGCCGTACTGCAAGACCCGATGTTCGAACAGACGGGCCGCAAAAGCCGGGGCCGCGACGGCTGCCGCGTGCCGATTCCGTGGGAGGGCGCGCAACCGCACTTCGGCTTCAGCCCGCCCACCAGTGCGCCACCCTGGCTGCCCCAGCCCGCCGCGTGGGCGGCGTTGAGCGTGTCGGCACAAAGCCATGTCGAGGGCTCGACGCTGGACCTGTACCGCCAGGCCCTGCAGCTGCGCCGCAGCGACATCGGCCTGGGCGGCTACGGCCTGCAGTGGCTGCCGTCGCACGAGGGCGCGCTGGTATTCACCCGCGGCTCGGGCTTTGTGTGCATGGTGAATGTGTCGGCCGAGCCGCTGGCGCTGCCTGCGAGGGCGAAAGTGCTGCTGAACAGCGGCACGCTGGACCCGCAAGGCCGGGTGCCGGCGGACACCGCGGTCTGGTTGCAAACCTTTTAAGCTACTTTATTAATAGCTACTAGCCTATATTCTACCTGCGTTAGCGGGCATTTAGACCCTCAAAACAGGTACCCAGCACCCATTCCACCACCTGGGCATCGCTGTACTGGCCGCTGGCCTGTAAAAAGCCCAGCACCGGGTCGCAGGCGCGGGCAAACAGGGTGTAGAGCACGGCAATCGCCGGAATCTGTGGGTTGATCTGGCCGGTCTTCTGCGCGGCCTGGATCCAGCCGCCCAGCTGGTCGCTCACGCCCACCAGCGCATCCAGATAAGCCCCATTGCCCATCAAATTGGCCCGCAGGGTGGAGTTTTGGCTGGGCAGCGAGGGCATTTCGCCCGCCATTTGCACCTCCATCGCCCAGCGCACCATGGCTTTGAGATTGTCCAGGGGCGGGCCATCGGCGGGCAGGCTGTCCAGGTAGGCCTGGGTGCGGTGCAGCACACGCACCATCGCGGCGGCGGCCAGGTCTTCCTTGCTGGGAAAGTGCTTGTACAGGCTGGCCTTGGCAATGCCCACGCCCTGGGCTACCTCGTCCACGGTCATGGCCTCGAAGCCTTTTTCGGCCAGCAAGCGGTTGACGGTTTGCACGATGGCTTCTTCGCGCGCGGCCAGCATCTGCTGCTTGAAAGATATCTTGGGAGCTTTGGCAAGGGCGGAGGATTTCATAAGGCCGATTTTAGCCCCCATCGTTTTCCAAAAATAGTATCCGACTATTTTGTTACCAACAAGTCACAAAAAACGGGTGCAGTGTACTCCTGCACAGAGCCCCTGTGCCTTCTATTGGGGAAATACGGCAGCGCATATTGAATATTAATTTAACGGGTTATTAATCGTACGCTATCCATCTTTATTTTCTATACCAAATAGACACTTTATATTTTGATATATATCCGTGGTGTACTGCCAGACTGACTAATGTCAAGCAATGTAAACAGCCGGGTTTTCATACCGTTTATTCAAAATAAAACTTTTACTTACATGGCAGAATTTATTCACCCCACACCTTCAATCCCATTCAACCTGTAATTAACCCAAAGGATTTTTATGAAAATCAATAATGCATCCTCCACCGCATTAGCTGCACAACAGGCCCTGGCGGCAGCGAAAAAAGCCACGGTCAGCACGTTTGAGAAAAACTCCAAAGAATTTGGCCCCATTGCCGCATCGGTAATTGGATTGACCAGTAGCGCGTCGCAAGCCAGTAGTGCACTGGGCAAGGTGGTAGACGGGGTAGAAAATGAAATCAAGGACGTTGCCACCAATACCGTGGCACTGGCCACCACTGGCGCCAACGAGCTGAAAAACGCCTACAACACTGTTGCCAATGGCGTGGGCACCGCCGCTTCCGCTGCAGCCAACTACGCGTCGACCGGCTTGTCCGCCGCCACCCAGGCAATCAACGCCCTGGTGTGAAAATAATACGGCTATATGGATAAAGAGATGCGCATGTTAAAACCATATTGCCGAATATTAGGAATAACCACGCTGTGTGGGGTACAGACAGCGTGTTCTTTATTCTCCCCGGTGCCTATACTGGAGTTGGTCAAGGCTTCTGGTATTGCGGCAAGTTCTGTCATTGCGGTAGGGCCCAGCAAAGCCCGCGATACGGTCTACCATATCCATCCGACTTTCAACAAAGTCTGCATCGTATTAAACCCCGACTCCCAGGCCAGCGAAATATTGCCAGCCATGCAGTCTGAATTGCGTTTGCACCAAATCGAAAGCCGCATTTACGAACCTGGCACCGGTTTAAATGCCTGCGATATATGGCTGCATTATGTGGCGGGGATTGAATGGGCCATTCCGCCTTTCACCAACGAATATAAAACCTACCTCACCACCGCCACCCTGACCCTGCGCACCTCCACCGGCAAAGTGTTGTCGCGCAGCAGCTACGAGCTGGACCCGGTCTACGGCATGGGCAAGTGGTCGTCGACCCGCAGCAAGATCGCCCCGGTGGTGACCGCCATCGTCACGGGTTTTGAAAACTGAACATGAAAGTAAATATGACACCCACCCTGACACGCTGTCTGCCCCTGCTGCTATTGGCCACCCTGGCGGGTTGCGCCAGCGACAGCATCATCCCGCCCCCGGTGCGGGCCAACCCGCTGCCCCCGCCCACCGACATCGAGCCCGTGGCCACCGGCGCAATCTTCCGGCAAAACATGACCACCGGCTCGCTGTTTTCCGACCGCCGCAAGCCGCGCAAAATTGGCGATGCCCTGAAGGTCGATATCGCCGAAAACATGAGCGCCAGCAGCGTCACCAACAGCGACCTGAGCCGCGCCAGCACCCTGGCCTCCAAGGGGCCGGGCTCGGAATCCAACTCGCTGGGCAGTATTTTGAAAGGCATCATGAACGTGGATGCCAGCGCCTCGGGCAGCGACACCTACAAGGGCAAGGGCAGCACCGACAGCAGCAACAAGTTCCAGGGCCGCCTGGCCGCCTCGGTGATCAACGTACTGTCCAACGGCTACCTGGTGGTGGCGGGCGAGCGCAGCATCGCCTTCAACAACGGCATCAGCACCATGCGCTTCTCGGGTGTGGTGAACCCGATCGACATCACCTCCGGCAATGTCGTGGCATCGGGCGACGTAGTGGACGCGCGGCTGGAGCTGGTGGGCAAGGGCGATGCCAACGACACGGCATCGCGCTCGTGGATCCAGCACATCCTGGCCAAGAGCCTGAGCTTTTGGTAACCCCCCAGGCTGCAGTGCTGCGCATCTTTCGCCCACCTCCCTGCTGGGGGCAACACCAGCAGCCTGGCAGAGCCAGTTCTGCGGTGTTTCTGGAAGTGTCGGCTCGCCTGCGGCTTGGCCTTGGGGAAGGGTTAGTCTGAAAGGGTGGCCTCAGCGGCTTGCGTCAATGCGACACTCAGGGTGTCCAACACTTCAGACTGCAGGTTCCAGCAGTGCCAGAACAGCTGGATGTGCAAGGCCTGGCTGGGGGCCAGGTGCACCAGGGCACCGCTGTCGATCAGGCTGCGGGCCAGCAGCTCGGGCACCACGCTGACACCCCAACCGGCCAGCACCGCCCGCACCTGGCCTTCGGAGCTGGGCACAAACAACTGTCGCAACGACACCCGCTTCAGGCCAAACGCCTGGCTGACGAATTCGCGCTGCATGTCGTCCTTGCGGTTAAAGGCCACAAACGGCACGCTGCGAAAGTTGTGCGCCGTCAGGCCATGCGGCAGGTGCTGGCGGGCATAGGCGGCCTGGGCCACGGCCACGTAGCGCATGGCACCCAGCGGCACTACCTTACAGCCGCGCAAGGCCTGCTTCAGCGTGGTGACGCAGCCCATCACCTGGCCTTCGCGCAGCCATTCCTGGGTGAAGTCCTGGTCGTCGGTGATGATTTCCAGCGGTAGGCCCTGGGCCACTACGGCCTGCAGCGCGCCCATGGCCCAGGTGGCGATGCTGTCGGCGTTGATGGCAATCGACACCCGCTCTTCGTCGCGTGCGCCGCCCATGGCGCTGGGCGCCAGCTCCTGCATGTCGCGCTCCAGGTCGGCGCGCAGCAGGCGCAACTGCTTGGTGTGCTTGATCAGCAAATGCCCCGCCGCCGTGGGTTTGAGCGGGCGGCTGCGTACCACCAGCACCGTGCCCGCCTGCGCCTCCAGCGAGCGCAGGCGCTGCGACACCGCCGACTGGGTGATGTTGAGCCGCTGGGCCGCCCTCTCGAAACCGCCCTCTTCGACGATGGCGGCAAGGCATTCAAGGGCGTCGGGATCAAAGGTGCTCATCACCGGAATTTACCCGGTGTTGCGCATCCCGCTAAATCCGTTGCCATAACGGGCCAAAGTGAGGCCTTCCATGCTGATCTCCGGCGTGCGTTTGGACAGCACATCGGCCATCACCCGGCCGGTGCCGGCGGCCATGGTCCAGCCCAACGTGCCGTGGCCGGTGGACAGGTGCAGGTTGGGGTAGGGCGTGCCGCCCAGTACGGGCGTGCCGTCGGGGGTCATCGGGCGCAGGCCGGTCCAGAAAGTGGCTTTGGAGGTGTCGCCGCCTTGGGGGAACAGGTCGGTAACCACGTGGTTCAGGGTGTTGCGGCGCTCCTCGTGCAGCTCCAGGCTGTAGCCCGCCAGCTCGGCCGTACCGCCCACGCGGATGCGGTCGCCCAGGCGCGTGACGGCCACCTTGTGGGTTTCGTCCATCACGGTTGATTCGGGCGCGCAGGCGGCGTTGGTGATGGGCACGGTGATCGAATAGCCCTTGACCGGGTACACCGGTAGGTTGAAACCCAGCGGTTTGAGCAGGATGGGCGAATAGCTGCCCAATGCGACCAAATAGTTGTCGGCGGTGAGCAGGCCCGCGCTGGTATGCACACCGGTGATCTGCTTGCCGTCGGCGGCGATGCGGTCAATCTGCACGCCGTAGCGGAACTCCACGCCCAGCGCCTCGGCCATTTTGGCCAGGGCGTTGGTGAACTTGAAGCAGTCGCCGGTTTCATCGCCCGGCAGGCGCAGCGCGCCCACAAACTTCTCTTTCACCAACGCCAGCGCGGGCTCGTACTGCAGGTAGGCCTCGCGGTCCAGCAACTGAAACGGCACTTTGTACTGCTTCAGGATGTCGATGTCTTTGGCCGTGCCGTCGAGCTGCTTCTGGGTGCGGAACAGCTGCAGCGTGCCCTGGCTGCGGTCGTCGTAGGCTATTGCCGTGTCGGCGCGCAGCTGCACCAGGCAGTCGCGGCTGTACTCGGCCAGCCGCACCATGCGGCCCTTGTTGGTTTGGTAGCGCGCCTCGGTGCAATTGCGCAGCATCTGCGCGCCCCAGCGCCACATGGCGGGGTCGAGCAGCGGGCGGATCACCAGCGGGCTGTGGTGCATCATCATCCACTGGATGGCCTTGAGCGGCACGCCCGGACCGGCCCAGGGCGATGAGTAGCCGGGCGACACCTCGCCCGCATTGCCAAAGCTGGTTTCCAGCGCGGGGCCGGGCTGGCGGTCGATGACCGTCACCTGGTGGCCCGCCTTGGCCAGGTAATACGCCGTGCAGGTGCCAATCACCCCGCTGCCCAAGATCAATACTTTCATGCGCCACTCCCTGACTCAAAAGCCGTAACAAGCTGCAATATAAGTTGGTCTAATTTATTAAGCCATGGGTTATTAGAAACTCTAATTCAGAATTAGGGTGGGTTGTCTGGCACAGCGGCTGCCACCGCCATGGAGCATTTAAACGGAATAGCCCCCTTGCGCTGATAGGACAAGCGTGAGCAGCTACTCTATGCATAGCAAAAAAATCAGGAGACACCCCATGCCCACCATTTCCCTTCTCATCCACAGCCAGGCCGCCGCCGCATCCAATGGCGCGACCTTCGAGCGCCGCAACCCGCTGGACGGCACGGTGGCCACCACCGCCCCCGCCGCCACGGTGCAGGATGCCATTGCCGCCGTGGAAGCCGCCGCTGCCGCCTTTCCCGCCTGGTCGGCCACCGGGCCGGGCCAGCGCCGCGCCCTGCTGACCAAAGCCGCCCACGCGCTGGAAGCCAAAGCCCCCGCCTTCATCGCCGCCATGGCCGCGGAAACCGGGGCTTCGGCGATGTGGGCCGGGTTCAACGTGCACCTGGCCGCAGGCACGTTGCTGGAGGCCGCATCCTTGACCACGCAGATCAACGGCGAGGTGATTCCGTCCGACGTACCCGGCAACCTGTCCATGGGCGTGCGCCAGGCGGCAGGCGTGGTGCTGGGCATGGCCCCGTGGAACGCGCCGGTGATTTTGGGCGTGCGCGCCATCGCCGTGCCGCTGGCCTGTGGCAACACCGTGGTGCTCAAGGGCTCGGAGCTCTGCCCCGCCACCCACGGCCTGATCATCGAGGCATTGCAGGAAGCCGGGTTGCCGCCAGGCGTGGTCAACTTCATCACCAACGCCCCGGCCGATGCCGCCGCCGTGGTCGAGGCCATGGTGGCCCACCCGGCGGTGCGCCGCGTCAACTTTACCGGCTCCACCCACGTGGGCAAAATCATGGCCGCTACCTGCGCCAAGTACCTGAAGCCGGTGGTGCTGGAGCTGGGCGGCAAAGCCCCGCTGCTGGTGCTGGACGATGCCGATCTGGAAGCCGCCGTGAATGCCGCCGCCTTCGGGGCTTTTGCCAATTCCGGCCAGATCTGCATGTCTACCGAGCGCATCATCGTGGATGCTAGGGTGGCCGATGCCTTCGTGGCCCTGCTCGCCGCCAAAGCCGCCAGCCTACCCCTGGGCGACCCGCGCCAAGGTCCCGTCGTGCTGGGCTCGGTGGTGGACATGGCCACCGTGCAGCGCTGCAACGCGCTGATCGATGACGCGCTGGCAAAGGGCGCAAAGTTGCTGTGCGGCGGCAAGGCCGACAGCACGCTGATGCCCGCCACCCTGCTGGACCACGTCACGCCCGCCATGCGCATCTACAGCGACGAATCCTTCGGCCCGGTCAAAGGCATCGTGCGGGTCGTTGGTGTGGAAGAAGCCGTGGCCTGCGCCAATGACAACGCCTATGGCCTGTCGAGCGCCGTGTTTGGCCGCGACATCGCCCGCGCGCTGCAGGTGGCCGGGCGCATCCAGTCCGGCATTTGCCACATCAACGGCCCCACGGTGCACGACGAACCGCAAATGCCGTTTGGCGGAGTCAAAGGCAGCGGCATCGGCAGCTTTGGGGGCAGGGCCGGCATTGAGGCCTTTACCGACCTGCGCTGGATCACCGTGCAAACCACGCCCCGGCACTATCCGTTTTAAAAATATGAGTTTTTAGGCCTCTAGCGCAATGGCTACCTACGCTAGTAGCTATTTATTCAATAGCACACTGGATTGCATGGGTCCCACCGATAATCTTATCTATGCCTGCCCATCCACCGATTGACCACGCCCTGATCCTCGCCGCCGGACGCGGCGAGCGCATGCGCCCGCTGACCGACCACACACCCAAGCCGCTGCTGGTAGTCAAAGGCAAACCGCTGATCGTCTGGCACCTGGAAGCCCTGGCAGCCGCCGGGGTGCGCCACATCGCCATCAACACCGCCTGGCTGGAAGATGCCATTCCCGCCGCCCTGGGCGACGGCTCCCGCTGGGGCCTGCACATCACCTATTCCCAGGAAGGCCGCGACCACAGTGGCGCGCTGGAAACCGCGGGCGGCATCAAGAAGGCCCTACCGCTGCTGGGCGATGCCTTCTGGCTGGTGGCGGGCGATATCTACGCACCCAGCTTTGCCTTCGATGCCAGCGCCGCCGTCGACTTTGCCCACAGCGATGCGCTGGCCCACCTGTGGATGGTGCCCAACCCGCACTACCACCCGCAGGGCGACTTCGGCATTACCGCCAACGGCCTGGGGCTGGACGGCCCCGGCCCGGACGGCCAGCGCCTCACCTACAGCAGCCTGGCCCTGGTGCGCGCCGAGTTGTGCCGCCATCTGCCCTTGGGCCAAAAAGCCGCGCTGGGCCCGCTGCTGTTTGACGGCATCCGGCAGCAACGCATCACCGCATCCCGTTTTGACGGCCCCTGGCACAACGTGGGCACCCCCGAACAACTTGCCGAACTGAACACACCATGACAACCACGATCTACGCCCAACGCCGCGCCCAACTCGCCCAAAAAATCGGCCCCGGCGGCATCGCCATCGTCCCCACCGCGCCCGAGCAGCAGCGCAACCGCGACAGCGACTTTCTGTTCCGCGCCGACAGCTATTTCTACTACCTGACCGGCTTCACCGAGCCCAATGCCTGGCTGGTGGTGACCGGTGAAGGCCAGTCCACGCTGTTTTGCGCGCCCAAAGATATGGAGCGCGAGATCTGGGATGGTTTTAGGCTCGGCCCTGACGCAGCGCCCGCCGCGCTTGCGCTGGATGCTGCATATTCTGTAGCAGACCTGGACACCCAACTGCCCCGCCTGCTAGAAAACCGCAGCGCTGTCTGGACCCCGTTCGCCACCCACAAAGGGCTGGAAGGCCGGGTTGACGGCTGGCTGAACAAGGTGCGCGCCCGCGTGCGCTTCGGTGCGCTGTGTCCCGACACGCAGCGCGACCTGTGCAGCGTGCTGGACGAAATGCGCCTGTTCAAAGACGCAAGTGAACAGGAGACCATGCGCCGCGCCGCGCAAATCAGCGCCGGGGCCCACATCCGCGCCATGCAGCTATCGGCCCGCATGCTGCGCAACGGTGAAGATGTGTTTGAGTACCACCTGGATGCCGAACTGCTGCACGAATTTCGTCGGCATGGCTCGCAGTACCCGGCCTACGGCAGCATCGTGGCCGCCGGTGCCAATGCCTGCGTGCTGCACTACCGCGCCGACAAGGCCCCGGTGCGCGACGGCGAGCTGGTGTTGATCGACGCGGGCTGCGAGCTCGACGGCTATGCCAGCGACATCACCCGCACCTTCCCGGCCAATGGCAAGTTCAGCGGCCCGCAGCGCACCCTGTACGAGCTGGTGCTGGCCAGCCAGGTGGCCGCCATCGCCGCCACCAAACCCGGCGCACGCTTCACCGACCCGCACGAGGCCACCGTCAAGGTACTGGCGCAAGGCATGCTGGACGTGGGCCTGCTGGACAAGAACAAGGTGGGCACCGTGGACGACGTGATCGCCAGCCGCGCCTACTTTGCCTACTACATGCACCGCACCGGCCACTGGCTGGGCATGGACGTGCACGACTGCGGCAGCTACGTAGAGCAGGCGGAAGTCGGTGCCGACAGCCAGCGCAAGGACCCGCTGAGCGGTGAAACCATCACCAACCGCCCCAGCCGCATCCTGCAGCCGGGCATGGTGCTGACCATCGAGCCCGGTATCTACGTGCGCCCCGGCCCGGAAGTGCCCGAAGCCTTCCACAACATCGGCATCCGCATCGAAGACGATGCCATCGTGACCGCCAGCGGCTGCGAGCTGATCAGCCGAGGCGTGCCGGTCGATCCGGACGAAATCGAGGCGCTGATGCGTGCCTAGGCAGGTTTTGCGTGCCTGGGCTATAATGCAGGGTTGGTTAGATCAGTTTCGCCATGAAACTCGTGCGGTGTATCCCAACACACCGCACCACTGGCCATATCCAAGTACCCCGAGTTTGCCCGCACCTTTGTCACGCTGTGCGGGCCAGAGATTCAAAGTACTTGGCCGCAGATACCCCCACCGGGTGCTGCGCACGACCTGCCTCCTGTGCAATTTCATCGGAAGTGCGTCATAAAAATAACGCAGTGTGACAACACGCATTTCTGGCTACCCATAAGTAAGGGAGCCTGGTTTCCCATCATGAACAAAAACAACAATTCCATTGCCGCTGGCAAATATCTCTTGTCTCCGCTCACCCGTGAATGTGCCGATGGCCGCTTTGGTGCCTCGGTTTCTATCCAAAATGGCTCGCATGACCGCGTGATGCGTTTCATCGGTCTGTTCGACGACGCTGCAACCGCGACACAATACGCGGTTGAGCAAGGTTTGCAGTGGGTGCGCGCGCGCCACTCCAACCCTAGCGCCGCACACGCTTAGAAGTTAGTAATTTACATACCGTCTACCCTCAAGGAATTTACGAATGGCAAAAGAAGAACTGATCGAAATGAAGGGCCTTGTGTCCGAAGTGCTGCCCGACTCGCGTTTTCGCGTGACTCTGGAAAACGGCCACGTCCTGATCGCCTACACCGCGGGCAAGATGCGCAAGAACCACATCCGCATTCTGGCGGGCGACCATGTATCCCTGGAACTGTCGCCCTACGACCTGTCCAAGGGCCGCATCACGTTCCGCCACATTGCGGGCCGCGCGCCAACCTCCACCCGTTTCGCGTAATCGGCGCGTAAGCAAAACCCCGTACGGGAACCGCCCTTGGGCGGACCCTACAATCGCAGTCCCTTTGACACAGTGACTGCCCGGCGCATTTCGGTCGGCGGCCATGGCAGGAGACGCCAGATGAGCAACCCCACGGCTAACGCCGAAGAAAAACGCGCCGCGCTGCGCCGCGCTGCCCTCGAATACCACGAGTTCCCCACGCCCGGCAAAATTGCCATCGCGGCGACCAAACAGCTGGTCAACCAGCACGACTTGGCCCTGGCTTATTCGCCCGGTGTGGCCGCGCCGTGCGAAGAAATCGTCAAAGACCCCAACAACGCCTTCAAATACACCAGCCGGGGCAACCTGGTCGCGGTGATCACCAACGGCACCGCCGTGCTGGGCCTGGGCGATATCGGCCCGCTGGCCTCTAAGCCGGTGATGGAGGGTAAGGGCGTGCTGTTTAAGAAGTTTGCAGGCATCGACGTGTTCGACCTAGAAATCGACGAAAAGCACGACCTCGACAAACTGGTGGACATCATTGCCTCGCTGGAGCCCACCTTCGGCGGCATCAACCTGGAAGACATCAAGGCCCCGGACTGCTTCTACGTCGAGCGCAAGCTGCGCGAACGCATGAAGATCCCGGTCTTCCATGACGACCAGCACGGCACGGCGATTTGCGTCGGCGCGGCGATTCTGAACGGCCTGAAAGTCGTCGGCAAAGACCCCAAGACCGTCAAGCTGGTCACCTCCGGTGCAGGCGCAGCGGCCCTGGCCTGCCTGGGCCTGCTGGTCAAGCTGGGCATCCCGCGCGAAAACATCTATGTCACCGACCTAGCCGGTGTGGTCTATGAAGGCCGCACCGAGCTGATGGACGAAGACAAGATCGTCTACGCCCAAAATACCACCGCCCGCACTCTGGGCGAAATCATCGAAGGCGCGGACGTGTTCCTCGGTCTGTCGGCAGGCGGCGTGCTGAAAAAAGACATGGTGGCCAAAATGGCCGCCAAGCCCTTGATCATGGCGCTGGCCAACCCAAATCCCGAGATCTCGCCCGAAGACGTGAAGTCCGTGCGCAGCGATGCCATCATCGCTACGGGCCGCACCGACTACCCGAATCAGGTCAATAACGTCCTGTGCTTCCCCTACATCTTCCGCGGTGCACTGGATGCGGGTGCGTCCACCATCACGTTGGAGATGGAAATTGCCGCGGTGCACGCCATTGCCGAGCTAGCCCAGGCCGAGCAAAGCGAAGTGGTGGCCGCCGCCTACGCCGGTGAGCAACTGGCGTTTGGCCCCGAATACATCATCCCCAAGCCGTTCGATCCGCGCCTGATGATGAAGATCGCCCCGGCCGTGGCCCAGGCCGCCGCCGACAGCGGTGTGGCCCTGCGCCCCATCACCGACATGGATGCCTACCGCACCCGCCTGCAAAACTTCGTCTACGCCTCGGGCACGACGATGAAGCCGATCTACGATGCCGCCAAAAACGCCGTCAAAAAACGCGTCTGCTACGCCGAGGGCGAAGAAGAACGCGTGCTGCGCGCCACCCAGATCGTGGTGGACGAAGGTCTGGCACGTCCTACGCTGATCGGTCGCCCCAGCGTCATCGCCGAGCGCATCAAGAAGTTTGGCCTGCGCCTGCGCGAAGAGCTGGACTACGACGTCGTCAACGTCGAGCAAGACCACCGCTACCGCGATTTCTGGCAAACCTACCACCGCATGACCGAACGCAAGGGTGTCACGGCGCAAATGGCCAAGATCGAAATGCGCCGCCGTTTGACGCTGATTGGCGGTATGTTGCTGCACAAAGGCGAAGTCGACGGCATGATCTGCGGCACCTGGGGCCACACCTCCATCCACCTGCACTACATCGACCAGGTGATCGGCAAGCGCGCGGGTGGCTGCTCCAGCACCCCGCAAGACGTGCCCATCTACGCCTGCATGAACGGCCTGATGCTGCCGGGCCGCCAGGTTTTCCTGGTCGACACCCACGTCAACTACGACCCTACAGCCGAAGAACTGACCGAAATCACCGTCATGGCCGCCGAAGAAATGATGCGCTTTGGCATCAAGCCCAAGGCGGCGTTGCTATCGCACAGCAATTACGGCCAAAGCAACCAGCCCAGCGCCGTCAAAATGCGCCGCGTGCTGGAACTGCTGCAAACCGAAGCGCCTTGGCTGGAAGTCGATGGCGAAATGCACGGCGACATCGCGCTCGACGGTGCTGCACGCGCTGCCACGATGCCCAATAGCCCCCTGGTTGGTGACGCAAATTTGCTGGTGTTCCCTAATATCGACGCGGCCAACATCGCCTACAACCTGCTGAAGACAGCAGCGGGCGGCAATATTGCGATTGGCCCGGTGCTGCTGGGTGCTGCAAAACCTGTACACATTCTGACTGCCAGCACGACAGTGCGAAGAATTGTAAACATGACGGCCTTGACGGTCGCCGATGCCAACGTGGTGCGATAACACCAAATTCGCCAGCAAGTGCTCACTTAGTGGGCATGAATGCCCAAGGGGCTGCCCAAATTTTGGGCAGCCTCTTGCTTTTTTGGGGCACATACGGCACACTAGCGCCTTGAAATTACCGGGTTAACCCGAGGTTCTCCAAAGGTGCATTCCCCCATGGTCCAAGCGATAAAAAACACAGCTCGCAAGCATATTTGCGCCGTGGCAATGTTGGTTGGATCGGTTTTATGCACCACATTGGGGTATGCCAAGGCACCCAATCCCATCGGCGGCCTGGAAACCATCCAACTCGCCCAGCTTCCCCCTCAAGGCCGTGTGACCTACCAGCTTATCCAGCAAGGTGGGCCATTTCCTTTTGACAAGGATGGTGTGGTGTTTGGGAACCGTGAACGAATTTTGCCATCACAACAACGCGGGTATTACCGCGAATACACCGTGAAAACGGCGGGTGCTGGCAACCGAGGGGCCAAACGCATTGTGTGCGGTGGCCCGCCAAGAGCACCAGATGCTTGTTTTTATACCAGCGACCACTACGCGAGTTTTCGCCACATCGTCGAATAACCGTGTTAGCGCTGGTTCCACAGAATTTTGAAATCGGGGTACATGAAGATGAATGAAAAGAAAGCGGAGACGGATATGCCTCTTCGCAACGTAAGAAGCAATATCGTGCAGTCTATACGCGCCTTTCGCGTGCAAGAGCTGCAAGACGCAGCTGTTGGTCTGGGCCAGCATTTTCTGTATGCGAATCTGGCCAATGCCCAGAGCAAACAGGACGTACTGGACATGATTGCCCAACAATTCACCTTTCCGACCCATTTCGGCAAGAACTTTGACGCGCTGTATGACTGCATGACAGACCCTCTGCATAAATCAGGCCCACAGCCTGGTTTCGTGGTGGTGCTGGAGCAAATCCCGGCGCATGCCAAGTTTGACAAAGAAGCCCGCGAGCAATTGCTGGATATCTTCCGCGAAGCCGCCGACTACTGGGGAGACCGGAAGATACCGTTCCGATGCTTCTATTCTTTTCTGTAGCCCGTTCTGCACACACCAGCCAAGCAGAACGGGCGAATGAGGCAGGCAGCGATGCCGTCTCAGGCATAGAGTTGACCGAATCCGGCGAGAAAATGCCCACCGACAAATTGGTGGACGTTTCTCCGTTCGCGCTGCGCATGAGCAGCCCGTTTAATGCCGGTTACTGGCTCGCAGCCGCGTAACTGGGCACACCCCCAGGCTACAGCGCAAGCGCTTTTCGCCACCCCCCTTGCAGGGGGCAACACCAGTAGCCCGGCGGAGCCGGTTCTACGGTATTCTGGAACTAAAAAAGCCCGTCTTTGACGGGCTTTTTTTATGGGGCCGCGACCGCCAAGGCCAAGGCCAAGGCCACGTACTCGGCCACCGGAACCTCCTCGGCCCGGCGCTGGGTGTCGAATACGCCGACGTAGGCTTTCTCGGTCAGCCACTTGCCCAGGGTGTGGCGCATGATCTTGCGGCGCTGGCTGAAGGCCACCTGGACGATTTCGCTCAGCAAAGCCACCGGCACCGCTGCCGGGTCGACGTGGGGCACCATGCGCACCACCGCGCTATCCACGCGCGGGGGCGGGTCGAATGACTCGGGCGGCACGAAGAGCACGTTTTCCATCGCGTAGCGCCATTGCAGCATGACGCTGAGGCGGCCATAGGCGGCGGTGGACGGGCGGGCCACCATCCGGTCGATGACTTCTTTTTGCAGCATGAAATGCTGGTCTTGCACCACCGCTACCGCGTCCAGCAAATGGAACAGGATGGGCGTGGAGATGTTGTAGGGCAGGTTACCCACCACCCGCAGCTTCTTCGGAGCAGTTGCTCCTGAATCAGTAGCCGCTTGTGCAAGTGGAAACTGCGTAAAGTCCACTTTTAGTACATCAGATTCCACCACCGTGAGCTGTGGATGTTGGCGCAGGCGCACAGCCAGATCGCGGTCCAGCTCGACCACGGTGAGGTGGCCCAGGCGTTCGACCAGGGGCTGCGTCAGGGCGGCCAAGCCCGGACCGATTTCGACCATGTGGTCGCCGGGCTGGGGGTTGATGGCATCGACGATGCTGTCAATGATGCCGCGGTCGGCCAAAAAGTGCTGGCCGAAGCGTTTGCGCGGAATGTGCTTCACTGGGGTGGTTCGCGGAATTCGACGTAGGCCCGCGAGCGCACCTGCTCCAGCCAGCGGGCATAGGCCTCGTCCAGCTTTTTCTCGCGCACAATGCCGCGGGCGATTTCGCGCTGCTCTTTGGGGGTCACGGCCGCCTCGCGACGCTCCAGCAACTGCACCAGGTGCACACCAAAGCGCGACACCAGCGGGTCGGCGATCTGGCCGGGTGCCAGCTTGTCCAGGGTTTCTTCAAATTCGGGCACGAACTGGCCGGGGCTGGACCAGCCCAGGTCGCCACCTTGGGGTGCACTGCTGTCGGCCGAGCTTTCCTTAGCCAACTGGGCAAAGTCGGCTTGGCCGCTCTGGATGCGGCGCTTGAAGTCGTTCAAACGTTCGACGGCAGCAGCTTCGGTCAGGCGCGGGCCGGTGCGCAGCAGGATATGGCGCGCATGCTGCTGGGTCACGGTGGTAGCCATGCCACCCTGGCGTTTGTCCAGCACTTTCAAAATGTGGAAACCGGCACCCGAACGTACTACGGCGCTGATGCCACCCGTCTCCAGGCCGCGGGTAGCCTGCACAAAGATGTCGGGGTAGCGGTCGGCTGGATGCATGCCCATGGCACCGCCACGGGCATGGTCAGGCGCATCCGAGGCGGTGCGGGCCAAAGTCGCAAAGTCGGTGCCGGCGACCGCCTGGGCACGCAGGCCCTCGGCCTTGGCTTGCAGGGTGGCGACTTGCTCGGGGCTGGCGTTTTCCGGCACGGCAACCAGCACCATGGCCAGGTTCAACTCCAGAGCGCTGGGGTCGGTATTGGCCTGCTGGTCGCGCAGGTACTGGTCTACTTCGGAATCGCTGATGCGCTGGCGGGCGTCGATTTCGCGGTCGCGCAAGCGGTTCAGGATGAGCTGGTTGCGCAACTCTTCGCGGAACTGGGTGGGCACCATGCCGTCTTGCACCATCCGGCGGCGCAGCTCGGGCACGTCCAGCTGGTTTTGCCGGGCCACGTTCAGCTCGGCTGCATCCACGGTGACATCGTCAATCTTCAAACCGGTCTCGGCCGCCAGCTGCAGCTGGGCTTTTTCCAGAATCAAGCGGTCCAGCACCTGGCGCACCACCACGGCTTGGTCGGCTTCCGCAGCCGGTGTGCCCTGCTGGTTCATTTGCTGTAGGGTACGGATGACGCGGGCACGCACTTCGTTGTTGGTGATCGGCTCGGAATTGACCACGGCGACGATGTAGTCCGCCTGGCGCTGTGCATCCGAGGTGCGGACGGGGATATTGCCCGTTAACCCGGTGCCGGCGCCAGACGAAGGGCGCAGGCCCTGGGCAGACGCGGAGAAGGTGGTCAAGGCCGCCACTGCCGCCAAGCCCAGCAGCGTCATGCGAAAAATGCGATTGCTCATTGTACAGATAGGGGAAAAAGAGGGGTCGTAAAGGCTAGTCGTACTGGCTAAAGCGGCTAGGGGTGGTGGTCTGCTCACGCAGGTACTGGTAGCGGGGAATGTTTTCTTTCAGAACCGACAGGGGGTTGGTGCCCACACCCAAACGGGTGAAGCCGACAAACTCCAGCTGGAACGAAATCTTCTGGTTGGCGGTGGTGGTGGTGCCGGTTTGCGTGCGGTCCAGCACGATGCGGCCCAGCCAGCAACCCGCATCATATTCAAAGCCCACCACGCCATCGACCAGCTTGCGGTCGTACATGCTGTAGTTCAGGCGACCCACGCTGTACCAGCGGCCTGCGCCCTGGCCTTGTCCGGCACCCAGGTCCTGGCCTTTGTCGCCCCACAGGGCGCTCAGCGGCCATTGCCAGCCAATGTCGATCTGCTCGCTGCCGTCGGTTGCCGTGGCGCTGGAGTTGCGCTGGTAGCGGTAGGCGGCACTGATCACGCGGTAGTTGCCGGGGTTCCAGCGTCCACCGACGCTGGAGCGCGCGGAGCGACCGGTGTCCGGGTTGTACTGCACCGTGGTGTCAAAGGTCCAGCGCGGGTCCCAGTTCAGTTGCGCGCCGACCAGGAAGTCGCTCAGGCGGTCGGTGCTGGGCGTGCCGCCGGGCAAGGTGACGTTCTGGTCTTTGAAGCGCAGGCGCTGGGCCACGCCGAACTGGGCCAGCTGGGCACCGGTCGCGGGTTCCAGGAAGCGCGTGGTCAGACCCAGCGTCAGCAGGTTGTTGTCAGAGATACGGTCGTTGCCACCGAAGGCGTTTTCGGTGAAGACGGTGGCAAAGTTGAAGTCGTTCAGCGCCGAATCGTAGTTGGGCAGCAGGCTTTGGTTGCGGTACGGCGTGTTCACGTAGAAAGCGCGCGGCTCCAGCGTTTGGCGCAGCGCCTTGCCCCAAAAACTGGCATCGCGCTCAAAAACCAGCCCGGTGTCCAGGCTGAAGGTGGGCACGGTGCGGTCGGCGGTGGTGGCCCCATTGGTCAGCGGCGCATCAAATTCGTAGCGGGTGGCGTGCAACTGCACCTTGGGGGTGATAAACCAGCCCGGGGCTACCCAGGGGCGGCTGATCTGGCCCAGGGCAAAACTGCGCTTGGCATTGGGCTGCTTGGTCAGGTTGCGGTCGGCCGAGAACTGGGTGTAGTCGCCGTCCAGCGACGCATCGAATCCGCCGGGCAGGTCGTAACGGGCATAGCGCCCGGTGATCTGGGGCAGGCGGTCGTACGGTGGCACGATGGGCGCAGTCACGTCTTGCAGCGTCTGCCATTTCAGCGTCCGCACGCTGGCCGAGAAGTTGCCACGCCCCCAAGACACGGTGGCATCACTGGCCAGCAGGCGCTGGGTCAACGAGGTGGTGGCCCGGCCAAAATCGCTCCAGTAGTTGTCGTCGCTGACCCGGTTCAGGTTCAGATTCAGGCCGACCCCGCCAATGCCCGAAATCCCGGCCTGAACCGTGCCGGAATGCAGCAGCGCATAGCTCCAGCGCGAACGGTCGCGCAACGAGTCGCTAGGCATGTAATTGGTGCGCAGCGTACCCTTGTACTCGGGCTCCAGGTAACGAAACTCGCCACCCAGGTCGACACCGCGCTTGCTCATCACCGTGGGGAAGAACGTGGCATCCCGGTTGGGCGCAATGTTCCAGTAGTAGGGAACCGTCAGCTCCACGCCGTTGATATTGTCCAGCCCGATGGTGGGCGGCAAATAGCCGGACTTGCGCTTGTCGGACAGCGGGAAATCCATGGTCGGGAAGGCCAGGATCGGCACATCCTGGAAGCGCAGTACCGCCCCCTCGGCCGTACCGATTTCTTCTTCGGTATCGATGCTGATGGTGGTGGCGCGCAGCATCCAGGCCGGCAGCCAGCTCGGGCCGGGTTGGCGGCGGCAGGTGCTGTAGGTGGCGTTGTGCAACACCACGCGGCTGTCGTCCACAAAGTCGGCCCGGTCGGCCTGGCCAAAAGCGCCGTTTTTCAAGAACTGGTAGCGTGGTTCGCTGAAGAAGCCTTCGAAGGCATCCACTTTGAGCTCCAGCGCCGGGCCTTCGTAGATATTGCCCGCGCGGTTGATGTGCACATTGCCCCGCGCCTTGACCAGATCGTCCGGCTGGTAGTACTCCACGCGGTCGGCCTGCAGCACCATGTCGCCCTTGCGCATCATGGCGTTGCCTTCGATGACGGTGTCCAGATCCGGACGGCCCAGGGTGTGGTCACCCGAGAAAAAGGTCGGCATCTGCTCGCGCATGGCCAGCGGAATCTGCTCTTGTAGCAAGGCGCTAGGTTGCAGGACCAGCGGCGTGTCGGCTTCTTCGGCGTGCAAAGCCAGCGGCAGCAGAGCCATCGCGACAAAAGCCACAGGCGTGAGCGCAAAGCGACGGCGGGTACTGCGCTGGGTTTCAGGCATCAGGGCAGGCATCTTTGGAAGGTGGTGGGTCGAACAGAGGCAGTATTCACAGCGGCAAGCAAGTGATCCAGTTCACAGATAAGCCGGATTTGTAGAATGGATTATCCATGAGCCCTACCTCCCCCCCGCCGTCGACGGCAACTTCTTCCCCATCCACCCCTATCGTCTGGGCCGATGCCCCGCGTGCGGCGGCCTTCCACACTTGGCTCAACGCGATCGCCGCGCCCCACCATCTGCACGTTGACAGCCTGCAACTAGCCGCAGCCGATGCCGGTTTTCGCCGCTATTTCCGGCTGGCATCCGACACCGGCAGCTGCATCGTGATGGATGCCCCGCCCGACAAAGAGAACTGCGAAGCCTTCGCCCGCATCGCCGCCCTGATGGCCCAGGCCGGGCTGCGCGTACCCGAAGTGCTGGCCTGGGACGTGCACCAAGGCTTCATGCTGCTCACCGACCTGGGCACGCAGACCATGCTGGAGCTGCTGCAAAGCGACACGCCCCCCGCCCCTACACCCCTGTTCCACCAGGCGGTAGACACGCTGATCACCCTGCAATTGGCCTCTCAGCCTGGCGTGTTACCCGCCTATGACGCGGCCACGCTGCAGCGCGAGCTGGCCCTGTTCCCCGACTGGTACATCGCCCAGCACCGCGGCATCACCCTGAACGCCACCCAGCGCGCCACGCTGGACAGCGTGTTCGCCCAGATCGTGGCCAACAATTTAGAAGCCGCCAGCGTCTACGTGCACCGCGACTTCATGCCGCGCAACCTGATGGTGGGCTCTGAAAAATTGGGCGTGCTGGATTTCCAGGATGCCCTGTACGGCCCCATCACCTACGACATCGCCTGCCTGCTGCGCGACGCCTTCCACAGCTGGGAAGAAGACTTCGTGCTGGACATCACCATCCGCTACTGGGAGCGCGCCCGCAAGGCCGGGCTACCGGTGGGCGACGACTTTGGCGCGTTCTACCGCAGCGTGGAATGGATGGGCCTGCAGCGCCACCTGAAAGTGGCCGGCATCTTCGCCCGCCTGACCCTGCGCGACGGCAAACCCAAGTACCTGGCCGACACACCCCGTTTCATCACTTACATCCGCGCCACCGCCGGTCGCTACCGCGAGCTGACACCGCTGCTGCGCCTGATCGACAAGGTCGAAGGCACCCAGGCGGCCACCGGTTTCGCTTACGGTCGCATGTAAAGTGATGTGGCACACCCCCAGGCTACAGCGCTGCGCGTCTTTCGCCACCCCCCTTGCAGGGGGCGATGCCAGTGGCCCGGCAAAGCCGGTTCCACGGCATCCTTGAGGGCGTGCGTTCTGACTAAAGCTTGAAGGTGATTAGTTAGAATTTTTAAGAAAAATCGGCTGTTTGTGCTGATCCCTCTTGCACAAGCGGCTATATAAACAATAGCAATTGACCTCCATGCCCCGTTTCTACTGTCCCGCCCCTCTGGCCACCGGGGCCTCGCTGGACCTGCCCGCCGGGCCCGCCCGCCATGTGCAGGTGCTGCGCATGCAGCCCGGCCAGACCATCACCCTGTTCAACGGCCAAGGCGGCGAGTTTGAAGCCACGATCGAGCGCATGAGCCGCAGCGACGTGGCCGTGGTGGTGGGCACGCACGACCCGGTTGAGCGCGAAGCCGCCCGCGCCGTGCACCTGGTACTGGGCATGCCGGCCAACGACCGCATGGACTGGCTGGTGGAAAAAGCCGCCGAGCTGGGCGTGGCCAGCATCCAGCCCCTGGTCACCGAGCGCAGCGTGCTGCGCCTAACCGGCGAACGGGCCGATAAAAAGCGCGCCCACTGGCATGCCGTTGGTGTGGCCGCCTGCGAACAATCGGGCCGCAACCGCGTGCCCGAGGTGCATGCGGTGCGCAGCTTTGGCGACTGGGTGGCCAGCGCCGATGGGGGTTTTCTGCTATCGCTCAGAACTGGCAGCCAGCCCATGCTTGCAGCCCTCTCCCCCAGCGGCCCCATCCATTTCCTCAGCGGCCCCGAGGGTGGCCTGAGCCCCTCGGAAGAAGATGCAGCTATCGCCCGCGGCTACCGCCCGGTCACCCTGGCCAACCGCGTGCTGCGGTCTGAAACCGCACCGCTGGCCGCACTGGCCCAACTCCAGTTCTGACGATGGAAGAATTAACACCCTCCGACAGCGACACCACGCTGTCGGATTACTTTCGCGACGCTGACTTTTCCAGTGAATCGGTGTTGGCCTGGCGCATCGACCAGCATGGCGGCCTGGTGGACGCGCTGCGTGGCCTGTTCCACGGCCCGGCCGGGCTGGTTCGGCTGCGGCTGTTCGTCTTCATGGGCCTGCTGGGCCAGAGCGAAGCCAATCTGAACCGCGACCAGATCAACGAACTGTTCCACGCCGTGCGCCCCGAAGCCCTGGACACGGTGTTCAAGCGCTTTCGCGACACCGGCCTGCTGCTGTGGGACGAAACCCAGCGCCGCACCAGCCTCACGCCGCTGGCGCAGCAGCTATCCGGCGTGCTGGGCATCTTCCACACCGCGCCGCTGGGGGCCGATGGCGATGGTGACCTGGCCAGCCTGCTCAGCCAGGTGGTGGGTGCCGACCAGCTCGGCACCCTGGATGCCGCCCAGGTGCAGATGCTGCAAGCCCAGCTGGGCCGCCTGCACGCCGAATTTGAAGATGCCATCGCCAGCGGTTCCGAATTCCGCCTGCGCGAAGCCCGCACCCGCTACGACCGGGCGGCCCGCCTGATCGACAAGGCCAGCACCGCCATTGCCACCATCATCGGCAACGCCCACGGCCACGTGGCCATGGAGCGCGCCGCCCGCGCCCTGGGCCAGGCCCAAAGCCGCCTCTTGGCCATGGCCAGCCAGTTCAACCGCGCGCTGCAGCAGGTAGACCGCCAGCGCGTGACGCTGGGTACCACCGGCATCACCAGCACCGACGTGAAACGCTGGCTGCAAACCCTGGCCGCGCCAGAACACCTGCTGCAAGACGCGCTGGCCCACCCCGTCGTCCCCGTAATGCTGTCCCCCCATGAATTGCTCGATGTGACCGAAGCCGAATTTGAACGCGACCGCCCCACGCTGGGCCTGCCCGATGCCCTGCCGCTGTCGCAAGCCGCGCCGCTGGGCGAACTCAGCGCCGTGGCCCTGCCGCAGGCGCTGGCCGATCTGTCGGATCTGCTGGCGGCCTGGCACGCCAGCGAACCCGTGCCCCGCCGCGCCGTCGATGCGCTGCTGGGCGACATACCTGTCGATGCCGAATACGCCCACGTGGCCTACAAAGCCCAGCTCCTGCCGCTGCTGGGCGATGCCCAGGCCTGCCAACTGCCGGGTGCCACTGGCGACCTGGCCCGCCAGCCCTGGCGCGTCGAATGGAGTACCGACTTCCTGACGCTGGACCACCCTACGCTGGCCGGTGTCAGCGCCGGGCAACTACACCCTGTTGAATCCACCGAAAAAAGCGAGTAAGCCATGGACGAAGCCGCCCTGTTAGTCGCCGAACTGCTGGCCCGCCGCAGCCTGCCACGCACCCACGCCCGGGTGCGCCGCGCCCTGGTCAACGCCGAATTGTTCACCCAGGTCGAACAGCGCCTGGCCGACATTGGCCTGCGCTGGATGGACAACATCTACGCCGACCACGTCAGCTTGGCCCTGCTGCCCGCCGCCCAGACCCAGGTGATGGGCGAGGCCGGGGTCAACGCCAACAACAACCTGGAGCTGCCGCGCGACGGTGTGGCTCTGCTGGTGGTGCTGTGGGCGCTGATCATCCTGCCCAAGCGCGAGCGTCAGACCAGCCGCGCCCCGGTGGCCGAGCCGCAAAACGAAATGTTCGCCAGCAGCAAACCCCTGCCCGCCGTGCGCGACGTGAGCCCGGTGCTGTCGTACAAGGCCCTGCTGGAGGACTACGGCCCGCAGCTCGGCAAAAAAACCCGTCTCGACGGCAACCTCAAGCTGCTGGAGCGCCACGGCTTCATCTTGCGCCGCCAGGACGATATCGCCGAGGGCCCGCTGCTCGACGTACTGCTGGACTACGACATCCTGGCCCCGCGCATCCTCGACGGAGCCTTGGCCGAGGTGCTGGCACGCGAACAAGCCGCCCGTGCCGCCGAAGCCGCGAACGCCGCCAGTGCGGCCTGAGTTTATAAAAAAAGTGCCTCTAGCGCATATTGCACCTTCACAAGCAGCTATTTTTTATATAGCACCTTACCGGTAAATACCCATGTTCCACTTGCAAAGCCTGGAGTTGGTCCACTGGGACTACTGCCAACGCGTCAGCCTGCCGCTGGACGCGTCCATCATCACCATCGCTGGGCCCAACGGCTCGGGCAAAACCACGCTGCTGGACGCGTTGCGCACCCTGCTGGGCCTGAAATGCTCGCAGCCGCGCGACTTCAAAACCTACGCCCGCCACGCCGGGGCCAACATCGCCTGGCTGCGCGCCGTGGTCGACAACAAAGCCCAAACCCGCCAGACCAGCAGCCGCCCCTTCGCCAAGCGCCTGCTCTACAGCGACCAGGTCACGCTGGCCTGCCGCATCGAGCGCAACGGCGGCGACTGGCAGCGCCGCTACCTGGTGCTGGAGGGCGATGTCAGCATCGAGCAGCTCACCGAGATGCCCGACAAAGACCTGGGCCTGATGGGCATCGAGGCCTGGGGCCGGGTGCTGTCTGCCGCCGGTTTGTCTCCGGCAATAGCCAAAGTGCTGTCGCTGGAGCAGGGCCAGACCGACCGCCTGTGCGAATTCAGCCCCCGTGAGCTGCTGCGCCTGGTGTTCGACGTGTTTGGCGACCAGGAGGTGCTGGGCCACTACGACACCGCCCGCGAGCACCAGCAGCAACTGGCCCGCGAAATGGAGCAGGCCAGCCACGAACTGGACCACAGCAAGGCCCAGCTCGCCGAGCTGCAAAACCGCGTCAGCAACTACCAGACCTGGCAGCACAAGGTGCAGGAGCAGGAGCGCCTGGCCACCGAGGTGGTGCCGGTGCTGGAATGGCACGGCCAGCGCCAAAAGCTCACCGAGCGCAGCCGCGACCAGCGCCGCCAGCGCCAGCACAGCCGCCAGGCCGTGGCCGAGCGTGCCCGGCAAAACGCCCAGCTGCTGGAGCTGCTGGAAGCCCGCAGCGCCACCGATGCCGCCGCCACCCGCCTGCTGCAAGAGCGCGATGCCGCCGCCGTCCAGCGCGACAGCACCCGCGACCTGGAGCGCCCCCTCGAAGCCCTGGCCAAGCGCGAAGCCGAGCTGCTGGCCCTGGTGGACAAGGAAAGCGATGCCGAAGCCCTGACCGCCCACCTGGACACCCTGCGCAGCACCGAATCCGCCCTGCAAAGCAAACACAGCGCTTTACTACAAAAAAGAGAGCTGGCTGTGCTGGCGCAATCAGCGCTAGAGGGTCAAAACACTCCACCTATTCCGGACGATGCCCGCCGCCTGCGCCAGCGTCTGCAAGCCCAGAAAATCGGCCACCGTTTCCTGGCCGAGGTGGTGGAAGTGCGCATTGATCACTGGCGCGCCGCCGTGGAAGGCGTGCTGCGCGCCTCCCGCTGGATGGTGCTGCTGGACAAGACCGAAGACATGGACGCCGCCGACACCATCGCCAGCGCCGACCGCTACCGCCACTACATCACCGCGCCCGGTGACACCGCGCCCAAAGGCGATGCCGACACCCTGCTGGCCCACATCCGCTTCGATGCCAAAGTGCCGCGCTGGCTGATCCAACAGTTGCAACATCTGCGCTGCGTGGACAGCCCGGCCGCGGGCCGCAAGACGGCGGGCAGCTGGATCACGCCCCAGGCCTACAGCTTCGACGGGCGCGGAGCCCGCTCGCTGTGGGTCGAGCCGCGCGACCACCAGTTTGGCGCGGCGGCACTCACCGCCCGGCGCGACGCGGTGGAACGCGACCTGCGCAGCCTGGATGCGGCCCTGGGTCCGCTGGGGCAAGAGCTGCGCGACATCCGTCTGCAGATCAAGGACTGCCAAAAGTCCCTGGCCGGTCACAGCGCCGCCCAGGAGCTGGCCGAGCGCAACGACGAGTTTTCGGCTGCCAAGCAGGCCCTGCCCGCCGCCAAACAAGCCCGCATCGCCGCCAGCCTGCGCTGGCAAAGCCTGGACACCGCCACGGCAGATGCCAAAACCCGGCACCAGCAAACCGATACCCAGTACCGGCAGCTCGAACACAATTTGCGCCAGAAAAACCAGGAGGCCGACCGCCAGGCCGCCGAGCTGCTGGTCACCCGCAAACAGCACACGGCCCACATCGACACGTCGAACCACCGCCGCCGCCAGATCCCCGCCGCCTGGCGCGCCCCCCACGTGGTGCAGGCCCTGGTGCGCACCTACCAGAACGACACCCAGGCCCGGCTGCGGCTGGAATCGGTGCATGAAGAGCTGCAGCTCGACACCTGGGAAAAAGATGCCACGGTGGAAGAGCGTTTTCGCCGCATGGAGGTGCTGGTGCGCGAGCAGGGCTATAGCCTGGGCGACCACCAGGCCAAGAATGCCCAGGCCGGTATCGCGGTGCACAATGCCCGCGAAAGCTACATCGAGGTGCTGCGCAGCACCGTGCGCCGCTACCGCAAAAACATCCAGGAACTCGGCGAGCTAGCCGGGGTGGCGGTGAACGCCGACCTGCCGGTGCTGGAAAACGACGACACCGTGCTGGCCCAGGCCGGGCTCAAGGTGCACTTCAACTTCGACGGCAAGGGCAGCATCGGCCTGAACGACGGCGAGGCCTCGGGTGGCCAGCAGGTCATCAAGTCGCTGATCCTGCTGGTGGCGTTGCTCAAAGACGACGAAACCGCCTCCGGTGGCTTCGTCTTCATCGACGAGCCCTTCGCCCACCTGGACGTGCGCAACATCCAACTGGTCGGCCACTTCCTGCGCTCCACCCAGGCCCAGTACGTGCTGACCACGCCCATCACCCACAACCTGGAAGTCTTCGAGCCCGCCGAGATCACCCTGATCACCAGCAAAAAGCCCAAGAACGCCCGCTGGGCCCCGCCGATTGCGGTGGCCAAGCGGCGCAGCGTTCCTGTACCGGTGTAATACTCGCGGCCATGGATTTCACCCACGAACTGGCCGAACACCGCACGTATTTGTTGCGTTTTGCGCGCCTGCAATTGCGCAACGATGCCTGGGCCGAAGACGCGGTGTCCGAGACCCTGCTGGCCGCCCTGAGCAAACCGCAGTCGTTTGGCAGCCGTTCGCAGCTCAAAACCTGGCTGGTGGGCATCCTCAAGCACAAGGTGCTGGACCTGTTTCGCAGCAATGCCCGCGAGGTGTGCCTGGACACCGATAACGAATCGGCTGACGAGCTGGACAACCTGGTGTTCAAGGCCGATGGCCACTTCGCCCAAACCCCGGTCGAGTGGGGTAACCCCGAGCAGGATTTGAATTCGCGCCAGTTCTTCCAGATCATGGAGGCCTGCACCGAAAAACTGCCCACCATGCTGGGTCGGGTGTTTTTGATGCGCGAGTGGCTGGAGCTGTCCAGCGACGACATTTGTAAGGAACTGGGTCTGACTCCGACCAATCTTTACGTCCAACTGCACCGCGCCCGCCTGAGGCTGCGCGAATGCCTGGAAATCAATTGGTTTGGCACATCGAAGGAGACCGTGTGATCCCGCTACGGCGTACCTGTAAACAAGCTGCCGCCCTCTTGGTAGCCCGCGAAGACCGCCGCATTGCGCTGTCCGACACGGTGGCCTTGCGCCTGCATTTGATGGCTTGCCAAGCCTGCCCCCGGTTTGAACGCCAGCTACTCACCATGCGCAACGCCATGCGGCAATGGCGCAACTACGGCACCGATGACGGGCTGTAAAGCAACAAGATCACAAGTTTTTGTAGCTTCTGGGCCAGATACAGGCATAATCATGATGTTCTGTCACCCAGTGGCAGTACGAGTTTGCGGTGATTGGTCAGTTTCGCGTCTGCTTTAGTCTTCAATGGTTTGTTGATTGCGGTTATCGGACTCCATCGCGTTTTGCGTTTTTTAGAGGAGTCCTTTCATGGGCAACAAACTTTACGTAGGCAATCTGCCTTATTCTTTCCGCGATGAAGACATGCAACAGGCTTTCAGCCAGTTCGGCTCCATCTCCAGCGCCAAGGTCATGATGGAACGTGACACCGGCCGCTCCAAGGGTTTCGGCTTTGTCGAAATGGGCAGCGATGCCGAAGCACAAGCTGCTATCAAGGGCATGAACGGTCAAGCTATGGGCGGCCGTAACCTGGTTGTCAACGAAGCACGTCCGATGGAAGCACGTCCTCCCCGCTCCGGTGGCGGTGGCGGTGGCTACGGTGGTGGCAATGGCGGCGGCGGCTACGGCGGCGGCGGCAATGGTGGCGGCGGTTACGGCGGTGGCCGCAACAGCTACTAAAATTTGTTCGCTTGGGGCTTGCGCCCCAGCCACAAAACAAAAAGGGCCCTTGTGGCCCTTTTTTGTTGCCTGGAATTTTCAGGCCTCAAGACGCACGCATTTTTTATTTGAATTCCATCGAAGTCGCCGCATAATATAAAAGTGTGGATTACTTTTCCATACACGTTTGCGGTGTCGATCGGTTTCGCGTCCTAAGTTATCAGATTGCGTTTTCGGGATTCCATCGCTTTATTAATGTGTTTTTGAGGAGTCCCTTGATGGGCAACAAACTGTACGTCGGCAATCTGCCTTACTCCGTGCGCGACAGCGATCTGGAGCAATCTTTTGGCCAGTTCGGTAGCGTCACCAGCGCCAAAGTCATGATGGAGCGCGACACCGGTCGCTCCAAGGGCTTTGGTTTTGTCGAAATGGGTAGCGATGCCGAAGCACAAGCTGCTATCAACGGCATGAATGGCCAGCCTCTGGGCGGCCGTAGTTGCGTTGTCAACGAAGCCCGCCCCATGGAAGCGCGTCCCCCACGCACTGGCGGTGGTGGTGGATACGGCGGTGGTGGTGGCGGCGGTTACGGCGGCGGGGGTGGTGGTCGCAGTGGCGGCGGTGGATATGGCGGCGGCGGCGGTGGCCGTGGCGAAGGTGGTGGCGGTTACGGCGGCGGCGGTGGTGGTCGCAGTGGCGGCGGTGGTGGTGGTAGTGGCGACGGTGGTTTTCGTAGCCCCTACGGTTCCGGCCCTCGCGGCGGTGGTAATGGCGGCGGCGGCGGCCGTGGCGGTTACTAATGCATTGACCGGGATTTCATCCCACTCAAAAAGGCTCTTCGGAGCCTTTTTTGTTTCTACGCGCTGTATTCAATGGGTTTGGGAATCGGCAGACTGCCGGGGTTTGCGGGCACGGCCCACCAATAACTTGTCAAACATAGCATTGGGTAATAAGCGCATTAACTTGGCCACGATTCCCATCTGCCACGGAATGACCCGGTAGCTGACACCCGCCTCTATGGCAACAAAAGCCTTATTGGCAAAGGTGTCTGGTTGCATTAAAAACGGCAGGCTGTAACCGTTTTTTTGTGTCAAGGGCGTATTGATATAACCAGGGCAAATGGTCACGACTTTGACACCGCTGGGACGCAACTCACCACGCAGACTTTCACAATAAGCAATCACTGCGGCCTTGCTCGCGCAGTAAGCGCCATGGCCAGGGAGCCCGCGAATACCTGCCACGCTTCCAATTCCCACCAAGGCCCCGCTCCCCCGCTGCACCATGGCCTGTAAGAAAGGCTGGAAAGTCGCTGCCATGCCGGTGTTGTTGGTAACAAAAATTTTCGCCATTACGGCAATATCTTCCAACATGGCGGTGTCCATGCCAATGCTGATACCCGCGCTGGCAACCACTACGTCCGGCACACCCTGGCTGGCGATGCAGGCCCTGCCTGCAGCGATGATGCTATCGGGCACCGCCACGTCCGCACTATATATTTGATAGCTACTCGTGCTTATTCCCTGTGCGCTAGCCCATGATTCAACCACTGAAGTACGGCGTGCCACCAAAGCCAGCCGGTAGCCTGCCTGAAAAAACCGCAGAGCCATGGCTTGGCCCAGGCCGCTGGAGGCGCCTGTGATGAAAACCAGTTTGGACATGCGCTTCCTTGGGCGGCCTTATTTGGCCGGCTGGGGTATCAAAATGCCTTTGACGCGCCCGTCGAGCTGCATCTGACGGTCGAGATTGTTGTAATCCATGGAGTCAGCGGTAAAGGTGTCTGCGCCCCGCACTAGGGTGACAGGTTTGTTCGAACGCACCCGCTCGGTCTCCAGATAGGCATGCAAAAAGTCGCTGCGAAACTCCATTTTGGGCTGTACGACCACGCCTTTGTCGACCACCGCCTGGCGCACCACCACGGCGTTGCCAAACAATTGCACCTCCGAGCCATTGCCATTGCTCAGACCCCGGTCGGCGGTAGACACGGTAACCAGACCCTGCGGATTCACCGAGCGGATGCGCACCTGGCTGATTTCCACCGTGTCGGTGTCGGGAAAGTGGTGGGCCTCGGTGCCGAAAACTTCGCTTTTCAGGTGGCCCTGGGCATCAAAGTTCTTTACCGAAAAGTTGCGCATGAAGTAGTCGGCCTCGTGCGTCGGAGGGGCCGCCACATCGGCCGACGCAAAAATCGGCGTGTTGCGCACCAGCCAGTAGCTACCCAAGGCCAGTACACCCATCAACAAAATAGGCAGGTAGATCGACAGGCGGTTCCACGCCGATTGCAGCATCGCGTTCATGCGAGGTACGCTTGCAGCAGCGCGGCGTAGCGGCCGCTGGCCACCAGCAGCAGGTCACATAACTCGCGGGCGGCACCGTGGCCGCCAGAGCGCTGCGTGACATAGTGGGCCGCCGACAGCACCTCGGCCTGGGCGTTGGCAGGAGCGCAGGCCAGGGCACTGCGGCGCATCACCGGCAGATCGGGCCAGTCGTCGCCCATAGCCGCAGCCTGGGACCAGTCCAGCCCGAGCTCAACCAGGATTTTTTCGGCAGCCGGGCGCTTGTCTTCGGTGCCAAAAACCGCATGGGCGATACCCAGGGCTTGCAAACGCACGCGCAAAGGCAGGGAGTCGCGGCCGGTGATAACGGCTGGAGTGATACCGGCTTTTTGCAGCAGCTTGAGGCCGTGGCCGTCCAATGTATTGAAGCGCTTGAGGGTTTCGCCCGTTTCGGAAAAATACAGGCCGCCGTCGGTCAGCACCCCATCAACATCGAAAAATGCAACGCGCACATCTTGGGCTTGCAGCAGCAATTCGGGCGGGAAATGGAGTGCCGGGGTAGACATCAAATGACCTTCGCCCGCATCAAGTCGCCAATGTGCACCACACCGACCAGCACGCCGCTGGGTTCCACCACCAGTACGCTGGTAATGCGGTGGCGCTCCATCAGCTCAGCCGCATCGACCGCCAGCGCCTGGGGCTGGATGCTGCGCGGGTGCATATGCATGACCTCTTGCGCCCGTGCGGCCCGCAGGTCTACGCCGTTTTCAATCAGGCGGCGCAGGTCGCCATCGGTAAACACACCCAGCACCTGCTGCTGCCCGTCCACGATGGCGGCAAGCCCACCCTTGGCGCTCATCTCGCGCATCATGTCGCCAAACAGGGTGTCGGGGCTGACGCGTGGTACCTCGTCGCCAGAGCGCATCACGTCGCTGACATGGGTGAGCAGCTTGCGGCCCAACGCACCCCCAGGGTGCGAACGGGCAAAGTCTTCGGGCTGGAAACCGCGCGCATCCAACAGGGCCACGGCCAGCGCGTCGCCCAGCGCCAATTGCGCGGTGGTGCTAGCGGTGGGAGCGAGGTTCAGGGGGCAGGCTTCTTTGTCGACCCCGCCGTCCAGCACTTCGGTGGCGTGGCGGGCCAGGGTGGATTGCAAGCCGCCAGTGATAGCTATCAGGGGCACGCCCTGGCGCTTGAGCACCGGCAGCAGGATGGTGATCTCGGAGGACTCCCCGCTGTTGGATATGGCCAACACGATGTCACGGGGTTCGATCATGCCTAGGTCGCCGTGGCTGGCTTCACCGGGGTGCACAAACATGGCAGGGGTGCCAGTGGAGGCCAGGGTCGCGGCGATTTTGCGGCCCACATGGCCACTTTTACCCATGCCCATCACTACCACGCGGCCCCGCACGTTCAGCACCATGTGCACGCTACGGGCGAAGGAATCGGTCAGGCGGTTTTTCAGGCCCGCAACGGCTGCGGCTTCAATATCGAAGGTCTCGCACGCTTGGCGCAGGGCCCGGGCAGCGTCAAAAGGAAGGGCGGGCGGCGATGCGGATGTCATGGACTGATTCTATCGGCGAGCATCTGGCACTTTGTTTGCATGGCTATGGGTTTACGCTTGTTAGCATAGGCCCATGACCGGACTCGAACTGACCCTGATGTACCTGCTGGCCGCTGTGCTGGGGGTGGTCACGTTCCGCTCACTGAAGCTGCCGCCCATGCTCGGTTATCTGGTCGTGGGCGTGGTGATTGGGCCCAATGCGCTGGCGCTGGCGCAGAACTCCGAGGGCATCAAGCACCTAGGCGAATTTGGAGTGGTGTTTTTGATGTTCGTGATTGGGCTCGAATTCAACCTGCCCAAGCTGCGTGCCATGCGCCAGCATGTGTTTGGGTTGGGCCTGTTCCAGGTCACCGTCACCATGCTGTTAGCCACTTTTGCGTCCCTGGCGTTGGCAATCGCTGCCCCAAAGCTATGGCACATGGAGTGGCAAACGGCTTTGGCGCTATCGGGGGCGCTGGCCATGAGCAGCACCGCCATTGTGGTCAAGCTGATGGCCGAGCGGCTGGAGATGGAGTCCGAGCACGGTAAGCGTGTCATGGGGGTGTTGCTGTTCCAGGATCTGGCGGTGGTGCCCTTGCTGGTACTGATCCCGGCGCTGGGCTCGTCGCCCGAGCAACTGCTGACCTCGTTGGCACTGGCATCGCTCAAAGCAGCAGCCTTGATCACCGTGCTGTTGGTCGGCGGACAGCGGGTGATGCGCTGGTGGCTGACCATCGTGGCGCGGCGCAAGAGTGAAGAGCTGTTTGTGCTGAACCTGTTGCTGATCACCCTGGGGCTGGCCTGGCTGACTGAACTGGCGGGCTTAAGCCTGGCGTTGGGGGCTTTTATTGCAGGCATGCTCATATCGGAGACGGAATACAAGCACCAGGTAGAAACCGATATCCGCCCGTTCCACGATGTGCTGCTGGGCCTGTTTTTCATCACCATCGGCATGCTGCTGGACTGGCGCTTGGTGCTGGAGCACTGGCCCTTGGTGCTGCTGTTGGTGAGCTTGCCGGTGTTGTTCAAGCTGGCGATGGTGACCGCGCTGGCCCGGCTGCTGGGTGGCACCATGGGGGTGTCGCTGCGCACCGGCCTGTACCTGGCGCAGGCGGGCGAATTCGGTTTTGTACTGCTGACACTGGCACAGGAAAATCGGCTCGTGCCCCCGTCTTTGCTGAATCCCATCCTGGCCAGCATGGTGCTGTCGATGCTGGCCACACCCTTCATCATCATGTTCAGCAACAAGATCGTGATGAAGCTGGTCAGCAGTGAGTGGTTGCAGCAGTCGCTGCAAATGACCCACATCGCCCGCAAATCTATCAATGCCAACAAGCACGTGATCATCTGCGGCTACGGCCGCTGCGGCCAGAACCTGGCCCGCATGCTGGAGCGCGAAGGCATTCCCTACATGGCACTCGATTTGGACCCGGACCGCGTGCGCCAGGCCGCGGCGGCGGGCGATTCGGTGGTGTTTGGCGACGCGGCTCGCCTGCAGGCGCTGATGGCGGCGGGCCTGGCACGGGCCAGCGCCGTGGTCATCACCTACCTGGACGTGGCGGGTGCGCTCAAGGTCCTGGTGCACACCCGCGCCCACGCGCCCCAGGTGCCAGTGATCGTACGCACCCAGGACGACCACGACCTGGAAAAACTGCGCCAGGCCGGTGCCACCGAAGTCGTGCCCGAGGCGATCGAGGGCTCCTTGATGCTGGCCAGCCACGCGCTGGCGCTGGTGGGCGTGCCCATGCGCCGGGTGATCCGGGTGGTGCAGGACCAGCGCGACGCGCGTTACAACCTGCTGCGCGGCTACTTCCACGGGGCCGATGACAACGGCGTGGACGAGCTGCACCACGAGCGCCTGACCACCCTGACCCTGACGATTGCCGCCAAATGCCTGGGCAAGCCTTTGGGCCGACTGGCCTTGCACGCCGTGGGGGTGCGGGTGATCAGCTTGCGGCGCAAAAATGGAAAAACCGAGGAGCCTGGCGACAACGTGCTGCTGCACGATGGTGACACCCTGGTGCTGTGCGGCGAGGCCGCAACCTTGGCATTGGCCGAAGATAAGTTTTTAAAGGGCTGACACGGTTAGGCCAAGGCACAATAGCTACCCCTCTCCTTTGGTGACATCCCCATGACAAGCTTCAGCGTCAGCGCGTACCTCAAGGCCCATATGCGTACGGTGCCCGACTGGCCCGCACCCGGCGTGCAGTTTCGAGACATCACCCCGCTGCTGCAAAACCCACGCGTCTTTCGCGTGATGATCGATGCCTTTGTGCACCGCTACATGGACCCAGCCCTGCGTCCCGACGTGGTGGCCGGGCTGGATGCACGTGGCTTCATTTTGGGTGCAGTGGTGGCCTATGAGCTCAATATCGGTTTTGTGCCGATACGCAAAAAAGGCAAGCTGCCGTTCACCACAGTAGAAGAAACCTACGAGCTGGAATACGGCAGCGCCACGGTGGAACTACACACCGATGCTGTCAAGGCCGGCGACCGGGTGCTGCTGATCGACGACCTGATCGCCACCGGTGGCACCATGATGGCCGGTAAAAAGCTGCTCGAAAAGCTCGGTGCCACGGTGGTTGAAGGCGCGGCGATTGTCGATTTGCCCGAGCTGGGTGGCTCCAACAAACTGCGTGAAAGCGGCTTGTCACTGTTTACGTTAGTGGATTTTTCCGGGCACTGAGGGCAGGCGAGAAGCCGCTTCCAAAGCCTTCTGGAAGGCGGCCACCTCGTCGTCTTGCAAGGGCTCATAGCGGCCCACACCACCGGCCAGGGTGACACGGTCCGACGGACCGGACTCCGGACCCGACAACGTGGCCGGCATGCTGGGCGGCGCGGCCACCAGTTCCGCGTTATTACGCCAGTACACCGCCGTAATCACCAGCCCATGCTGGGCTTGTGCGGCCTCCACTACTTGCGTCTCGATGCGCGACCGCCATCCGGCATCTCCGCCCCAAGGATTCGCCACATCCACCATTACCAAAAACTGCTGTCCTTGGTCGTCCAGTGCCAACACCTTGAATTTAAAGCTGGTCGTTTGCACACCGGCCTGTACCAGCGAGGTCCGCATAATCGCATACAGCCGCTCCCGGCGGTCAATCCGGGCATCTCGCAACCTGGTTACGTCGGGGGTGGGCGCAGGGACTGCATCCTTCAGGGGTTTGCGCGAAAACCAGTTTAAAAAAGACATGCTTTTGCCTTCCTTGGGGGCCGCCTACTCATGTCACCGCGACACGGTATCGGCTGTGCATCAAACGCTTGGCGACCACCGCCCCAGCGCCCATTGCCACCGCCAAGGCCAACTCGGGCTTGCGGTGGGTCATTTCGGTAAACCGCATGGGAGACAGGCTCCACAAGGCACAGGTGCTGCCCGCCTGCACTGTGGCGCTGCGCGGGGTTCCGGTGAAAAAGCTGCCTTCCCCGACCACACTGCCTGCGCCCACAATGGCCAACCGGATCCGGCTCTCGGCATCTTCAAAATGCACGCTCAGGCTGCCGCTGGCAACAAAATACAGCGTGCGGTCCATCGCACCCTGTTTGAACAGAACGTCCCCCTGCACCACGGTCAGCGGCTGCAGATAGTGCGCCAGTGCATCCCACTGGGCGGGTGCTAGATTCAGGTTCAGGCCGTCCTGGGCTTTGTTCAGCAGCAATGCATCAATTAGGCCTTGGAGATCGGGCGCTGCGGTAGTCATGGCCAGAGTTTATGGCATTCATTTGCCAATGCAAAAGCTGGAAAAAATCACCCCTAGCAAATCGTCTGCGGTGAAAGCGCCTGTGATCTCGTTCAGGGCATTCTGAGCCAAACGCAACTCTTCGGCCAACAGGTCCAGCAACTGCGCCTGCGCCGCCAAATGCGCCACGGCGGCATCCACATGCGCTTCGACCCGCTGCAGAGCGTGCACATGGCGGGCCCGGGCGATAAACACACCTTCGGGCGAGGCCTGCCAACCGGCCACGTCCAGTAGCTTGCGGCGCAGGTTGTCTAGCCCGGCACCGGTCTTGGCGGACAGGGCCAGCACGCCAGGGGCGGCTTGGTGCGAGTCCAACTTGTTCCACACGTCGATCACCGGCACGCGGGGCGGCAGCTTTTGGGCCAGTTCGGCCGCAATGGCCGCATCGGCAGCCTGGTAGTCGGCCAAGTCGGCACGGGTCAGGTCGTGTAAAAACAACACGGCATCGGCGGCTTCGATCTCGGCCCAGGCGCGCTCGATACCGATGGCCTCGATGGCATCCTCGCTGCTGCGCAGCCCGGCGGTGTCGATCACGTGGATGGGCACACCTTCTATCTGGATGGTTTGGGCCACCTTGTCGCGCGTGGTGCCAGCAATGGGGGTGACGATGGCCAACTCGGCTCCGGCCAGGGCGTTCAGCAAGGACGACTTGCCCGCGTTCGGCTGGCCCGCAATCACCACCTTGATGCCTTCGCGCAGCAAAGCGCCCTGGCGGGTGCGCTGCATCACGGTTGCCAGCTTTTGCTGTAGTTTTGATAGCTGCCCGTGCGCGTCTGCCTTACGCAGGAAGTCGATTTCTTCTTCAGGAAAATCCAGCGTGGCTTCGACCAGCATGCGCAGGTGAACCAGGCCGTCGCGCAGGGCGTGTATCTCGTGCGAGAACTCGCCCGACAGCGAACGGGCCGCGCTGCGGGCCGCCGCCTCGGTGCTGGCATCGATCAGGTCGGCAATGGCTTCGGCCTGGGCCAAGTCGATTTTGTCGTTCAAAAATGCGCGCTGGGTAAATTCGCCCGGCTGGGCCAGCCGCACACCGCTGGCTGCACCGGCCTCCAGGCAGCGTGCCAGCAGGAGTTGCAACACCACTGGCCCGCCGTGGGCCTGCAGTTCCAGCACGTCTTCGCCGGTGTAGGAGTGCGGGGCGGGGAAGTGCAGGGCTAGGCCGTGGTCGATGGCGCCACCCGCCGCGTCGCGAAACGGCAGGTACGTGGCCTCGCGGGCCTTGAGCAGGCGACCACACAGGGCTTCGATGACCGCACCGATGTGCTTGCCGCTGACCCGTACGATGCCGACCGCACCCCGACCTGGGGCGGTGGCGATGGCGGCGATAGGGTCGTTATTACGGCTGTGCATAGCGTGAAGTCTTCCAGAAAAAAAGCCGCCCAACCCGGAGGTTCAGCGGCTTTGGTACACCACAGGGTGGTGTTATTTGAACGAGGGCAAATGGAACTTCGGTGGAACGCCCATACGGGTGTTGATGATCCACTGCTGGGCGATCGACAAGGCGTTGTTGGTAATCCAGTACATCACCAGCCCGGCCGGGAAGAAGAAAAACATCACCGAGAACGCCAGCGGCATAAACCACATCATTTTGGCCTGCAGCGGATCTGGCGGCGCGGGGTTCAACGAGGTTTGCAGCATGGTGGTCATGGCCATCAGCACCGGCAAGATGAAGAACGGATCGGGCGACGACAGGTCATGGATCCACAGCGCCCAGGGCGCGTTGCGCATTTCCACGCTGGACAGCAACACCCAGTACAGGGCCATAAACACCGGAATCTGGATCATGATGGGGAAGCAGCCGCCCATCGGGTTGATCTTTTCTTCGCGGTAAATTTTCATCATGGCCTGCTGCATTTCGGCAGGCTTGTCTTTCAGGCGCTCGCGCATTTCGGTGATGCGGGGGTTGATGGCCTTCATCTTGGCCATGCTGGAGTAAGCCTTGGCATTGAGCCAGTAAAAGGCGATCTTCAGCAATAGCACTAGGGCCACAATCGACCAGCCCCAGTTCATGAGCACGCTGTGGATCTTGTCGAGCAGCCAGTACAGCGGCTCGGCCAGAATCTTGACCCAGCCATAGTCCTTCACCAGCTCCAGGCCGGGGGTCAGCGACTCCAATAGTTTTTCAAGCTGTGGGCCCACGAACATGCGGGCATCTACCGATTTGCTGGCGCCGGGGGCGATGTCGTTCATCGGCGTGATCATGCCGACCGCGTACAGGTTGGTATCGACCTTGCGCATGAACAGGTCGCGCTGGATGCCGTCGCCCAGCAACCAGGCGCTGGCAAAGTAATGCTGCACCATAGCCACGTAGCCGGTGGTGGAGGTCTTCTCGATATCGACCTTGTTTTCTTCAATCTTCTTGAACTCGACCTTTTGGTACTTCATGGCATCGGTGTAGACCGCAGGGCCGGTGAAGGTGGAGTAGAACGAGGACTCGCCCGGTGGCTTATTGCCGTCGCGCACCAATTGCAGGTACAGCTGGGGCGATACCGCGGTGGTGCCGACGTTTTGCACTTCATGCTTCACGTTGATCACGTAGGAACCACGGGCCAGCGAGTAGGTCTTGACCAGCTTGATGCCGCCAACTACGGGCGATTCAAAGCGAACCGTCAGGTCCTTGGCACCTTCTGCCAAAGTGCGTTCGCCGGGCACCAGGGTCATTACCGTTTTATGGCTAGGCAAAGCCGCGCCGGCTACCGATCCAACACCGGCAATCAACCCGGTCTGGGCTTGGTAATAACGGTCTTTGCTGTCGTCGAGCAAGACAAAGTTCTTCGACTTGTCGGCCATATCGACCTGACCCAACAACTCGGAACGCACCAGGGAGCCGCCTTCGGTGTCAAAGGTCAGCTTCAGCAAGTCGGTGGTGACCAGCACCTGCTCTTTGGTGGCGGCAGGCGCAGCAGGATCTACAGGTACCTGGGCCACGCCAGCTGCTGGCGTAGCGGCCACAGGTGCGGGTACCGAGGAGGTACCTGCTGCAGGCTTGGCTAAAGCCGCCTGCTCCACGGGTGACGGGAAGAAGGTTGCTTTATGGCCGTTGAAAACTTGCCATTTATCCCACAGCAACACCATAGAAAAACCAAAAATCACCCACAGGATGGTTCGGCGAATATCGTTCATGAAGACTTCTTATGTGAAGAGGAGGAAAGCAAGGGAGAAAAAAGCCGTGGACGCTCGCGCGGAGGCAAGTCGAGCCCACCGTCGCACCAGGGGTGGCAGCGCGCCAACCGCCTGAGCGTCAAATAAGAACCTGCTGCCGCGCCATGCCGCTCTAAAACCGCCAATGCGTACACCGAGCAAGTGGGCTCAAAACGACAGGCCGAACCCAGCCACGGGCTGAGCAGCAACCGGTAGCCACGCACGACCCCCATCAGCAAGGATTGCATCATGGCGCAGGTTCCACTTTGGTGACAGCCATGCCAAACAACTGCTCCAGCTCGGTACGCACCGCCAACTTGAGCGGCTCGGACGTGGCGCTGAGAAACACCTTGCGGTCAAACACCCCCCGCAGACGTACCACGTGGGCCGCTTGCGGAAAGCGCGGCTCAAAAGCCTGGACCACCTGGTAGATCTGGCGCTTGATCGCGTTGCGGGTCACCGCACGCTTGGCCCAGCGCTTGGGTGCCATGGCCCCCACCCACACGTCCTGAACGCCAAACAGAGCCTGCGGTCGCGTGGACTCGGGCTCTGTAAGAGAGGGTGTGGATTTAGCGGTGGTTTTGGGCGGCACGGGGAGCACATCCAAAGTAGCGCGGTGCAACGCAAAGTGCGGTGTCCGGGCCACGGTTTTACCCGCTAAAACGGCCTGAAACTGCGCCCGCGTTTTAAGTCGCTGCACGGCAGGTTTCAGACCGAAGTCAGTGCGCCAGCTTAGACAGCCAGACGTTTGCGGCCTTTGGCGCGGCGAGCGTTGATGACAGCACGGCCGCCACGGGTTTTCATGCGGACCATGAAACCATGGGTACGGGCACGCTTGATTTTCGACGGTTGGTAAGTGCGTTTCATGATGACATCCTAGAAGAGTTCGGATCGGCAGCGCCTATTGGTGCATTGCCAAAAAATGGGGGGCGGTTGAATGCCCTTTTGATGGACCCTGAAGCTGAAAGCCTGGCACCACCTTCAGTGACACAAAGCCCGCTACACCCATCTCCATCTGTTCGATACCCCAAAGCCTTAACTCACGTTACTCACGCGAGGCCCGGAAACTGTCTAGATGAATTTAGTCAGGGAAACCCGGCATTATGGCAAATTTTTCGGGGCGTGGCAAGATATGCCTTGCCAAGGCGCGTGCCGGGGCAGCGCGCAAGCCATTCGCAGCAAATTGTGGATAAGGGCGGGACAAACTACAATGGTCGGTTCGCCGATCCCTCATTTATCCACAGAAGTAGACACCCCCCACAATGACAGAGGGAACCCCCACCAACACCGGCGCAGGCGCAGGCCACAGCCTATGGCAAGCCTGCGCAGAGCAGTTGGCCCAAGAACTGCCCGAGCAGCAGTTCAACACCTGGATCAAGCCCCTGGTGGCGCAGGTCAACGACGACTTCTCCAAAGTCACTTTGTTTGTCGCCAACCGCTTCAAGCTGGACTGGATCCGTGCACAGTACGTAGGCCGCATCAGTGCCCTGCTGGAAAAGCTTTATGGCCAAACCATTCCACTTGAGTTAGTCCTTACTCCGCGGGAAGCCCAGGTGCGTGTGCACGCCACGGCGCTGACACCCCAGGGCGTAGGCGCGATTCCAGAACCCACTACCGCCGCCGAAGACCCGACCCAGGCGCAATTCAAAAACCGCCTGAACACCGCGCTGACCTTTGACACGCTGGTCGAAGGTACGGCCAACCGCATGGCCCGCGCCGCCGCCATGCACGTTTCCGGCACACCCGGCCAGCTGTACAACCCGTTGTTCATCTACGGCGGTGTCGGCCTGGGCAAGACCCATTTGATGCACGCCGTGGGCAACCGCCTTTTGGCCGACCGGCCCGACGCCAAAGTTCTCTACATCCATGCTGAACAATTCGTTTCCGATGTGGTTAAAGCCTACCAGCGCAAGACTTTTGACGAATTCAAAGAGCGTTACCACTCGCTGGATCTGTTGCTGATTGACGACGTGCAGTTCTTCGCCAACAAGGACCGCACGCAGGAAGAGTTCTTCAACGCCTTCGAAGCGCTGCTGACCAAGAAGTCGCACATCGTGATGACCAGCGACACCTACCCCAAGGGCTTGGCCGACATCCACGAGCGCCTGGTGTCGCGCTTCGATTCCGGCCTGACGGTGGCCATCGAACCGCCCGAGCTGGAAATGCGGGTGGCGATTCTGATCAATAAATCGCGTGCCGAGGGCACCGAAATGCCCGAGGAAGTGGCGTTTTTCGTGGCCAAGAACGTGCGCTCCAACGTGCGCGAGCTCGAAGGCGCGCTGCGCAAATGCCTGGCCTATTCGCGTTTCAACCAAAAGGAAATGTCGATCCAGCTGGCCCGCGAAGCCTTGCGCGACTTGTTGTCCATCCAGAATCGGCAAATCTCGGTGGAGAACATCCAGAAGACCGTGGCCGACTACTACAAGATCAAGGTCGCCGACATGTACAGCAAAAAGCGCCCGGCCAGCATTGCGCGGCCGCGCCAGATTGCGATGTACCTGGCCAAGGAGCTGACGCAAAAAAGCCTGCCCGAAATCGGCGAATTGTTCGGCGGCCGCGACCACACCACGGTGCTGCACGCGGTGCGCAAAATTGGCGGCGAACGCCAGCAGCTCACCGAGCTGAACCAGCAATTGCACGTGCTGGAGCAAACATTAAAGGGTTAGAACTTACGCAGCGTCCCCTGCGCGACCCTTTGGGCGCACGGGGGACTTGCGTAAGTCCTGAAGGCGGTCCAAAAGTGCAGATAAAAACAGGGAAAATCAGGCCTGCCGGTATTTTCCAAAAAGCTTGTTTCTAAAAATTATGGGATTGACATGATCGTTTTGAAGGCAACACAAAGCAAGGTTCTCGCGGTTCTGCAGTCGGTCGCCGGGATTGTGGAGCGCAAGCACACCCTGCCGATTTTGGCCAACGTGATGTTGCGCAAAACCGGCAGCACAGTACAGCTGACCACCAGCGATCTGGAAATCCAGATCCGCACCAGCGCCGAGCTCGACGGTGACGCGGGCGACTTCAGCACCACCGTGGGTGCCCGCAAGCTGATCGACATCCTGCGCACCATGCCCGCCGACCAGACCGTGTCGCTCGAATCCAGCCAAAACAAGCTCATCCTCAAGGGCGGCAAGAGCAAGTTCACGCTGCAAACCCTGCCCGCCGAAGACTTTCCGCTGGTGCAAGAGGCGGCCAACTTTGGCCCCGTGTTCAGCGTGCCGCAAAAAACCCTGAAAGCCCTGCTGGGCCAGGTATCGTTTGCCATGGCGGTGCACGACATCCGCTACTACCTGAACGGTATTTTGTTTGTGGCCGAAGGCAACCAGCTCAGCCTGGTGTCGACCGACGGCCACCGCCTGGCCTTTGCCTCGGCCGCGCTGGACGTGGAAGTGCCCAAGCAAGAGGTGATCTTGCCGCGCAAGACTGTGCTGGAAATGCAGCGCCTGCTCAGCGATGCCGAAGGTGCGATCGAGATGCAGTTTGCCAACAACCAGGCCAAGTTCAGCTTTGACGGCATGGAGTTCGTCACCAAGCTGGTGGAGGGCAAGTTCCCCGACTACAACCGCGTGATTCCCAAGAACCACCAGAACCACATCACCCTGGGCCGCCAGGCCTTTTTGTCCAGCCTGCAGCGCACCGCCATCCTGACCAGCGACAAGTTCAAGGGCGTGCGCCTGAATGTCGAACCGGGCAGCCTGCGCGTCGCGTCCAACAACGCCGAACAGGAAGAAGCCGTGGACGAGCTGGACGTGGACTACGGCGGTGACAGTATCGAGATTGGCTTCAACGTCACCTACCTGATCGATGCGCTGGCCAATATGCAGCAAGACATGGTCACCATCTCGCTGGGCGACAGCAACAGCTCGGCGCTGCTGACCATTCCCGAGAACGAAAATTTCAAATATGTCGTGATGCCGATGCGCATTTAACGCTGCCGATTCAATACTACAAAAATAGTAGCTACAGGCCTATGCGTTATCTACGCTAGAGGCCTATTTTCCTTATAAATTACGCTCCATGGGGGGCACTCCCTCCCACCAGCAGAGTACGCCATGACCGAAGAAAACACGCCCGTTCCAACCCCTCCTGTCCCCACCGATGCCGAATCCATGGAAGCGGTGAACACGGGCGACAGCACGGCCGAAAGCTCCAACTTCCAGCCCACCATCGACACCAACCAGGCGGGTGCCACCGAAGCCTACGGCGAAGGCTCGATCCAGATCCTGGAAGGCCTGGAAGCGGTGCGCAAGCGCCCCGGCATGTACATCGGCGACACCTCGGACGGCACCGGCCTACACCACCTGGTGTTCGAGGTGGTGGACAACTCCATCGACGAATCGCTGGCCGGCCACTGCGACGACATTCTGGTCACCATCCACTCCGACAACTCCATCAGCGTGGTGGACAACGGCCGCGGCATCCCCACCGGCATCAAGATGGACGACAAGCACGAGCCCAAACGCTCGGCCGCAGAAATCGCCCTGACTGAACTGCACGCGGGCGGCAAGTTCAACCAGAACAGCTACAAGGTATCGGGCGGCCTGCACGGCGTGGGCGTGAGCTGCGTGAACGCGTTGAGCAAAATGCTGCGCCTGACCATTCGCCGCGACGGTAAGATCCACGTGATGGAATTCAGCAAAGGCTTTGTGCAAAACCGCCTGCTGGAAACCGTGAACGGCGTGGAAGTCTCGCCCATGCACATCATTGGTGACACCGAAAAGCGCGGCACCGAAGTGCACTTTGCACCCGACCTGGAAATCTTCCAGACCAACTCCGACTTCCATTACGAAATCTTGAGCAAGCGCCTGCGCGAGCTCAGCTTTTTGAACAACGGCGTGAAGATCCGCCTCAAAGACGAGCGCAGCGGCAAAGAAGATGACTTCTCAGGTGCAGGCGGTGTCAAAGGCTTTGTGAACTTCATCAACAAGGGCAAGACGGTGTTGAACCCCAACATCTTCCACGCCATGGGCGACCGCCAAAGCGACCAGAACACCAACATCGGCGTGGAAGTGGCGATGCAGTGGAACAGCGGCTACAACGAGCAGGTGCTGTGCTTCACCAACAACATCCCCCAACGCGACGGCGGCACCCACCTGACCGGCCTGCGCGCCGCCATGACGCGGGTCATCAACAAGTACATCGACGACAGCGAAATCGCTAAAAAAGCCAAGGTCGAAGTCACCGGCGACGACATGCGAGAAGGCCTGACCTGCGTGCTGAGCGTGAAAGTGCCCGAACCTAAATTCAGCAGCCAGACCAAAGACAAGCTCGTCAGCTCCGAAGTGCGCGGCCCGGTGGAAGACATCGTCAGCCGCCTGCTGCACGACTACCTGCAAGAGCGCCCGGCCGATGCCAAGATCATCGTCGGCAAGATCATCGAAGCCGCCCGCGCCCGCGAAGCCGCCCGCAAAGCCCGCGACATGACCCGCCGCAAAGGCGTGCTCGACGGCATGGGCCTGCCCGGCAAACTGGCCGACTGCCAGGAAAAAGACCCCGCCATGTGCGAGATCTACATCGTCGAGGGCGACTCCGCCGGTGGCTCCGCCAAGCAGGGCCGCGACCGTAAGTTCCAGGCCATCCTGCCCCTGCGCGGCAAGATCCTGAACGTGGAAAAAGCGCGCTACGAAAAGCTGCTGACCAGCAACGAAATCCTGACGCTGATCACCGCCCTGGGCACCGGCATCGGCAAGGCCGGAGGCACCACCGGCAACGACGACTTCAACGTCGCCAAGCTGCGCTACCACCGCATCATCATCATGACCGACGCGGACGTGGACGGCGCGCACATCCGTACCCTGCTGCTCACCTTCTTTTACCGCCAAATGCCCGAGCTGGTGGAACGCGGCCACATCTACATCGCCCAGCCGCCGCTGTACAAGGTCAAGGCCGGCAAGGAAGAGCTGTACCTGAAAGATGCCAGCGCCCTGGACGGCTTCCTGCTGCGCATCGCGCTCATCCACGCCTCGGTCTACACCGGTGGCGACAACGGCAGCACGCTCAGCGGCGACACCCTGGCCGAGCTGGCGCGCAAGCACCAACTGGCCCAGGCCGTCATCGCCCGCCTGCAAAACTTCATGGATGCCGAAGCCCTGCGCTCGGTGGCCGATGGTGTGGCGCTCAACCTGGACACCGTGGCCGACGCCGAAGTGTCCGCCGCCGCCCTGCAAGCCCGTCTGCCCGATGCCGAGGTAGCCGGTGAGTTCGACGTGCGCACCGACAAACCCATCCTGCGCATCAGCCGCCGCCACCACGGCAACATCAAAAGCAGCGTGCTCACGCAAGACTTCGTGCACGGCTCCGACTACGCCGCCCTGGCCGAGGCCGCCAACACCTTCAAAGACCTGCTCAGCGAAGGTGCCAAGGTCATGCGCGGTGAAGGCGAGCGCCAAAAGGAAGAGAAGGTCAGCGACTTCCGCCAAGCCATGGCCTGGCTCATCGCCCAAGCCGAACACGCCACCAGCCGCCAGCGCTACAAGGGCCTGGGCGAAATGAACCCCGCCCAGCTCTGGGAAACGACGATGGACCCGACCGTGCGCCGCCTGCTGCGCGTACAGATCGACGATGCCATCGAAGCCGATCGCGTGTTCACCATGCTGATGGGCGACGAGGTGGAGCCACGCCGCGAGTTCATTGAGGCGAATGCGCTGCGGGCGGGGAATATTGACGTTTGATTTTGCCGAAAAGCGCTATTGTTTTTTCGGACCTTCCCGCCACCAAAGTGGCGGGCTAGAAGGGGCAGTGCGAGGCAAGTTCTGTCGGCCTGCTAAGCAGCAGTTAACCGTGCGTATCGATGCCGATGTGGTGGAGTGGCTCAAGAGCCAGTGCAAAGCCTACCAGAGCGGCCTGAACGATATTGTGCGGGCCACCATGCTGGACACTGCGCGCCACGGTTGAGTGCATGGCAGCCAGGCCCAGTTGTGATCAGGCGCACTTTGTAATTGAATCTGCGCGTTAAATAGGCCACCAGCGCTTTTAAAGCTTGTATAGACTGCTATAAATTTGCAAGCAATCCATGCCATCCAAAAGACGGCTGCTTCCTATTTCAGCACCATCCGCACCACACTCTCAATAATGCCGGCACGCCGCGCCGCGATGGCTGCGGGAGACTCCACATCTTGCTTGAAGATCAGCGCAAAAGTCTTTCGATTGGAGACGTTGTAGAACGACTGTGCGCTGATTAAAAAATGCAAATCTATAGGCCGGATGCCTGGGTGGAAAACCCCGGACTCTACCCCGCGCTCGTAGATGGCACTTAGCGTTTCAATGGCGGAATTGTTGACGCTCTGGATCACTTTAGAGCGTGCCAGATAGGCGCCGTTGTGGATGTTTTCCACCATCACCAGGCGCACAAATCCGGGATTCTGCAGATGGTAGTCATGGGTAAATCCGGTCAACTCGCGCAGTGCATCCACCGGGTCCAAATCCTCCAGATGCATGGACAACTCGATTTCGCGGATGCGGCGGTACGCGGCTTCCAGCACGGCGATATACAGACCCTCTTTGCCATCGAAGTGGTAGTAAATCATCCGCTTGCTGGTGCGTGTGGCCTCGGCAATGGCGTCGATGCGCGCACCGTTGAAGCCCTTGCTCTCAAATTCCTGCGAGGCCACTTCCAAAATATTCTGCAAGGTTTTCGCAGAGTCGCGCGCATGGCCAGTTTCAAGCATTGTCTCTGGTGCGCTGGCTGTACCTGCGCCAACAGTCTGGTCGATCGCGTGCGCAGTACTGGTTTTACTCATGGCCAACGGAATCCTTTTAGTTGGTTTGGATTATCCCCATGAATTGGGTACCAAAGGCAACGACCGGCCCGTATACACACCCGCGCAAAGGCCTGGCTGACTGCGGTTTGGCCCCGTTTATGGGCTCGGGTTTTACCTGATACGGATATCACTCACTAGTTCGTACATTACCTGAACCAATACCCCAACGATCGCATTGCAGCCGCGGCGACGCTTTTTAAAACTCTACCCAGGAGCACCCCGCATGACCGAAAAGACCATGATCCCCCGCAGCGCCAAGCTAACTGCACCAGGCCCCATCGCAGCGGAAGCTCCGCAAGACAAGATGTCGCGCCGCTTCTTCGGCCAATTGCTGGGGTTGCCCGCGTTACTGGCCTCCGCCGCCACTGCCACAGTGGTGGCGGGCTGTGGCGGCGGCGATGACGCACCCGATCCCAATGCAGAGACCATGACACGGGCCAGCTTCGTCGCATCGATCTCCAAGTATTTCGACTGGGTGCATTCCTCCGAGTACAACAACCCGTACCGGCTGACGCAACCCACCTTCGTCGACGTCAAACTGGGTGTGACCGCGAACGCCAAAGAAATCGAAACCGCACTGGAAGAATCGATTGTCAGCAACGTGCTGGGCTACTTTTATCCCGACCAAAAGGTGACGCGTGAAGAGGCGGCAGAAATCTACGCCAAGGCGTTCAAGATTCCAGTCTCCAGCACGAATGCGCTGTCCACCTTCACCGATGCGGGGGCAACCACCGCCAGCCGCAAGGCCAGCGTCAACGCCATGGTCGCGGCGGGCTACATGAAGGGCAGCAGCAGCACGCAGTTCGCCCCCACGGCCGCCCTGACCGCTGGCGAAGCCAAGACTATTCTGGACACCATCACCGGCCAACTGGTTGCACCGCCGCAGGTGATGTGCAAACCCGGCACCACCGCCCCGCGCCGCTACATCCGGATTTCCACGCCCACGCCAGGTGCCCAGATCTATTACACCTACACCTTCGATGGCACCGAGCCTGCCGACCCGACGACCACCGGCACCGAATACGACTTCGACAAAAACGGCGTGCTGCAATTCGTCAATCCACTCACCTCGACCACCGACTTCCGCCTGTACAAGCTGAAGGCAGTAGCCAAGAAAAACGGCCTGGCGACCAGCGCGGTGCAGAGCTTCACCTGGAACATCGTGCGCCCGAACGTCGGCGCCTTCCAAGCCAAGCTGATGCACCCCGGCACCAGCACCACGCCCACGGTATGGAAGATCAACAACCCGGCCGAATACTTCCAGGCCTTTGTGTTCTACATCGAGGGCAGCACACGCGGTCTGGTGTTTGACGCGGGCGAGTACGGCTACCAGAAAGCCAACCTCAAAACCTTTATCGACAGCATTGCCACCAAGCCCTACGACATCATCGTCGGCCACAACCATCCCGACCACGCGGAGCAGATTTACAACTTCACCTCGGCTGGCATCACCTTGTACGCCTCGGCCATCGAAAAAGCCGCCTTCATGGCCGCCAGCCGCGCGGATTTCAAGGCGGCCGGCACGGCGGCGGTGGCCATCAAGGATGGCCAGGTGCTGGACCTGGGCAATGTGCAGGTCACGGCCTACACCCAGCCTGGGCATACCAATGGCCTGATGACTGCCATCGTCAACCAGACCGGCTGGGTCTTTGGTTCGGACATGTAGGCCTGCAACCGGGCCTACACCGCAGATACCACCCAGTACAACACCGCCAAGGCCGACATCTTCCTGTCGCTGACCCAGCAACTGCTGGCCAATTACAAGAAGAGCAGTGTCCTCGGCCAGGTTACCGAGGTGACTAATGCGCACCAGGACGTGTCGGTGGGCATGGAAGGCGTAAACAACTTCATCAAGTGCTTCCAGCAACTGATAGACCGCGGCGATGCCGCAACCGCACCGTCCATACGTGGTGGCCGCCTGGGCAATCCGACCAGCCCAACGACCAAGAACTCGCGCATGAGCATGATCGGCGACATGTGGCGCGACAAGAACTGGATGGCGATTGGCAACTCCATCGGCACCGGCCTCGATAGCCCGGTGGATTACTTCACCTCCCCCACCAGCAGCTACCCCTGCGGCGCGACGGTCAACTACAACACGGCCGATGGCTACAAGAAGTATTCGGTACTGAGCAATATCGAATTCGCTGGTGCCACCCTGGTGGGCGTCGATGTGTACTGGGCCGCGCCCAGCAACAGCACGCCCAACAAGGTGCCCAACAAGTTCGATCCCTGGACCTATGCCTATACCCTCAACGTGCCGAACGGAACCACCAGCATTGCCATCAAGCCGACGGCCATGTCGAACAACATCAGTTCCATGAAGCTCAACGGAACGGCCGTGGCCCAAGGTGCCAGCAGCACAGTGGCCGTCGCAGCCGGCACGGTGATCAGCATCGATGTGGTGTCGCCAGACGGTAGCTCGACCAGCAGCTACAAGCTGACGGTGGCCCTGGTCTAAGTCAGCACGCCATGGGAAAGCTACGCCGCCGGGCTCTGCCCATCCTAGTTTCGCTGGCCGCGCTGACGCTGGGCAGCAATGCCTTCGCGTCCCTGGGTGCCCACTACCTGGGCTGGAGCCGCGACCAGGGCGAGTTCAGGATGTACCTGGACGGCGGTGAGTTCCTCGGCCGCACGGGACCGTTCCAAACGATACGGGTGACCGTGCACCTGCTGCGCAAAGGCCGTCCCCTGCGGGCGTTGGAGGGCTGCGTCTACCACTTTGACGAACTGGATCGGCGCAGGGACCAGATAGCCTGCGCCGAGGACGCAGCCAGCCCCTTGCGCGGAGTCGCCTACGCCCGCGACCCGCAGCGCGGCGAAAAAGACGCGAATGCGCTGGAGCAGATGGTCTGCGTACGGCGCTGCGGTCGGCAGGTGCCGCAACGCGTCCATCTGGAAGAAGCCGACGAAGACAATGGCTGATGCCTGGTAAATTTAAAGAAAATCAGGCTCCAGCGCTTATAGATCCTGCGTAGCACGCTATTAAAACGTGAGCAAAAAGGCAGGACCTCGGGCTATTGCGCCCCCAACCGCCCCAGCAACTCCAGATCCGGATACCCATCGGCAGGCAAGCCCACACTGCGCTGGAAGCGCCGAATCCCCTCCCGCGTCGCAGGCCCCATCATCCCGTCGGGCGTGCCGCTGGCAAAGCCACGCTGGTTCAGCGCGGTCTGCAGGGCTTGCAACTGGCTGCGGGTCAGCGCCCGCAGGTCGCGGGGCCAGGGGGCTTGCACGCCGGGGCCATTGCCCAGGCGCTGGGCCAGCAGGCTGACGGCGAGGGCGTAGCTGGTGGAATTGTTGTAGCGCAGGATGGCGCGGAAATTGGGGCCGACCAGGAAGGCGGGGCCGCGGGCGCCAGCGGGGAGCAGCAGGTCGGCATCGGCCAGCACGGGCAGCGGCGTGCCGTCGAGGGTGCGCACGCCTTCGGTAGCCCATTGCTCCGACGGCTGGCGCACCGTGGTGTCGGCGCGGGCCACGTCGAAGCCCGGCGGCAGCTGCACCTCGGTACCCCAGGGCTGGTCCGCCTGCCAGCCCGAGCGGGCCAGGAAATTCGCGGTGGAGGCCATCACGTCGGCCATGCTGCCCCAGATGTCGCGCCGGCCGTCGCCGTCGGCATCCACCGCGTAGGCCAAAAAGTTCGACGGCAAAAACTGGGTCTGGCCCATGGCGCCGGCCCAGGAGCCGACCATGTGGGCGCGGTCGATATCGTCGTTTTGCAGAATTTTCAAGGCTGCCAGCAGCTGGCCGCGGGCCCAGTCTTCGCGCCGCCCCTCAAATCCCAGCGTGGCCAGCGCGTCGATGGTGGGGGTGTTGCCGTAGTTGCCGCCGTAGTTGCTCTCCATGCCCCAGATGGCAACCAGGATGGTGGCCGGCACGCCATAACGGGTGGCGGCGGCATCGGCCTCGGCGCGGACCTGCAGCAGCTTGTCCTGGCCCAGCGTGATACGTTGTGACGACACGGTGTTGTCCAGGTAGTCCCAGACGGTGCGGGTGAACTCGGGCTGCGCGCGGTCCAGCTCGACCACGCGCGGCAGGTAGCGCACCCCGTCGAACGCGGCGTGCAACGTGGCCTCGCCCATGCCTGCGGCGCGTGCCGTCGCCAGGAAGCTGTCCACCCAGCGCGCAAAGCCTGTTTGGAGTGCAGCCTCGCGGTTCACCGCCTCCACGGGCTGGGCGTTGGGGAGGGAGGGAGCCGACAGTGGTGGGGCCTTGGGCGGTGCGGATGCGCAGCCTGCCAGCACAGCGCTTGCCAGCGCCAAGGGGGCCAGCCAGGAGCGGCGCAGTGGCAGGGAAATGGGTAAGGTCATGGTGTCGATTTTCGCCTACGCGCCGGCCCAGGCGATGCCGCTACCGTCCCAGCCATTTGCGCTGCAGCCAGGCCCGCAGCGGGGATGCCAGCGTGTCCGCACAGGCGCTGGCCGCCTGCCGGATCGCCTCGCCTTGCGTGGGATAGGCGTGGACCACCTGGGCCAGCTGGCGCAGGCCCATGCCGGTCACCATGGCCATCGACACGGTGTTGACCATTTCACCGGCGTACCGGCCAACAATGGTGGCCCCCAGAATGCAGTCCGTGCCTTCCCGCACATGGATTTTGACGAAACCGTCTTCTTCACCATCGGCAATCGCGCGGTCCACCGCGTGCATGGGCACGGTGAAGGTTTTCACGGGGATATGGCGCTCCCGTGCCTGGCGCACGTACATACCCACATGCGCCACCTGCGGGTCGGTATAGGTGCACCAGGGAATCAGCAAGGCGCTGGCACGCTGGCGGCCCAGAAACAGCGCGTTGCGCACCACGATGCGCGCTGCGGCTTCGGCGGTGTTGGTGAAAGGGTGCTCCAGGCAGACATCGCCTGCCGCAAAAATACGCGGGTTGGTGGTACGCAAAAAGTCATCCACCTGGATGCCGACATCGGCGTCATAGGCCACGCCCGCCCGCTCCAGGTTCAGCCCCTGCACCGCAGGCCGGCGGCCAATGCCGGTCAATATGGCGTCCACCACGGTGTCCGACACATCCCCTTCGACCTGCATCCGGACGCGCTTGCGCCCACCTTCGGCACGCACCGAAAGAATCTGGCAGTTCAGGTGGATTTCCACGCCATCGTGGGCCAGGGCATCGGAGACCATTTGTGCCGCGTCACGCTCTTCCTTGGGCAGAAACAGCGGCGCGCTGTGGGAGATCAGGGTGCGCGCGCCAAACCGCGCAAAGGCCTGCGCCAGTTCGCAGCCGAGTGGCCCGCCGCCAATGACCAGCAGGCTGGGCGGCAGCACCTGCAGGTCGAACACGGTTTCGTTGCTCAGAAAGCCCGCCTCGGCCAGCCCGTCGATCTGCGGCCACACGGGGCGCGAACCGGTGGCGATCAGCGCCTTTTTGAAGCGCAGCGTGCTGCCCGCCACCTCCACCGCATCCGGCCCGACAAAGCGGGCATAGCCAAAGTACAGGGCGATGCCTTCGGCCGCCAACACCGCGGGCGAAAGGGTGCGGCCCAGGCGCTCGCGGATGCGCTGCACCCGGGCCATCGCGGCCCCGAAGTCGACGACCACCTCGGCAGGCGCCCGCACGCCAAACGCGGCGGCATCCCGCATGTCGGCGTACAGGCTGGCGCTACGGAGCAGGGTTTTGGAAGGAATACAGCCCGCATGGATGCAGTTGCCACCGATCTGGCGGGCTTCCACCAGCGCCACCTTGGCACCGGCGGCGGCGGCGGTGCGCGCCGCCACCAGCCCGGCGGGGCCCGCGCCCACCACCAGCAAGTCGTAACGCCCGCGCGCCACCGGGTTGGACCAGCCAGGCGGGAGGGCCGGGGGACTGCGCTCTTGCGCGACCATGACACAGGCCGGGTCTGCGGCCGTCATGGCGTTAACCAGCCACCGCGGAAGCCCGCCCGCTGCAAACCCGCACGGATGTACGGGCTGCTCCGCAACAGCTGCCACACCAGCCCGGAACGGTGGTTCTCCAGCATCAACACCAGCAAACCCTGGTCGAGTCCGAACCGGCCTTCGGACACCCAGGGCTCACCGGCCGCCGTGCGGACCGTGGCATTGAAGCCGCTGGCCAGCACGGTGCGTTCGCCACCCTGGGCCATCCACTGGCGCACCACAGGCACCACGATCTCGGGGGCAAACACCAGCGAGGCCAGGGTGGCGGGCCCGGACAGCGTGCCGTCGTCCGGGCCATAGGGCACACCCCGGGCAGCGTAGCCGTAAAAGCTCTGCCGCCGACCGGCCACCTGCTGTCGGGGCGTGCTCGGCCCGTCTCCGGCAGACAGGCCCCAGCCGTCGGCGCCCAGGCCGTTGAAGCTGCGCGGGTTGCGGATGGCGTACTCGCGCTGGATGTAGGTGGCGCGACGGCTGTTTTCAAAATAGTCGCAGCGCTTCTCGCGCATGAAGCGGTCATGGATGCCCCGAAAGTCGATCCAGGCCTGCGAAAACTGGTGGATGAACAGCGGGCCCGCGTACAGAAAATCGTAGCCGTACAGGTTTTCCCATTGGTAGGTGCGGGTCCAGGCCTCGAAGCTGGCGGCGGTCAAGGGATGGGTGGGCGAACCCAGGCCCAGCACGTAGAGGATGAGGGCCTCGCTGTAGCCCTGCCAGCCGTAGTGCAAGAAGCCGCTCTCGGGCTTCCAGCCCAGTACCACAGCGGCACCCTTGTGCTGGGCCCAGCGCCAATCGACCCGGCGGTACAAGGCGTCGGCCAGCGTGCGCAACTCGGTCTCGTCGGCCGTGGCGGCGGTGAAATAGGCCGCGGCCGTCAGCATGCCCGCCACCAGCAGGGTGCTGTCGATCAAGGACAGCTCGGACCGCCAGGCCCGGGTGCCGCTGTCCATGTGCAAAAAATGGAAGTAGAAGCCGTGGGCACCGCTGGCTTCGGGTGTGCCGCTCTGGTCACTGTGCGCAAAGAAGCGCAATGCCGCCAGGCTGCGCTGTACGGCGTCGCCACGCGCCATCCAGCCGCGTTCCACCGCCACCGGATAGGCCGACAGCGCAAAGCCCACCACGGCAATGCTCGCGTGCGAGCCGGGCCGCGAAGTGTCGGCCACCAGGCCATTGGCCAGGTTGGTGTGCTGGACGAAATAGTCGAAGGCGCTGCGCTGCAGGCCATCCAGCATGGCCATGTCGGCGGGCGCAAGCGCCGGCATCAGATCTCGCGGCACAGAGCTATTTGCTGCTTGGCGGCAGCTACCACATGCGCCACATCAAAACCAAAATGCGCCTGCACTACTTTGCCGGGTGCCGAGAGCCCGAAGGAACGCATGGCGATGACCGCACCGCGGCGGCCTACATAGCGTTCCCAGCCCAGGGGCGAAGCCGCCTCTACCGAGACTCGGGCCTCCACGCCGTCGGGCAGCACGCTGTCGCAGTAGGCGGCACCCTGCTGCTCGAACAGTTCCCACGACGGCATGCTGACCACGCGGGCCCGGATACCCTCGCCTTGCAACTCCTCATAGGCGGCGATGCATAGCGCCACCTCGCTGCCACTGGCCAGCAGCAGCACCGCGGGCGGGCCGTTCTCCGTATCTGCCGCATCGGCCAGGATGTAGGCCCCGCGGGCGACCCCGGCGGCGCTGGCGTACCGGCTGCGGTCCAGCGTGGGCAGGGCCTGGCGCGACAGCACCAAACTGGCCGGGCAGTCGCTGCGCTGCAGGACCACCCGCCAGGTTTCGACCACCTCGTTGGCATCGGCCGGGCGCAGCACCAGCATGCCGGGCAAAGCCCGCAGCGAGGCCAGTTGCTCGATGGGCTGGTGCATGGGCCCGTCTTCGCCCATGGCGATGGAGTCGTGCGTCCACACGTAGATGACCGGCAGGCCCATCATGGCGGCCAGCCGGATGGCCCCGCGGCAGTAGTCGGTAAAAATCAAGAAGCTGGCCGCGTAGGCGCGCAGCCCGGCCAGCGCCATGCCACTGGCGGCGGCGCACACGGCGTGTTCACGGATCCCGAAATGGAAGTTGCGCCCGGCGTACGAACCCAGAGCCTGGGTTCCAGCAGTAACAGGCGGCCCAAACACACCGGCCCCGGCAAAGTCCAGTGCGGTCTTGGTGGAAGGCGACAAATCCGCCGCGCCGCCCAGCAGCCACGGCATGTGGGCGGCAATGGCGTTCAGCACCTGGCCCGATGCGTCGCGCGTCGCCAGGCCCTTGGCATCGGCGGCAAAGGAGGGCAGCGCACTGTCCCAGCCCGCGGGCAGGGTGCGCTGCTGCAGGTGCGCGATCTGCGCGGCCAGTGCCGGGTAGAGCGCACGGTAGGCGGCAAACCGGGTGGTCCATGCCGCGTGCGCCTCCCGGCCCCGCTGGCCGAAGTGGGCGCTGAAATGCGCCGCCACGCCCTCGGGCACCGCAAACTGCGCGTCGGGGTCGCAGCCATAGAACTGCTTGGCCAGCCGCACCTCGTCCACCCCCAGCGGCTCGCCGTGCGCTTCCTTGGTGTCTTGCTTGTGCGGCGCGCCGTAGCCGATATGGCTTTGCACGATGACCAGGGTGGGCCGGTCCTGCGTGCGGGCAAATACCTGCAGGCAGTGGGTCAGCAGCGCCAGGTCGTTGGCATCGGCCACCTGCAGCACCTGCCAGCCATAGGCCGCAAACCGCGCAGCCACGTTTTCGGTGAAGGTGATGCCCGTCGCCCCTTCGATACTAATGTGGTTGCAGTCGTAAATCCAGCACAGGTTGGCGAGTTGCAGGTGGCCTGCCAGCGACGCGGCTTCGGCGCTGATGCCTTCCATCATGTCGCCGTCGCCCGCCAGGGCGTAGACCTTGTGGTCGAACAGGGTGTAGCCGGGGCGGTTGTAGGTGGCTGCCAGCCAGGCCTGCGCGATGGCCATGCCCACGCTGGTGGCAACGCCCTGGCCCAGCGGGCCGGTGGTGGTTTCGACCCCCGCCGTCCAGCCGTGTTCCGGGTGGCCGGTGCAGCGGCTGCCGGCTTGGCGAAAGCTCTGCAGGTCCGCCATCGTCACCGCCAGGCGCGCAGGCTCGGCACCACCCGCGGCGTCGCCCTGCTGCACACCGCCCAGGTGCAGCAGGCCGTACAGCAGGGCCGAGGCATGGCCACCCGACAGCACAAAGCGGTCGCGGTTGGGCCAGGCCGGGTCGGTCGGGTCGAAGCACAGAAAGCGCTGCCACAGGGTGTACACGGTGGGTGCCGCGCCCATGGGGGTTCCCGGGTGGCCGGAATTGGCCGCCTGCACCGCGTCGATGGCCAGGGTGCGCAAGGTGTTGATGCACAGCCGGTCCAGGGTCTCGTTGTTACCAGATTGCATGGGGATGCCTCGCTGAGCAGTGAACTACGCCAAGCCGAAAATCCGGCACCTGCCGGTCAGCCCTGCGGCTTGGCCCCGGCCGCAGGCTGCTCGACGTGGCCACCAAACTCATGCCGCATGGCGGACTGCACGCGGTTGGCAAAGTCGGCCTCATTGCGCGAGCTGAAGCGGGCGTACAGCGCGGCGCTCAACACGGGTACCGGCACGGCTTCGTCGATCGCGGCCTGGATGGTCCAGCGGCCTTCGCCCGAGTCCGACACCCGGCCGTCAAAGCCCTCCAGCCCGGGGTCGGCCGTCAGCGCCGTGGCGGTCAGGTCCAGCAGCCAGGAACCGATGACGCTGCCGCGCCGCCAGACTTCGGCAATCTCGGGCAGGTCCATCGCGTACTGGTAGTGCTCGGGATGGCGCAGCGGGGTGGTTTCGGCATCCACCACGCTGTCGCGCTGGCCCACATTGGCGTTGCGCAGGATGTTGAAGCCCTCGGCATACGCGGCCATCACGCCGTATTCAATGCCGTTGTGCACCATCTTGACGAAGTGGCCCGCGCCATGCGGCCCGCAGTGCAGATAGCCCTGGTCGGCACTGCCGGCATCCGCACGGCGGCCCGGTGTGGGCACGGCGTTGCCCACACCGGGTGCCAGCGTGGCAAATAGCGGCGACAGGTGCTGCACCGTGTCTTTTTCTCCGCCAATCATCAGGCAGTAACCGCGCTCCAGCCCGGCGATGCCGCCGCTGGTGCCCACGTCCACGTAATGCAGGCCCTGGGCCTTCAATGCGGTGGCCCGGCAAATGTCGTCGTGGTAGTGGGAGTTGCCGCCGTCTATCACGATGTCGCCCGCGGCCAGCAGCGGGGTGAGCTGCGCCAGGAGCTCGTCCACCGCCGCCGCAGGCACCATCAGCCACACCGCACGCGGCTGCGGCAAGCCGTCCACCAGTTCTTGCAGCGAGCCGGTGCCGGTGGCACCCAGCCCCACCATGCGCTCCACGTCCTGCGTATGCCGGTCATAGACCACGCAGCGGTGCCCACCGCGCAAAAGGCGGGTGGCCATGCTGGCCCCCATCCGACCGAGTCCTACCATTCCAATATACATTGCCTGGCTCCTTTGTGTATCAACATCTACCGCTTGTAAAAGCGGGTCCGGACCGGGTCTGTGCGCTAGCGCACAGGCGGCGTGCACTTCACCCGCTCTTTACCGCGCCCACAGCCGTGCAAAGCTGGCCATGGAGGCCAAGCCCGCAAACATGGCACCCAGCCCCAGTGCCCAGGTGGGGCCGTGCAGGCTGCCCGCCAGGCCAAAGCACAGGGCCACCAAGGCCGCGCCGGTGGTCTGGCCAATCAAGCGGGCCATACCGATCACGCCACTGGCACCGCCGCTGCGCTCGGGCGGGGCGCTGGACATCAGCGCCTTCAGATTGGGCGACTGGAAGAAACCAAAACCCGCACCACACAGCGCCATGCGCAGCACGATGTCCAGCGTCTGCGGCTCGGTGGGCAGCAGCGCCAGCGACACCATGCCCAGACACAGCAAAGCCAGCCCCACACCGCCCAGCAGGCCGGGTGGATGGCGGTCGGACATGCGCCCGGCAATGGGCGCCGCCAGTGCCACCACCAGCGCCCACGACACCATCAAAAAGCCGGTGCTGATGGGGTCGCGGTGCAGCACCTCTTCAAAGTAAAACGGCAGCGACACAAAGGCCAGACCCTGCGCCGCAAAGGCCGCCATGGCGGTGACGGTGGACAGCGCAAACATCGGGCGGCGCAGCAGGTCCAGCGGCAGCATGGGTGCCGGGTGCCCAGCTTGGCGGCGCAGCAGCAGCGCGCCCGCCACCAACGTGACGGCCAAGGGCGTGGCGACCAGCGGCCAGGCCTCGCGCTGCGCAGCCGAGCCCAGCGCCAGAATCAGCGCAGCAAAGGTGATGGCCGTCAGGAACGCGGCCACCCGGTCAAAGCTGTGGCCACGTGGGGCACTGCGCGGCAGCGTGGGCACCGCAAAGGCCAGCGCCACCAGGCCCAGCGGCACGTTGATGGCAAACAGCCAGGGCCAGGAGGCCACCGACAGCACCAGCGAGGCCACCGCCGGGCCGATGGTGAAGCCCACTCCCACCACCAGCGCATTCAACCCCACCCCCCGGCCCAGCCGCTCGGCCGGGTACAGCTGGCGGATCAGCGCAATGTTGACGCTCATCAGCGCGCCCGCGCCTATGCCCTGCAGCGCCCGGGCCAGCGCCAGCTGGGGCAGGCTGCTGGCCAAGGTACACAGCAGCGATGCCACGGTGAAACCCGCCAGCCCGCCGATAAAGATGCGCCGTGGCCCCACCAGATCGCCCAGTGCCGCAAACGGCAGCATGCTGGCCACCACGGCCAGCTGGTAGGCGTTGATGATCCAGATCGAAGTGGCCGCCGGTGCGTGCAGATCCGTGGCAATGGCGGGCAGCGCGGTGTTGGCGATGGCGGTATCCAGCGCCCCCAGCGCCACCCCCACCATGATGGCCGCCAGGGCCATCCATTCGCGGGTGTGGAAGCCGGTGTCTGTGGGGCTGGAGGTGGAAGGCGGAGTCAAGGCGGCGGCGGTGGTCATGTCTGGCATGCAAAAAATGTAGCCGCTCTGGCGCGTTCTTGCAGCACCGGAGTTAATTGGGCGTTGGTATGCACTTGGATGCCAAACAGGGCTTTGGCGCAGGTAAGCCCTGCGTGAACAGCTCTAAAAATAAGAGCATCATGCAAAACCGGACCTTTAGATCTTTACCCTGCATTCATATGAAAAATCCAACATGCTATATGGGATATACCTGCAAATAAAAAATAAATGCTGGAATGTCCTGCACATGTAAATCGAATTACCAGCAATTTATCCTTAAAATCGCGCCTCCATGATTGCCCGCACCGACCTCCAAAACCGCCTCTGCCAGCTGCTTACCTCCTTCCGCGCGGTCGAATTGGTGGGGCCCCGGCAGGTGGGAAAAACCACGCTGGCGCGCGCCTTCGTGGCCCCCGACTCGCCGAATTACTTCGACCTGGAAAACGCCGCTGCACGCCGCCGCCTGGCCGAGCCCATGGCCGCGCTGGTCCCGCTGAACGGCCTGGTGGTGATCGACGAGGTGCAGCACATGCCCGAACTGTGCGAGGTGCTGCGCGTGCTGATCGACCGCCCCACGCACATCCAGCGCAAAGGCCAGTACCTGTTGCTGGGCAGCGCCACGCCGCGCGCCATGCACCGGAGCGAGTCGCTGCTGGGCCGGGCAGTGACGCTGGAGGTGACCGGCTTCAACCTGAACGAGGTGGGTGCAGACGGCGATGCCGTGCACCGCCTGTGGCTGCGCGGCGGCTTCCCCGAGGCGTTTCTGGAGCCCGACGATGCCGTCAGCGCCCACTGGCGCGAGGCGGCCATGCAGCGGTTTTTGTACAGCGACCTGCCGCAGCTGGGCATGAACGTGCCCGCACCGACCATGCTGCGCTTTTGGCAGATGGCCGCCCAGACCCACGGCCAGACCTGGAACGCCGCCCCGCTGGCGCGCTCGCTGGGCACCAGCGAAACCACGGTGCGCCGCTACCTGGACCACCTGACCCAAACCTTCATGGTGCGCCAGCTGCCGCCGTGGTTTGAAAACCTGGGCAAGCGCCAGGTGAAAGCCCCCAAGCTCTACCTGCGCGACTCCGGCCTGCTGCATGCGCTGCTGGGCGTGCAGACCCTGCCGCAGCTGCTGGCGCACCCGCTGTGCGGTGCTAGCTGGACGGGTTTTGCACTGGAGCAGGTGCTGCGCATCGCCAAGCCCGACAGCGCCTGGACCTGGTCCACCCACGCCGGTGCCCGGCTGGACCTGCTGATGCTCAAAGGCAGCCAGCGGATCGGGGTGGAATTCCAGCGCGCCGACGCACCCAAGGTCACGCAATCCATGCGCATCGCCCAGCGCGACCTGAAACTGGACGCGCTGTACGTGGTCTACCCCGGCCAGCACCGCTTTGCACTGAGCGATGGCGTGCAGGCCGTGCCCTTGTGGGCCCTGCTACCAGGGGACCTGCCAGGAAACATGCCATGACCCGCTTGGCCGTGATCGACTTCGAAACCACCGGCATCTCCCCCGGCCAGGGCGACCGTGCCACCGAGGTGGCTATCGTGCTGGTCGACAACGGCCAGGTGGTGGACCGCTTCCAGAGCCTGATGAACGCCGGGGTGCGCATCCCCAGCTTCATCACCCAGCTCACCGGCATCAGCAACGCCATGCTGGCCGGCGCGCCCAGTGCCGCCCAGGCCATGGCCGAGGCCAGCCGCTTTGTGGGCCAGCTGCCGCTGGTAGCGCACAACGCTGCGTTCGACCGCAAGTTCTGGCAGGCCGAGCTGGCCCGCATCGATGACCCGGCGGACCAGCCCTTTGTGTGCACCCTGCTGCTGTCGCGCCGCCTGTACCCGCAGGCGCCGAACCACAAACTCGGCACCCTGGTGGATTACCACCGCCTGCCCCGGTCCGGCCAGGCCCACCGGGCGCTGGCCGATGCCGAAATGGCCGCCCACCTGCTGGGCCGGATCCAGCACGACCTGCGCCAGCGCTGGGGCGTGGCCGCGCCGCACAGCCCGATGCTGATGGCGGTGCAGCGCTGCGCCAAGGCGGCAATGGGCAAACTATTGGCCCAACACCGGCACAGCTAGTTTTAAGCATCAAATCGGCCTCTAGCGCATATTTCGCCTGCGCTAGTAGCTATATATTTTGTAGTATTTGACGCCCCTCCCGGCTGGCATCAAAGTTGCACAACTTGCACTGTGCACGCTTTGCGTGCACCAAAGCCGTTCCAACCCCAAAGGTCCGCATGCCCCAGTTTGTCCATACGGTCGGTGCCCACACCTACCGCTTCCGCGATCTCCGTGACTTGCTCGCCAAGGCCACGCCCCTGCGCTCGGGCGATGTGCTGGCGGGCGTGGCGGCGGGCAATGCGCAAGAGCGGGTGGCGGCGCAAATGACCCTGGCCGATCTGCCGCTAGTTACGTTTTTGAACCTGCAGGTGGTGCCCTACGAGAGCGACGAAGTCACCCGCCTGATCCTCGACAGCCATGATGCCGCCGCCTTCGCCCCGATCCGCCACCTGACCGTGGGCGATTTCCGCAACTGGCTGCTGAGCGACGCGGTGGACAGCGCCACGCTGGCCGTGGTGGCCCCCGGCATCACGCCCGAGATGGCGGCGGCGGTAAGCAAGATCATGCGCAACCAGGATTTGATTCTGGTGGCCAGGAAGTGCCGCGTCATCACCGCGTTTCGCAACACCATCGGGCTGGAGCAGCGCCTGTCCACCCGGCTGCAACCAAATCACCCCACCGACGACACCAGCGGCATCGCCGCCAGCGTGCTCGACGGCCTGCTCTACGGCAGCGGCGACGCGGTGATCGGTATCAACCCCGCCACCGACAATGTGCCCCAGGTGATCAAGATCGTGACCATGCTGGATGCCATCATCCAGCGCTACGAGATCCCCACCCAAAGCTGCGTGCTGACCCACGTGACCAACACCCTGCAGGCCATTGAGCGCGGCGCGCCGGTGGACCTGGTGTTCCAGTCCATCGCCGGCACCGAGGCGGCCAACCGCAGCTTTGGCATCGATCTGGCGCTATTGGCCGAGGCCCGCAGCGCCGCCCTGTCGCTCCACCGTGGCACCGTGGGCGACAACGTGATGTACTTTGAAACCGGCCAGGGCAGCGCCCTGTCGGCCAACGCCCACCATGGCATGGACCAGCAGACCTGCGAGGCCCGCGCCTACGCCGTGGCCCGCGCCTTCCAGCCGCTGCTGGTCAACACCGTGGTCGGCTTCATCGGCCCCGAATACCTGTTTGACGGCAAGCAGATCATCCGCGCCGGGCTGGAAGACCACTTCTGCGCCAAGCTGCTGGGCCTGCCCATGGGCTGCGACGTGTGCTACACCAACCACGCCGAGGCCGACCAGAACGACATGGACGTGCTGCTCACCCTGCTGGGCGCGGCGGGCTGCAACTTCGTGATGGGCATCCCCGGCTCGGACGACATCATGCTGAACTACCAGACCACCTCGTTCCACGACGCGCTGTACGTGCGCCGCCTGCTCGGCCTGCGTCCCGCGCCCGAGTTCGAGGCCTGGCTGCACCGCATGCAAATTTTTGAAGGGGACGGTGTGGCCCAGCTCGGCGCGGCCCTGCCCGAACCATTTGCCCAAGCCTTGCTGGCGATGGAATAGTTATGTACACCCCCAGGCTTGCCCACTGCGTGTGGCAGCGCTCCCCCCCTTGCAGGGGGCAACACCAGCAGCCCGGCAAAGCCGGTTCTGCGGTGTTTTTCGCAAATACGCGCTACTTTCACAGGTTGAAGGTAGCGCGAAACGTGGAGCAATTGAAATGACTGTAATTTCCAACCCCTGGCAGGCCCTGCGCAGCCTCACCGCCGCCCGCATTGCGCTGGGCCGCAGCGGCATCAGCCTGCCCACCGCGCCGCAGCTCGACTTCCAGCTCGACCACGCCCGCGCCCGCGATGCCGTACACCTGCCGCTCGACACCGCCAGCCTGGTGCAGGCGCTGGGCGATGTGCTGCCCGGCCACCCCGATGCCCTGCCACTGGCCAGTGCCGCCCCCGACCGCAGCACCTACCTGCAGCGCCCCGACCTGGGTCGCCGCCTGAACACCGCCTCGCACAACCAACTGGCGGCGCTGTACCAGCCCGTGTGCCCGTACGACCTGGCCCTGGTGGTGGTGGACGGCCTGTCGGCCCTGGCCATCGCCCAGAACGCCCCCCCCTTCATCCACGCCCTGCTGCAACGCCTGGAGACCGAAGACTGGTCCATCGCTCCCACCACCATCGTCAGCCAGGGCCGCGTGGCGGTGGGCGACGAGGTAGGCCAATTGCTGGGTGCCAAAGCCGTGGTGGTGCTGGTGGGCGAACGCCCGGGCTTGAGCGCGCCCGACAGCATGGGCCTGTACCTCACCTGGGCCCCCCAGGTCGGCCTGACCGATGCCGCCCGCAACTGCATTTCCAACGTGCGCCCCGAAGGCCTGTCGTACTTCGATGCCGCCTACAAACTCCACATGCTGCTGCGCGAATCCCGCAAGCGGCAGTTGTCGGGGGTGGACTTGAAAGACGAGACGGTGGAGATGCTGGAAGCAGGCGCGCCGGTGGGGCGGCGGTTTTTGCTGGCATGAGCTTGGACGGGGGCCGCCCCCCAAACTCTGCGCCGGACCCGTTTGCGTGGGTGACAATGCCAGCTTGCCCCGCACAGCCTGCGGCCTGCACCACGCCCAGCGACTCCCACACCTCCCTGTATGAACACTGCGATCCCCAAGCACCTCGCCACCGCATTGAACTAGGGTGTCAACCCGGTCTGCCTGGAGATCGCACTGGGTACGCCGCCCATTGCATGCATACGCTCCTCAAACAGCGCGTCGCTGATGGCTTTGGACGTGGAGGAAGTGGCGGCCATCATTGCGTGGCTGCGCAGCTCGGCGGTCTTTCCAAGCGATGCATGCGCCAAACCCGCCACCCTGGAGCTTGCCGGGGAAAAGTACTTTGCCAATTTCTGCCCCCAACTCGACGGCGTGATCGTGACGGTTCACCGGCAGTGAGAACTTGCCCCACTAGCCCACAGGTAATTCCCATCGGTGGCATCCTACGCGGGCAAATTCTTGCTCCACTTCACGCAAAGGATCATCCGATGTCCACCATGACGCTCTGGGGTTTTGACGGCTCCACCTATGTGCGCACCGTCAAAATGGTATTGGCCGAAAAGGGCTTTACCGACTACACGCAGGTTCCGCTCAACGTGCTGGCCGGCGAACCCAAATCGCCCGAGCACCTGGCTCGCCACCCGTTTGGCAAGGTGCCGGTGCTCGATGTCAACGACCTTCGCCTGCTGGAAACCGCGGCCATTGCCCGCTACCTGAACGACGTGCTGCCCGGCAAGTCGCTCATCCCCGCTACGCCGGCCGACCGTGCCCGCATGGACATGGTGGTCGGCCTGATCGACTCCTACGGCTACGGCGCGCTGCTGGGCGGCGTGGCGGCCTACCACCTGTTTCCCGATTTTGTGGGCGGCAAGAACGCGGCGATGCTGCAGGCCGGTATCGACAATGGCCGCAAGGTGATCGAATTTGCCATGCAAACCAAGGGCAGCGCGCCCTTCATCGCGGGCGAACTGAGCCTGGCCGACCTGTACCTGGCCCCCATCGTGTTCTACGTGTCGCTGACGCCCGATGCGGCGACGGTCTGCAACATCCCCGGATTTGCCGACTGGTGGACCCAGGTGCAAGCCCTGAAAAGCTACCAGGACACGGTGCCGAACCTGGGCTGAACGGACCTGTCATTTTTAAACTAAATAGGCTGCATGCGCTGGTGTACCCAGCGTATGCAGCTACTATTAGCATAGCAACCGGTGTGTTTCACAACACACCGCTCACCCCCCCTTTTTTTCCCTCTTTTAAAAGGCCTGGAATCCCATGGCGACCTGCGGCGAAGCATTGGTGGGTTTACTGGCCCAGTACGGCGTGGAATGCATTTTTGGCATTCCCGGCGTGCACACCGTAGAGCTGTACCGGGGCGTGGCCGCGTCCGGCCTGCGGCACATCACGCCACGCCACGAGCAGGGGGCCGGGTTTGCGGCCGACGGCTATGCCCGGGTCAGCGGCAAGCCGGGCGTGTGCTTCATCATCACTGGGCCGGGCATGACCAATATCGTCACCGCCATGGCCCAGGCGCTGGCGGATTCGATCCCGATGCTGGTGATCTCCAGCGTCAACGCACGCCACCAGCTGGGGCGCGGCAGCGGCCATTTGCACGAGCTGCCGTCGCAGCAAAAGCTGGTGGCGGGGGTCAGCGTGTTCTCGCACACCCTGATGTCGCCCGACGCACTGCCCGAGGTGCTGGCGCGCGCCTTTGCGGTGTTTGCCAGCGCCCGGCCCGGCCCGGTGCACATCGAGATTCCGCTGGACGTGATCGTCGCCCCGGCGGACCACCTGCAATTGGCCATGGCCGCACTGCCCTTGCGCCCGGCGGCAGCGCCCGCACAGGTCCAGCAGGCGGCCCAGCTACTGGCATCGGCACAGCGGCCCTTGATTCTGGTCGGCGGCGGTGCGCTGGACGCGGCCCAGCCGCTGTGGGCGCTGGCCCAGGCGCTGCAGGCCCCGGTGCAGCTGACCATCAACGCCAAAGGCCTGCTGCTGCCCACCGAGCCGCTGCTGTGCGGCTCCATCCAGTCCACCCAGGCCGGTAGGCTGCTGGCGCGCCAGGCCGACGTGGTGCTGGCCGTGGGCACCGAGCTGGGCGAGACCGACTACGACGCAGTGTTTGATGGCGGCTTTGCGCTGCCGGGGCGGCTGGTGCGCATCGACATCGACCCGGCCCAGCTGGCCCGCAACTACCGCTGCGAGATCGGCATCGTGGCCGACGCAGCCCAGGCCCTGGGCGCGCTGGTGGATGCCCTGCCCACCTGCGTGCCCACCCCCGGCTGGGGGGCGGCCCGTGCCCAGGCCGCATGGACCGATGCGCAGGCCGAGTTCGACGCCCCCACCCGCAGCCTGACCGCGCTGATCACGCTGGTAGACCAGGCCCTGCCCGGTGCCATCTTCGTCGGCGATTCCACCCAAACCGTGTACGTGGGCAACCTCAGCTTCAACCCGCTGGGCCTGCGCCGCTGGTTCAACGCCTCTACCGGCTACGGCACGCTGGGCTACGGCCTGCCTGCGGCCAACGGCGCGCAACTGGCGGCCCCCGGCACGCCGGTGGTGGCGCTGGTGGGCGATGGCGGCCTGCTGTTCACCCTGTCCGAGCTGGCCACGGCCGTCGAGGCGCAGCTGCCGGTGGTGGTACTGCTGTGGAACAACCAGGGCTACGGCGAAATCAAGAAGTTCATGCTGCGCACCGGCGTAGCCCCCATCGGCGTAGACCTGGCCACGCCCGACTTTGTGGCCATCGCCCAGGGCTTTGGCTGCCACACGGATACCGTGGCCAACCCCGCGCAACTGCGCGCCGCCCTGGCCCGCACCCCCGGGCGCGACCGACCCACCCTGGTGCACATCGACGAAGCCACGTGGTTCCAGGCCACCGCCTGATGCCCCTTACTATCGGCCTTTCTTTTCATCCACCCGAAAGTTGCTCCCATGACCATCCAGCGCATCCACCCCGGTAACCGCCTGTGCGACGCCACCCTCCACAACGGCGTGGCCTACCTAGCCGGGCAGATTCCCGAAGATGCCAGCCTGCCCATCGCCGCCCAAACGCAAAGCGTGCTGGACCAGATCGACAGCGTGCTGGCCCTGGCCGGTAGCGACAAGTCGCGCATCCTGAGCGCCACCATCTACCTGTCCAGCATGGGCGACTTCGCCGCCATGAACGCCGTGTGGGATGCCTGGATCGGCACCACCGGCATCGGCCCCGCCCGCGCCACGGTAGAGGCGCGGCTGGCCAAGCAAGAGATCAAGGTCGAGATCATGGTGATCGCAGCCCAGGCATAAAAATACCCATTAGCGCAGGCAGTACCTGCGCATAACGCTATTTTTTAAGGAGCAAACCACCCGCTGTTCATGGGGTCGGCTTGTTCCCGGCCAAGCCCTGGAACACCGATGCAAATTTGTTCACCAAGTACGGGGCAAACAGCGTCAGACCGGCCATCAGAAAGTCCACCACGCTGTCCATCCGGTCGGGCATCCTGCCGGTGCTACCTAGGGCAAACAGTGCGAACGCGCCAAAGCCGATGAACAGAAACAAAATTGCCACCATGCCCATCAGGGCAATCACCCGGCTGCTGCTGGCGCGCATTTGCGGGGCCAGCACCGGCTTGCCGTCGGGGTCCTTGTCCAGCGTGCGGGTGGTCACGCCATTCACCATCACCTCGGTATAGGCAGGTAACAGCGTCTCTTCAGACAAGGCATCGGCCAAAGACCATTGTGGTGCTTTCAGCAAGGCCGAGCGGATCACCAGGATGGCGACCACCGCGCCAAACAGCGCCACCAGCGGCACGAAATACAGCAACCAGGTCGCCGGAGGAACCCACACAACCGCAGCGGATGCATAGGCCGCCGATGCCGCAGGCTTGGCCGCTGCCAGCACCACGGTGGCCATCAGATCGGCAGGATGGGTGGGCGGCGACTCGGCGTGGGCCAGAGCCCCCGCGTAGAGAGCCGCAAACGGTGCGCACAGGCGCAGAGGACGGATAGACAGAGGCATGGTTCCTCCTGGGGCGGTCAACAGGAATAGAACTATGCGCCCGCCTGTCCCAAGAAGAAACCCACCACATCGCAGGCATCCGCAATATAGAGGAAGACGCGCAGACACCGACAGACCGTAGCCTCTCGCATGCGGGTAAGAGTTTTATATAAAAATAGCCGCCAGCGCAGTAAGTACCTGCACTGACAGCTACGTTTTAGATAGCGCCTGTTTTTTTAAGCTAAGTGCTTGCCGATCAGCCCGGTCAACTCAAACATGTTGATCTGCGGCTTGCCGAAGACCGGGGCCAACAGTGCGTCGGCGTTGATGTTGCGCTTGTTGGCGGCATCTTGCAGGTTGTTGGCCTTGATGTAGTCCCACAGCTTTTTAATGACCTGCGGGCGCGGCAGGGCCTCGGCACCGACCACCGCAGCCAGGGCCGCGCTGGGGGTCAGGCCGCCGGTGCTGGTGCTGGCCTTTTTGACAGCAACTTTCTTGGTGGGCACTTTTTTGGCGGCAGCCACCTTCTTGGCTGGAGCGGCCTTTTTTGCCGCAGCCGACTTGGCTGCAGGGGCGGCTTTGGCAGCAAATTTGGCCGCAGCACCGGGGCGGGGCGGGAACTTGCTGGGGGCAAATTCAAAGTTCACCTTGCCCGCTTCCGCGTCCCAGGCCAGGTGGGCCTTGAAGGCGCGGCGGGTGCGCATGGAGACGAACTTGTCCAGCAGGTCGGTCTTGCCGGTGGCCAGCAGCTTGGACATCTGGGCGTTTTCTACCGGCTGCTGCAAAATGATTTTGCCGCTCTTGAAGTCGCAGCTTGGGGTGGGCTGGGCCAGCGTGGGCACGGTTTTTTCGCAGACAAAGTTGGCTCCGTGCTCGTGCACCGGGCTGCCGCATTTGGGGCAGTTGCCCAGCGATGGCGCATCGCCAAAGTCCACCAACTCGCCGGATTCTTCGCCCTTTTTGTCGTCGCCAAAGTCGAATTCCAGCTTGTAGTTCTTGGTTTCCTCGTCGAACTTGATGGTCATCTCGGCGGTGAACGGCCAGCCTGCCTTGGAACGGAAGCCCTCCAGCGGGCCGATCTTGCGGTCGCGCATGAACTGCTCGACCTCGGCACGCTCGAAGGTGCGGCCGGCAGGCGATTTGCCAAACGAGAAGCCGCAGCCGTCACTGTGGCCGTCGGCCCCGGTACAGGTGTAGCGGCGGTAGTTTTCCTTGACGATGCCGCCGCAGTTGGGGCAAGGCGTGGCCACGGTGATGTAGTCGCCGGGGATGGTGTCGCGGTCGTATTCCTTGGCTTTTTTGACCATGCGCTCGGTCATGCCCGCAATCTCGGCCATGAAGCTGGCCCGGCTCAACTGGCCGCGCTCCATCTGCGCCAGCTTGTATTCCCACTCGCCGGTGAGCTCGGCCTTGGAGAGTTCTTCCACGCCCAGGCCGCGCAACAGCGTCATCAGCTGGAAGGCCTTGGCGGTGGGCAGCATTTCGCGGCCCTCGCGCAGCAGGTATTTCTCGGCGATCAGGCCTTCGATGATGGAGGCGCGGGTGGCAGGCGTGCCGAGGCCTTTTTCCTGCATGGCTTCGCGCAGCTCGTCGTCGTCGATGGTCTTGCCCGCGCCTTCCATGGCCCCCAGCAGGGTGGCTTCGGAATAGCGCGCGGGGGGTCGGGTTTTCAGGGCCTTGGGGTCGGCAGCGATGGTTTGCACAGTTTCGCCGGGGCGCACGATGACCAGGTTTTTGCCGTCTTTTTCATCGTCGTCGTTGACGGCTTCCTTGCCGTAGATGGCCAGCCAACCGGGTTTGACCAGCACCTTGCCGTCGGTGCGGAAGGCGTATTTTTTGGCTTCCACGGCCACGGTGCTGATACGCGTCGTGATTTGGTATTCGGCACTCGGGAAGAACACCGACATAAAGCGGCGCACCACGAAGTCGTACAGCTTTTGCTCGGCATCGCTCAGGCCGCTGGGGGCTTGCAGCGTGGGGATGATGGCAAAGTGGTCGCTGACCTTGCTGTTGTCGAACACGCGCTTGGTCGGCTTGACGTAGTGGTTCGCCACCGCCTGCTTGGCAAACGGGGCCAGGTGCGCCATGCCGCTGTTGGCCAGCATGGCCATGGTTTCATGCACCACGGGCACGTAGTCTTCGGGCAGGGCGCGGGAGTCGGTACGTGGATAGGTCAGGGCCTTATGGCGCTCGTACAGGCTTTGCGCCAGGGCCAGCGTGGTCTTGGCGCTGAAGCCAAAGCGGCTGTTGGCCTCGCGCTGCAGCGACGTGAGGTCGAACAAAGCGGGCGATGCCTGGGTGGTGGGCTTGCTTTCTTCGGTGACGGTGGCGGGCTTGCCGCGGGCGGCGTTGGCGATGTCCTGGGCTTCGCGGGCGGTCCAGACGCGGTCTGCACGCTGCTCAGGGTCGGGCTGGCCGTCTGGGCCAGACGGCGGTTTCTTGAACTGCGGGTCGAACCATTTGCCGGGGTAGGCACCGGCCTCGGCCTGGAAGCTGCCGTGGATTTCCCAGTAGTCGCGGCTGACAAACTTGCGGATTTTTTCCTCGCGCTCCACCACCACCGACAGGGTGGGGGTTTGCACCCGGCCCACGGTGGTCAAAAAGAAGCCCCCGTCGCGCGAGTTGAACGCGGTCATGGCGCGGGTGCCGTTGATGCCGACCAGCCAGTCGGCCTCGGAGCGCGAGCGGGCGGCATCGGCCAGGCCCTGCATCTGCGCCTCGGAGCGCAGCGCACCAAAGCCGTCGCGGATGGCTTGCGGCGTCATGGACTGCAGCCACAGGCGGCGCACCGGCTTGGCCAGCGGCTTGCTGCCCCCGGCGTACTGCTCGATCAGGCGGAAGATTAGCTCCCCCTCGCGGCCCGCATCGCAGGCGTTGATGATGTCGGTCACGTCCTTGCGCTTGGCCTGCTTGACCACGGCGTTCAGGCGGGTTTTGGTTTTGTCGACGGGCTTGAGGTCGAAATACGGTGGGATGACGGGCAGATGCGCAAAGCTCCACTTGCCGCGCTTCACGTCGAACTCTTCCGGGGCCTGGATCTCCAGCAGGTGGCCCACCGCGCTGGTGACCACGTACTTCTCGCTCTCGAAATACTCGTCGAACTTTTCAAACTTGCCTGCGGTGGGCGTAAGCGCCCGCACGATGTCTTGTGCAACAGACGGTTTTTCTGCAATCACCAATGTTTTTGTCATAGGAATTTCGCCAATTTCTGAATTCTGTGGGGGGCTTTGCGGGGCGGCGGCTCTTATATAGCCGGGGCCACTTCTACAATCCGTTTCAACCAGTGTGCAATTGCGCACGCTTGGTTCCCTTATTTAAGTTAACAGAGTTTTGCCCTTGACTTCCAAAACCCCCGTGAAAGCCGTTACAAAAACCGGCCGCCGCATCCAGGTGCGCCGCTCTGGCGTGCATGGCAAAGGCGTTTTTGCCCTGCAAGACATCGCCGCGGGCGACACGGTGGCCGAGTACGTGGGCGAGGTCATCTCGTGGGATGAAGCCCAGGAACGCCACCCGCACGACCCCGCGCAGCCCAACCACACCTTCTACTTCCATGTGGATGCGGACCGGGTGATCGACGCCAACTTTGGCGGCAACGCCTCGCGCTGGATCAACCACGCCTGCGAGCCCAACTGCGAAACCGACGAGCAAGACGGCCGCATTTTCATCATCGCCCTGCGTGACATTGCCGCGGGCGAAGAGCTGAACTACGACTACGGCCTGATGTTGGAAGAACGCTACACCCCCAAGCTCAAGGCCGAATACCCCTGCTGGTGCGGCGCACCCAGCTGCCGGGGCACGCTGCTGGCCCCCAAGCGCCGTATCAGCAAGTTGCGCAAATGATCTGGCCTGCCGAGTCCATCTGGGAAGCCATCTACCCGCTGCTGCCCGACTTCACCGTCGAGGTGCTGCCGCAGGTCGATTCCACCAACAGCGAACTGATGCGCCGCGTGCGCGCCGGGCACTTTGAGCCCACCCTGCTGGTGGCCGAGCAGCAAACCGCGGGCCGGGGCCGCCTGGGCCGCGACTGGCACAGCGCCGTGGGTGCATCGCTGACCTTTTCGCTGGCGCTGCCGCTGGCCCCCGCCGACTGGTCCGGCCTGTCGCTGGCCGTGGGCGTGAGCGTGGCGCAGAGCCTGCACCCCGACTTGCAGCTGAAATGGCCCAACGACGTGTGGCTGCAGGGCCGCAAGCTCGGCGGCATCCTGATAGAGACCGCCGGCCAGGGCGACCAGCGCGTAGCCGTCATCGGCATCGGCCTGAACATCGCCCCCCGGGAGGCGGCTGGCCTGTCCACGCCCCCGGCCTGGCTGCAGGAAGTGCTGCCGGACGTGGATGCCGGTGCCGCCCTGCTGCGCATCGCCGCGCCGCTGGTGCAGGCCCTGAAGGCATTCGAGCTGGCCGGGTTCGCCCCGTTCCAGCCGCAGTTTGCCCAGCGCGACCTGCTGCTGGACCGCGCCATCACGCTCAGCAATGGCACCGTGGGCATGGCGCGCGGCGTGGACCCGCTGGGCGGCCTGCGGGTGCAAACCCCCGAAGGCATGCAGACGGTGACCAGCGCCGAAGTCAGCGTGCGCCCCGCCAAAGATGGCAGTTAAGCCGATGCTGCGCGGAATCGTTTTATTTTTGCTGCTGGCCAACGGCGTGTATTTCGCCTGGTCGCAGGGCTTGTTGGCGGCCTACGGCCTGGCACCGGCCCCGGTGTCCGAGCCGCAACGGCTGGAGCAGCAAATCCACCCCGAAATGGTGGTGCTGGTGCCGCCGCACAGCGCGGAGGCGGCTTCTGCGCCCACCCAGGTAGCCAGCGCCCCTGCCGAGCCCACCGAATGCCTGACCGCGGGCATGTTCGACGTGGCGCGCGGCACTCTGCTGGCCAAAGCCCTGGCCGATGCCCTGCCCGCCGGGTCGTGGTCGCTGGAGCCGGGCGTGGAGCCGGGCCGCTGGATGGTCTACATGGGCCGCTACGCCAGCACCGAGCTGCTGGAGCGCAAAAAGGCCGAACTGCGTGGCATGCACGTCAAATACGAGCCCGCACCCGCCAACCTGGAGCCCGGCCTGTCGCTGGGCAGCTTTGACACCGAAGCCGCGGCCAACAAGCTGCTGGGCGAGGTAACCCAGCACGGGGTACGCACCGCCCACGTGGTGGCCGAGCGCCTGGAATCCCACGGCATGCGGCTCAAGCTGCCCACGGTGGATGCGGCGCTGAAAACCCGGCTGGAGGCGCTGAAACCGGCGCTGGGCGGCAAAGCCCTCAAAACCTGCCCGGCTTAGGAGCCCGACATGGAAACAATCCACCTAGTTCGGTCGCTGCTGGTCATTTCCCTGGGGGCTTCGCTGGGAGCCATCCTGCGCTGGGGCCTGGGCCTGGCCTTCAACGCGGTGTACCCCAGCATCCCGCCGGGCACCTGGCTAGCCAATATGCTGGGCGGCTACCTGATCGGTGTGGCCGTGGCCTACTTTGCCGACCATGGCGGCTTGCCACCCGAATGGCGGCTGCTGGTGATCACCGGTTTTCTGGGCGGCCTGACCACCTTTTCCACCTTCTCCGCCGAGGTAGTCACCCTGGTCCAGCAGGGTCGGATGCTGTGGGCCGGGCTGGCCATCTCCGCCCACGTGGTGGGCTCCCTGCTGATGACCATGCTGGGCATGGCCACCGTGGGCTGGGTCAAGACTTTTTAAACGCCTGCTACCGCTAGGCGCCAGAGCGACGTGACTTCCGCCGCCCGCGCTGCATGCAGGGCGGCCGTGGCATCGGTGGCCTTGGGGTGCAGCGGCTTGGCATCCAGGCGCTCCAGCACCTTCAGTCCGTGGGTGTCAAACGCGGCCAGCAGCTCGGCGCGGGTGCGCAGGCCCAGGTGCTCGGCAAAGTCGGACAACACCAGCCAGCCCTCGCCGCCGGGTGCCAGGTGCCCTTTCAGCCCGGCCAAAAAGCCCAGCAGCATGCGGCTGTCTTCGTCGTACACCGCGTGCTCGATCGGTGAGCCGGGCCGGGCAGGCAGCCAGGGCGGGTTGCAGACGATCAGCGTGGCCTGGCCTTCGGGGAACAGATCGGTTTGCACCACCTGCACCTGCTTGGCCACGCCCAGCAAGGCCAGGTTGTCGCGGGCACAGGCCAGGGCGCGCGGGTCGGTGTCGGTGGCCACCACCTGGGCCACGCCGCGCCGTACCAGCACGGCGGCCAGCACGCCGGTGCCGGTGCCGATGTCAAATGCGACGCCGGGCGCTGGCAAGGGTGCTTTCGCCACCAGGTCGATGTACTCGCCGCGCACCGGCGAAAACACGCCGTAGTGCGGGTGGATGCGGTTCAGCGGGGCCTCGCCCAGCGCCGCGATCTCCAAGCCCTTGCGGCGCCATTCGTGGGTGCTGGTCAGGCCCTGCAGCTCGCGCAGCGTGATGACCGACGGGCCGACGGCCAGGTCCGCCGGGCCCCAGGCTGCCAGGCAGGCGGCATGCACATTGGGCGCGCGGCGCAGCGGGATGGTGTAGTCGGCGTTCACCGGCAGCAGCAGCATGTTCAGCACCCGGGCGCGCTGGGCCTGGGCCTGGCGGTACAGGTGGAAGGCCTCGGCGGGGGCGGCGGCCTCCTTGGGGGCTTTGCGCTGCTTGCGTGCCGGGGTTTTGTCGATGCGCCGGGCGATGGCCTGCAGCAACTGGCGGGCGTTGTGGAAATCGCCGCGCCACAGCAGGGCCGTGCCCTCGCAGGCCAGGCGGTAAGCGGTGTCGGCGGACATGGTGTCGTCGGCCAGCACCACGCGCTTGGGCGCGGGCGCGCCGCGCTCGGAACGCCAATGGGCGGACTGGGGCTGGTCGGCTTCGGTCCAGTGGATGGTGCTGTCGGCGGGTAGCGTAGAGGGAGAAGAGGCAATAGGGGTAGGCATAGTCGGCTTCTTTTAACAGATGGGCCGCACGGGCCCGCACCGCGCGCCTGGTGGCAAGCTGGTTTTGCTATGTTTTTAATAGCTAATAGCGTAAGTAGCATATGCACTAGCGGCCTATTTCTTATAAATTTATAGGTAACTCCGTCGAATGTATAGTGGCCAGTCCGCCACCTTGGGGATTTGGGAGCATGCGATTTCTGCTATTCACCGCGCTGCTGGCCGCGCTGGCCCCGGCCGCCGATGCCGGGGTGTTCACCACCCGCTGCCTGGTCGCCGAGGGCGGCAAAAAACCCGTCCAGTTACAGTTCAGCACCGTGGGCGATGACACCAGCGGCTGGAGCGGCGGCTTCGTGCGCTACGGCAGCCACAGCCGCCCCATCAGCCTGGTGCGCCTACGCGAGTCGCACGTGGAAACCGCGCCCGGCAGGCCCTTTGCGTTCACCACCGTCTGGCTGGAAATGGTGGGCGGCCAAGCCGCGGGCAGTTACGAGGTGGAAACCCAGGGTGCCCGCATCCAGCGCTTCGTCTACACGCCCAAGCGCAGCAGCCTGGGTACCACCTCGTTTATGGAGAACCCCGCCATCGACGTGGGCGACGACGGTGCCTGCCGCTGGACGGCCACGGGCTAGTCCATTGACCTGGCGCAACATCCCCGCCCGCAGCTTGGCCACAATCCACCCCATGAACAAAGCTCTGCTGCTGCCCCTGCTATGGGCCCTGGCCTGCGGCCCGGCGCTGGCTGACTGGGTACGCATCTCCAGCAGCGAGGCCTCGGTCTTCTACATCGACTCGGCCATTCCCCCCAAGGTCGGTTCCAACGTGATGGTCTGGATGCTGCGCGACCACACCACGCCCCAGGTGGGCGCAGGCGAGCCGTATGCCTCGTCCAAAGACCAAATCGAAATCGACTGCGCCGCCCGCCGGGTGCGCCGCATCTATGCGTCCGAGCACCCCGAACCCATGGGCCAAGGCAAGATGGTGTTTTCCGAGCACGGCCCCATGAGTTGGAACGCCGTCGCGCCCCGCACCATCCTGCGGCGCGTGGTGGATACGGCGTGCATGCATCCCTGAGGCGGTCAATCCAGACTCTTTACCATCCCCTACTAGCATGTCATTTCATCCACTAAAAATCTGAGCGGAACTATGAAATGGATTGCAATCGGATGCCTCTGCGCAGCCTGGACGCTGCCGCTACTGGCGCAATCGGTCGACACCCCCACACCCAAGCCAGGTGACACCTGGACCTATAAGCTCACGACCGAAAGGGGCTCCGCCGGTTGGACACAGAGCCACGAGGTTTTCACGGTGTTGCGCGCAACCTCCACCAGCATCTACTACCAAACCAAGCAAGAGGGCTCGACCCAGCCGCCACGCGAAGCAGTGGCAGGGATCGACTGGAGCCGTGTGCGCGATGTCAACGGCAAGGAAACCGTGGTCAACCGCCCCCTGGCGTTTCCCTTGACGGTAGGCAAAACATGGAATCTGGACTACACCGAACAGCACCCGAACAAAGGCCACAAGACCGAGACCTTCCACAACAAATACACGGTCATCGGCTACGAATCCATCCAGGTCCCTGCAGGTACCTTCAACGCCTTGAAGATAGAAGCCGAAGGCCGTTGGGAGGCAGAAATCGAGCCGAGCCAATCGACCCTGGCAACGACGCAGGCCATGCAGAACACCACGGTCGCCGTCGCACAGGTCACGAAAACGCTCGCTGCCACCGCTACAGGACGTACCTACAAGGCCTTCTGGTACGCACCCGAAGTCAAACGTTTCGTGCGCACCGAGGAGGAGTACTACAGCAATGGCGGAATCCGCAACGAACGCTACACCAGCGAGCTAGAGGCTTTCACGCAGAACACACAGTGACAAGCACCGCTGACATGGCTTTGTGCTGGAAGGCGCGGTTGCTTTTTCAGACCCATTGAGCGCCTCTGCAGCGGGCGGCAGAAAGCTCACTCCTCCCCAGACCCCGCCCTCGCAAACCGCACCGCCACCCGCGTACCCGGCGGGGTGGCACCGGGGTGGGCGTCTTCCAGGGTCACTTCGGCACTGTGCTGGCGGGCGATTTCCTGGACGATGGACAGGCCCAGGCCGGAGCCGTCGGCTTCAGTGCCCAGGGCGCGGTAGAAGGGCTGGAACACCAGCGGGCGCTCGGCCTCGGGAATGCCGGGGCCAGTGTCTTCCACCTGCAGCAGCACGCTGGGGTTGGCGCGGCCAATCGGACTGATGGGGCCGATGGGGGTGTCGGTATCGGCCAGCACGCGGGCGGTGATGATGCCGCCCGAGGGGGTGTAGTTAATAGCGTTGTCCACCAGGTTGCGCACCAGTTCCTTGATCAGCGTGGGGTTGCCGTTGAGCTGCACGCCGGGGTTGCCGGAGTCGGCACCCTCAAAACCCAGGTCGATGCGTTTTTCCAGCGCGCGGGGGACCGAGTCGCGCACCACTTCCATGGTCAGGCGGGCCAGGTCACAGAGCTGCAGGCTCAGGCTGACGCTGCCGTTTTCGGCCCGGGCCAGGGCCAGTAGCTGGTTGACGGTGTGGGTAGCGCGCACGCTGGAGCGGCCAATTTGCTGCAACGAGCGTTTGAGTTCGGCCGTGCTGGTGCCTTCGCGCTGGGCCAGGTCAGCCTGCATGCGCAGGCCCGCCAGCGGGGTTTTGAGCTGGTGGGCGGCATCGGCCAGAAAGCGCTTTTGGGTGGCAATGGAGTCTTTGAGCCGGGTCAACAAGTCGTTGACGGACGAGACTAGCGGCGCAACCTCCAGCGGCACGGCTTTTTCGTCCAGCGGGCTCAGATCGTCCGAGGTACGGGCGCGGATGCGTTCTTCCAGGCGCTTCAGGGGCTGGATGCCGCGCGCCAGCGCCAGCCAGACCAGCAGCACGGCCAGCGGCAGGATGACGAACTGCGGCAGCATCACGCCCTTGATAATTTCAGCCGCCAGCACCGAGCGCTTTTCGCGCGTCTCGGCCACCTGCACCAGGGCCAGCGGGCTGCCGGGCAGGTCCAGCGTGACCCACAGGTAGGCCACGCGCACGTCGAGGCCGCGCATTTCGTCGTCACGCAGGTGCACCGGGCCTTCGGCGGGCTTTTCGGTGCTGGGCGGCGCAGGGAAGTCGTGCTCGCCGCTGAGGTACTCGCCACGCCCGCCCAGCACCTGGTAGTAGACCTGGTCGGAGTCGTCGGCGCGCATGAATTCGCGGGCGGGCAAGGGCAGGTTGAACTGCGCCTGGTGCGGCTGCGACACCACCAGCAACTGCGACAAGGCCTGTACGTTGTATTCCAGCGCCCGGTCAAACGGCTTGCCCGCAATGCCCTGCGCCACCAGCCAGGTCAGCGCCAAGCTGATCGGCCACAGCAGCAGCAGGGGCGTGAGCATCCAGTCCAGGATCTCGCCGAACAGGGAACGTTGCTCGCGCTGGAAGATTTTCACGGGGTGGGGGTGGGGTGGATCACCTCGGCATCTTAGCCACACCGCCCCTTACGTAAGCTGACGCAGGCTTACGCGTTGGCGCGGTTTTTCAGCCAGCACATCAGCCCGCCGACCACCGGCAGCTTTTCGTACAGCTCCTCCGCCGCATCCCAGTAGTCGCGGTGCAGGGTGATGCGGCCCTCTGCGTCCAGCTGCAGGTGGCTACCGCCGTGGATAGTCTGGTCGGTGCCAGTGGCGAAATTTTTGAAACGGAAGTGGAAGTCCCAGGTCAAAAAGCACTGGGGGCCACTGGCGATGCGCTCCAACACCACGAAGCGCGGGGCCTCCAGCGCGGTGAACATGTGGGCGTAGATGGCCTGGATGGCAGGCACGCCTTGCACGTCCTTGAACGGGTCTTTGAAGCGGGCGTTGGGCGCATAGAAGTCGCCGCAGCGGGCGACGGATTGCGGGGTCAGCGTCTCGAAGAATTCGACGATGCTGTCGATAGACGTGTCGATAGGGTCGCTCATAGCCCGGTCATCCGGCGGATGGCGGGAAAGTAGGCGCGGTAGGGCAGCAGGCGCAGGGTTTTCATCCAGCGGGTGAAGCGCTTGGGGAAGTGGATTTCAAACTGGCCCCGGGCCCAGCCGCGCAGGATGGCGCTGGCGGCCTGGTCGGAGGTAATGAGGGCGGGCATCTGGAACTCGTTTTGCGCGGTGAGCGGGGTTTGCACAAAGCCGGGGCAGATCAGGCTCACGCCGATGCCGCTGTCGTGCAGGTCCAGGTACAGGGTTTCGGCCAGGTTGATGAGCGCGGCCTTGGTGGGGCCGTAGGCCAGGCTTTGCGGCAGGCCGCTGTACCCGGCCACGCTGGCCACCAGGCTGATGTGGCCATGGCCCTGGCGCAGCAGGGTGGGCAGCACGGCATCCAGCATGTGCAGCGCGCCCACATAGTTGACCTGCAGGTGCTGCTGCATCTCGGCCAGGCTGTAGGCGGTGGCGCGCTGGGGGCGGTAGTAGCCCGCGCAGTAGACCACCGCGTCGATGCGGTCCAGCGATGCGGCGGCGGCGCGCACGGCGGCCGGGTCGGCCGCGTCCAGCGGCAGGGCCTGCGCGCCTGGGTGCTCGGCCACAAAGGCATCGAGTGCGGCGGCCTGGCGGGCCGACACCACCACCTGCGCGCCCTGGCCGTGCAGCAGCTCTGCGGTGGCGCGACCAATGCCGCTGGACGCGCCGATCAGCCACACGGTTTTGCCACGCCAGTCGGTGAGGGGGGGATTCAGTGCCATGGTATTTACTATGATTTCAATAGCTTCTAGTGCAGGTGGAATATGCGCTAGAGGCCGATTTGGCTTAACGTTTGGTGAAAGACAAGGTAACCTCGCCCAGCTTGATGCCCAGCTTGCTCATGGTGGCTTTGTTGAGCATCACCTTGTCGGTCATGAGGTACATCCAGTCGTCAAACTGCACGTTGTAGACCGAGCCGTCCACCGGCAGGGCCAGCGTGTACTGCCAGTGGAAAGCGTTGCCGCTTTCCGCGCCCAGAGCCGTGCCGACCACGTCGTCGGCCCGGCCTGTGTAGCGGCCATCGGCTTCGCGGTGCAGGCGCCAGACGCGCTTTTGCAGCGTGCCGTCGGAATAGGTAAACGACTCGTCGAGCACGCCGTCGTCACCGGTCCAGCTGCAGACCATCAGCACGGTGAAGCGCTTGACCACCTTGCCGGAGCGGTCAGTGAACACACCGTACGCGTCCAGCGTGCCGTTGAAGTAGGTCCGCAAATCGAGCTTGGGCGTTTGGCCCGCATAGTCGGCGACCTGGGGACCCGCACAGCCCGCCAGGGCAGCACTGGTGGCGAGTAAAAGAAGACGGCGTTTCATGGGGAGTCCTTGGAGCGAATGATGAGCAAATAGAGCGCTGCCGCCGCTGCCAGCTTCAGGGCGCAGGGCAGCAGGCAGTAGGTGGCGGTGAGGGCGTTCAGGGCGGCGGCATCCTGCGCGCCGGGTGTGTAGCCAAAGTGGGCCAGCAGTGGCAGGGCCAGGCCGGCGGCCAGGGCCAGGTTCAGCTTGGTGGCGAAATTCCACCAGCCGAAGTACAGGCCGGCGAAGCCCTGCCCGTTAGCGCCTTGCTTTTGCACCAGGCCCGCCAGCAGCGCGCTGGGCAAAGCCAAGTCGGTGCCCAAGGCAATACCAGATGCAGCGCAGACGATCAAAAACGCCGTGCTGTCGCCCGCGCCCAGCACCGACGCACCCACAAACGCCGCCACCGCCACGCCCATGCCTACCAGCCAGGTGCGCGCCAACCCCAGCCGGGGGACCACCCGCAACCACAGCGGAATCGACAGGGCGGCGCACAGAAAGTAGGTGGCCAGAAACAGCGGCTGCAGCGCCTGTGGGGCCTGCAGGCGGTCTTGCACAAAGAACAGCACCAGGGTGGCGGGCACGGCGCTGGCAATGCCGTTCACCATAAACACGCCCAGCAGGCGGCGAAAGGCGGGGTTGTGCAGCGGTTTCAGTAACGTGGCGTGGGTCTTGGACGGGCTTTGCGGGGCGGGCGCGATGGCGCGGGTCCAGGCCAGCCAGCCCAGGGCCAAGGCCAGCGCCAGCAGCACCACCGTGGTGGGCAGGCCCAGCAGCACCGGGGCTACGCTGGCGGTCACCACCCCCACCAGGCCCAGGCCTTCGCGCCAGGCGACGATGCGGCTGCGCTGGGCCTCGTTACCGCCCAACAGCCCGGCCCAGGACTGGTGCAGCACGCCCAGGGTGCTGTAGGCGGTGTAGGTGATGACCAGCAGGGCCGCAGCCCACAGCAGCACGTGGTCTTGGGTGGCGGGAAAGAACAGGCCCCAGAAGCCCAGCGCCATGACCACCGCCGCCATCGCCGCCACGCCCAGCACGGCGCGGGCAGAGCGGGCAAACAGCGCATCACCCCAGCGGCCCAACAGCGGGTCGATGATGCCGTCGAACAGGCGCGCGCCCAGCAAGATCTGCCCCAGCACGGCCAGCGGCACGCCCAGGGTGGTGGCGTAGTGGTTGGGCAGTACGACGTACAGCGGCAGTGCCACAAAGGCCAGCGGCAGGCCCATCAGGCCGTACACAAAGCCGTTGCGGGCGGTGAATGCCGCGGCAGAAGTCATGGGGTGCCCGCCAGCAGCGCCTTGCGCATCGCCGGCTCGGAGGTTTGGGGCGACAGCCAGATGCCAAAGAACAGGCGCGCAAAGTCACCATCGCTGACCTCGCCGGTGGGCTGGCCATTGGTGAGGAAGCGGGCGGTGCGGGTCTGCGGCAGGTAGATGCCCAGGATGCGGTCGTTCTTTTTCACGTCGGAAAACGCTGCCTCCAGCTTTTGCTGCCAGGCCTTGGCCTGTGCGTCAGAAATAGGGGCGCTGCGGCGCATCTCGTCCAGCGAGCGGCGGGCGATGTCGGCGCGGCTGAAGTCGCGCAAGTAGTGCAGTTCCAGCGCCAACGCGGTGTCGGCATAGCGCGCGGCCTGGAAACCAGGGGCCACCCACAGCTGCGCGTCGTAGATGTCAAAGCCCCAGACCTTCAGCCGGGTGCTGCCCACCAGGCGGGCCTGTGGCATGGCAGAGGCCACGTCGGTAGGTACGTCCGCCGCCCACAGATTTAAGCAAAATAGGCCACTAGCGCATATAAAACCTACGCTAGTAGCTATTTTTTTAATAGCGTGTACTGAACGAGGTTGATGTTGCCCTTGTCGAAGGCGGCTTCGCAGTAGGCCAGGTAGAACTCCCATAAGCGCATGAACCTTTCGTCGAAACCGAGTTGCAGCACCTCTGTGCGGGCAGCCAAGAACTTGTCGCGCCAGCGGCGCAGGGTTTCGGCGTAGTCGGGGCCGAAGGCGAATTCGTCCACCACCTCCAGCCCGGCCGCCAAGGCTTCGCGTCGGAATTCGCGCGGGCAGGGCAGGCAGCCGCCGGGGAAGATGTACTGCTGGATGAAGTCGGTGCTGGAGATGTAGCGCTCGAACAGGCTGTCGTCGATGACGATGCTCTGCACACAGGCGCGGCCACCGGGTTTGAGCAGGCGGGCCACGGTCTGGAAGTAGATGGGCCAGTATTCGCGGCCTACGGCTTCGACCATTTCGACGGAGCAGATCGCGTCGAAAGGCGCATCGGCAATGTCGCGGTAGTCTTGCAGGCGCAGGTCGGCGCGACTGTCCACGCCCAGGCGCTGCACCCGCTGGTTGGCAAAGGCCAGTTGCTCGGTGCTCAGGGTCACGCCGGTCACGTGGGCGTTGAATTCGATGGTGCCCATTTCGGCCAGCGCACCCCAGCCGCAACCAATCTCCAGCACCCGGTCGCCGGGCTGCACCTGGGCCATAGCCAGAGCGCGGCGGACCTTGGCGTTTTGCGCCTCGCGCAGCGGTTTGTCCAGGTCGCCCTCGAACCAGGCGGACGAGTAGTTCATGCTGTCGTCCAGCCACAGGCTGTAGAAGGCGTTGCCCAGGTCGTAGTGGGCGTGGATGTTCTTCTGGCTGTTGGCCTTGGTGTTGCGGTTGAGCAGGTGCTTCATGCGGTACCACAGGCGGCCCACCCAGTTGCCGTAGATCACGTCTTCGATTTCTTGCCGGTTGCAGATGAAGACGGTGAGCAGATCGGTCAGGTTGGGAGTGGTCCAGTCGCCGTCGATATAGGTTTCGGCCACGCCGATGTCGCCGGATTTGAGGGCCGCCGAACACACATTCCAGTTCTTCAGCGTCATGGCCGCCGTGGGAGCGTCGCCGTGCTGCTGGTGGTTGCCAAACACGTGCATGCTGCCGTCGGGCAACTGCATGGTGATGCTGCCGTGGCGCAGGCGTTGCAACAGCTTTAGGGCGGTGCGGGCGGCGGCGGGCGCATCGCTGGGCACGGAAAAGCGGGGGGCGGTGGTGGTGTTCATGGCGTTTCTGTCTCTATCTCGTCACAAAATCTTTGGGCGGCAGAGGTTTGCTGAAAAATCGCACGCGTTTGCGCCACAGGCGGAAGGCCTGCCAGTGGATGCGCGCCACCACGCCCAGCGTCATGGCCGGATAACGCCACAGCGCCTGGCGGATGCTGGCCGGGGTGATGGGCTGCAGCGTGCCGCTGACGCTGGTTTCGATGAGCGCGCCCTGCTGGTCGTCATAGTCCACGCGGGCTACGGTGCGCTGTACCTCTTGGTTCTCGGATCGCATGAAGCGGAAGCGGTAACCACCCTCCACCGGGCAAAACGGCGACACGTGGAACACCTTGGCTGCCGTCAGCTCCACGCCGTAGCGGGGCTGGTCCAGCACGTAACAGTGGCGCTCGCCAAAGGTGTTGTTGACCTCGACCACGATGGCCCGCAGGCTGCCGTCGGCACGGTGGCAGTACCAGAAGCTGACGGGCTTGAAGGTGTGGCCGAAGACACGCGGGTAGCAGTGCAGCCAGATTTCGCCGTCGGCATCGGTAATGCCTTCACGCTGCAGCAGGGCCTCCATCCAGGCCAGCGCGCTGCCTTGGCCATCGCCGTGGTCGCAATCGTAAAAGCTCAGAGCGGCGCGGCGGTTGATCGCCAGCGGTGTGTTGCACAGGTTGCGCATGGGCAACATCAAAAAGTAGGTGGGGTAGGCGAAAGCGTGGCGCACCGGACGCAGCCGGGTGTGGCGGACCTGGCCGAAGCCAATCTGTGCCTGGTTCATACCCGGGCCTTTAGCAACTCAGCCACCGCCAGCCCGGCTTTCAGGCCGTCTTCATGGAAGCCGTAGCCCATCCACGCGCCGCAGAAATAGGTGTTCTGCTGGCCTTGCAGCGCGGGCATGCGCTGCTGGGCGGCGATGGCGGCGAGGTCGAGAACCGGGTGTGCGTAGTCAAAAGTGCCCATGACATGGGTACGCGGAATCTCGCGGGTTGGATTCAACGACACCACGACGGGCTGCGCCCAGCACAGGGGCTGCAGCTTGTTGAGCCAGTAATGCAGGCACACGCGGGCCGATTCGGTGGCGGTGGCCGGGGCGCGCTCGTAGTTCCAGGCGGCCCAGGCCGCGGGGTTGCGTGGCAGCACCGAGGCATCGGTGTGCAGCACGGCGCGGTTGGCGTGGTAGTGGATAGCGCCTAGCGTGGCCTGCTCAGCTTCGCTGGGGGCGGCCAGCAGGGCCAGAGCTTGGTCGGAATGGGTGGCCAGCACCACTTTGTCGAAGCGCTCGGTGCGGGCAAAGCCGTGGTGCTGGCTGGTGATAAACACGCCATCCAACGTGCGCTCGATGCGCATCACCGGGCTGTTCAGGCGCTTGTCGGTAATCTTGGCGGTGATCTTGTCCACGTAATGCCGCGCGCCGCCAGTCACCGTCCACCACTGGGGGCGGTTCAGCACCTGCAGCAGACCGTGGTTGTGGCAAAAGCGCACCATGGTCACCACCGGGAACAGCAGCATCTGTGCGGTGGGGCAGCTCCAGATGCAGCCCATCATCGGCAAAAAGTACCAATCGCGGAAGGCGGCGCCAAAGCGGTGCTGGTCCAAGAATTCGCCCAGCGGCTGGGCTAGGGCGGCATCGTTTCCCTCCAGCGCGAGCTGGGTGGTGATCTTGTTGAAGCGCAGCAGGTCGCGCAGCATGCCCCAAAAGCGCGGGCTCCACAGGTTGCTGCGCTGGGCGAACACGCTGGCCAGGGTGCTGCCGCTCCATTCCACATAGCGTTCGCCAGGTATCTGGGCCGAGAACGACATATCCGTCTTGGATGTGGCCACATTCAACTCGGCCAGCAGGGCAATGAGCTGCGGGTAGGTGCGTTCGTTGAAGACCAGGAAACCGGTGTCCACACCGTGGGTGACTAGGCCGTCGGGGGTGGGCAGGGTCAGATCGACGGTGTGGGTATGGCCGCCAAAGTAGCTGCCCGCCTCAAACAGCGTGGTGTGGGCCTGGCCCTGCAGGCTGTGCGCCACCGCCAGCCCGGAGATGCCGGAGCCGACGATAGCCAGTTTTATGCGGCTGGGCATACCGCGGGAAGGAAAGTGGCTGCGAAGCACCCCAAGGCGAACGAGGGAGTGAGGGAGGAGGAGAACCGCCCCGGGGTTGCGTTCCGACACACAGAGTGCGGACGGCTTCGCTGCCAGAAAAAGGTGTGCGTCCCATCGGCCGCTGTGCCGGTACAGACAGGCCCTGACCGCCATAAGTTCCCGACCCGCGCCGCAAGACGGGGGTAAAGGAATGTGAAGCGCGGAGTGGGTGGGAAACACATATAACGATAATATACCAATCAGTCACTTTGTGACCAACAAGTTTTATTTTATCTGCGGATGTGTCGGACTGCCACCCTTCTATCATAAAGGAGCGGATTGACCGCCTAAAATGAAAAATTGCGACTTGCACAGCGCCTGCCGAGAAAGGCTTGAATCCGCACAGGCCGGTGCTGCGTATAGTCTTAGGTGTTACGAAGGATTGCCATGCTCTACCCTGAACTTTTCAAACAACTAGAAGCTGTGCGCTGGAACATGGACAAAGACGTTCCATGGGACGCGTTTGACCCGGCGCTGCTCTCTGACGAGCAAGCGCAAACCATCAAGATGAACGCCATCACCGAGTGGGCGGCCCTGCCCGCCACCGAGATGTTTTTGCGCGACAACCAAGATGACAGCGACTTCTCCGCCTTCATGTCGATCTGGTTTTTTGAAGAGCAAAAACATTCGCTGGTGCTGATGGAATACCTGCGCCGCTTCCGCCCCGAGCTGGTGCCCACCGAGCAAGAGCTGCACGACGTGCGTTTCGAGTTCGACCGGGCCCCGCCGCTGGAAACCCTGATGCTGCACTTCTGTGGCGAGATCCGGCTGAACCACTGGTACCGCCGCGCTAGCGAATGGCACTCCGAGCCGGTCATCAAAAACATCTACATCAAGCTCAGCCAGGACGAAGCCCGCCACGGCGGTGCCTACCTGCGCTACATGAAGCGCGCCATCGCCAACGTGGGCAACGAGGCCCGTACCGCCTTCACCAAGGTCGGCGTACTGATGGCGAGCGCCCGCCGCACGGCCCAGGCGCTGCACCCCACCAACCTGCACGTGAACGAGAGCCTGTTCCCGCGCGACACCATCCAAAGCCGCCTGCCCGATCCTGCTTGGCTGGAGCACTGGCTGGACACGCAAATCAAGTTTGACGCGGTGTGGGAGGGCAAGGTGGTCGATCGCATCCTGCACAACCTGAGCCTGCTGATGGACCGCAGCTTCAAGACCGTGCAAGAGCTGAACCGCTACCGCAAGGAAGTCAGCAAAGAGCTGGCGGCCGAAGTGGAACCGGCAGTTCCCGCCGCCACCTGAGTTAGATCAACGCCAGCAGCTTCTCGAGCTGCACCTGCACCTTCACTTCGCGGTGCGGTACGTGGCCGATGATCTTGGTGGTCGGCATATTGGTTTCGCGCACGATCATCTCGCCCATGGGCATGCCGTCGCGGTTGATGATCACCGCCACGCGCGGGGCCGTGGTGTTGGCGCTGCGGCGAATGACCATCGCCACCTCGCCATTCGCCAGCCGCACATACACCCCCGGTGAGTACACGCCCACGGCCTTGATCAAGGCCGCGCCGGCCTGGTCCACATGCTGTTTTTCGTCGAAATAACAGGCCTGCATGGCGGCATTCGGTGGCATCGACAGGCGGCCGACCCGCGGGGACAGCCGGGCGATGAAGGTGTCTGCCAGCTGCAGCAGCCGGGCCAGGCGCATGGCCACGGTTTTGGCCTCCAGCGGGCCGGGCGCTCGGTCGTGGTGGTGGCGCACCGCCAGCAGCCAGTCTTCGTTGTCCACGCCCATGGCCACCAGCATGCTGAAAGCGCGCTGCGCGTGCTGCTCCACGGCTTCGATCTGCTTGGCCGTCAGGGCCTGGTTTTGCACCGTCAACTCGTCCTGCAGCGCGGTCATGGCGATGTTCATGGTCAGCGCGGCCTTGCCCAGCGTGGCATCCTGGTCGGACGGCCAATTCAGCACCTCGCGCGCGGCCAGGCTGCACACCACGTAGACCAACATGGCGTGGGTGGCGCTGTACATCTGCACCTCGGTGGCTGACAAGTGCATCAGCGCGCACAGCGTGGCATCGGGGTGGTGCTCCACCAGGGTGTGCAGCTCGGTGTAGAGCTTTTCCAACCGGGGCAGAAACTGGTCGCCCTGCGGGTCGCGCAGCAGGCCGTTGGCGCGGATTTGCAGCGCCGTCCAGTCGGGAATGCGGGTCGCTTCGGTGGCGGTACCCTTGGCCAGGTCCGATACCTCCAGCTGCATTTCGGCAATGTCGCCCAGTGGGGTCTCCGTGCGCACCATGTCGTACAGCTTGCCGACGTAGGCGCGGTGGTTGTCGGCGGCATCCACGTCCACACACAGGGTCATGCCGCGCGAAGTCCAGTAGGTGATCTCCTCGCGCTCGGTGATGATGTAGCCCTTGTGCGCCAGCAGCACGCCCTGCTCATTGCGCAAGGCGAACGGCAGCGGTTGTCCGAGGCGCAGTGTGGCGGTGTTGACGGCAATGAGGTTCATGGTGTGGGCAAGAGTATCAGTTCCATCATCGGCAAAGCAGCGCGGTTCTTGAGGGCTGCTAGCATTTGCGCATGACTGACACCTTAGCCCCTCCCGCCTTTCTGGCCAAAATCTGCAGCCGTGCCGACGCACCGGCCCGGCTCGCCGACCTGCCCCGCCCCTGGGTGTTTACCAACGGCGTGTTCGACATCCTGCACCGCGGCCACGCCAGCTACCTAGCGCAGGCCCGGTCGCTGGGCGGCAGCCTCATTGTGGCGCTGAACAGCGATGCTTCGGCCCGCCGCCTGGGCAAGGGCCCGGACCGCCCACTGAACGCCGAGGCCGACCGCGCCGTGCTGATGGCCGCGCTGGAGTCGGTGAGCCTGGTCACCTGGTTTGACGAGAACACGCCGCTGGAGCTCATCACCGAACTGCGCCCCGACATCCTGGTCAAAGGCGGCGACTACGACATGCAAAAGCTGGCCGAGACCGCCGTGGTGCAGGCCTACGGCGGCACGGCGCGGGCGATTCCGTTCGTCGATGGCTATTCCACCACCGCGCTGGTGCGCAAGATCCAGCAGCCGCGCGGTGGCTGAGCCGCTGCAGCGCGCCTGGCGGGCGCTGCGCCAAGACACTTTTCTGCAAATCCTGCTGCTGGGGCTGGTGGCCCTGAGCTTCGCCACCCGTACCCCGCTGGCCGCCTACCCCAGCCTGGTGGACTGGCCCACCATTGCCGCCCTCACCGGTCTGCTGGCCCTGACCCAGGGCGTGGAGGCCAGCGGCGCCCTGCACCGCCTGGGCCACTGGCTGGTGGGCTACATGACCAGCGAACGCGCGGCCGCCCTGTGCCTGGTCAGCGCCGCCGCCGTGCTGTCCACCGTGCTGACCAACGACGTGGCGCTGTTCGTCATCGTGCCGCTCACCCTGGGCATCTGCCGCATCACCCCGCTGCCGACCACCCGGCTGGTGGTGTTCGAGGCGCTGGCGGTGAATGCAAGCTCGGCCCTCACGCCCATCGGCAACCCGCAAAACCTGTTTCTGTGGCAACTCTCGGGCAGCTCGTTTGGCAGTTTTGTGCTGCACATGCTGCCGCTGGTGGCGGTGCTGATGCTGTTGCTGCTGGCAGTGACGGCCCTGGCCTTCTCAGGCCGCGCCCTGCAGGCCACCGACCCCGTCACGGAACACCCGCTCAACCGGCGGCTGCTGGGCGCGTCGCTGCTGCTGTACCCCGTGTTTTTGGTGCTGACCGACCTGCACTACGCCCCCTGGGCCCTGGTGGCCGTACTGCTGTGCCTGGGGGCTTTGCACTGGCGCGTGCTGGCGCAAATCGACTGGGGGCTGCTGCTGGTGTTTGTGCTGATGTTCATCGACCTACGCCTGCTGGTCGGGCTGGATGCCGTGCAGTACGCACTGGCAGGTTGGGAACTGGCCCAGCCGCTGCACCTGTTCTGGGCTGGCATCGCCACCTCGCAAATCGTCAGCAACGTACCCGCCGCGATTGCACTGGCCGAGTTCTCCAAAAACTGGAAGGTGCTGGCCTATGCCGTCAACATCGGCGGCTTCGGCCTGATGGTCGGCTCCCTCGCCAACCTGATCGCCCTACGCATGGCACCAGATAAAAAAGCCTGGATCAGCTTCCACATCTGGTCCCTGCCATTTTTGGTGGCCGGGGCGGCAGTGGGCTGGCTGCTGCTGTTTGCTATGTAAAAAGTAGCTACTAGCGTATACCGAATATGCGCTAGAGGCCTAAAAAGCTTAAACTTTCCATTACAGCGCGCTGGCAGGTATGCCGCGTATGCCCCAGCTTTCCATGGGTGGCTCGGTCAGCACCACCATGATGTCGGCGGGCGCAATGCCCAGGGCACCCAGGCGCTGCATCAGGGCCTGGTACAGCGCGCGCTTGGTCTCGATGGGGCGACCGGGGAACATCAGAATATCCACCAGGGTGTAGTTCTCGGTCTTGCCGGGGGCTACCCAGAAGTGCTCGGGGCGGTGTTCGATGTAGCGGATCTGGCGGTCGTTTTCGGGCACCTGCAGGGCATCGCGCAGGGCCAGGTAGACGGCTTCCATCAGCGCGGTAACTTCGGCGGCGGGGCGGCTGCGGCGGACTTCGATTTTGGCGAGCGGCATGGGGGTTCGGGATGGGTGGGCTGGGGCATCCATTGTGATGCCACGCACCCCGTGTTACCGGGCCAGTACACAGCGCCCAATGGCAGCCCCGTAAAATACCGGACTCACAAGAATCCTCACCCTGCATTTCCACTGGAGCACCCCCCGATGGCCGATACCCTCTTGAGCGCAACCACCCCTGACGTAGCGGCACCCGCGCAGGCCACGGGCAAACCGTCGGCCGCCATGGCCAACGCCATCCGCGCGCTCGCCATGGACGCGGTGCAAGCCGCCAACTCGGGACACCCCGGTGCTCCCATGGGCATGGCCGACATGGCCGTGGCTTTGTGGGACCAGCACCTGCAGCACAACCCGAAGAACCCGAACTGGATGAACCGCGACCGCTTCATCCTGTCCAACGGCCACGGCTCCATGCTGCTGTATGCGCTGCTGCACCTCACCGGCTACAAGCTGCCCATGAGCGAGCTGAAGAACTTCCGCCAACTGCACAGCAAGACCGCGGGCCACCCCGAGTACGGCATCACACCCGGCGTGGAAACCACCACCGGCCCGCTGGGCCAGGGCATCACCAACGCCGTCGGCTTCGCGCTGGCCGAGAAGCTGCTGGCGCAAGAGTTCAACCGTGACGGCCATGCCATCGTCGACCACCACACCTACGCCTTCATGGGCGACGGTTGCCTGATGGAAGGCATCAGCCACGAAGCCGCGGCCCTGGCCGGTGCCTGGAAGCTGAACAAACTGGTCGCCCTGTACGACGACAACGGCATCTCCATCGACGGCCAGGTCGCGCCCTGGTTCATCGACAACACCGCGCTGCGTTTTGTGGCCTACGGCTGGAACGTGATCGGCCCGATCGACGGCCACGATGCGGCTGCCGTATCGGAAGCCATCACCCACGCCAAGGCCCAGGCCGAGAAGCCCACGCTCATCATCTGCAAGACCCATATCGGCAAAGGCAGCCCGAACCGCGCCAACACCGCCAAGGCCCACGGCGAACCCCTGGGTGCCGAAGAAATCAAGCTGACCCGCGAAGCCCTGAACTGGCCTTACGCCCCGTTCACTATTCCCAAGGATATCGCTGCCGCCTGGGATGCCAAGAGCGCCGGTGCCGCCCGCGAAGCCGCCTGGAACACCCAGTTCGCCGCTTACAAGGCCGCCTTCCCCGCTGAAGCCAAAGAACTGCTGCGCCGCATGAAGGGAGAGCTGCCGAAGAACTTCGCCCAGACCGCCGTGGACACCGTCATCGCCGCCCACACCAAGGGCGAAACGGTTGCCTCGCGCAAGGCCTCGCAACTGGCACTCGAAGCCTTTACCGCCGCCCTGCCTGAAATGCTGGGTGGCTCGGCCGATTTGACCGGCTCCAACCTGACCAACACCAAGAGCACGCCCAACCTGCGCTTCGACACCATTACCGGTGTGGGCAACGGTGGCCGCCACATCAACTACGGCGTGCGCGAATTCGGCATGGCCGCCATCATGAACGGCGTGGCCCTGCACGGTGGCTTCATCCCCTACGGCGGCACCTTCCTGACCTTCAGCGACTACAGTCGCAACGCCATCCGCATGGCCGCGCTGATGAAGCTGCGCGTGGTGCACGTGTTCACCCACGACTCCATCGGCCTGGGCGAAGACGGCCCGACCCACCAGTCGGTCGAACACGCCGCCAGCCTGCGTTTGATCCCCAACCTG
>NZ_JANXMU010000041.1 GCF_025354435.1 Rhodoferax sp.
GCGCAAAGTGGGCCCAAAGGCCCGCGAACCTAGCCCCAAGGGGTTAGAAAACGACTCGTTTTGGCCGGATTCGGCGCATTCTTGTTATCAGTACCCCGGAAGAGCCATTTTGAATGGCCTTGTTCAGCATTGCCTTAACGCTGGATGCCCAGAATATGGACAACCAGACCTGGATTTTCAATATTACGGATTATTTGGTCACCGGTGCCTCTACCTCCATCCAATTGATAAATGCTGGTGTGGGCGACAGCATATTTTGGAATACCGGTGGATATGCGGCCCTGGGCGCGACTTCGACTTTTGAAGGCAGTATTTTTGCGCTGACATACATCAGTGTCGGTGCGAACACCACCGTTATTGGCGTGGGCCGGTCGTGTGCCGGTCTTTATTCGGCAACCTCGTATGTGTCATCAGGCGACGGATCTGTGATCGACTCACAGGGCTGCAGCGCTGTCACAGTCGCCGAAGTGCCCGAACCCGCCACCTTACCTTTGGTGCTGACCGGTTTGGCTTCCATGGGGGTTGTTGTCCGCCGCCGCAAACTGCTTCTAGCCAAGGGCAGAGCCGCATAAAGCCGCTACGCCCTGTACTGGGCTAGCGTGTAACTTGCCGCCTGGGTGACAGTCTGCGGGTCAACACCGGGGGGCAGGCCCCGCGCATTGGGCAATACTGGCAATCCAATCCAAGGAGACTGCCGATGCTGGGCCTGATGCAAAACCAACCCCTGTTGATTTCGACCTTGATCGCGTTCGCCGATCGCCACCACGGCGACGGCGAAATTGTCTCGCGCCGGGTCGAGGGCGACATCCACCGCACCAGCTACCGCTCCGTGGCTGCCCGTGCCCGCCAGGTGGGCAACGCCCTGGACGGCTGGGGCCTGGCTTTCAGCGACCGCGTGGCCACGCTGGCTTGGAACGGCTACCGCCACCTGGAGTTGTATTACGGCGTTAGCGGCTCGGGGCGGGTGCTGCACACCATCAACCCGCGCCTGCACCCCGCGCAAATCGCCTGGATCACCCAGCATGCCGAAGACCGGGTGCTGTGCTTCGATGCCACATTCCTGCCGCTGATCCAGTCCCTCCACGCCCAATGCCCCATGGTGCAACATTGGGTGATGCTGTGCGATGCCGACAAGCTGCCCGCCGACACCGGCATTCCCAACCTGGTCAGCTACGAGGCCTGGATCGCTGCCGCCTCCACCACCTACCAATGGCCGCAGTTTGACGAAAACACCGCCTCCAGCCTGTGCTACACCAGCGGCACCACCGGCGACCCCAAGGGCGTGCTGTACAGCCACCGCTCCACCACCTTGCACGCCTACGCCGCAGCCTTGCCCGATGCCATGGACCTCAGCGCCCGCGATGCGGTGCTGGCCGTGGTGCCCATGTTCCACGTCAACGCCTGGGGCATTCCGTACAGCGCGGCGCTCACTGGCTGCAAGCTGGTGTTCCCCGGCCCGGCCATGGACGGCCCCTCGGTCTACAACCTGATCGAGTCGGAAAAGGTCACTTTTGCCGCGGGCGTGCCCACGGTGTGGCAGATGCTGCTGGGCCACATGCAACCCGCGGGCCTGCGCTTTGGCAGCCTGCAGCGCACGGTCATTGGCGGCTCGGCCTGCCCACCGGCCATGGTCAAGGCCTTCCAGCAAGATTACGGCGTGGAGGTGATCCACGCCTGGGGCATGACCGAGCTGTCGCCCCTGGGCACGCTGTGCACCCTGAAGAACAAGCACTTGCTGCTCACTAAAGAAGAGCAATTGGCGATGCGCCTGAAACAGGGCCGGGCCGTGTACGGGGTCGATATGAAGGTGCTGGGCGAAGACGGCCAGCCGCTGCCGCATGACGGCCAGTCGGCCGGTGACCTGCTGGTCCAGGGCCCGTGGATCGTGGCCGATTACTACCGCAGCCCCGAGCCCAGCCCGCTGGTGGACGGCTGGTTTCCCACTGGCGACGTGGCCACCATCGATGCCGACGGCTACCTTCAAATCACCGACCGTAGCAAGGACGTAATCAAGTCCGGCGGCGAATGGATCAGCTCCATCGCGGTAGAAAACATCGCTGTGGCCCACCCGGCCGTGGCCATGGCCGCCTGCATTGGCGTGCAACACCCCAAATGGGATGAGCGGCCTATCGTGGTGGTGGTGAAAAAGCCTGGTGCAGAACTCAGCGCGGCCGAATTACTGCAGTTTTACGACGGCAAAATCGCCAAGTGGCAGGTGCCGGACGACGTGGTATTTGTCGATGCCATCCCGCTGGGTGCCACCGGCAAGATGCAAAAAATGCGCTTGCGCGAGATGCTGAAAGACTACCGGCTGCCGGGGCTGTGAGCCGGTAGTTATCTGGGAGGATCAAGCAGCGGGCGCGCTGCCGTCGGCTTCTTCCTTCTTCTCCAAGTGTTCGGTCACTTCTTCGACCGCTTTGTAGCCGCCAAAGGCCACCAGCCCTTCGGTGAGCAAGGACGCATCCGGGTCCAGCTTTTTCACGCCCTCTACCGCTACCACGGCACCGATGATCTCGTTGAGTAAACCCATGACTTTCTCCTTGAAAACTAACGCATAAAAAACCTGTCTGTGCCCGCAACCGATGCGTGGCAGACGCTGACTATTCTGGGTCGGATCGCTACACCGCAGGCTGCTTGCGGTGTATCTACGGGGTAAAGCTTTGTGGTGCGATGGTGTGTATTCGTATTCACTGCTGCCAGCTTAAAAATTTATAAAATATTAGCCCCTAGCGTATATTCCATATACGGATATAGCTACTTTTTTAATAGCAAATGGGCTGGCTATTCGCAGCGGGCTACACTTCGCCGCCGCTCCGCACCACACCCGCCCGCATGGAATTCTTCACCCTCTCGCTCTTAAACGGCCTCAGTTACGGTCTGGTGCTGTTCATGCTGAGTGCCGGGCTGACGCTGATCTTCAGCCTGCTGGGTGTGCTCAATCTGGCGCACGCCAGCTTCTACATGCTGGGCGCCTACGCGGCCTATAGCCTGACGCTGGTGCTGGGCTTCTGGCCCGCGCTGCTGCTGGCTCCGCTGCTGGTGGGCTTGGTGGGCGCGGCGTTTGAAAGATGGGTGCTGCGCCGGGTCCATGCCCACGGCCCCGGGCGGCACAAGGCCGAGATGCTGGTGACTTTTGGCTTGGCCACCGTGCTGGGCGAGCTGGTGCAACTGGTGTGGGGGCGTGGCCCGGTGGACTACCGCATTCCCGAAGTCCTGGCCGGGCCGCTGTTCACGCTGTGGGGCACGCCTTTCCCCGCCTACCGGGCCTTTATGGTGCTGGTGGCGCTGGGCATGTGGCTGGCGCTGTGGCTGCTGTTCACCCGTACCCGCACCGGCCTGGTGGTGCAGGCGGCGTTAACGCACCCCGATGCCGTGCAGGCCCTGGGCCACAACGTGCCGCGTATTTTCATGCTGGTGTTTGGCGGCGGCGCGGCGCTGGCCGGGCTGGCGGGTGTAGTGGGCGGCAACGCCTTTGTCACCGAACCCGGCATGGCGGCCACCGTGGGCTCTGTCGTGTTCGTGTTCGTGGTGGTGGGCGGCATGGGCTCGCTGACCGGGGCGCTTGGCGCGTCCTTGCTGATTGGCGTGCTGCAGACCTTTGCGGTGGGAATAGACCCGATCAGCCGTTTTGCGCCGCTGTTGCCGTACCTGCTGTTGGTGTTGGTGCTCGTCTCTCGTCCGCAAGGCTTGTGGGGGCAGCGTGCGGATTAAGGCGGGGGGGGCCGTATTCGCGCTGGCGCTGCTGGCCGCGCCCTGGGTCTTTAGCAGCAGCCTGGGCCTGAACCTGCTGACGCAGATGGGCATCGCCGCCATCGTCTGCCTGAGCTACAACATTCTGCTGGGGCAGGGTGGCATGCTGAGTTTTGGCCACGCCGTCTATTCCGGCTTGGGCGCGTTCGCAGCCATCCATGCGTTGAACGCCGCTGTGTTGCCGGTCAGTCTGGTGCCCATCGTAGGCGGGCTGGCCGGGGCCGGGGTGGCGTTGCTGCTGGGCTGGCTGACGGCACAAAAGTCGGCCACCACCTTCGCCATGGTCACGCTGGGCCTGGGTGAGCTGGTGGCGGCCCTGGCCTGGCTGCTGCCGCAGGTGTTTGGCGGCGAGGCGGGCGTGTCGGGCAATCGGGTGGCGGGCGTTGCGCCATGGGGCATCACTTTGGGGCCGCAGATTCAGGTGTATTACCTGGTCGCTGCTTACACCCTGGTCTGCACCGCGCTGATGTTCGTTTTCACCCTGACCCCGCTGGGCCGCATGCTCAATGCGGTGCGCGACAACCCCGAGCGGGTGGAGTTTGTGGGCTTTGATGCGCGGCGCATCCGCTTCTTGGCGGTGGTCATCGCCGGGTTTTTTGCAGGCATTGGCGGTGGGCTGGCTGCGCTGCAGTTCGAGACCGTCACCGCTGATGTGCTGGGCAGCCAGCGCTCGGGGGCCTATTTGCTGTTTACCTTTCTGGGCGGGTCCGGCCACTTTTTCGGCCCCGTAGCGGGTGCCGTGCTGATGGTGCTGGCGAATGTGCTGCTCAGCGGCATCACCAAGGCCTGGCTGCTGTACGTGGGCCTGGTGTTCATTGCCATGGTGGTGTGGGTGCCCGGTGGCGTGGTGAGTCTGGCGGGGCAACTGCGCTGGCGCGATGCGCCAAGGTACGCGGCCTGGGCACTGGCGTTTGCCGGGTTTGCGGCCATGGTGGAGATGGTCTACCAGCTGCAACTGCGGGCGGCGCTGGGGCCGCAGGTGGGCTTCATGGGCCTGGTGCTGGACGCGACCAGCGGCCTGAGCTGGGCCGGGGCCGCTGCGGCCTTGGGGGCGGGCGTATTTTTGGGCCTGCGCAAATGACCCCCGCGCTGCAACTCATCGCCCTGCGTAAAAGCTTTGGCCTGGCGCAGATCATTCGCGGCACAGATTTGTCCGTAGCCGCAGGCGAGCGCGTGGCCTTGATCGGCCCCAACGGCGCTGGCAAATCCACGCTTTTAACCTCATCAGTGGCCGCACCGCGCCCAGCAGCGGCCAGATTTTGCTGCACGGCCAGCCCATCCACGGCAAAAAACCGTTCGAGATCTACCGCGCGGGCCTGTCGCGTAGCTTCCAGACCAGCAACCTGTTTACCCAGCTCAGTGTGTTCGAGAACCTGCGCTGCAGCCTGCTGTGGAGCCGGGGCTATGGCTACACCTTTTGGCGCTTGATGGCCGGTTTGCAGGATGTACGCCAGCGGGCCGAGCAGGTCATGGCCCAGGTGCAGCTGGACGGCAAACGCGACGTGCTGGCCGCCCACCTCACCTATGCCGAGCAGCGCGCGCTGGAGCTGGGCATCACCATCGCAGGCGGGGCCAGCGTCATCCTGCTGGACGAACCTACAGCGGGCATGGGCGCACACGAGGCGGCCGCTTTTGTGCAGCTCATCCGCGAAGTAACCCAAGGCAAGACGCTATTAATAATAGAGCACGATATGCAGGTGGTATCTGCGCTAGCGGCCAAAATTGCCGTATTAGTTGCGGGCGAAGTCATCGCCTTCGACACGCCGGATGCGGTGCGCGCCAACCCGCTGGTGCAAGCGGCCTACCTGGGGCAGGTGGCCTGATGCTGCAAGTCCAGAACCTGCGCGCCTTCTACGGCCCCGCCCACGTGCTGCACGGGGTGTCGTTCGCCATCCAGCCCGGTGAAACCGTGGCCCTGCTGGGCCGCAACGGCGCGGGCCGCTCCACCACCGCCAAGGCGCTGATGGGTCTGGTGCGCTGTGAGGGCTCCATCCTCTGGCGCGGCCAGCAACTGGTGGGCCAGCCGCCGTATGCCATCGCCCAGCAAGGCATTGCCTATGTGGCCGAAGCCCGCGACATCTTTCCGCGCCTGAGCGTGCACCACAACCTGCTGCTGGGCCAAAAAGGCACAGGCCCGTGGACATTCGATGCCGTCTACACCCTGTTTCCGCATTTGAAAGCCCGCCAACACACCCCCGGCGGCGTGCTCTCGGGCGGCGAACAACAAATGCTGGCCCTGGCCCGCGCGCTGATGGGCAACCCCCAGCTCCTGGTCATCGACGAACCCACCGAAGGCCTGGCCCCGCAGGTGGTGGAGCAGGTGGCCGCCGCCCTGCGCCTACTGAAAACCCAGGGCGTGGCGGTGCTGCTGGTGGAGCAGAAGCAGGCGCTGGCGCTGGAGGTGGCCGACCGGGTGCTGGTGATGGGGCGGGGGCGCATTGTGTTGGATGGCTCGCCGCAGCAGTTGCTCAGCGACGCAGCGGTGCGCCGTGAATGGCTGGAGGCTTAGGGCCACTTAGCCTATTTCTACCGGGGCGGAGCAGGGTGTTTTTTGATAGAAAACTTTATATACGGCTGATATGGTGAAGTTCAGAATATTTTTTGAAAGCACCATCTTGATGACTCGGCACCCCATTCGTCACGGCATTTTCACTTTCGCCATCGCCTCTCTGCTGACGGCCTGTGGCGGTGGCACCAGCAGCAGCGATAGCACCGCCTACACACTGGGCGGCACCGTCAACGGCCTGACCACCAGTGGCCTGGTGCTGGCCAATAGCACATCGACGCAGGCAGTGGCATCGGGCGCCACCAGCTTCACCTTCAGCGACCAGATGAGTGGCGACTACGCAGTCACCGTCGCCACCCAGCCCGACGGGCAAACGTGCGTGGCCACCCATGCCAGTGGCAGCGGTGGCAGCGCCGTCACCAGCGTGGTGGTCAATTGCCGCAGCTACGCGGCCTTTACCAGCAATTTGGCGGGTATGGGCCTGGCCCAGTTCGGCGTTGGCAGCATCGGAGCCCTGGTGGCACAAAGCCCGGCGACTTTGGCTACTTCCTATTCGCCGTCCAGCCTCAGCACCAGTGCCGACGGAAAGTTCGCCTACGTCAGCTTCCTCGACAGTTCGGCCATCGGCATCTACACCGTCTCCAGCACCACCGGCGCGCTGACGGCATTTGGCTCGGGTACTGCCCAAAGCGCCGGCTACGGCCTGGCCATCAGCCCGAACAGCAAATACCTGTATGTGTCCAACTACGGCGATGCCAGTGTGTCGCAGTTCACCATCGGCTCCAGCGGCACGCTCACGGCCATGTCAACCGCCTCGGTGGCCGCGGGCGTGAACCCCTACGGCGTGGCCGTCAGTCCGGACGGCCTGTACGTCTACGTGGCCAACAGCAGCGGCAATACGATTTCGCAGTACGCCGTGGGCAGCACTGGCGCTTTGGCCGCCCTGACCCCCGCTTCCGTAAGCGTCACAGGCTCGGGCACCGGGCCAGTAAACCTTGCTATCGACCCAAGCAGCAAATACGTTTACGTGACCCTGGCCAACAGCGCCAAGCTGGCCCAGTTCAGCATCGGCACCGGTGGCGTGCTAACGTCTCTCTCGCCTACCAGCGTCAGCACTGGCACCACACCGCATGCCGTGGTGGTGGGCCCTGGCGGTCGCTATGTATATGTAACGAATGCGGGCGATAACACCGTGTCGCAGTACAGCATCAGCAGCGGCAAGCTCACCGCCTTGCCTTCTGCCACCGTTACCACCGGCACCAATCCGCGCGGCATTTCCACATCGCCCAGCGGTAGCTATGTGTACGTAACCAATTACAGCGATGCCACCGTGAGCTCGTACAGCGTAGGCTCCAGCGGCGCGTTGACGGCCGTGGGGACGGCATCGACCAACGGCGCTGGGCCGACGACCGTGTCGGTGCGCTGAGCCTGGTCAAGCACCCTGGTACAGGCCAGCCAGGACACTTGTGCAGTCGCTCTGCTGGTTTGTCCCAACTGGGACAAACCAGCAGATGCGATTCCGCCGTGAGCCTCTAGAATAAAAATCGAACGATCGTTCTATTCCAACCTTGAGGTGTACGCATGACGGCTCCCAACCCCCACTACCAAGTCCACGGCAACATCGCCGTGATCACGCTGAACAACCCGCCGGTCAACGGCTTGGGCCTGGCGACGCGCCGTGCGGTGACCGCCGGGCTGGCGCAGGCGAATGCCGATAAGACGGTGGTAGCGATTGTGCTGACCGGTGCGGGCAAGGCGTTTTCGGGCGGGGCAGACATCAAGGAATTTGACACGCCGCAGGCCATGCAGGAGCCCAACCTGCTGAGCATGATTTTGGCCATCGAGCACTCGGCCAAGCCGGTGGTAGCCGCCATCCACTCTGTTTGTATGGGCGGCGGGTTGGAGACTGCATTGGGTTGCCATTACCGCGTGGCCGCACCCGGCTGCAACGTGGCTCTGCCCGAGGTCAAGCTGGGCCTGATCCCCGGCGCGGGCGGCACGCAGCGGCTACCCCGGGTGCTGGGCGTGGAAGCCGCGCTGAACATGATCGTCAGCGGCGAGCCGGTCAAGAGTGAGCTGCTGGCATCACTGCCCGGTCAAAAGCTGTTTGATAAACTGGCCGCATCAGCCGAATCGCTGATGGAAGAAGCCCTGGCTTTCGCCCAATCCATTGCCGACGTGCGCCCCTTGCCGCTGGTGCGCAACCTCAAATGCAAGCACCCGCAGGGCGATGCCTACTTCCAGTTCGCCCGCAACATGGTCAAGGGCATGGCGAAGAACTACCCGGCCCCGCTGAAGTGCGTGGATGCGGTGGAAGCCGCCACCAAGCAAAAATTTGAAGCGGGCATGGCGTTCGAGATCAGCACTTTTATGGGCCTGATGATGACCTCGGAAAGCCGGGCCTTGCGCCACCTTTTCGCGGCCGAGCGTGCTGCCTCCAAAATACCCGATGTGCCCGCCGACACTGCACAGCGAGCTATCAAGCGCATAGCGGTCATTGGCGCGGGCACCATGGGCGGCGGCATCGCAATGAATTTCCTGAACGCAGGCATTCCGGTCAAGATGCTGGAGGCCAAACCCGAAGCGCTGGAGCGCGGCGTGGCCACCATCCGCAAAAACTACGAAGCGCAAGTCACCAAAGGCAAGCTCAAGCAAGACAAGTTCGAGCAGCGCATGGCCCTCTTGAGCACCACGCTGAGTTACGACGACCTGAGAGATGCCGACATGGTGATCGAAGCCGTGTTTGAAGACATGGGCGTTAAAAAAGCCGTGTTCCAAGAGCTGGACCGGGTGATGAAACCCGGCGCGATTTTGGCCAGCAACACCTCCACGCTGGATTTGGACCAGATCGCCAGCTTCACCCTGCGCCCGCACGACGTGGTGGGCACGCATTTTTTCAGCCCTGCCAATGTGATGAAGCTGCTGGAAGTGGTGCGCGGCAAGGCTACCGCCAAGGACGTGCTGGCCACGGTGATGGCGCTGGGCAAAAAGATCAAGAAAACCTCGGTGGTGTCCGGTGTGTGCGACGGTTTCATCGGCAACCGCATGATCGAGCAATATGGCCGCCAAGCGGGCTTTTTGCTGGACGAGGGCTGCACCCCGGCGCAGGTCGACAAGGCCCTGGAAAAGTTCGGCATGGCCATGGGGCCGTTCCGCATGGGCGACCTGGCGGGTAACGATATCGGCTGGGCCATCCGCAAGCGCAAATATGTGGAACAGCCGGGCGTGAAGTACAGCAAGACAGCCGATCTGCTGTGCGAGCTGGGGCGCTTTGGCCAGAAAACCGGCGCGGGCTGGTACGACTACCAGGCGGGCAAGCGCGACGCGCTGCCTAGCGCGCTGGTGGAGAAGATGGTGGCCGACAACCGGGCCAGTCTGGGCATTACGCCGCGCAAGATTGGTGATGAAGAAATCGTGCAGCGCCTGGTGTTCGCCATGGTGAACGAGGCCGCGCACATCCTGGAGGAGGGCATTGCCTCCAAATCTGGCGACATCGACATGGTGTATTTGACCGGCTACGGCTTCCCGATTTACCGCGGTGGCCCCATGCATTACGCGAACGAGATCGGGCTTTTTAACGTGGTGCAGGCCATGCAGCGGTTTGCCCAGAACCCGCTGGACGATGCCGCCATCTGGACCCCCGCGCCCCTGCTGGCCCGCCTGGCTGCCGACGGCCAAACCTTCAACTAAGGAACACAGAACATGACCGCCGCCGTAATCGTTTCCACCGCCCGCACCCCCCTGGCCAAAAGCTGGAAGGGCTCTTTCAACATGACCCATGGGGCCACCCTGGGCGGCCACGCCGTACAGCACGCCATCCAGCGCGCAGGCATTGAAGCTGCCGAAGTCGATGATGTGATCATGGGCTGCGCCACGCCCGAGGGTGCCACCGGGGCCAACATCGCCCGCCAGATCGCCCTGCGTGCAGGCTGCCCGGTCACCACCTCGGGTGTCACGGTTAACCGCTTTTGCTCGTCCGGTCTGCAGACCATCGCCATGGCCGCGCAGCGCATCATTGCCAACGAGGGCGATGTGTACGTGGCGGGCGGTGTGGAAAGCATTTCCTGCGTGCAGCAAGAGATGAACACCCACATGCTGACCGACCCCTGGCTGGCCAAAAACAAGCCCGAGATCTACTGGAACATGCTGCAAACCGCCGAAATGGTGGCCCAGCGCTACGGCATCAGCCGTGCGCAGATGGACGCATACGGCGCGGCCAGCCAGCAAAAAGCCGTTGCCGCCCTGGCCGCCGGGCTGTTCACCGCCGAGATCGCCCCCATCACCGTCACCATGGGCGTGGCCGACAAGCTGCGTGGTTTGATGACCAAGGAAGTCACCGTGAGCCAGGACGAAGGCATCCGCGACGGCACCACGGCGGAAGGCATTGCCGGGCTGCGCTCGGCGATGCCGGGCGGCCTGATCTCTGCCGGTAACGCCAGCCAGTTCTCCGACGGCGGCGGTGCTGTCGTGGTGATGAACGAAACCCTGGCCAGCCAGCGCGGCTTGCAGCCGCTGGGCCGCTTTTTGGGCTTCGCGGTGGCGGGCTGCGAGCCGGATGAGATGGGCATCGGCCCCGTGTTCGCTATCCCCAAGGTGCTCAAGCGCCTGGGCCTGAAGGTCAGCGATATTGACCTGTGGGAGCTGAACGAAGCCTTCGCGGTACAGGTGATCTACTGCCGCGACAAGCTGGGTATTCCGGCCGAGCTGCTGAACGTGAACGGCGGCGCGATTGCCGTGGGCCACCCTTACGGCGTGAGCGGCCAGCGCCTGACCGGCCACGCGCTGATCGAAGGCAAGCGGCGTGGTGCCAAGCGCGTGCTGGTCACCATGTGCATCGGCGGTGGCATGGGCGCTGCGGGCGTCTTCGAGGTACTCTAAAAATAATAGCTACTAGCATATATTCCACCTGCGCTAGAGGCCTATTTCTTGTAAAACTAGCGTACGGTGCCCCACAGGGTTACAGTGCGGCCATGTTCACCGAAAAAACTATTCGCAGGGTCGAAAACGCCGTCTGGATCCTGCTGTACGGCGGGCTGCTGACCCTGGTGTTAGGCCTGTTTACCCAGCGGGCCGACGATGACCTGGGGCTGGCCCTGGTGGTGGGTGGCGGCATTGCGGCGGCGCTGGGAGCGGTGTTGATTTACCTGCGTTCGCGGATGAATTCCAAGCAAAAATAACGGAGACCCGGATGACCGATCTGATCCTGCACCACTACAAAACCTCGCCCTTCGCCGAAAAAATCCGCCGTGTGCTGGCCTTCAAGCAACTGCCCTGGCAGTCGGTCAACATACCGCCCATCGCGCCCAAGCCCGACGTGGAGGCGCTCACCGGCGGCTACCGCAAAACGCCCATCCTGCAAATCGGTGCCGACATCTACTGCGACACCGCCCTGATTTGCGACGTGCTGGAGCACCGCCAGCCCACGCCATCCCTCTCGCCCAGCAGCCACAAGGGCCTGGCGCGGGTGCTGGCGCAGTGGGCCGACACCACGCTGTTTGGCACCGCCATGGCCTACAACTTCCAGCCCGACGGCGCAGCGCAGTTGTTTGGCCAGGCACCGCCCGGCTTCGCCCAGGCTTTTGCCGACGACCGGGCCAAGATGGGCGGCATCGCTCCGCGCCTGCGGGTGAGTGATGCCACCACCGCCTACAAATCCTACCTGCGCCGCCTGGCCACCATGCTGGAAGACCAGGCCTTTCTGGTCGGCAACACGCCCTGCCTGGCCGACTTTGCGGCCTACGCGCCGCTGTGGTTTACCCGCGTGAATGTGCCCAGCACTGCAGGCATTCTGGATGCCACCCCCGGCGTGCTGGCCTGGATGGACCGCATGGCGGCGTTCGCCCAGGAGGAGGCGGGGCGGATGAAATCTGCGGACGCGATAGCCGTGGCGGCAGCCGCCACGCCGATACCCCTGGCCGATGAGGTGTTCCAGGACGACCACGGCATTCCATTGGGCAGCCAGGTCCGCGTGCACGCCGAGAGCTTTGGCCTGGAGGCGACCGAGGGCGAACTGGTCGCCGCCACCCGCATGCACCTCACGCTGCGCCGGGTGGACGCGCGGGCAGGCACGGTGCACGTGCACTTTCCGCGCATCGGTTACGTGCTACGCAAGGTGTAGCTTTCGATTCGACAAGGGGCGATTCAGCAAGGGGCAGTGACGGCCTGCAGCGTCTTGCCCGTTTGCGGGTCAAACACCACCAGGTTCACCTGCCGCGGATGGTCCAGGCTGCTGGCAATACTGCGAAATGTCAGCTTCTGCGCTGTACTGGAATCGCTGGCGTACACCCCCGCCACCACATACTGGCGCACCACAAAGTCGTGCTGCAAAAATTCGCCTGCGTTTTCGCCCGCTTTTACCTTGGAGCTGTAGCCGTTCTCGGTCACCGTCCAGTAGGCCGACCAGTGGCCCGGCGCACCGGCCACCGGTGTGACCAGCGCCTCGAACTGGTCGGGCCCCAGTTGCCGCAGGCTGATGTTGGCCAACCCCGGCTCGGCGGCTTTGTCCGCCACATTGCCGCCCCAGCGCGCCCAGTCTTTGCCGTTCAGCACGGCTTGTGGCGTGTAGATCGAAGCCAACTGGTTCCAGGTGCCCACCTGGCGTTGGCGCACGGTGTGCGCGGGCGTGGCGAAGCGGTCCACCCAGCCCAGTTGGTCCCAGTACCCTACGTGGAAGGCCTGCACCACGGCGGCCTGGCCCTTCAGGTGGCTGAGCCACTGGTCGGCGGGAGGGCAGGAGCTGCAGCCTTCCGAGGTGTACAACTCCACCACCGGCAGCTTGTTTTTGCCCGATTGCTGCGTGCACATGATTTCAGCAGAAAAAGCGGCTCCTGCGCATATAGACAGTACGCTAGCAGCTATATATTGAATAGCATTTGCCATGGTGGCTCCTGAAAAAAATTAATCGATAGCCATTGGTCGGAGCAGGGCGGCAGAGCTTACACATTGCGCGGCTGTATGCCCTCCAAAGCGCTTTAAATTAATCCGGATTAATCGCGTAAGGGCCCTGTAACAGGCCCAAAGTGGGGGGCGGGTGTGGTTCAATATTGCTGCTTGCACGCCTGCCGTGCAGGCCCCAGCGAGACAAACCCACCACAAGAAATGGACCCTGCCATGTCCCACAGCCCCTTAGCCGGTCACACCGCACCGCTCTCCATGCTGGTCAATTTGCCACGCCTAGTCACTGCCTATTACAGCCTGCGCCCCGACCCGGCACAGAGCACCCAGCGTGTGGCGTTTGGCACCTCGGGCCACCGGGGCAGCGCCTTCAACAGCAGCTTCAACGAACAGCACGTGCTGGCCATCACCCAGGCTATTTGCCAGTACCGGGCACTGAACAACATCACCGGCCCGGTGTTTCTGGGCATCGACACCCACGCCTTGTCCGAGCCCGCCGGGGCCACCGCACTGGAAGTGCTGGCCGCCAACGGCGTGCACGTGATGCTGGCCGAGGGCGACGAATACACCCCCACGCCCGCCGTGTCGCACGCCATCTTGGTCTACAACCAGGGCCGCAGCACCGGCTTGGCCGACGGCATTTTGATGACCCCGTCGCACAACCCTCCCGAAGACGGTGGCTACAAGTACAACCCCACCAACGGCGGCCCGGCCGATAGCGACATCACCGGCTGGATCGAAAAAGCCGCCAATGTGCACCTGGAAACCGGCCTCAAGGATGTGAAGCGCATGCCCTACGCCCAGGCCTTGCGCGCCGACACCACCCACCGCCACGACTACGTGACCACCTACGTGGCCGACCTAGCCAATGTGATCGACATGGATGTGATCCGCTCTTCGGGCGTGCGCATGGGCGTGGACCCACTGGGCGGCGCAGGCGTGCACTACTGGGCCCGCATTGCCGAGAAATACGCGCTGAACCTCAGCGTGGTCAGCGAGCAGGTGGATGCCACCTTCCGCTTCATGTCGGTGGACTGGGATGGCCGCATCCGCATGGACCCGTCCAGCAAGAACGCCATGGCCTCGTTGATCGGCCTGAAAGACAAGTACGACATCGCCTTTGCCTGCGACACCGACCACGACCGCCACGGCATCGTCACCCGCAGCGTCGGCCTGATGCAACCCAACCACTACCTGGCCGTGTGCATCGACTACCTGTTCCAGAACCGCTCCGGCTGGAGCCCACAGGCCGGTATCGGCAAAACCCTGGTCAGCAGCAACATGATCGACCGGGTGGCCGCTCGCCTGGGTCGCAATCTGTACGAGGTGCCTGTCGGCTTCAAATGGTTTGCCAACGGCCTGTGTGACGGCAGCCTGGGCTTTGTAGGCGAAGAAAGTGCGGGCGCGTCCTTTCTGCGGCACGACGGCAGCGTGTGGACCACCGACAAAGACGGCCTGGTGCCCGCCTTGCTGTCGGCCGAAATCATTGGCCGCACGGGCCGCGACCCCGGCGAAGCCTACAAGCTGCTGACCGATGCCTTCGGTGCCCCCGCCTACGACCGCATCGACGCCCCCGCCACGCCGGAGCAAAAAAAGAAGCTCGGCAAGCTCACCCCACAGCAGGTCACCAGTGCCGAGCTGGCGGGCGAGCCCATCACCCAGGTGCTCACCACGGCCCCCGGCAACGGTGCCAGCCTGGGCGGCCTGAAGGTGATGACCGAAAACGGCTGGTTCGCCGCGCGCCCCTCGGGCACCGAGAATATCTACAAAATCTACGCCGAGAGCTTCCATGGCGAAGAGCACCTGCGTCGCATCACCAAAGAGGCGCAAGGCATTGTGGATTTGGCCCTGGCCTGATTTTGCTATGCAATAAATAGCTGCTAGCGTAGGTGTATCCTGCGTTAGAAGCTGTTTTTTTATATTTTTAGGAAGATACGCGTGCTTGCATTGATTTTGGTGGCGGGGCTGTGGGCGGGTTTGCAAAACTCTTTGGCCGGTGGTGGCTCGTTCGTCACCTTGCCCGCGCTGATTCTGTCGGGCATGTCGCCGCTGGCGGCCAATATCACTTCCACCGTGGCCCTGTTTCCGGGCCAGGTCACGGCCGGTTTGGCGGGCCGCAAGCTGGTCACTGGTGCGGGCGCGCTGCCGTTTTGGGTGCTGCTGCTGGTCAGCGTGGTGGGCGGGGCGCTGGGCGGCCTGTTGTTGCTGCACACCCCGTCGGATATTTTTACCCGGCTGGTGCCCTGGCTGGTGCTATTTGCCACGGTGGTGTTTGCCTGGGGCAGCTTTTTCCGCAAACCTGGCGAAGCCTCGGTGCACATCGGCCCTGCAGGCGCGGCGGTGGCGCAGTTTTTCATCGCCATCTACGGCGGCTACTTCGGCGGCGGCATCGGCTTTTTGATGATGGCCGCACTGACCATGGCCGGTTTGCCCACCCGCAACGCCGGGGCCACCAAGAACGCGTTGGCCGGGGTGATGAATGCCTCGGCCGTGGCCTTGTTCATCACTTCGCCGCAGGTGCATTGGCAGCCTGCCTTGGTGCTGGGCGCGGGTGCCATCGTCGGCGGCTTGGTCGGCTCCTGGGCGCTGCACCGGGTGAACGAAAAATACCTGCGCATCGCCATCGTTTGCATCGGGGTGTGCCTGACCATTGGCCTGTTCGTGAAGCCGCTGTGAGCGCAACGACCCCCACCTCCAAAGCCCAGTTCCGCCTGCGCATCTACCGCGATACCAGCATTGCCATCGGCCCGGGCAAGGTCGATCTGCTGGAAGCCATTGCGCAAACCGGCTCCATCTCGGCTGCTGCCCGCCAGCTCGGCATGTCGTACCGGCGCGCCTGGGTGCTGGTGGACGAGATGAACCGCGCCTTGGTGTCGCCTGTGGTCACCACGGTTGCCGGGGGCGTACAGGGCGGGGGCACGGCGCTGTCGCCGCTGGGCGAAAAGCTGGTGCGGCATTACCGGGCGGTGGAGGAGGCTGCCCGTACTGCGGCGGCGGCGGACATTGCGGCGCTGCAAGATCTATTAGCGCCTTAGCGCGCCCTACCGCTATATCCTGCTGGATACAATGCGGGCCATGTCTGCATTGCTCGCCACCATGGACTGGTTTCCGCTCATCCTGTCGCTCAAAGTGGCGGCGGTGGCGACGCTGCTGGCCACCATCGCGGGCATCGCACTTGGCTGGGTCTTTGCCCGTAAACAATTCCCTGGTAGCGGCGTGCTGGAAGCCGTGTGCATGCTGCCGCTGGTGCTGCCGCCCACGGTGATCGGCTACGCGATTCTGGTGGCCGCCGGGCGGCGCAGCCCGCTGGGTAGCTGGCTGCGGGCGCACCTGGACTACACGATTATTTTCAGCTGGCACGGCGCGGTGGTCGCGTCCAGCATCGTCGCTTTGCCGCTGGTGCTCAAATCCGCCAGCGCGGCCTTTGCCGGGGTAGACCTCTCGCTGGAGGCGGCGGCCAGCACGCTGCGCCAAAGCCCGCTGTCCGTTTTCTTGCGCGTTACCTTGCCGCTCGCCTGGCCCGGCATCCTGGCCGGTACGCTCCTGGCCTTTGCCCGCGCCATGGGCGAATTCGGCGCGTCGCTGATGGTGGCGGGCTCGATTCCGCAGCAAACCCAAACCCTGTCGATGGCGATTTACGACTCCGTGCAGGCGGGGCAGGACGACCTGGCGCTGCTGCTGGTGGCCATCACCTCGGTACTGTCCATCACCGTGCTGGTGCTGTCGAACCGCTTTTTTTCACTCCGTTAGACCAACATGCGTTTCATCAGCCTATTTCTGCTCCTGCCGTTGGCCGTATCGGCCCAGCAAATCACCGTCTCCACTGCCGCCAGCCTGACCGATGCGTTCAAAGAACTGGGCCCGAAATTCGAGGCCAGCCAGCCCGGTACTACCGTGCGCTTCAACTTTGCCGCGTCCGGCGTGCTGCTGCAGCAAATCAGCCAGGGCGCGCCGGTAGACGTGTTCGTCAGCGCCGACAAGGACACCATGGACCGGGCCGTGGCGCAAAAGCTGATCGTGCCTGAGAGCCGCAAAAACTTCGTCACCAACAGCCTGGTGCTGGTGGAGCCCGGCAAAGACGGCCTCGGCCTCAAGACCCTGCAAGACCTGACCGGGCCCGCTGTGCGCAAAATCGCCATCGGTAAGCCCGCCACCGTGCCCGCGGGCCGCTACACCCAGCAAACCCTCACCAGCGCGAATTTGTGGACGGTGCTGGAGCCCAAGTTTGTGCAGGCCGACAACGTACGCCAGGTGCTGGACTACGTCAGCCGCGGCGAGGTGGAAGCCGGTTTCGTCTACCGCACAGACGCGATTTTGTTCGGCGACAAGGTCAAGATTGTCCTGACCCCGCCGGGCCACACGCCCGTGTCGTACCCGATCGCGGTGGTCAGCGACAGCCCGCAAAAGGCCGTGGCGCAGAACTTCGTCAACTTCCTGTTCACCGATGTGGCCCAGCAGGTGCTCAACAAATACGGTTTTGGTAAGCCGTGATCGATGTAGACATCCAACTCACGGTCTCCGATGGCCGCAGGCGCTTCGACTTGGCTGTACGCTTCGCCAGCGACGTGCCCTTTGCTGCGCTGTATGGCCCCTCGGGTGCGGGCAAGACGCTGACGCTGCAGGCGATTGCCGGGCTGCTGCGGCCCACGCAGGGCCATATTCGGCTGGACGGGCGCACGCTGTTCGACGCGGCCCAAAAAATCAACGTGCCCACGCCCCAGCGCCGCGTGGGCTACCTGCCGCAACACTACGCGCTGTTTCCGCATTTGTCGGTGCAAGAGAACATCGCCTTCGGCCTGAAAAGCTGGCGCAAACGCAGCCTGTCAGTCCCGGAACAAACCCACATCCAGACCCTGCTGGACAGCCTTGGCCTGGCCGCCCTGGCCCACAGCCGCCCAGCCACGCTTTCCGGCGGGCAGCAGCAGCGGGTGGCGCTGGCGCGGGCCTTGGCCTGCCAGCCGCAGGTGCTGTTGCTGGACGAGCCGTTTGCGGCCCTGCACCCTGCCTTGCGCCAAAGCCTGCGCGAAGAGCTGGCCCAAGTGCGCCGCCAGTGGGGTATTCCGGCGCTGATGATCACCCACGATGTGGACGACGTGCTGGCCCTGGCCGATGTGGCCTTTGTGTTCGATGCCGGGCAGGTCGTGCAAGAGATCGACCTGCACCTTGCCAGTGCACGCAGCCAGGCGCGGGTGGCGATGGGCGGGGTGACACACACTCCGTTGCAAAGCAAACTGCGGCAGATGCTATTGAATCAGTAGCTTTTCACGCTGATGGAGTAAGCGCTGGAGGCCGGCTTAAGGCAATGCTGAACAAGGCCATTCAAAATGGCTCTTCCGGGGTACTGATAACAAGAATGCGCCGAATCCGGCCAAAACGAGTCGTTTTCTAACCCCTTGGGGCTAGGTTCGCGGGCCTTTGGGCCCACTTTGCG
>NZ_JANXMU010000050.1 GCF_025354435.1 Rhodoferax sp.
GAGCTGGCGCTCGGCGGTGGTGAAGCCGGTCGAGATGTCGCCCGCCTTGGTCGCGACCGTCGCATAGCCCTGGGCCGCAGCGATGTTGGCGACCGCCGCCAGCGGCAGGCGAAACCCCGGGTCGCCGACCAGGTACCCGTCGTACTGGTCCGGCTCGCGCGCCGCTGCGACCATCGTTTGACGTCCGCCGTTGGAGCAGCCGCCGAAGTAGGAGCGATCGGGGCCCTTGCCGTAGGCGGTCGCGATCGCGCTCTTGGCCATCGGCGTCAGCTTGGCGACGGCCTGGTAGCCGTAGTCGAGCCGGGCCTGCGGGTCGATGCCGAAGTTGGCACCCAGCGCCGCGGCGTGGCCTGCATCCGAGCTGATCACCGCAAAGCCCATGTTCAGTGCATTGGTCAGCGCGCCGCCGCCGTTGACACCCCCGGTGGCGGTCAGCACGCTGCCGTCGGTGCCGCCGTTGGCCTGGTAGAAGAAGCGGCCGTTCCAGGCGCTGGGCAGGCGCATCTCGAAGCCGATGGCGTAGTTGTTGCCGTCGGCCGTGCTGACCTGCTGGTGCATCTTGCCGGTGACCTGGCAGTGCGCCGGTACCGGTGTGCCACCGACCGTGAGCGTACCGGCAGCCACCGCCGTGGTCGCTGTGATGGTGGTGTTGGCAAAGCTGATTTTGCTGGCCAGATCGGTGCAGGACAGCAGCGAACCGGACGTGGCCGCGGCCAGTTGCGGCAGGCTATCGTCCGCGCCGCCGCAGCCAACCAGCAAGACCGTGGGCAGCAGGCTTACCGCCAGCCAACCGGGGTGGAATCTTCGTTTCATGGGGTTGTCTCCAAGGGCCAGGCGCAGGGGAGCCCGCAGCGTGGCCTAGGCCATCGCTTTACACGCTGCGGGCGGGGAAATGGGTTTGCTATTGAATAAATAGCTGCTTGCGCAGATTAAATATGCGCTAGAGGCACTTTTTACGTATTTTTTAGCCGCTGCTGGATGACGGCCAGGCGCATGCCGCATTCGGGCAGCACCCAGGTACGGAAGGCCCGGGCGGGCGCGGTCCAGCGCCCGTCCGTGCTGGCGGCGTGGATGCGGCTCCAGGCGGATTCCAGCAGCACCAGAGCCACGGTACGCAGGTAGTCGTCAGCCACCCCGTAGGGGAGTTCGGGGTCGGCGGGGGCGGCCTGTACCAGCGCGGCGGTGGTCTCGATCAGTGCATCGCGGTGCGGGCTGGCGGGTAGTTCGACCAGCAGCGCGGTGATGCCTGCACCGCCATCGGCCAGCACCTTGCGCACCAGCAGGTCGATGGCCTGGATCTCGTTGGTGCCTTCGTAAATCATGGCTACGCGGCTGTCGCGCACGATCTGCTCAATGCCCCATTCGCGGATGTAGCCATGGCCGCCAAACACCTGCAGGCAGGCGCTGGCCCCGCTGAAGGCCTGGTCGGTCATCGCCGCTTTCAGCACCGGGGTGACCAGGGCGCACCAGCGCTGGGCCGCGCCGCGCGTGGCCGCATCGGGGCTATGCGCGGCCACGTCTAGCTGCAGGGCGGTGTGGTAGGCCAGCACCCGGCCGCCGTCGATCCAGGCGCGCTGGGTGTCCAGGATGCGGCGGATGGCGGGGTGCTCGTGGATCAAGCTGGGACCGTGGGTAGAGGTGGGCGCGCGCATCTGGCGGCGCTCCTGGGCGTAGGCATGGGCTTTTTGCCAAGCCGCTTCTAGCAGGCCCACGCCTTGCAGGCCGACGTGCAGGCGGGCGGCGTTCATCATCACGAACATGGCGTTCAGGCCTTTGTGGGCCTCGCCTACCTGCCAGCCGATGGCATCGTCAAAGCGCATCACGCAGGTGGGGCTGCCGTGCAGGCCCATTTTTTCCTCGATGCGCTCGCAGACCACGGCATTCAAGCTGCCGTCGGGCAACACCTTGGGCACCAGGAACAGCGACAGACCTTTGGGGCCAGGCGGGGCATCGGGCAGGCGCGCCAGCACCAGGTGGACGATGTTGTCGGTCAGGTCGTGTTCGCCGCCGGAGATGAAAATCTTGCTGCCGTTGACGCGCACGCTGCTGTCCGTGGCATGGGGCTGGGGTGTGCCCTTGGTGCGCACCAGGCCCAGGTCGCTGCCCGCATGGGCTTCTGTGAGGCACATGGTGGCCAGCCATTCGCCGGTGGCGATCTTTTCCAGGTACGCGTCTTTCAGCGCCTGGCTGCCGTGGTGCTTCAGGCAGGCATAGGCCCCGTGCAGCAGGCCGGGGGCCATGGTCCAGCCGTGGTTGGCCCCGGCCAGCATTTCAAACAGCACGCCCTCCAGCACCGCAGGCAGGCCCTGGCCGCCGTCTTCCACCGCGCACGCCAACGATGGCCACCCGGCCTGCCAAAAGGCTTGGTAGGCCTCCTTAAAGCCCGGCGGCGTGGTCACCCGGCCCGCCTCGAACCGGCAGTCCACCTCGTCGCCCACGCGCTGCAGCGGTGCCACCACGCTGGTGACGAACTTGCCCGCCTCCTCCAGCACCTGCAGCGCCAGGTCCGCATCCGTATCGGCAAACGGCGGCAGCGCCTGCCACTGGGCGGGGGCCTGCAGCACGTCGTGGAGGAGGAAGCGGATGTCGTCCAATGCGGTCATGGGTTTGCTCTGTTAGGAATAGCAGCCTGTGCAGGTGGTATCAGCGTTAGAACGAGTGGTTGATGCCAACCATGGTGCCGGTCTGGCTGCCCCCTGCCGCCGGGTTGCTACCGGTGGCCCCGCCGCTGACCGACACGGCCGCCAGGCTTTGGTTGCTGATGTGGCCCAACTGGGCGTACACGGTGGTGCGCTTGGACAATTTGTACAGCGCCCGCACGGCCACCAGGGTGGAGTCGGAATTGTCAAAGTCCTTGTAGGCCAGGCGGGCCACGGTGCCGTCTACCGTCCAGGCGGGGCTGATGGCGTAGGACGCAGCCAGGAACCACAAATCGCTCTTGGGCTTGGTGGCGCTGCCGTCGTTGTCGCGGCGGATGACGCCTGCAGCCAGCTTGGCATCGCCGAACTTGGCGTAGCCGTTGACGGACAGGCGGGCATCGGTTTTGGCGCTGCTGGTCAGGCCGCCAAACACCGCGTCGGTGGCGCTGGTGAGCGTGCGGCTGTGCTGCAGGTCATAGGCCAATGCGGCACCCCAGGTGGGGGTGTCGTACTTGGCTTGCAGCGACCAGGCGCGGCAGGCCTGGGCATCGCTGCCGCTTTCGCCGGGGCAGTTGGTGCCCACTGGGGATGGCCCGGCGTTCACCGTGTCGCGGCCCAGGCTGTAGCTGGCACCGACGCTGAGGCCATCGAACTTGCCCCGGTAGGCGATGGCGTTGTCGTGGCGGGCGTTGGGGATGTAGGCATCCAGCGAACCCAGGCCAAACACGCTGGGGCCGACGATGTCGGCATCCATCATCGACCAGTAGAGCATGCTGTACTGGCGGCCCACGGTGACGGTGCCCCAGTCGCTGCCCAGGCCCACGTACGACTGGCGGCCAAACAGGCGACCGCCCTGGCCCGAAGCGCCGGTATCCGGGGCCACGCCCATCTCCAGGGCGAACACGGCGTTCAGGCCACCGCCCAGGTCTTCCTTGCCGCGCATGCCGACACGTGAGGGCAGGATGCCGGTGTTGGACGGCACGCGGGTGATGCGCCCGGCAGTGGCGGTGTTGCTGACGGTCTCGACCCCAGTGTCGATGAGGCCGTAGAGGGTGACGCTTTGGGCGTGGACGGCACCGGCGGTGGCGAGTGCGCTGAGCGCGGCCAGGGCCGTCAACGCGCGGTGGGATGTCATTTTTTTCATAGAAGTCTCCAGAAACTCAGGTGGGTGGACGGGGGCTGCGCAAAGCGCAGACGTGGCTCAGGCGCACGTGCCGCTTCGCAGCAACACGTTTGCTCCTAATTAAATAGCTGTTAGCCTAGGTATTACCTACGCCAGAGGCCGTTTTTATATAAATTTCAGTGGGAAGGTTTGACGGGATCGCGCACCAGCGCCAGGGCGGCGAAGGCGGCGACCATGATGCCGGGGGCCGAGGCGGCCATCACCCCGGCTACGCCCATGCCGGCGGCCAGAATCTGCCCGGCAATCATCGGCCCGCCGATGGCACCCAGGCGGCCCACGGTGATGGATGCGCCCACGCCGGTGCCCCGGTTCGAGGTGGGGTACAGCGTGGGGGCCATGGCGTACAGCACCACCTGGCCACCCAGGGCGCAGAACCCGGCACCCAGCCCGGCCAGCACCACCAGCGCAAAGCTGTCCGACAGGCCCAGCCCGGCCAGTGCCAGCAGCATGCCCAGGTAAATCGCTACGGCGGTGGCCATGCGGCGCGGCGAATCCATCAGCCGTCCCACCGCCAGCGAGCCTGCAGCACCGCCAAAATTGAACATCAGTTGCACCAGTCCGGCATCGGCCCGGCTAAAGCCCTTGCCTTGCAGCAGGGACGGCAGCCAGCTCAGCAGCATGTACAGCACGGTCAGCACAAAGAAGCTGGCCAGCCACAGCAGCAGGGTGGATTTCCACATGCCCAAGGTGAACAGGCCAGACAGCCCACCGGCGGTGCGCGATGCGCTGGCCGGGGCTTGTTGGTCTTCCCGGAAGGCCCGCGACTCGGGCAGCAAAAACAGCAGCAGCACGGCAATCACCAGCGGCACCACGCCGCCCACATAGAACAGGCCGCGCCAGTCGCCGCCAAAGTTCACCATGCCCAGCACCGAGGCAATCGCCCCGCCCAGCGGGATGCCGGCGTAGGTGATGCTGACGGCAATGCTGCGGTTGTGCGGCTCGGCAGCTTCGGACGACAAGGCGATCAGCAGCGGCAACGCCGCGCCCAGGCCCAGGCCGGTCAGAAAGCGCGCCGCCAGCAGGCTGTGGTAGTCCCACACATGGGCGGTGGCCAGCGAAAACAGGCCAAAAATCAGCACCGAACCAATCAATACTTTCTTGCGCCCGATGCGGTCGGACAGCCAGCCGCCAAAGATCGCGCTGGGCAGCAAGCCCACCAGACCTGCGCTGAACATGCCGCCAATTTGCGGCGGCAGCAGGTGAAATTCCGCGCCGATGCGCGACGCGGCGATGCCTGCGGACTGCAGGTCCAGGCCTTCGAGCAGGGCCACGACGAAGCACAGAAACAGCGTCATGAATTTGGCGGACCCCGCCGTGCTGGGGGGGGAATGGGTGGTAGCGGTGGTTTGCATTTTTTTGTCTCCTAATCTTTTTTTGAGGGTTTTAACGGGGGGCCATGCGCAGCGCACCGTCGAGGCGAATCACTTCGCCGTTCAGGTGGCCGTTGGTCACGATGTGCGCCGTCAGCTCGGCAAATTCGGACGGCTTGCCCAGGCGCGACGGGAACGGGATAGATGCGGCCAGCGATGCCTGCACCGCCTCGGGCAGCTCCTGCATCAGCGGCGTGGCAAACAGGCCGGGTGCCACGGTGCACACCCGTATGCCGTACTGCGCCAGGTCGCGTGCCATCGGCAGCGTCATACCCACCAGCCCGCCCTTGGACGCGCTGTAGGCCTGCTGGCCCACCTGGCCATCGAACGCCGCAACGGACGCGGTGAACATAATTACGCCCCGTTCGCCGCCGTCCAACGGCTCTAACTTGGCGCAGGCCGCGGCAAACAGGCGGGTCATGTTGTAGCTGCCGATGAGGTTGACGGCGATGACTTTGGCAAACGCGTCCAGCGGTGCGGCGCTGCCGTCTTTTTGCACCACCCGCTTGGCGCCGCCGATACCGGCCACGTTCATCAGGATGCGCGCCGGGCCATGGGCCGCAGCGGCTTTTTCGATGGCGGCGCTGACGCTGTCGGCATGGGTGATGTCGCACTGGCAAGCCACGCCACCAATCTCGGCGGCGACCTTTTCGGCCAGCGCCATGTTCACGTCGAGCACCGCGACCTTGGCACCCAGGCGGGCGAGTTCGCGGGCGGTGGCCTCGCCCAGGCCGGAGGCGGCTCCGGTGACGAGGGCGGATTGTCCTGAAATATTCATGCTGTGGGTCCGGTAGGTTTGAGGATGTGGGGCAGGGTGTCGGCGTGCAGGGCTTCGACCAGAGCGGCACGGTGTTGCAGCACGGCGCGCTGGTTGATCGAGCCCTTGTCGGTGATTTCGCCCTTGTCCAGCGACGGCGGCTCGGCCAGCAGCAGGGCGCGGGCGATGCGGGTGGCGCTGCCGGTGGAGCTGGCAGCCAGGGTGTTGATCACCTGCTGGAAATGGGCTTGCACCGGCGTGCTGTGCAGCACCTCTTGCACGCTGGCGCTGTCGGGCAGGGCGCTCAGAGTGCGGCAGGCGGCAGTGGGCAGCAGCAGTGCCCCGACTTCCTTCATGTTGATACCGGTCAGCACCACGTCTTGTACATAGGGCGCACCGGCGGCCACGATCTTGGCGCGCATGGGGCCCACGCTGACGAAGGTGCCGGTGCTGAGCTTGAAGTCTTCGGCAATGCGGCCATCGAACTTCAGGCCCTGGTGCAGGTCGTTCTCGTCGATCCACTGCACTGCGTCGCCGGAGCAAAAGAAGCCCTCGTCGTCAAAGCTCTCGCGGGTGGCTTCGGGGTTGCGCCAGTAGCCGGGGGTGATGTTGGGGCCGCGGTAACGCACCTCGGTTTTGCCGTCCATAGGCACCAGCTTCAGCTCCAGGCCGGGGGTGGGCACACCGATGTAGCCGGCCTTGACGTTGGGACTGTTGACGGCGATGCAGAACGGCGTGCCTTCGGTCATGCCCAGGCCGGTGTTCATCACGATGCGCTCGCCCACCTCGCGCTCGGCGCTGGCAAACAAGGCATCCTAGATGGGTTGCGACAGCGCAGCGGCGGCAAAGAAGAACATCTTGACGCGGCTGAACAGGTTTTTGCGCAGCAGTGCGTCGGTCTGCAGGGCCTCGGCCAGCACCTCGAACCCGGTGGGCACGTTGAAGTAGATGGTGGGCGCAATCTCGCGCAGGTTGCGCAGGGTCTCTGCCATGCCCTTGGGCGTGGGCTTGCCTTCGTCCAGATACAGGGTGCCGCCGTTGTAGATGACGATGCCAAAGTTGTGGTTGCCGCCAAAGGTGTGGTTCCAGGGCAGCCAATCGACCAGCACCGGGGGCTCCTCGGCCAGTACCGGCATGGACTGGTTCATCTGCTGCAGGTTGGCGCTCCACATGCCGTGCGTCACCACCACCGCCTTGGGCAGCTTGGTCGAGCCCGAGGTGAACATGAACTTGGCAATGTGGTCGCCGGTGATGGAATCGTGCGCGGCATCCACCGCTGCAGTGGCCGGGGTGTGGAGCAAATCGCTGAAAGCAATGGTGGCGCGGCCCGGCACGATGCCGCTGCCCAGCACCACCTGCACGTCGGGGCCCATGGTGGCGGTGATGGCGCGGCCAAAGCGCTCGCCGCTGCTGGCAAACACCAGGCCGGGGGTGAGGGTGTCCACCACATGGCGCAGTTTGTCGAAGTCTTGGCTGATGGTGCTGTAGGCGGTGGATACGGTGCACTGCGGCACACCGGCTACCAGGCAGCCCAGGGACAGCAGGGCGTGGTCCAGGTCGTTTTCGCTCAGGATGGCCACCGGGCGCTCGGCGCTCAGGGGCATCCCCAGCAGAGCCTGGGCGATGTTGCGTGCCGACTGCCAAGCCTGTGCGTAGCTGATGTGCTGCTAGTCGCCCAGGCTGCCGTCGGCGTTTTTCACGCGCTGGGCCATCCAGGTCTGGTCGGGCGTGGTGCGGGCCCAGTGCGCCAGCCGGTCGGTCAGGCGGGTGGGGTAGGGCTGCAGGTCTTGCGCGGCCCGCACATAACGCACGCCCTCGGGCGTGTCACGGGTGGTGACGTGGGTCACGCCGAAGCGCAGGGGGCGGTAGGTGGGGGCGGACATGGGGATCAGGCTTTCTGGACTTTGGCGGCCTTGCCGTCCAGGAAGGCGCGCACGCGTTCCTTGGCTTCGGGTGCGCTCTGGGCGATGGCGGCCATCATGGCTTCGGTCATAAAGCCCTGGTCGGCCGGTTGCTCGGCAATGCGGGGCAGGGCGTGCATCAGCGCGTAGTTGGTCAGCGGCGCGTTCTGGGCAATGCGCGTGGCCAGTTCCAGCGCCTTGGCAAAGGCTTCGCCGGTGGGCACCAGGTACTGGGCCATGCCGATGCGTTCGCCGTCTACTGCGTTGTACACGCGGCCGGTCATCATCATGTCGGTCATGCGGGCGGTGCCGATCAGGCGCGGGATGCGCACTGCGCCGCCGCCGCCCACAAAGATGCCCCGCGAGCCTTCGGGCAGGGCGTAGAAGGTGGATTCATCGGCCACGCGGATATGGCAGGCGCTGGCCAGCTCCAGCCCGCCGCCGACCACCGCGCCGTGCAGCGCCGCCACCACCGGCACCGGGCCGAACTGCACCCGCTCCAGCGCAGCGTGCCACATGCGGGAATGCAGCAGGCCCTGGCCCGCGTCACGGTCCTTGAGCTCGCTCAGGTCCAGGCCGGAGCAGAAGTGCGGGCCTTCGCCGTCGATCACCGCCGCCCGCACGGTGCTGGGCAGGCCGTCGAGCAGGTTGCGCAAAGCCAGGATCAGGCCGTCGTTCAGTGCATTGCGTTTGCTGGGGCGGGTCAGGCGGATGACGGCAATTTCTTGGTCGTCGCCGCAGATCTCAAGGGAAATATCAGGGTGGTGTGTAGTCATGGTGTGCTCTTCGTCTGGCTGGATTATAGTTATAAAAAATAACTAAAACAAGATGGATAGGACGTTCTATCGTAAGTGCTTTCCCTAGCTTTTTAGGATCAAAATATAGTTATTATAAATAATCAAATTTGCCCATTCGGGCGCAAGGAAAAGCCATGTCCGCATACATCCCCTACGGGGTTTACTGGTCTACCCCGTTTGCCAAATGGCAGGGTTCGCTGGCCAACCTGAACGCCTTGCCACTGGCCGCCGCCGTGGGCAAGCAGGCCCTGGCGGCCCGTGGCTATGACATGGCGCAGATCGACCTGGCCATCCTGGGCTTGACCAATCCGCAAAAAGGCAGCTTCTACGGCTTGCCGTATGTCACCGGCCTGATGGGCATTGACCGCGTGGCCGGACCCACCGTCCAGCAGGCCTGCGCCACCAGCGTGCGGGCCCTGCAAATGGCCGCGCAGGAAGTGCAGTGCGGCACCGCCACCAGCGCGCTGCTGGTGATGGCCGACCGCCAGTCCAATGGCCCGGTGGTCTACTACCCCGACCCCACGGGCACCGGCGGCTACGGCACCACCGAGCACTGGGTGCCCGACAACATGGGCCATGACCCGTATGCCAAAAACCCCATGCTGCAAACCGGCGAAAACGTGGCCGCGCGCTACGGCATCAGCACCGCCGAGCAGCACGATCTGAAGCTGCACCGCTACGGCCAGTACCAGCAGGCGCTGGCACATGACCGCGCGTTCCAGAAGCTGTACATGGCCGATGTGCCCTTGACCGATTCCAAGTTCCGCAAGCAAACCGGTGTGCTCAGCGCCGACGAAGGCATCTTCCCCACTACCGCCGAGGGCCTGGCCAAATTGAAGCCGGTGATGCCGGGCGGCACGGTGACCTTTGGCGGCCAAACCCACCCGGCCGACGGCAACGCCGGGGCTATCGTCACCACGCGCGACCTGGCCCGTGCCGCATCGACCAATCCGAATATCGAAGTGGAAATTTTGGGCTTTGGCCAGGCCCGCGTGGAGCCCGGCTACATGCCCATGGCCCCTTCGCCCGCCGCCTTTAACGCCCTCAAAAACGACGGGTTGTCGATTGCCGATATCCACGCCATCAAAACCCACAACCCCTTCGCGGTGAACGACATTGCGCTGGCCCGCGACACCGGTTTTGCCTGGGAAAAGATGAACAACTATGGCAGCTCCATCATCTGGGGCCACCCGCAAGCCCCCACCGGCCTGCGCGCCATCATCGAGCTGATCGAAGAGCTGGTGTTGCGTGGCGGCGGCGTGGGCCTGTTCACCGGCTGCGCAGCGGGAGACAGCGGTTACGCCACCGTCTTACGTGTTACCGACAGCCGCAAGGGATAAGCCATGCAACACTTTTCTGCCAAGTTAGACGCGTGGATTGTGGACGGCGTGCGCACGCCGCTGGTGGACTACTGCGGCCCGCTGGGCGGTGTGTCACCCACCGACATGGGCATCAAGGTGGCCCGCGCCGTGTTTGCCCGTAGCGGCGTGCCCGCGGCCGATGTGGATTCGGTCGTCACCGGCTCCATGGCGCACGCCGACTTCGATGCCTTTGTGCTGCCGCGCCACATCGGCCTGTACGCAGGCGTGCCCATCGCCTCGCCTTCCATCCTGGTGCAGCGCATCTGTGGCACCGGCTTCGAGCTGTTCCGCCAGGCCGCCGACCAGATCACCCTGGGCTACGCCAACCTGGCGCTGGTGGTGGGCACCGAGTCCATGACGCGCAACCCCATCGCCGCCTACACCCACCGCAGCGGCTTTAAGCTGGGCGCGCCGGTGGAGTTCAAAGACTTTTTGATCGAAGCCCTGACCGACACCGCAGGCCCGGTCACCATGATCGAGACGGCGGAGAACTTGGCCAAAAAATACGGCATCACCCGCGCCGATGCGTATGCCGCCCTGTCGTTCGAGCGTGCCTTGAAGGCCCAGGCCGATGGTTTTCTGGCGGGCGAAATCGTCCCTGTGACCAGCGAAAAATTCGCGTTGGACGGCTACGCCACCCGGGGCATCCAGCTGCCGCGCAAGGTGGCCCAGCTGGACCGCGACACCCATCCCCGCCCCTCGCCGCTGGAAGCCTTGGCGGGCCTGCGCACCGTCTACCCCGGCGGCGTGCAAACCGCAGGCAACAGCTCGGCCCTGGTCGATGGCGCGGTGGGCGCGCTGGTCGCCAGCGAAACGTATGTACGCCAAAACGGCTTGCAGCCGCTGGCCCGTTTGCGCGGTGCCGCTGCCGCCGGTGTGCCGCCCGAGCTGATGGGCATCGGCCCCGCGCCCGCCATCCGCGCCCTGCTGGAGCGCTGCGGCCTGCAACTGTCGGACATCGGCTTGTTCGAGATCAAGGAGGCCCAGGGCGCGCAAACCATTGCGGTGGAGCGCGAGCTGGGCTTGGACCGCGACAAGCTGAATGTGAATGGCGGTGCGATTGCACTCGGCCACCCCCTGGCCGCTACCGGCGTGCGCCTCACCGTCACCCTGGCGCGCGAACTGCGCCGCCGCGGGCTGCGCTACGGCATCTCCAGCGCCTGCGTAGGCGGCGGCCAAGGCATGGCCTTACTGATTGAAAACCCTGAATACCTGAAAGACTGACATGCAAATCATCACCGCCGCCCAAGCAGGCGCACTCATCCAAGACAACGCCACCTCTTCCTGGGCGGCCTGGCCGTCTCCAGCCTACCCGAGGAGGTGCTCAAAGGCGTGGAGCAAACGTTCTTGAACACCGGCCACCCGCGCAACGTCACCACCTGGGCCTGTGGGGCCATGGGTAACAGCAAGGACGCAGGCATGGTCCACTTTGCCCACCCCGGCATGATCAAGCGCACCATCGCAGGCCACTTCGGCCAGACCGGGGCTGAGATGATGAAGATGGTGTTTGCGGGCGAGGTCGAGGCCTACAACTTCCCGCAGGGCAGCCTGTCGCACCTCACCCGCCACATCGCCAGCCGCAGCCCCGGCCTGCTGACCAAGGTGGGCCTGGGCACCTTTGTGGACCCGCGCATCGAAGGCGGCAAGCTCAACAGCCAGTCTACCGAAGACCTGGTCAAGCTGGTCGAATTTGCGGGCGAAGAATGGCTGTTTTACCCCTGCCCGAAGATCGACGTGGCCATCATCCGCGGCACGCTGGCCGATGAAAACGGCAACATCACGCTGGACAAAGAGGGCGTGCTGCTGGAGCAGATCAATATCGCCCACGCGGCCAAGGCCTGCGGCGGCATCGTCATCGCCCAGGTGGAGCGCATCGTGCAAGCGGGCAGCCTGCACCCCAAGGCGGTGAAGATCCCCGGTGTGTCGGTGGACTACGTGGTGGTCAGCCAGCCTGAGAACCACATGCAGACCATCGCCACCCAGTTCAACCCTGCGTTCTGCGGCGACGTGCGCGTGCCGCTCAATTCGCTGGAGCCCATGGCGCTGGACGAGCGCAAAGTCATCGCCCGCCGCACCGCCATGGAACTCAAGCCCGGTGCCGTCACCAACCTCGGGATCGGCATCCCCGCCGGAGTGCCGTCGGTGGCGGCGGAAGAGGGCGTGTCCGACCAACTGACCTTGAGCGTAGAGAGCGGCATCACCAGCGGCATCCCCGCGCAGCTGGGCGACTTCGGCGTGGTCTACAACGCCGAGGCCATCATCGAGCAGTCGCTGCAGTTCGACTTCTACGACGGCGGCGGCCTGGATGCCAGCTTCCTGGGCCTGGCCCAGGCCGACAACTGGGGCAACGTCAACGTGAGCAAGTTCAATGGCCGCCCGGTCGGCTGCGGCGGCTTCGTCAACATCACCCGCTCCACCAAGAAGCTGGTGTTCTGCGGCACCTTCACCGCCGGTGGCCTGCAGGTGCAAGCGGCTGACGGCCAGCTCACCATCGTCCAAGAGGGCAAGTCGCGCAAGTTCATCGAAAAGGTTGAGCAAATCACCTTTAACGGCCATGACGCCGCCCTGCGCCAGCAAGAAGTGTTGTTCGTCACCGAGCGCGCCGTGTTCCAGCTCACCACCGAAGGCCTGGAACTGACCGAAATTGCCCCCGGCGTGGATTTGGAGCGCGATGTGCTGGCGCACATGGGCTTCAAGCCGATCATGAAGAACGTCAAGACCATGGACGCGGGGCTGTTCAGCGCGCAGTGGGGGGGCTGGCGAAGGCGATGGCGGCCAAGGCTGTGCAGCTGCAGTAGGGTCTGAGGTGGTCAGGGTTTCGGGTTGCGTGGTTTGCTATCAAAAATATAGCGTATGGTGCAGGTAATATTTGCGCTAGCGGCCTATTTTTTATAAATTCCATGCAAATCCTCCCCCTCCGCCTCACCCCTGGCCAAGACCTGCGCCAGGCCCTGGAAGCCGCCGTGCGCAGCCAAAACTGCCAGGCGGCCTTTGTGCTCTCGGGCATCGGCAGCCTGTCCACCGCCGGTCTGCGTTTCGCCGGGGCGGAGCAGCCGCAGCGGCTGGTGGGGGACATGGAAATCCTCAGTCTGTCGGGCACGGTGGCGTTTGACGGGGAGCGCAGCAGTTCGCACCTGCACATGGCGCTGTCCACCGCGACCGGGGCGGTGCTGGGCGGGCATGTGGCGGCGGGCTACACCGTGCGGACCACGGCGGAGGTGCTGCTGGCGCTGTTGCCCGAATGAGCGTTTACGCGCGAGTTGGATGTGGCAACGGGGTATGACGAACTGGTGGTGCGGGGGCGATCGGGCCACGCTTGATTTCAAGCCCAGACGCTGCACGGTGCTTGCATTTTTCGTTGGTTTTAGCTATATTCTTGAATCGCGAATATTGAATAATGCAACTCAAACCGCAAGATTTTTTAGTGGCCCTCAAGCTGGTGTCGTGGGCTGACCAACGGTGGACATATGCCAGTCTGGCACTCGCTCTTGGCTTGAGTGCTTCCGAGGCGCACGCTTGTGTGAAACGGGGCTTGCACGCGGGGCTGTTGCTGGACAACCGGGTGTTTGCTTTGCCCGAAGCACCGCTTGGGGTACGGGAGCCAAAGGCTGTTTATTTATTGCCAAAACGCTCCCGGCGTGCGCCGCCTGGGGCGGTGGCCGATGCGGCGGCGGGTAACCCGGCCCGCGCCCACCCGCGTAATTTGGCGGAATTTGCGCTGCATGGGGCCAAATATGCGTTTGCTGCCGACACCTTTGGCCCCACGGTGGGCGTGCCCACCAGCCACAGCGCACCGGCATTTGCCGGGGTGTTCGCGCCGGGATCCGACGACTACGTGTGGCCCCACCCGGAGGGCAGCGTACGCGGCACGGGGCTGGTGCCCCTGCATCCCAGTGTTCCGTATGCTGCCATGCAGGATGCGCGCTTGTACGAGATGCTGGCACTGTTTGATGCCCTGCGCATTGGCCGTGCGCGTGAGCGGGGCATGGCGGCGCTGCGTTTGCCCGTCTTGATCCATCCGCCGCATGCGGGCAAGACTGGGGCCAGCACGCATGGCTAATCCCAATCTGGGTCTGTTGATCGCCATGGCGCAAGCATTGGGGCCGTTGCGTGAGCGCGTGGTGTTTGTCGGGGGCTGCGCGACCGGGCTGTTGATGAGCCAGCCTGCCTTGGCGGACATTCGCCCCACGGAGGATGTGGATGCGATTGTGGAAGTCACCACTTTGGCGGGCTACCACCTGGTTACCGAAGAGCTTGTTGCCAGAGGTTTCCGCCAGACCATGAAAACAACACACCACCATTTCGGTGGTTTTGGCAGCGCATGCAATTGGATTTGGTGCCCTTGGATGAGAAGGTGATGGGCTTTGCCAACCCCTGGTACCGCGCGGGTTTTGAGGCTGCGGTGCGTGCCGAGCCCGAGCCAGGCTTGTGGCTGCGCCATCTATCGGCGCCGTATTTCCTGGCCACCAAGTTCGAGGCATTCAAAGACCGCGGGCAGGACGATGTCTACCTGAGCCACGATCTCGAGGACATCATCACGGTGGTGGATGGCCGGGTGGAGGTGGTGGCAGAGCTGGCCGTGGCAGCAGCCGATGTGCGCAGGTTTGTCGTCAGCCAAGTGGGTGCGTTGCTGGCGCACCCAGAGTTTTTGAACGCATTACCGGGCATCGTCACGCACAGCACGCGTACGGGTCTGGTGCTGCAGCGGCTCCAGTCCATCGCAACTTTGGCCCTTGCAGGCCCATAACCCCCCCTCCACTATGACCACCATCCCCTCCCTGACCCAAGCCCTGCGCGACTTCGCTGCGGCGCGCGACTGGGCGCAATTCCATTCGCCCAAGAACCTGGCTGCTGCGCTGAGCGTGGAGGCGGCCGAGTTGCTGGAGCACTTTCAGTGGCTGACCGAAGACCAAAGCCGCAGCCTTCCAGCGCCGCAAAAAGCCGAAGTCGCCGTCGAGGCGGCCGACGTGCTGCTGTACCTGCTGCAGCTCTGTGACAAGCTGGACATCGACTTGCTGGAATCCGCGCGGCGCAAGATGCTGGTGAATGCCGAGAAGTACCCGGTCGCCACTGCGCGCGGCTCCTGCCAGAAGTACTCGGCAGATTGAGCGCTGGCAGGCGCGCTGTACGCCAAAGGCTAATTGCTCCTGAAAATATAGCTACTAGCGTAGGTATTACATACGTTAGAGGCCTATTTTCTTTAAAATTTAACCTGCCGGATTAACCGAAGTAAAAACGCAAAAAGGCGCGAAAAGGTGCGTTCAGGCCAGTTGCAGCTTCTTTCGGGCCGTGATTTTTTGCGGTGCGGCGTAGGCAGTGGGTGCGCCCAGCTTGAAGGTGTCCACCAGCTGCGTGAGGTGGGTGGCCTGGGTTTTCAGGCTCTCCGCGGCCGCGGCAGATTGTTCGACCAGGGCGGCGTTTTGCTGGGTCATCTGGTCCAGCTCGGCCACCGAGATGCTGACCAGGCCGATGCGCTCCGACTGGTCGGACGCGGTGGCGGTGATCTCACCAATGATGTGCGATACGCGCTGCACCGAGCCGACGATTTCGGCCATGGTCTGGCCCGCGTGGGCCACCAGGTGCGAGCCGGCATCCACGCGGTCCACGCTGGCGGCGATCAGCACCTTGATTTCTTTGGCGGCCTCAGCCGAGCGACCTGCCAGATTGCGCACTTCACTGGCCACCACGGCAAAGCCCCGGCCTTGTTCCCCGGCGCGGGCGGCTTCCACAGCCGCATTCAGCGCCAGGATATTGGTCTGGAAGGCAATACCGTCAATGACACCAATGATGTCGGCAATTTTCTGGGAGCTGGTGTTGATCTCGTCCATGGTGCGCACCACCTGGGCCACTACCTGGCCGCCCCGAGCGGCGACTTCGGCGGCGGATGAGGCCAGCTGGTTGGCCTGCCGGGCGGCATCGGCGGATTGCTTGACGATGCCGGTCAGCTCTTCCATCGACACGGCGGTTTGTTGCAGGTTGGCGGCGGTGTGCTCGGTGCGCTGGCTCAGGTCCAGGTTGCCGTGGGCGATTTCTACCGCGGCGGTGTTGACGTTTTGCGTGGTGTCGCGCAGATGGGCCATGGTGCTGGCCCAGCGGCTGCGCATGCTTTCCAGGCGGCGTAGCAATTGGCCGGTTTCGTCGTGGCTGGCGGATTCGATGGCGTGCGACAGGTCGCCTCCGGCCATGCGGTCGGCTTCTTCGACGGCGCGGCGCAGCGGCAGCTTGACGGAGCGGGTGATGAACCAGGCGGCTGCTATGCCGAAGCTGATGGCCAGGCAGGCCACGATCAACAGTACCTGGATGCCGCGGTTGGCCTGCTGCACCACATCAGCCTGGTTGTCCGTGATCTGCTGGGACACCTTGTGCTGCAGCTGGTCGATGGTGCTGAGCCAGGTGTCTTGCGACACGCTCCAGGCTTCCAGGTTGGTACGCAGTTCCAGGCGGATGAGCACGGCAATGTCTTGCACTGCGCCCGCAGAGCCCGCTTTTTCCACCGCCGACTGGAACATCGCCGAGGCATCTTTGCGGGCAGCGTCCAGGCTGGCCAGCAGCGTCTTCTCGCCGTCGGCATCGGCGCGCTGGATGAACTGTTGTGACAGTGCGTCGTAACGGGTGTAGGCGCTGGTCAGGCGTTGGTATTCTTTTTCCAGATCTTCGGGCGTGGTCAGGATGCCCAGGTTGCGTATGGACATGGCGATCTGGTTGACCTGCTGCTTCATTTGCCCGACCAGCTCCACCTTGGGGCTGAGTTCGTCGCGGATAACGGTGACGCGGTGCCGGGTGTTGTACATGCTCACCAGCGAGACCGCCGTGATGACGGCCAACAGGCAGACCATCACGCCGAAGCCGATGGACAGGCGGCGGGAAATGCTGGTGTGTCCCATAAAAGGTAGGTGCATAGTCAAGAAAGAAAAAAGGGGGGGCCGGGGCGGCAAGGGTGGGGCTTGTGGCCCAACAAAAAGGGCTGCAAAAGCAGCCCTTGGGGATCACCGTCAGAACACCGGGTGTCCGGTGATCAGTGACGGTAGCCAGGTGGAGAACGCTGGCACATAGGTCACCAGGTTGATGGCCACCCATATCGCCAGGTAGTAGGGCCACGCGGTTTTGGTTGCCTCACCAATCGAAATATTGCCAATGGCACAGCCGACAAATTGCACCGTCCCTACCGGCGGATGCACCAGCCCCAGCGCACAGTTCAGCAGCAGCATCATGCCGAACTGCACCGGGCCCACGCCCATCTGGATGGCCAGCGGCAGGAACAGCGGTGTGGTGATCAGGATGTGGGCCGCCATGTCCAGGAAGATGCCCAGGAAGATCTGGATGATGTTGATGTACAACAGCATCAGCCACGGAGTGGTGGTGGCGTGCAGCAGCGCGGCTTCAATCGCATCTGGAATTTCCAGGTACGCCATTTGCCAGCGCAGCATGTTCGACACGCCAATCAACAGCAAGATCACGCCGGTGGTCTTGGAGGCTTTTTTCAGCGCCATCACCACTTTGGCACGGCTCATGGTGCGGTAGATCACGCTGGTCAGCAGCAGCGAATAGGCCACCGCAATCGCTGCGGCCTCGGTCGCTGTGGTCACGCCGCCCATCACGCAGCCCAGAATCACGCCGATCACCATCAGTCCGGGAATGGCTGCGATGAAAGTAGTCAGCACGGCTTTCCAGCCGGGGAATTTCTCCAGCATGGACGAGCCGTCAGCCCGCTTGGGAAAACCGTTTTGCACGGCTTGCCAGTAGGCGGCGATCAGCATGCAGACCATGATCCAGAACACCGGCACCAAGCCCGCAAACATCAGGTCGCCAATCGACACACCGCGGATCACATGGCCACCGATCATGCCGGTGGCCGCTTGGGCGGCGAAGGCATAGATGATCATGTTGTGCGAGGTGGGCATCAGCGCGCCGGTCAGCGACGCGTGGGTGGTGACGTTGACCGCGTAACCGGCGCTATAGCCTTCGCGCTTCATGATGGGGATCATCACGCCGCCCATGGCCGAGGTGTCGGCAATCGGCGAACCCGACACACCGCCGAACAAGGTGCTGGCCATCACGTTGGCCAGGCCGAGCCCGCCGCGCATGTGGCCGACCATGCTGCGCGCAAAGTTGAGAATCTTGTCGGCAATGCCACCGTGCAGCATCAGCTCACCCGAGAAGATGAAGAACGGAATGGCCAAGAACGAGAACACGTTCATGCCCGACACCATCATCTGCATGGCCGTGGCCAGTGGCAAGCCTTCCACCGCAAAGGTGGCCAGACAGCTCAGGCCGATGGCAAACGCCACCGGCACCCCGAGCACCAGAAAGAGCAAAAAGCTCAAGGAAAGTACAGCAAGTTCCATGGTCAGGCAGTGGTTTTCTTTGTAAACAGTGCCAGCATGTGCCTCACTGAAAACAGGATGATGAGGACGCCGGCAATCATGGGCGGTACATAGCGCCAGGCTTCGGAGATACCCAGCGTAGGAATGGTGTCGTGGCGCGTCGATGCAGCCATGTGTTCACAGCCATACAGCAGCACGGCGGCAAAGGCGATGGTTAGCAGTTCGACCACTACCAGACACCAGAACTGGCCTTTGGCGGGCAGGAGTTTGACGGCTGAATCCAGGCTGATGTGGCCTGCATCGTGCACACCGGCGGCGGCACCAAACATGGCAACCGAGATGACCAGCAGCAAGGCAACCTGCTCGACATAGGCGGGGGCGTCATTGAATGCATAGCGCATCACGACACCGTAGATGACTACGAGTCCCAATGCCGCCAGGCACACACTGGCCACGCGCAACACCCAGTTGGACAGGTGTGCACTCAGTGAATTGAGTAAATTCATGGTGGTTACTTCTCAAGCGTTCTGCCGCCGCGCGTCCACAGAGCTGGGACGGCGGCGGCAGAAGTGGGCTTATTTGACGTTGACGATCTCTTGCACCAGAGCCTTCAGTTCAGGCGTGGTGGCAAACTTGTCCCAGACGGGCTTTTCCACGTTCACGAAGCTGGCCTTGTCGATTTCGGCTGCGGGGATGATCTTCGCGCCGCCCTTGAGCACGGCGGCCTTGGCATCTTTTTCCTTGGCATCCCACAGGGTCACGTAGTAGGCAACCGAAGCTTTGGCGGCCTTGCGCAGTCCGGCTTGCTCCACCGGTGTCAGCGTGTCCCAAACCTTCTTCGAGAAGACCACGACTTCGGGTGTCATCACGTGCATGGTTTCAGAGAAAATGCCAGCCGACTCGTAGTGCTTGGCTTCTTCGTACGAAGGGATGTTGTTTTCAGCGGCATCGACTAGGCCAGTCTTCAGACCAGAATACACCTCGGCCATGGGCATGGGGGCAGGCGATGCGCCCATGGCGGTGACCATCGCGACGGCCAGGTCAGATGGCTGCACGCGGATCTTCAGGCCCTTCATGTCGGCTACCGACTTGATCGGCTTCTTGGCATACATTGAGCGCGAACCGCTTTCGTACATGGCCAGACCAATGAAACCGGCTTTGTCGAAAGACGCCAGAATCTTGTCGCCTTCGGCACCGTAGATGGCTTTGCGGAAGTGCGCCAGGTCACGGAAGATAAATGGGAACGACGGAATCATCGACTCGGGCACGATGCCGTTGAACGATGCCAGGCTGACGCGCACCATGTCGATGGCACCAATCTTGACTTGTTCCACGGTGTCCTTTTCGGAGCCCAGGGCGCTGTCGCCAAACACCTTGATGTTGTCTTTGCCGTTGGTGGACTTGCTCAGCTCGTCACCCATGTACTTCACCGCCATGTTGGTGGGGAATTCTTTGGAATGCACGTCGGCCGAACGGAAAGTGCGGGCTGCGGCGGTACCGCTGACAACGCACAGGGCGGCTGCGGCGATCAGGCTGATCAGGGGGCGGTGGAAAGTCTTCATGTCGATTCCTGTTGAGTGGCTGAGGAGTGATAAAATTTATCAGTCATCCTACAACCCAAAAACAAAATGACACAAAGGGTAAACCCCTGTTTGTGGCCGAATCACCCCAGCTTGGCGGTGTCCAGGGGCTGGCTTTTGCGCAGCCGTTCGCGGCTGTTCGACAGGTGGGTGCGCATGGCGGCGCGGGCCGAATCGCTGTCCTGGTCGCGGATGGCGTGGTAAATGCTCTCGTGCTCGCCATGCACTTTGAGCAGGTAGGCCAGCCGGCCCTCGGGCACGTTCTCCAGGGTCTTGACGCGGGTGCGCGGAATGATCATTGTGCCCAGGTAGGTCATCAGGTCGGCAAAGTGCTGGTTGCCGGTGGCGCGGGCCACTTCCATATGGAACTGGAAGTCGGCCGGTACGCCATCGGACTCCAGCGGAATCGCGTCCTTGAAGTCTTTCAGCGCCAGCTCTAGCTGGGCCAGGTTGGCCGGGGTGCGCCGCTGGGCAGCCAGCCCGGCAGCCTCGGTTTCCAGGCTGATGCGCAGCTCCAGCAGGGCGATCACGTCGGCCACGGTGGCAAAGTCTTCGGGGGCGATCTTGAAGTTGCGGGTGTCGGGCGGCTCGATCACAAAGGTGCCGATGCCGTGCCGCGTTTCCACCAGACCCGAGGCCTGTAGTTTGGAGATGGCCTCGCGCACCACGGTGCGGCTGACTTCGAACCGGGCCATGAACTCGGCTTCGGTGGGCAGCTTGTCGCCGGGGTGCAACTGGCCTTTGCGGATGTCGGCCACCAGCGCGTCCACAATCTCAAACACCAGACCCCGCGTGCGCCGGGGGCGGGCCAGAGCGGCAGAGGAAGCCGGGGAGGGCGGGGGGATGGGCGTGGAGCGCGCGCTGGAGGCAGACAAGGTGGGGTCTAATTTCGCAAGGGTTTGTGCGGATGCCATTAAAAAAGCCTTGACATGGAATGAAGTGGTTATCAGAATAGCTAGTTGTCAGACAACACATGACTGATGTGTAAGTCTATGCAATGCATAGTAGCAAAGCCCCAGTAAAAGTCCAGCGGATGAAACCCAGGTACGCAAGGCGAGCCCAGTCGGAGCCAGTGTTGTGACGTAAAACAAGTTAACAGGAACCTATATGGCCATCAAGTTGCACGAGAAAATTTTGTTAACCGGCGCCGCCGGTGGCCTGGGCAAGGTTTTGCGCGAGAGCCTCAAGCAAAACTGCACCACGCTGCGATTGTCGGATGTAGTGGACTTCGGCGCTGCCGCCGAAGGCGAAGAAATCATGCTGGCCGACCTGGCCAATGCGGCCCAGGTCGATGCGATGGTGCAAGGCGTGGATGCCATTGTCCACATGGGCGGCAAGTCGTTGGACGGCCCGTTCGAGCCCATCATGATGGCCAACATCCTGGGGGCCTACAACCTGTACGAAGCCGCCCGCAAATTTGGCGTGAAGCGGGTGGTGTTTGCCAGCTCCAACCACGTCACCGGCTTTTACCGCCAGGACGAGACCATCACCGCCGATGCACCGGCCCGCCCGGACGGCAACTACGGCCTGAGCAAGGCCTTCGGCGAAGACCTGGCGCGCTACTACTTTGACCGCTACGGCATTGAAACCGCCTGTGTGCGCATCGGCTCGTCCTTCCCCGAGCCGCGCGACCGCCGCATGCTGGCCACCTTTTTGAGCTTTGACGACCTGCACCGCCTGATCACCGCCTGCCTGACCACGCCTGCGCTGGGTTTCAGCATCATCTTTGGCATGTCCAACAACGCCGTTACCTGGTGGGACAACAGCCGCGCCCGCCATATCGGCTACGTGCCGCAAGACAGCTCGGACATCTTCCGCGAGGCCGTCTACGCCCGCACCCCGCCGCCTGACTTCAGTGACCCTGCAGCCCTGCACCAGGGCGGTGCGTTTGTGCGCATGGGACCTTACGAGGCATGAGCACGGTGACTGTTGTTTCCAGCGTCCGCGACCGCGTGGGCGAAAGCCCGGTGTGGTCGGTAGCCGAGCAAGCCCTGTACTGGGTGGATATCAATGGCCAGCAGATCCGCTGCTGGTCGCCCGCCACGGACACCGTCCACAGCTGGACCGTACCCGAGCGCGTCGGCTGCATCGGCCTGACCGCCACCGCAGGCACCCTGGTGGCCGCGATGGAAACCGGCATTTTTGCCGTGACGCTGCTGAACGCCCCCGAGGTGCGTGTCGAGTGCCTGGCCAGCGTCACCCACCCCGCGCCCGGCATGCGTTTCAACGACGGCCGCTGCGATGCGCAGGGCCGCTTCTGGGCCAGCAGCATGGTGATGGACATGGGCCTGGCTTCTTCCGTAGGCCGCCTGTATTGCCTGGATGCCACCGGCCTGCACGCCGTGCGGCTGGATGGCTTGCAGTCCACCCCGCTGGACGGCCTGATCACCCCCAACGGCCTGGCATTCAGCCCCGATGGCGGCACCGCCTACCTGTCCGATTCGCACCCCAGCGTACAAAAAATCTGGGCTTTCGATGTGGATGCCAGCGGTAATTTGCAGCACCCACGCCTGTTTGTCGACATGCAAGCTCTGCCGGGCCGCCCGGATGGCGCAGCGGTCGATGCCGAAGGTTGTTACTGGATCTGCGGCAACGACGCAGGTCGGGTGCACCGCTTCAATCCGCAAGGCCAGCTGGTCGAGTCGCTGGAGGTGCCCGTGGCCAAGCCGTCCATGTGCACGTTTGGCGGGGCGAACCTGGATGTGCTGTATGTCACCTCCATCGTGCCGGGCACGGTAGACGCGGCAGCGCCCGGGTTGAATGGGGCCGTGTTTGCCCTGCAGCCGGGTGCGTGTGGCGTTGCCGCACCCGTGTTCACCCAGTTCCCGGCTAACAAGCCTTAAATACGGCATAAAACAGCCTCTAGCGTATATATCCATTGCACTAGTAGCTATTAAAATCATAGTAAACCATCTTTCACGTTCACCAAAGAGACCACCACCATGCATCCCCAAGAACTCAAAACCATCATGGGCTCCGGCCTGCTGTCCTTCCCCATCACCGACTTTGATGCCAACGGCGACTTCCGTCCCAGCACCTACATCAAGCGCCTGGAATGGCTGGCCCCCTACGGCGCATCGGCGCTGTTTGCCGCCGGTGGCACGGGCGAATACTTCTCGCTGGTGGGTGCCGAGTACAGCCAGGTCGTCAAGACCGCGGTGGACACCTGCCGTGGCGTGGTGCCCATCATTGCCGGTGCTGGTGGCCCTACCCGCATGGCCATCGCCCATGCGCAAGAAGCCGAACGCCTGGGTGCCCACGGCGTGCTGCTGCTGCCGCACTACCTGACCGAAGCTGGCCAGGAAGGCCTGATTGAGCACGTGGCCCAGGTCTGCAACAGCGTGAAGTTTGGCGTCATCGTCTACAACCGCGACCGCACCAAGCTCACCCCGAATTCGCTGGCCATCCTGGCCGAGCGCTGCCCCAACCTGATCGGCTTCAAGGACGGCGTGGGCAATATCGAAACCATGTCTTCCATCTTCATGAAGATGGGCGACCGCTTTGCCTACCTGGGCGGCTTGCCCACGGCCGAGGTGTATGCCGCCGCCTACAAGGCGCTGGGCACGCCGGTGTACTCGTCGGCGGTGTTCAACTTCATCCCCAAAACCGCCATGGACTTCTACCATGCCGTCGCCGCCGATGACCTGCCCACGCAGCACAAGCTGTTGAAGGAATTCTTCATGCCTTACCTGACCATCCGCAACCGCGTGGAAGGCTACGGCGTGAGCATCATCAAGGCCGGTGCCACCATCGTCGGCCACGACGGCGGCCCGGTGCGCGCCCCCCTGACCGATCTGAAGCCCGCCGAGATGGAAGAACTCGCCGCGCTGATCGCCAAACTCGGCCCACAATAAGCAGACCACCATGACCCAAAAACACGACAACTTCATCAACGGCCAATGGGTCGCTGGTGCCAGCTACACCCCCAACATCAACCCATCCAACCTGGGCGACGTGATCGGCGAGTACACCCAAGGCGACGCGGTCCAGCTCGACGCGGCCGTGCAAGCCGCCCAAGCTGCTTTCCCCGCCTGGTCCACCGGCAACGTGCAGGCCCGCGCCGACGCGCTGGACAAGATCGGCACCGAAATCCTGGCCCGCCGCGAAGAGCTGGGCACCCTGCTGGCCCGCGAAGAAGGCAAAACCAAGCCCGAAGGCATTGGTGAAGCTACCCGCGCAGGCAACATCTTCAAGTTTTTCGCCGGTGAATGCCTGCGTTTGACGGGTGAGATCGTGCCCTCGGTGCGCTCTGGCGTGGCGGTGGAAATCACCCGCGAACCGTTGGGTGTGGTGGGTTTGATCACCCCCTGGAACTTCCCCATCGCCATCCCCGCGTGGAAGATTGCCCCGGCCCTGGCCTACGGCAACTGCGTGGTCTTGAAGCCCGCCGATCTGGTGCCCGGCTGCGCCTGGGCGCTGGCCGAAATCATCAGCCGTAGCGGCATCCCCGCAGGCGTGTTCAACCTGGTGATGGGCCGCGGCTCGGTCATCGGCGATCCGCTGGTCAACCACCCCGGCATTAACGGCATCAGCTTCACCGGCTCGCAAGGCGTGGGTGGCCGTATCGCCCAGCAGTGCGCAGTGAACCTGAAGAAGGTGCAGCTGGAAATGGGCGGCAAGAACCCGCAAATCATCCTGGACGATGCCGACCTGGCCCAGGCCGTCGAGCTCAGTGTGCAAAGCGCCTTCTTCAGCACCGGCCAGCGCTGCACCGCATCCAGCCGTTTGATCGTCACCGACGGTATCTACGGCAAGTTCGTGGAAGCCGTGCAGGCCCGCATGGCTACGTTGAAGATTGGCGACGCGCTGGCGGCCGGTATCGACATCGGCCCGGTGTCGTCGTTGTCACAGCTGCAGCAGGATCTGGACTACGTAGCCATCGGCCAGGCCGAAGGCGCCCAGCTGGTGGCAGGCGGTGCCCGCCTGGAGCGCACCACCGAGGGCTTCTACATGGCCCCGGCTTTGCTGCTGGACACCACCTCGGCCATGCGCATCAACCGCGAAGAAGTGTTCGGCCCGGTGGCCAGCGTCATCCGCGTGAAAGACTACGAAGCCGCTCTGGCCGAGTCGAACAACACGCCGTTCGGCCTGTCGGCGGGCATTGCCACCACCAGCCTCAAGTACGCGACCCACTTCAAGCGGCACAGCCAGGCCGGCATGGTGATGGTGAATCTGCCCACTGCGGGTGTGGACTACCACGTGCCGTTCGGTGGCCGCAAGGGCAGCAGCTATGGCTCGCGCGAGCAGGGCCGCTATGCGCAAGAATTCTTCACCACCGTGAAGACCGCGTACATCGGCGCATGACCGGAGCCTGACCGGCATGCCGCGTGTCGTCCTGTTTGGCGAATGCATGCTGGAGCTGCAGGGCGAGGCCTTCGGTTCCATGCAACAAGGCTTTGGCGGCGATACGCTCAACACCGCCGTCTACCTGGCGCGGTGTTCGGCCGACCTGCAGGTTGGCTACGCCACGGCTCTGGGCGACGACAGCCTGAGCAGCGGCCTGCTGGCGCGCTGGCAGGCCGAGGGCCTGGACGTGTCGCTGGTGCAGCGCCTGCCGGGCCGCATGCCGGGTTTGTATTTGATCGAGGTGGATGCCCAGGGCGAGCGCAGCTTTAGCTACTGGCGCGACCACAGCGCGGCCAAGGCGTATTTCGATATGCCCGAGACCCCGCTGGAGCAGGCAGCCGACCAGATCGACGCGCTGTACTGCAGCGGCATCAGCCTCGCCATCCTGCCAGCTGCGGGCCGCGAGCGCCTGTTCGCTGTGATGGCCCGCCTGCGCGCACGCGGTGCCGCCGTGATTTTTGACAACAACTACCGCCCCCGTCTGTGGCCCAGCCGTACCGAGGCGCTGGACTGTTTTGACCGCGCCTACAGCCTGGCCAGTATCGCCCTGGTCACGGCCGACGACGAACAGGCGCTGCGCGGCCTGGCCACGCTGGAAGCCGCCGTGGAAGCCGCATCGGCCCTGCCATGCCCCGAGGTGGTCATCAAGCGGGGCCGCGATGCCACCCTGGTGTGCACCGCCAGCGGCGTGCAAGAGATCGCCACCGAGCGGGTCGAAAAAGTGGTGGATACCACCGCGGCCGGAGACTCCTTCGCCGCAGGCTACCTGGCCGTGCGTTTGCAAGGCGGCAGCACGGTCGCCGCCGCCACCCAAGGCAACCACCTGGCCGCCCGCGTCATCCAGTACCGCGGAGCCTTGATTCCGTTGGCGGCGATGGTGGATCTGGTGCTATAGAAAATAGAGCTAATAGTGTAGGTATTACTTGCGCTAGAGGCCGGTTTTCTTTAAATTTTTAAAGCATCCCCGCCACCCGGTCTCCCAGCGCCAAACAACCCGTCAAGCCCGGCGACTCGATCCCAAACAGATTCACTAACCCCGGCACGCCGTGTACGGCCGGGCCCTGGATGAGGAAGTCTTGGGCTGCTTCGCCTGGGGCGTGGATTTTGGGGCGGATGCCTGCGTAGCCTGGCTGCAGCGCACCATCGGGCAGGCCGGGCCAGTACTTGCGTACTTCGGCGTAGAAGGCTTCGCCGCGCGCCGGGTCCACCGCCAGGTCGTCGGGGCTGTCCACCCACTGCACGTCGGGGCCGAACTTGGCCTGGCCGCCCAGGTCCAGTGTCAGGTGCACGCCCAGCCCGGCGGATTGTGGGGCCGGGTAGATGAGATGCTGGAAGGGTGCCCGCCCACTCAGAGTGAAGTAGCTGCCCTTGGCGAAGTAGGGCGTGGGAACACAGCGCGCATCCAGCCCAGCGCAGCGGCGGGCCAGGGCCGGGGCCTGCAGCCCGGCGGCGTTGACGACGCTGCGGGCCCGTAGCCGGGTGCCATCGCTTGCTTTCAAAATAATAGCGATATGCGTAGATTTCATATGCGCTAAAGGGCTATTTAATGCCAAAATTCCACCGGCGTGCTCCAGGTCGCCCAGCAGCGCCTGCATCAGCGCGTGGCTGTCGACGATGCCGGTGCTGGGCGACAGCAGCGCGCCGCTGCATTCCAGCTGCGGCTCCAGCGCGCGGGCGCTAGCGCGGTCCAGCACGACCAGGTCGTCCACGCCGTTGGCAGCGGCCTGGGCACGGATGTGTTCAAGTTGGGCCAGCTGCCCGGCATCGGTGGCGACGATCAGCTTGCCGCAGCGCTGGTGGCCAATGCCACGTTCGGCGCAGTAGGCGTACAGCATCTGTTTGCCGCGCACGCACAACCGCGCTTTGAGCGAGCCGGGCGGGTAGTAAATGCCCGCGTGGATGACTTCGCTGTTGCGCGCACTGTTGCCGGTGCCGATGGCATGGGCGGCTTCCAGTACCAGCACCTCGCGGCCCTGCAAGGCCAGCGCTCGGGCGACAGCCAAGCCAACGACTCCAGCGCCGATCACCACGGCATCGACCTGCTCCATCTCAGCCCAGCTTGTCGCGTTGGGCCAGACTGGGGAACAGCCTGAGCCACAGCACCGCCACGATCAGCGTGCCGATGCCGCCCAGCACCACCGAGCCCACCGGCCCCAACATCGCGGCGGTGGCGCCCGACTCAAACTCACCTAGCTGGTTGGATGCGCCGATGAACACCGAGTTGACGGCGCTGACCCGGCCACGCATTTCATTCGGCGTTTCCAGTTGCACTAGGCTTTGCCGCACCACCACGCTGACCATGTCGGCACCGCCGGAAATCCCCAGCGCTGCCAGCGACAGCAGCAGGCTGGTGGACGCGCCAAACACCACCATGCACACGCCGTACAGTGCTACCGACAGCAGCAGGGTGCGGCCCACTTTGCGCTGCAGCGGCCAGCGCGTCAGCACGATGGAAATCAGCAGCGCCCCGACAGCCGGGGAGGCGCGCAGCAAGCCCAGGCCCCAGGGCCCCGTGTGCAGGATGTCTTTGGCAAACATCGGCAGCAAGGCTGTGGCCCCGCCCAGCAGCACGGCAAACAGGTCCAGCGACACGGCACCCAGAATGGGTTTTTTCTCCCAGATGAAATGCACTCCGGCCAGCACGCTGCGCACCGTCATGGGTTCGCGCGGCGGCGGCACGTGGTCGTAGCGCAGGCCCGACAGCAGCACCACGCTCACGCCGAACAGCAGCACGCCGGTGGCGTACACCGCGCTGGCCCCGGCCAGAAAGATGGCTCCGCCCAGCGCCGGGCCGCCGATGGTGGCGGCCTGCATGCCTGCGGCACTCATGGCCATGGCGCGTGGCAGCAGGGCAGGGGGCACCAGCAGCGGCGTGAGGGCTTGCTGTGCAGGCATCTGGAAGGCCCGGGCAGCCCCTAGCACCAGCGACACCAGCAGCAGCCATTCGCGGCTCACCCATTGCGCGTGCGTGACCCACAGCAGGGTCACCGCCACCAGCGCCTGCAAGGCCACACAGGTGGCCACAATCCGGCCCCGGTGCACCCGGTCGGCCACATGCCCGGCCACCAGCGATAGCAGCAGGGCGGGCAGGAACTGCAGCAGCCCCACCAGGCCCAGGTCCCAGGCGCTGGCGGTCAGGTCGTACATTTGCCAGCCCACGGCCAGCATCAAAATCTGGCTGCCCAGCGTGCCAAAGACGCGCGCAATCCACAGGCGCATGAAGGCGCGTTGCTCAAAAAGGGAGTTCAAAAGGGGGTCTTTTCTGGAGGTTGAAAGAGGGCCGTGCACGGCCGCCCAAACATCATAAGGGCGCACCCGGTAGCGGCGCGGGCGGGTGCTGGGTACGATGGTGCCGGGGCATCCCTCCCACGGAGACACAGGCATGGCAAAAGCGGCTCCCCATTCAGTCAGCGCGTCGGCGCGAAAGTTCCTGCACCAGGGCGTTCGCAAGCTGTTTGCCCCGGCGCCGCGGCCCCTGCGGTTTGCGGTGTACCGCTCGTTTGTCGATTGCGACCCCGCGCCCGCCGCCAATTTGGTGCTGAAGATTGCCGAGACCCGCGAAGAACTGGAGGCCTGTTTTGGCCTGCTGCACGATGCCTATGTGAACGCGGGTTTCATGCAGCCCGACCCCAGCGGCATGCGCGTCACGCTCTACCACGCGCTGCCCACCACCACCACCCTGTGCGCCAAGATCGACGGGCAGGTGGTCGGCACCATTTCCTTGATCCGCGAGAGCGTGTTTGGCTTTCCGCTGCAGGCGATTTTTGATCTGCACCAGGTGCGCGAGGTGGGCGGAAACATCGCCGAGGTGTCGGCCCTGGCGGTGCACCCGGACTTTCGCAAAACCGGCGGGGCGATCTTGTTCCCGCTGATGAAGTTCATGTTCACCTACTGCGCTACCTATTTCGACACCCGGCATATCGTGATTGCGGTGAACCCAAACCGCATCGAGATGTACGAGTCGCTGTTGTTCTTCGAGCGCCTGCGCGCCACTCCGGTAGAGCGCTACGACTTTGCCAACGGCGCGCCAGCCGTGGGGGCGAGCCTGGACCTGTACGCCGCGCCGCAGCTGTTCAAGCATGTCTATGGCCCCAAAAGGCAGCGCAAAAACTTGCACAGCTACTTTATGGAACTGGAGTTGCCCAACATCCAGCTACCGCGCCGCCGCTACTTCACCACCAACGACCCGGTGATGACACCGGAGCTGCTGGATTACTTTTTCAACCAGAAAACCCCTGGCTTCGAGCGCCTGGATGCGCGCAAAAAAGCCTTGTTGCACACCATCTACAACCTGCCGGAATACCTGCCCGTGCTGCCCGGCATGGCACCCACCGCCGAAGCCGGTGCGGTCCATCCGCTGCGGGCGCACCCGCGCTTTTCGCTCAAATGCCCGGCCGAGCTGCGGCTAGAGCGCGCCGAAGACACCGAAATCCACACGCTGGATGTCATTGAAATCTCCAGCGGCGGTTTCCAGGCCCACTGCGCCAGCGCGCTGCCCCAGCAACTGTGGGCTGGCGTATGGGTGCATCTGGGAGAGGGTGAAAAATCCACCGTGCGGGCGATGGTGGTGCGGGCCAAAGACGGGTTTTTTGGCTTCAAAATTGAAAGCCCCGATGCCGTATGGCAGCGTTGCGTGCGGGTGCTTGAATCCGGCACCACGCACGCGCACGCTATTCTTTAAATAGCGGCCTGCGCAGGTAGAATATGCGCTAGAGGCCTGTTTTTCTTAAAATTCAATGAAGATAGTCGCCGTCCGGGGCGCTGGACGAGACGTTGAAGAAGCTGGTGCCGGTGGTGCCCCGGCCAATTTCTTCTTCGGTGGCTTCGCGCACACCGGCCACGCCCAGCTTCAGGCGCAGCGCCATGCCGGCCAGCGGGTGGTTGCCGTCCAGCACCACGTGCTCGGGGTAGATTTCGGAGACGATGTACAGGCCGTGGCGGGGCACTTCGGGGCTGATGCCTTCGGGCAGGGTGCTGCCGTCAAAGCTCATGCCTTCTTCGAGCACATCGGGGAACAGGCCGCGCGCTTCCAGGAAGATCAACTGGTCGTTGAAGTCGCCAAAGGCTTCCTCCGGCTCCAAGTGCAGTTCCAGCACATCGCCGACCTCGTGGCCTTGCAATTCATCTTCCACTTTCTTGAGCAGATCGCCGCCGCCCACTAAAAGTTCGACTGGCTCGTCGAGTACGTCCAGTTCCACGCCCAGAGTGTCCTTGAGCGTCCAGGTCAGAGCGACCACACATTGTTGGGTAATTTCCATAGGAGAATTGTCGCAGTTTAGGCAACAGCCTTCATGACACACCCAAGGAACTATGTGGACACCACCCAAATTTTGCCGCTGCTGGGCGGACTCAGCCCGCAGCAATTCATGCGCGACTACTGGCAAAAAAAGCCTTTGCTGATCCGCCAGGCCATTCCCGGCTTCCAGGCTCTGCTGGACCGCAGCGCGCTGTTTGCGCTGGCCGAGCAGGACGAAGTTGAGTCGCGATTGATTACCCAGACCGATGCCGGCTGGAAAATGAAAAACGGCCCCTTGCCACGCCGCGCCTTGCCGCCGTTGAAAACTCCCGGCTGGACTTTGCTGGTCCAGGGCGTGGACATCCACGCCGCCACCGTGCACGACCTGCTGCAGCAGTTCCGCTTTGTGCCCGACGCGCGGCTGGACGACGTGATGGTGAGCTTTGCCACCGATGGCGGCGGCGTCGGCCCGCACTTTGACAGCTACGACGTGTTCCTGCTGCAGGCCCACGGCCAGCGCCGCTGGCGCATCGGGCGGCAAAAGGACCTGAGCCTGGTGGACGGCGCGCCGCTGAAGATTTTGGCCAACTTTGTGCCCGAGCAAGAGTTCGTGCTGGAACCCGGCGACATGCTGTATTTGCCGCCGCGCTACGCCCACGACGGTGTTGCGGTGGGCGAGTGCATGACCTACTCGGTGGGTTTTCGTGCCCCGAAGCGCGCCGAGCTGGTCCGTGAACTCATGCAACGCATGGCCGAAGAGGCGGAGGATGCGGTTGGCGAAGCCTTGTACAGCGATGCAGACCAGCCCGCCACGGATACACCAGGCGCCATCCCGGCGGCGTTGCTGGACTTTGCGCAAACCGCGCTGCAAGAACTGCTGGACGACCCCGTGGCCTTGCAATGCGCACTGGGCGAGGTGCTCACCGAGCCCAAGGCGCAGGTCTGGTTTGAGGCCCACGAGCCGTCCGAGCCGCTGGGTGCCGTCACCCTGGACCCGCGCAGCCGCATGTTCTATGACGCGCAGCACATCTTCATCAACGGCGAAAGCTTCCGTGCCGCCGGGCGCGATGCCACGCTGATGCGCCGCCTGGCCGATGCGCGCACACTGGGGGCCAAAGAACTGGCCCGCGCCAGCGCCGATGCCCGCGCTCTGGTGCTGTCGTGGTGCGCCAATGGCTGGGTGCATTCCCACTGAAAGGTTTTGCCATGGACGACTTGCTGCCCACCCCCGATGTGTCCCAACGCCCCACAGGCCGCTTTCTGGGGCGGGTCGCATTTCAGCAGATGCTGCGCGATGCCCTGGCCTGTGCGGCGCATGAGGGCTGGCGCGAGATCATCGTCAGCGACCCAACTTTTGAGGACTGGCCGCTGGGTGAGCGGGACGTTTGCACATCTTTACACGCCTGGGCGCGGCCGGGGCGGCAGTTCACCATGTTGGCTGGCTCATACGACCAGGTGGTGCGTCGCCACGCTCGTTTTGTGGCCTGGCGTACCACCTGGTCGCACCTGATCGACTGCCGCGCCTGCCGCAGCGCCCATTCGCAAGACGTGCAAGATATCCCCAGTGCTTTGTATAGCCCTGTATGGACGATGCGCCGCCTTGATCTGGAACACAGCAGCGGCATTTGCGGCGATGACGCCCAGCGGAGGGTTTTGCTGCAGCAGGCGCAGAGCGAGTGGCTGCGCAAAAGCAGCCCGGCGTTTCCGTCGTCTACGCTGGGCCTGTAGTTTTCTTGTTGTATTTACGAGTAAGGGTTTTTGAGCATTGCAGAAGAAGAAGCTTATAATCGAGGGCTGAGTTGAAAGAGCTCGAGTGCTTTCTCTCGGTCACATACACGTAAAGTTATGCTGACGATTTCCGGAAATTGTTTCTACTCCCTATCTCTTTAAGGAATTTTCTAATGAACAAATCGCTTGTACTCGCGGCTTTGATGGCTGCTGTTGTTTTGGCTGCTTGCGGCAAAAAAGAAGAACCAGCTCCTGCACCAGCACCTGTTGTTGAAGCACCTGCTGCCGCTCCTGCTGCAGCAGCTGCTGAAGCTGCCGCTTCTGCTGCAACCGACGCTGCCGCTGCTGCTACCAGCGCTGCTGCTACCGCTGTGGATGCTGCCAAAGACGCTGCTTCCGCTGCAAAGTAATTCTTTTCAGAATTCTTGAAAAGCCACCGTAAGGTGGCTTTTTTTATGGGCGTTCGCCAAGCGCCCAGGGTCACTGCTTGCATTCCAGGTTTTACCCACAAACTACAAACATTAACCTAAGGGCATGTGCCCTAAGACGATGGAGAAATGTGTGGCAGATTTTGTAACGAGTATGGTTAGGTTTCTGGTTCGCGTGCTTGTCTTGGCGATGGGCTTGGTGTTTGCTGCCAGCCTGCTCTTGGTCGTGGTGGCGCTGGCCATCGTGTGGGGGCTGCGTGCGCTATGGGCCAAGCTCACGGGTCAGCCTATGACCCCTTGGGTCATGCGTGTAAACCCAAGTGCGGGCTGGAGCAGGGCCTCCCAAGCGGCCAGTCGCTGGCAGCCTGCTGCCAAGCAGCCCAAGGGCCATACCAATACGGGTCGTGACTTGGCTGACGTGACCGATGTGCAGGCGAAAGAACTCTGAGTTTTGGTCTAAGGCGTAAACCTTGTGCGCATGCCGTTACTGCGGCGGTTGTGACGCAATACGAAGTCAGCATTTCACTAGGTTGCGCATGGCTGTGGTGAGCCGATGGTGAACACGAAGCATGTGTACGTCATCCTCTACTGTGGGCTCGATCTTCTTTGCATGGAATGGAGTTGGAGTACGTCTAAGAGTCGGAATTTTTTACACTTATGGTGATGAAAGTCCTCATTGTCATCCTAAGTTATTGATTTTAAACATCTTTGGAAAATGGCACACACATTGCTTCTAGTACTCTATCAAGTCCCCTTTCTTCAATTTAGGAGTTCATATGAAATACGCATTTAAAGCCGCCGTTCTTTCCGCAGCCGTAGCTGTTGCTGGGTTTGCTATGCCAGCCTTGGCAGCGCCTACACCTAGCTTTACCGTCAACACCTCGTTGTTCGGCTACGCTACGCCTGACTTCACTTCCAATTTCATCAATGGTTCCGCGTCCACTCTGGTTGCGTTGAATCCTGATGGCATTCACCAAACAGGTACTGGTTACACCCAGTTAACATCCTTCCAAGGTGTCTTGGCCGGTGATTCTGGTTTGGCTTTGAGCAATAATTTTGGTTATTCCATGTGGGCTGAGTTCAGCTACACCTTGGCGCTGGCCTCCGGTACCTATGCTGCACCTAACAGCACTTATACAGTGACTGCGTTGTCTTTCAATTTGTATGGTGAAACAAGCAACGGTGTAGCGAACAACAGCGTGTTCACTGCAGCCGATAACACTAATGCATCTAGCGGTACTGTTGTGCACTCTGCAGACACGGTACTGCTTGGATCTGGCTCATCGTTGGTGGGTGTTTCATCGCTGAATGACTTGCTGGGAACTTCGTTGAATTCCACGATGAGTTTTGCGTTGACAGCAGCTGGTTCGTCTTTCTTCATTGCCCCAGTTCCTTTTTATGACTTGGCATTCAGCAGCTTCACTAACACCAGCAATGGTTTTGCTGTGAACACTGCTACCGGTTTGGCTGCTATCAACAACGCTTCGGGTGGTGTTGACTTCAACCGTGTCCCTGAGCCAACCAGCGTTGCCCTCTTGGGCTTAGGCTTGGTAGCTTTGGCTGCATCGCGTCGTCGTCGTAGCGTGAAGTAATTTGAACCGTAGGGTATCAAACCAAAAAAGGGGCTTCGGCCCCTTTTTTTATGGAATTTTCAAATTTTTAACGACTGCTGCCGTAAACTTACAAAAGAAAATACTTCTGCGTGTCGTAAATTAGTTTGGAGAATTCGACGTGAACTTGCAAACATCTCTAAATAGCGAGATAGGTACTAATATTACCGGCCGCAGTAATCCAGTATTGGCAATTCACAAGCCAACATCTACCAGTGAAGTTCAACAACTCGTTCTGCAGTCACGCCGGAATAAAAGTCCGCTTTACCCAATATCTTGTGGCTTGAATTGGGGTTATGGATCCGCATCGCCTGCAACCCCCGGTTGTTCTCTGGTGGATCTAAGCGGGATGAATCGAATCCTTAATGCGGAAAAAATATCGATTTCAAATCCTATTGCCGTGGTGGAAGCCGGTGTTACCCAAGGACAGTTATACGATTTTTTGCAATCGCATTGCCCGGAGCTTACTTTTAATGTCACTGGATCGGCACGTGGCACAAGTTTAATTGGGAATGCATTGGATCGAGGTGTAGGTTATTTTGGGCCGCGTAAAGACGATTTATTTGGTTTGGAAGTGGTATGTGGGTCGGGGCAAATTATAAAAACTGGATTTCGACGATTAGGTGAAGACTCACCTTTGGCTCATAGCCATCCATTTGGATTAGGCCCTATGCTTGATGGGCTCTTTTTTCAAGGTAATTTTGGAATTGTGACGAGCGCTTGTTTTAGACTGATGCCGCGTCGTCCAAAAGAAGTTGCAGTGTCGCTGGCATTGCGCGATAGCTCGAATCTTGGTTTATTTATTGATGAATTAGGCCATCTTAAACGAGAAGGTTTGATGACATCGGTTACCCATATTGCTAATAAAGCGCGTAGCCAAGCCTCCATGATGTTTGGCATGACAAGTTATCTTAAAGAGTTCTGTAATTTCAATAGCGCTGATGCTTTAATCGAAGCTGAAAAGGCACTCCATGTCGTTGCGCCCAACGAATGGACGAGCCTTGGAGCAATTACAGGAAATGCGGGACAGGTAGCAGCAGCAATCAAAGAGATCAAGCAACGCATGAAGCGTATCGCTCGAGTTAGCGTGATTACGGACGGTTTATTAGACTTCGGGTACACCGTGATGCATAATTTGCGGTTTTTATCGTTTGCCCGTGCTAACGCTGCAGCTATTTCGGCAATTAGACCTTTGCATGCTCTTGCGCTAGGTGTTCCCACAGATGTAGCTATTGACAATTTGCTATGGAAATATGATCGTACAGATCTTAAGGCTATACAACTTGACCAATCTAATTGTGGTTTAATGTTTATTAGTCCAGCATTACCACCTGATGGGAAAATCGTGGTAAGTTTAATTGAGGGTATGAAGCAGTTGGCAGAAAAATATGGTCATGTTTTATATATGACGGTTAATATTGAAACCGCCACTTCATTTGTGGCTATCATTAATATATTATTTGACCGTAGTCATGTAGTTCAGGTTGATAATGCACATCGGTGTGCCGATGCGTTATTGAATTATATTCATGCGCAAGGTTTGGAAATTTATAGAGCGCGTGCAGATGTGATGGCTAATATTGTTTCTCGAGATCCGATGTATTGGCAATCAGTTTATTCTCTTAAAAATACTTTTGATCCTGATAATATTATTTCGCCAGGACGATATAATATTAATTAATATTATATATAAATCGTGTTCTAAGTAAAAATTTAATGATTAATGTTTTGATGGTCTGTACAGCCAATGTTTGCAGATCTCCGATGGCAGAAGTAGTGGCGACTCAGATAGCGCAACGTAACGGGTTGTCGCAGAAATTTCGTTTCGAATCTGCAGGAACCCATGCAAACAAAAGTAAGATGCGCATAGATAGCCGTGCCGTTGCAGTATTGGAACGACGAGGTTATGCGGTAAAAAAAATGCGTTCTAAGCCTATTGAGAAAAAAGACTTTCAACGGTTTGATTTTATTTTGGCAATGGATAATACAAACTACAGTGAATTGCAGCGTATTTGCCCACCCGAGTTACAACATAAATTAAAAATGTTTCTCGCCGAAAGCAAGGGAGTTGGCAGCGGCGAAGTTCCCGACCCTTATTACGGAAACAGTGAAGGATTTGAACGGGTGTTAGATTTATGCGAGACTGGAGTACAGGGGTTATTGCGCAGCACTTTGGCCTAGCCCAACGACGCACTCGTCGTTAGTGGGCACTTCAAACTTGGTAGTAATCACGATACCAAGCAACAAAGTTGCCTATACCTGTCTGAATACTTGTGCCGGGCACAAAACCTACCCAATCTTTCAAAGCATCGGTATTTGCATAAGTGGCGGGCACATCGCCGTCTTGCAGAGGTAGCAAGCGTTTTTCTGCTTTTTTGCCGAGGGCATCTTCAATACAGGCTACAAAATCGAGCAAAGGTACCGGGTTGTTGTTGCCGATATTGAACACACGGTATGGTGCATTGCTGGTGGCCGGGTCGGCGAGGGCTGAGTCATACGCTGGGTTGGGAGCTGCGACACGGTCCAACACGCGAACGACACCTTCCACAATGTCATCAACATAAGTAAAGTCTCGTTGCATATTGCCGTAGTTGTACACATCAATCGGGCGACCATCCATGATGGCCTTTGTGAACAAGAACAAAGCCATGTCGGGACGACCCCAAGGACCGTAAACCGTAAAAAATCGCAAGCCCGTGGTGGGCAAGTTGTATAGATGGCTGTATGTATGGGCCATCAACTCGTTCGCCTTTTTTGTGGCCGCGTATAAGCTTACAGGGTGGTCCACACTGTCGTGCTCTGAAAACGGCATCTTGGTATTGCCGCCGTACACGCTAGAGCTGGATGCGTAGACCAAATGCTGTACTTTGCTATGGCGGCAGCCTTCCAATACGTTGACAAAACCAATCAAATTGCTGTCCACATAGGCATGCGGGTTTTGCAGTGAATAGCGCACGCCTGCCTGGGCTGCAAGGTGGATGACTCGGTCGAATTTCTCTTCTGTAAATAAAGTGGCCATACCAGTGCGGTCACCCACATCTAGTTGTACGAACCGGAAATTCGTATGAGAGGTCAGTCGCTTGAGGCGATTGTGCTTCAGGTTTACGTCATAGTAGTCGTTCAGATTGTCTAGCCCGACCACTTCGTCGCCACGCGCCAACAGCTTTATTGATGCTGTCATGCCAATGAAGCCCGCAGCCCCCGTTACCAAAATCTTCATGACCCCATCCTTTGTCTGTTGCGATATATAGTCGATCTTAACTGGCTTGTTGTACATGACAGTGCTTTGCGCTTGACTCACTAAACGAGAGGTCACACTATGTTGCAGAAGATACTGGCAATGTCTGTAGCGCTATGCGTTGGCACAGCGTGGGCGGGGGTAGATGTTAATCGGGCAGATGTAGCTGCGCTAGATGGGATTCGGGGCATTGGCCCCAGCATGTCCCGCAAAATTCTGCTTGAACGGGAACAAGGCAAGTTTAAAAATTGGACTGATTTCATGGCACGGGTCCCAGGAGTCAAAGACAAAACTGCTGCCAAGTTTTCAGCCCAAGGCCTGACTGTAGACGACCAAGAATTCCCTGAAATTCCTCAATCCCACCATAATTGACCGAAATTCAATGCCTAAAACCACAAACCCAGCATACCCACAGTTACGGGCGGTTCAAGCTGACGAGTAGCAAAAATTTGGTGATGAATACACCGTACTGGCAATTCAGTCATACCAGAGTAAGCGAGCGTCAGCTGGACTTACGGACTATTGCAATATGGTGATACGGGCAGGTCGTCGGTATGGCCTCAGACATCTATGTACCCAACACCAAGCCCGTCTCTACCGTCGGATATCGCAGCCGCAGTCGCAGCTCCTGCTTCATTCGTGTGTTGTCCATACGCCGCGACTCGGACATGAAGCTCAGCAGCATTAACGACAATTGACCTTGCGCCGCATTACGAGGGACGCGCGGCGGGCGTGGCAAGCCATATAGATCGGCGGCTAAGTCGAAGTAGTCGCCCATCAGCATGGCGCTGTCATCATTTATGTTGTAGATGCGCTGGGGCTGGCCGCGCCAAAGAGCATTTACGCAGGCGCGGGCTAGGTCGTCTGCATGGATATGGTTGGTAAATACGTCGTCGGCACGCTCTAGTACTGGTGTACCTTTGCGCAACCGGGCTTCGGGTGTGCCACCTTCGCGGTTGGGTGCGTAGATGCCGGGAATGCGCAGAATACTTGTGCGCACTCGACTGGGGCGGCGACCCATCAGGCGGACCGAGGCTTCAGCATCCACTCGGCGTTGGGCTCGGGGTGTGGTGGCCGCCAGTGCTTGGGTTTCATTCACTAGTGCACCCTGGCAGTCGCCATAAACACCGCTGGTGGACCCATACACCAAGGCTCTGGGAGCTCCACGCAGTTGCAACGCGCGCAGTAGGCTGCGGGTGCGCGGGTCGCTACTGCCTTCGTTGGGTGGTGGGGCTAAATGCAACACGCGGGTGGCCAAGCCAGACAGGCGCAGCACGGTGCGCGCATCGTCCAGGTTACCGCACAGGGGTGTGATACCTTGGGCCCGCAAAGCCGGGCGGCGTTCGGAGCTGGAGGTAAGTGCCAGCACGCGCACCGCGCCCGGCAAGCAGGCTGCGGCACGTTGGCCGACATCGCCGCAGCCGACGATGAGCACGCGTTCGCGGCGGAAGCGCGCAGGCAGCGCGCCGAGAGGGGATTGGTTTGAAGGCAAAATCGAAAGGAATTAAAAACACCCCCAGGCTACATACTTCGTGTTTTCGCTAACCCCCTTGCAGGGTGCGAACCCAGTGGCCCGGCAAAGCCGGTTCCACGGGTTCCTGCTCTGAAAACCGCTGTCTGTATCGCTGTAGGTGGTATTGACAAAAATATGCGCTGAATACTGAAGGATACCGAACCCCATGACCCATCCCGTCCCCACCCCGCAAGCCTTCAGCATCACCGTGCAGCCCAGCGGCCGCAGCTTTGCCGCCACCGCCGACGAATCCATCCTGGCCGCAGGTATCCGCCAGGGCATTGGCCTGCCTTATGGCTGCAAGGACGGCGCCTGCGGCTCCTGCAAATGCAAAAAGCTCGAAGGTATGGTGTTCCACGGCCCGCACCAGAGCAAGGCCTTGAGCGAAGAGGAAGAAGCCGCCGGTCTGGTGTTGACTTGCTGCGCCATGCCGCTGACCGACGTGGTGCTGGAGTCACGCCAGGTTACAGATGAAAGCGCCTTCCCGGTCAAGAAAATGCCGTCCCGTGTGACCACTTTGGAGAAGGTCTCCGGCGATGTGATGGTCCTCAAACTGCAACTGCCCGCCAACGACACGCTGCGCTACCACCCTGGCCAGTACATCGAGTTCATCCTGCGCGATGGTGCCCGGCGCTCTTACAGCATGGCGAACGCACCGCACACCGGCCCGGCAGTCGAGCTGCACATCCGCCACATGCCTGGTGGCAAGTTCACCGACCATGTATTCGGTACGATGAAGGAAAAGGAAATCCAGCGCATCGAAGGCCCCTATGGCAGCTTCTACCTGCGCGAAGATTCCGACAAGCCCATCGTGCTGCTGGCCTCCGGCACCGGTTTTGCGCCCATCAAGGCCATCCTCGAGCACATGCATCACAAGGCCATCACCCGCCCGGCCACGCTGTACTGGGGTGGTCGCCGCCCCGGCGACCTGTATTTGAGCGACTGGGTGCAAGCCCAGTTGGCGGTGATGCCCCATTTACGCTTTGTTCCGGTCATTTCCAACGCCTTGCCCGAAGACGGCTGGACGGGCCGCACCGGGTTTGTCCACCAGGCGGTGCTGCAAGACCTGCCGGATCTGTCTGGCTATGAGGTCTATGCCTGCGGTGCCCCCATCGTGGTCGATTCGGCCCAGGCTGCGTACATCGCCCAGGCCGGACTGCCGCCGGAGGCCTTCTTCGCGGATGCGTTCACCAGCGAGGCCGACAAAGCCGCCGCCTGACCATGACCACGCGCGTCGGAGACGACATCACTTTCCGCAGGCTGGAGATTTTTCTGGCTTTCATGCAGGAAGGTAATCTGACGCGCACCGCCGAGGTGCTGGACACCAGCACGGTCAGCGTGCACCGGGCCTTGCATGCGCTGGAAGAAGGCTTGCGCTGCGCGCTGTTCCGCCACGAAGGCCGCAACCTGATCCCGACCCAGGCTGCGCAGGTGCTGGCCGAAGCGGCCAAAGACGTGCTGCACCTGATGGCCGAGGGCGTGCGCTCCACCCGCGAGGCGGCGGGCTATGCCTCCGACCAGATCCGCATTGGCTCGCTGTATTCGCTGACCATCAAGACCGTGCCGACGCTGCTGATTGCCCTGAAGGTCCGCAAGCCCGAGCTGCAGCCCGAGCTGGTGCTGGGCTCGAACGCCGTGCTGCTGCACAAGCTGGCCCAGGGCGTGATCGATGCGGCGCTGATGGCCATTCCCGACGATGCGCCCGACATCGAGTCGCTACCGCTGTTCGAGGATGACATCTACTTTGCTGCGCCGGTCGGCTCGTGCTACGCCGAGATGGCGGCGGTGGACCTGGGCAGTTGCGCCGACGAGCGCTTTGTCAGCCTGACCGAGGGCTTTGCCACCTACAAGGGCTTCCAGGAAGCCTTTCGTATCGCCGAATTCACGCCCAATGTGGTGATGCAGACCGGTGATATTTTTTCGCTGATGAACCTGGTCAGCGGTGGCCTGGGCTGCACGCTGCTGCCGGGCCGGGTGCGCGATGTGTTCCAGCACAAGGTGCAGCTGATTCCACTGCAAGCCAAATACGCCATGCGCCAGACCATTGGCCTGAACTTTCTGCGCACGCGCGAGCGCGACCCCAATCTTTTGACCTTGCTGTCAGTCTGCCGCCTGTCCCAAGCCAGTCTGGCCTGAACACGGTCCAAAGGGTTAACCCCCGATTGTTTCGCTGGGCGTAAACATCCGCGCTTCCCGTTAATTGTTCTGTCGTGGAGGGCTCGGTACATTCCAGTCCAAGAGGTCCTGCTGTGTTCCGGCACCCGGCAAGACCTCCCAAAAATAGCGCTGACATGCGCCATAACCAGGAGACAGACATGATCATTTACGGCACCGCACTGCTGGCAGCCTGCCACTTGCTCGGTATTTTTTTAGGCGACCTGCTGGGGCAGGCCATGGGGGTCAAAACCAATGTGGGTGGAGTGGGCATCGCCATGTTGCTGCTGATTTTTGCACGCCTCTATATGCAGAAGAAAAACATCCTGCCCAAGCTCACCGAGGTGGGTGTGGGGTACTGGGGTGCCATGTACATCCCCGTGGTGGTGGCCATGGCGGCCCAGCAGGATGTGGTGTCGGCCCTGCGCGGTGGGCATTTGGCGCTGTTGTCGGCGCTGGTGGCGGTGGGCTTGTGCGCCGTGGTCATCTCCCTGATCAACCGCATGGAAAAGCCCTCTGAAGAAGCCGATGCAGCCGCGCTGCCAACGGCAGTACCCACCCCCCACGCAAAGTAAACACCATGCTCGAAATTCTGCAAAAAGCCGCCGCCAGCAACGGCCTCGTTACCGCCTTCGCCATCGTCGGCCTAGTGGTTTTGCTGTCCAACTTCCTGTCGCGCAAGCTGACCTTTGGGCGGGTGCATGGCTCGGCCATCGCCATCGTCATCGGGCTGGTGCTGGCCTACTGGGGCGGCACCCAAACCGGCGGGCACAAAGGCCTGGCCGATATGTCGCTGTTTGGTGGTATCGGCCTGATGGGCGGGGCCATGCTGCGCGACTTCGCCATCGTTGCCACCGCCTTCGAAGTGCAGGCTACCGAAGCCCGCAAGGCCGGTCTGATCGGGGTCGTGGCCCTGGTACTGGGCACGGTGCTGCCGTTCATCGTCGGGGCCAGCATCGCCTGGAGCTTTGGCTATACCGATGCCGTCAGCATGACCACCATCGGCGCGGGTGCCGTCACCTACATCGTCGGCCCGGTCACCGGTGCAGCCATTGGTGCCAGCCCCGACGTGATGGCGCTGAGTATTGCCACCGGCCTGATCAAGGCGATTCTGGTGATGGTCGGCACCCCGGTGGCCGCGCGTTTTCTGCGGCTGAAGACTCCCCGTTCGGCCATGGTATTTGGTGGACTGGCAGGCACCGTGAGCGGGGTTTCCGCCGGGCTGGCCGCCACCGACCGCAAGCTGGTGCCCTACGGCGCGCTGGTCGCTACTTTCCACACCGGCCTGGGCTGCCTGATGGGCCCGTCGGTGCTGTTTTTTGCCACCAAAGCTCTGGTGGGTTGAGGATCACGCCATGGACCGTTTGAACTGGAATACCAAGGCCGACAACCGCGCCGCCCGGCTGGCACGGGCCGCCCAGGCGCTGGGCCCGCAGCTGCGCGGCAAGCATGTGGCCACCGAGTCCATCGGTGCGCTGCTGGAAGCCGTGATCGAACCCGGCGACCGTATCTGCCTGGAGGGCAACAACCAGAAGCAGGCCGACTTTTTGGCCCAGGCCCTGGTGCAGGTTGATCCGCAAAAAATCCATGGGCTGCACATGGTGCAATCCGTGCTGGCACTGCCGGAGCACCTGGATATTTTTGAGAACGGCGTGGCCAGCAAACTGGACTTCAGTTTCTCCGGCCCGCAAGGCGCGCGACTGGCCCGGCTGGTGTCCACTGGCCGCATCCAGATCGGAGCCATCCACACCTACCTGGAGCTATTCGCCCGCTATTTTGTGGACCTGACCCCCAAGGTGGCGCTAGTGGCGGCGCATGCGGCCGATGCCGAGGGCAACCTCTATACCGGGCCCAACACCGAGGACACCCCGGCCATCGTCGAGGCCACGGCCTTCTCGGGCGGAATTGTCATCGCCCAGGTCAACGAGCTGGTGGACGGCAATACCACGCTGCCGCGCATCGACATTCCCGCAGGCTGGATCAGCTTTGTAGTGAAAGCGCCGCGCCCCAACCTGATCGAACCCCTTTTCACCCGCGACCCGGCACAGATCAGCGAAATCCAGGTGCTGATGGCAATGATGGCGATCAAGGGCATCTACGCCGAATACGGGGTCCAGCGGCTGAACCACGGCATTGGCTTCGACACCGCCGCCATCGAGCTGTTGCTGCCCACCTACGCCGAATCGCTGGGGCTGAAGGGCAAAATCGCCAAGCACTGGGCGCTGAACCCGCACCCGGCGCTGATCCCGGCCATCGAGGCGGGCTGGGTCGAATCCATCCACTCCTTCGGCTCCGAGTTGGGTATGGAGGACTACATCCGCGCCCGCTCCGACGTGTTCTTTACCGGCCCGGACGGCAGCCTGCGCAGCAACCGCGCCTTCAGCCAGGCGGCGGGCCACTACGCCTGCGACCTGTTCATCGGCTCCACCCTGCAGATCGACCTGGACGGCAACAGTTCCACCGCCACTCTGGGGCGTATCGCCGGATTTGGTGGCGCACCCAATATGGGGGCCGATGCCCGTGGCCGCCGCCACGCCAGCCCGGCCTGGCTGAAAGCCGGGCGCGAGGCCCGCGCTGGCCGCAGTGGCGCAGCAGGCACGCCGCGGGGGCAAAAGCTGGTGGTGCAAATGGTGGAAACCTTCCGCGAGCATATGCAGCCCGCATTTGTGGACCGGCTGGATGCCTGGACGTTGCAAGAACAAGCCAACATGGATTTACCGCCCATCATGGTCTATGGCGACGACGTGACCCACATCTTGACCGAAGAAGGCATTGCCAACCTGCTGCTGTGCCGCAGCGATGCCGAGCGCGAGCAGGCCATCCGTGGCGTGGCCGGTTACACGGCGGTCGGCCTGGCGCGCGACAAACGCGCGGTCGAAAACCTGCGCGACCGCGGCATCATCCGCCGCGCGCAAGACCTGGGTATCGACCCGCGGGATGCTACGCGCAACCTGTTGGCCGCACGCAGCATGCGCGACCTAGTGCGCGCCTCCGGCGGGCTGTACCAACCGCCCAAACGTTTCAGAAACTGGTAGGAGGAAGACCACCATGAGCGATATTCCCGCAGGGCTTGAAACCCTGGACTTTGCATACCCCGCTGGCCAACCCGCGGGCCGCTTTGCGCCCATCCTGGTGGGTGTCGTCGGCTCCGGCAACCTGGAGGTGCTGCTGGAAGCGGCCACGGACGGGCCCTGTGCCGTCCGCATTGAAACCTCGGCACGCGGCTTTGCCCCGATCTGGCAGGCGGTGGTGGACGACTTCCACACCCGCCACCCGATCACCGGGGTGCGTATTTCCATCCACGACATGGGGGCCACGCCCGCCGTCGTCAGCCTGCGCCTAGACCAGGCCGTGGCCGAACTCCCAGCAACTCCAGGGGCCTCCACATGATTAGCTATGTCGAATGCACAGCCCGCGAGCGCCTGGCCCAGGTGCTGGACCGTGGCAGTTTCCACGAGTGGCTGCCCCCCGCAGAACGCATCACCAGCCCGCACCTGGCCCAGCTCGGCGTGCCCTCGGCCTTTGACGACGGCGTGGCGATTGGCCGCGCCACCCTGGACGGCCATCCCATCTTTGTGGCCGCACAAGAAGGCGAGTTCATGGGCGGTGGCGTGGGCGAGGTGCATGGTGCCAAGCTGGTGGGCCTGCTGCAGCGCGCGCTACGCGACCGGCCACAGGCCGTGCTGGTGCTGGCCGAATCCGGCGGTGTGCGCCTGCACGAAGCCAATGCCGGGCTCATTGCCGTGTCGGAAGTGATGCGTGCCGTGCTGGATGTACGGGCCGCGGGTATCCCGGTCATCTTCCTGATCGGTGGTGCCAACGGCTGCTTTGGCGGCATGGGCATCGTGGCGCGCTGCGCCGACCACATTGTGATGAGCGACGTGGGCCGCCTGGCCATGTCCGGCCCGGAAGTGATTGAAGCCAGCCACGGCGTGGATGAGTTCGACTCGCGCGACCGCGCGCTGGTCTGGCGCACCACGGGCGGCAAGCACCGCTGGCTCACCGGCGATTGCGATGCGCTGGTGGAAGACGACGTAGCGGCTTTCCGCCGCGCTGCCATTGCGGCACTGCAAGCCGCCCAACCAGTGAGCCTAGCCGCCTTGGAAGCCGAGCATGCATTGTTGGCAGCCCGCCTGCGGCCCCTGGCCAGCGGCGGCGACGAAGCCACCGCCCTGTGGCAGCGCCTGGGTATTGCCGACGCGGCCCGCGTGCCGGACATGGATGTGGCCGAACTCAATACCTTGGGAGTCAACGTATGAACTGGAACACCCTGGCCACCCAACTCTTCGGTCCCGCCCATGGCATCACCGCCGAGCGCGACTTTCTGCAAGGCACCGTCACCTTCGACGGGCAGCTGCTGGCGGTGCTGGGCACCACAAACCACGCGCCCATCGGCGTCCAATTGACATTGGCCCAGGCCCGGGTGGTGCTGGACACCATCGCCCGGCACCCGGGCCGCCCCATCCTGCTACTGATCGACACCCAGGGCCAGCAGTTGCGCCGCCGTGATGAGCTGCTGGGCATCAACCGCGCTATGGCGCATCTGGGCATGGCCATCGACTTGGCTCGGCGCAGCGGGCACCGGGTGCTGGGGCTGGTGTACGACCAGGCGCTGTCGGGTGGTTTCATCACCTCGGGCCTGATTGCCGATGCCTGCTACGCAATGCCCGAGGCCGAGATCCGCGTCATGCGCATCCCCGCCATGGCCCGTGTCACCAAGCTGCCCGAGGAGATGCTGACCGCGCTGTCGCAGTCCAACCCGGTATTCGCCCCCGGCGTGGGCAACTATGTGGCCATGGGCGGCGTGCAGGCCCTTTGGCAAGGCGATTTGCCTGCTGCCCTGCGCGAGGCGCTGGCACATGCGCCCACCCAAGACCGGCGCGCCATTGACGGTGCTGCACGCGGTGGCCGCAAGATGTCGGCTGCCGTGGTGCAACGGGTGCTGGATGCCGCATGACCCCTTTGCACCGCCACCAGATCGCCTGGCTTTCTGATGCCGGCTGGCAGCAGGTGCTGGCCCAAGCCTGGGATGCCACCGCACAGGACTGCCTGCAGCACTGGGCCCGCCAGCGCCTGCCGCTGGTGGTCACGCGCCAGACCGTCAGTGAAATGCCGCACACCATCGCCCTGGGCCTGCCCGCCCCAGTGCGCTGGGACAAGCGGCGCATCGCATTGGCCGTGCCGCGCAGTGCGGTGCTGTATTTCGACGCATTTCCACGTGCCGGTGAGGTGCAGTGCCTGCTGCCGCTACCGGCACGCACCGCCTGGCGCGGGCTGTGTGAACAGCTCAGCGCCTGCCAGGCCGCAGCGCGGGTCTACGGCAGCTACGGCTGGCAGCGGCTGACCGGGCTGGACCATGTGCATGGCGATTCCGATATCGACCTGTGCATCGCCGTATCCCACCCCAGCCAGGCCGATGCGGTCGCCGCCTTGCTGCAGGACTGTGCTGTGCCGCGCGTGCGCCTGGACGGCGAGCTGGTGTTTGGCGACGGTGCCGCCGTGGCCTGGCGCGAATGGGCCGCCTGGCGGGCGGGCCGCAGCAGCGCCGTACTGGTCAAGCGCCTGTGCGGTGCTACGCTGGAACGCGCGCCCTTCTGGCAGAGTGCTCCGTCGGTGGCGGAGGCCATTGCATGATGGCCGCCGCACTGCAGCCAGCGCAGGTCTGGCCTCAGGTTTCCTTGTCACCCGCCCCCCAAGCGATAGGCCGGGCGGCGACGCGGGCGCTGTACCACGAGCTGGCCCTGTCCCCCAAGCCCGGCCTGGTCACCCTGACCGACAACGGCAGCCACCGCGACATGGACGCGCAGACCTTTATGCGCAGCCTGTTCGCCCTGCGCGGCTACTTCGTGGCCATCTCCGAGCTGGGCCAGCAGAACGCCGATTTTGCGGCGCTGGAGCGCTGCGGCATCCAGGCCGAAGCCCACATGCTGGCGGCCACCGGCGGCATCAACACGCACCGGGGGGCGATCTTCATGCTGGGCCTGCTGTGTGCAGCGGCGGGGGCTGCGTCTGCCAGCGGCGCAGCGCCCACCCCTGCGCGGCTGCGCCTGGCCTTGCGGCACCACTGGGGTGGCGCGCTGGCGGCGCGGGCTTCGCGAACGCCCACGCTACCCGGGGGCATCGCCGCGCAAAAACACGGTTTGCGCAGTGCCTCGCAAGAGGCGGCGCTGGCGTTTCCGGTGTTGTTCGAAACGGCGGTACCGGCCCTGGCCGCGGGGCTGGCACGGGGCCTGTCACCTATGCAGGCGCGCCTGGACACCCTTTTCCACGTTATGGCGGTGCTGGACGACAGCAACCTGGCCCACCGGGGCGGACTGGCGGGCCTGCACCACGCCCGGCAGTCGGCCCGCAGTTTTCTGGCCGCAGGTGGGGCCGCCCGCCCTGGGGGCATGGAGGCCGCCCAGGCCATGGGCGTGGATTTCAAAGCCCGCAACCTGTCGCCCGGTGGCTCTGCCGATACCCTGGCCGCCGCCTGCTGGATGGTCCAGCTCTGCGCCTCTGCGCCATGAGCTTCGCGCTGGTCTTCAGCGGCCAAGGCATGCAGCACCCCGCCATGCTGCCCTGGCTGGCCCCCGACAGTGCCCTGGTGCGGCTGACCTGTGCGCGGCTGGGCGTGGAGGACTGGCGCAATGCTCTGGAAGATGCCGGGTGGGCCGCCAGCAACCGCCACGCGCAATGCCTGCTGACCGGGCTGGGGCTGGCGGCCTGGCAGCAACTCGCCGCAGACCTGCCGCCGCCGACTGCCATTGCCGGTTACAGCGTGGGCGAGTTGGCCGCTTTCAGCGCCGCCGGGGTGTTCGATGCCGCCACGGCGCTGGATCTGGCCCGCGACCGGGCCGAGGCCATGGACCGCTGTGCCGCCGATACACCAGGAGGGCTGCTGGCCGTTAGCGGCCTGACCATGCCTGTGCTCGACCAGCTCTGCCACCAGACCGGCGTGGCCGTGGCCATCCGCAACGGGGTGGACAGCGCCGTCATTGGCGGCCCGCATGCCGCGCTGGCACGGGCCGAAAGCCAGGCCTTGCAACAGAACGCGCACTGCACCCGCCTCAAGGTCCACGTTGCCTCGCACACGCTCTGGATGCAGGCTGCGGCAAACAGCTTTGCCCAGACCCTGGCAGCCTTGCCACTGCAGCGGCCGCGCAGCGTACTGTTCAGCAACGCGGTCGACCGCGTTCTGGATGCCACGCAGGCCAAAGCCGCGCTGGCCGCGCAAATCGCCCAGACCGTGCGCTGGGACGAGTGCATGGACAACCTGGCCGCACGCGGCGTGGGTTGCGTGCTGGAGGTTGGCCCAGGGCAGGCCTTGGCCCGCATCTGGAACCAACGCTACCCGGACATTCCGGCCCGCGCCTGCGACGATTTCCGCAGCGATGCCGCCGTAGTGGCGTGGGTCCACAGCCAACTCTGAACGGTTCGAGTCGGCTTGCTCTTGGCACAAAGCGATCCAGTCGATGGAGGCTGTTCAACAACAACGTAAAAAAAGCCCACAGTGTCACCACGGCGGGTTATTTGCATCTGGCCGTATTACACATCGTAAGCAACCTTGTGCGAGTAGGACTGCGCACCACCTTCATATGGCGATTCGCGGTTTTCCCGACCCACGCTTGTTGGATCGCTTTGTTGTGGACGTGCTTGGCGAGCGACATTATTGGCTTAATGATGGTTGTGGCCACCGGTATGGTCGCAACCGGATTCTCTTAGGCAAAGCTGTGCAGCATTGCTCCTTGTAAACGCGAAGTTACTGGTCCCGGTATCAACCCGAATAGAGGTACCTTAGAGGATGTTAAATTTCAGAGCCATCGGGCTTCATGGCGTACTTATATTTCAGAATATGTAAGTTGCTACAAAGTAGTTGGATTAATTTTTAATGTGATTAAAGTTCATTAACAACTGCCTTGCTAACGCCAAAAAATTTCCAAACCTATGCCTGCTAACCGTCAAAACTCTACACGTATATGTGCAATATTTGTGAAATTTTTGATGGTTACGCATCTAGAATTTGAGCTACATTGAAAAGCTGTATAAGCATAAATTTTTATGAACAAGGGGAAAATTTTGAAAGAAAATCGTAGTTATCTTTCTTTGGTAGTGCGTTGCATTGTTTGCGGGCTAATGACATCATGTTCGATTTTTACACCTAGCTACCCAGCTGCCCCGTCAACTGCTATAACGAATGATTACAACTACATTATTGGACCAGGAGACGCATTAACTATTACTGTTTGGCGCAATCCTGAACTTTCAATGTCAGTTCCTGTACGACCAGACGGTAAGTTAACAACACCACTTGTAGATGAACTTGTAGTTCAAGGAAAAACTTCAGTTCAGGTTGCTCGTGAAATCGAAACAGTTCTAGCAAAATTTGTCCGCGATCCTGTTGTGACAGTAATGGTCACTGGTTTTGTTGGCCCTTATAGCGAGCAAATTAGGGTGGTGGGCGAAGCAGCAAAGCCGCAAACACTGCCTTATAAGAGCAAGATGACTGTATTAGATGTAATGATTTTAGTAGGCGGTTTGACAGATTTTGCAGATGGAAATAGTGCGACTATATTACGGACTTCAGAGGGCGATAAGCGCTATTCTGTTCGATTAAAAGATTTAATAAAAAGAGGAGATTACTCAGGTAATGTTGAAATGAAGCCTGGCGATATTTTGATAATTCCACAAGGGTGGTTTTAATGAAATTTAAAGAATTGAAAATATTTAATTAACTTTTAGAATATACAAAATAATGGATGAGTTAATTAGTCAATTACTAACTTTTGCTAAAGGTTCTTGGAAGCATCGCTGGTTGGGTTTACTTGTCGCTTGGCTTGTCGGAGTGATAGGTGCCGGCATAGTATTAAGGGTGCCTGACAAATATGAAGCCTCCGCTCGTATTTATGTGGATACGCAATCAATTTTAAAACCTTTAATGTCAGGTTTGGCAGTTCAACCAAATGTGGATCAGCAAGTGGGCATGTTGAGTAGGACACTTATAACTCGACCGAATGTTGAAAAGTTGATCCGTATGGCTGATCTTGATCTTGGGACATCATCTAAAGGTTCTCAAGATGGCTTGATTGAGCAGTTAATTAATACATTGCAAATAAAAAGTACTGCTAGGGATAATTTATACACACTTTCATATCAGGACCCAAATCCTGAAAAAGCTAAACGTGTAGTTCAGTCGTTAGTATCTATATTTGTTGAGTCAAGTTTAGGTGATAGTCGTAAAGATACTGACGCAGCAAAGAAGTTTATTACAGAACAAATTAAAACTTATGAATCGAAATTGGAATCAGCCGAAGCGCGTTTGAAAGAGTTTAAGTTGCGTAATATTGATGTCCAAACTGCAAATGGAGGTACGGATATAGCTGGAAAATTAAGCGAGATTAGTATTCAATTAAATCAAGCTAAATTAGACTTACGTGAAGCTGAAAACGCACGTGATGCAGCAAAGATGCAATTGCAAAGTGAGAAAACTGAAAGTGCAAATATTTCTTCTAAAAGCTTGATGCAGGAATCAGCGCAATCATTAGCCACGCCAGAAATTGATTCACGCATAGAAGTGCAAAAAAGAAATCTAGATGGTTTATTGCAACGATTTACTGAACAGCATCCAGATGTCATTGGTACTAGAAGATTGCTTAAAGAATTAGAAGATCAAAGAAAAAAAGAAATTCAAGAATTACGGAAAACTGCAATGGCAAGTCCATTGTCTTCGGGCAATAGCACGCTAGCATCGCAGGAAATGAATCGCCTTTTGGCTACTTCAGAAGTGCAAGTCGCATCGTTACGAGCTAGAGTTTCCGAGTACTCATTAAGATATGAAAAAGCTCGTGAATTCTTAAAAACTGCGCCACAAACAGAAGCAGAATACGCGCAATTAAATAGAGATTATGCTATCAATAAGAAAAATTATGAAGATTTAGTAAGTCGACGTGAATCAGCATCACTCTCAGGTGATTTAGAGTCCGCTGCAGGTGTAGCTGATTTCCGATTGATTGATCCACCAAGAGTTTCGCCTAAACCTGTTGCGCCTAACAGGCTGTTGCTTTTATTGTTGGCGTTAGTTGTTTCTTTAGGTGCCGGTGGTTTTACTGCATTTGCAGCAAGCCAATTAAGGCCGGTATTTCATGATGCTCGAACATTACGAAATGTAATTGATCTGCCACTTTTGGGCGTTGTAACGTTGGTATTGAGTGAGGTTGCAAAACGCAAAGAACGATCGGATTTACGTAAATTCTTTATAGTTTTGACTGCACTAATTGCTTCATTTATTTGCTTAATAGCTATACTGGCATTTACATCTGGACAAATAGGTTAAAAATGAGTAGCTTAATCGAACAAGCAACACGTCGTCTTGAACAATTACGGCAAGCTGGAGTCATATTAAAGTCTTCTGCGGACGAAGATTTAAAAAATATATCGGCAGATAAATTTAATTCTGATATCCCCCCTTTATTGGTAGACAGCCATTTAACAGAAAAAGATATAAAACCAGCATCTTTTTCAAGAAAAGTAGAACTAGATCTAGATGCATTGGCTGCAGCCGGTATTGTCAGTCCGAATGCACCAAGATCACAAATCGCTGATCAATATCGAGTTATAAAACGACCACTAATCAGTAATGCGATGGGAAAAGGTCCATCTATGATTAGTAATGGTAATTTAATAATGGTTACTAGCGCATTAGCGGGAGAAGGCAAAAGTTTTTCAGCAATTAATTTAGCAATGAGCATTGCAACTGAATTAGATAACACAGTTATGCTTGTTGATGCTGATGTAGCACGTCCATCTGTGCTTCGAATGCTCGGACTTCCTGCTAGTCCTGGATTGCTCGACTTATTGGTTGGAGATGTTGAGGATTTATCTAGTGTTCTATTAAGAACAAATATTGATAAGTTAACTCTTTTACCAAGTGGGACTCCGCACCTAAGAGCAACAGAATTATTGGCAAGCGATGCCATGAGTCAGTTAATTAAAAATATCGCGAATCGCTATTCGGATCGGATCATCATATTTGATTCCCCGCCGCTTCTTTTAACAACTGAATCAAGAGTTTTAGCAACACATATGGGACAAATTGTTATGGTTGTTCATGCAGAAAAGACTCTTCAAGTTGATATTCAGCATGCTTTATCTTCTATTGAGGCCTGTCCGGTAAAGATGATGGTTTTGAATCAGGCGAAAAATGGTGTACAAGGTGGATATGGAGGCTACGGTTATGGCTATGGTTACGAGCAATAAATGCGTTATTTTTAATTATTGAAATAATATGAAATTATCGTGTGGTAATTCATTAATTTACAGTTCTTGGAGCATATTGGTTGCACTACTTACTTCATTGTGCGTGACAACAAATTCAAGTGCACAAACAATACCCCTTGAGGGTGGAAGTTCTAGTAATCATTTTTCTGTCACGCCAACTTTTTCATCTACAGAAACATGGACGAATAATATCTCCCCTGTAGCTAGAGCCAAAAAATCTGGATGGATAAGTGAGATTAGTCCTGGAGTAAATATTCGAAGTGATGCCGGTAGAGTTAAAGGATATCTCAACTATTCGTTGAATTTATTAAACTACAGTGATGGACAAGTGCGAAACTCCGTACAAAACTCTTTGAATTCATCGGTTAATATGGAAATTATTGATGGACATGGATTCATTGATGTTACTGGAGCTGTAACTCAACAGACAATTTCGGCATTTTCTGTTCAAACAAATAATAACAATATAAATTCAAATAAAACTGAAGTTTCTTCATATAGTATAGCCCCATATTATCGCGGAAGAATATCTAACATTCTAAATTATGAAGCAAAATATGGATTAACAACAACGCAAGTTAAAAATTCGGATAATTTTTCTTCAAATGAAAATTTAATTTCACTTAATCTTAATGGAGAAGACTTCTGGGAAAAGCTATCATGGGCGTTGACGGCTAATCGTCAACTGATATCACGTCACAATCTCGCTGATACTGAAGTCGATGCAGTCGATTTATCCATAAATTATCCAATCACTAATAAGTTAATATTTTCTATTTCTGGTGGGCGTGAAAGTCAAAATTACACTTCAGCTGGGAAAGAGACATCATGGACCTCCGGTATGGGGCTAAATTGGTCAGTATCTGAGATGACAAAATTATCTGCAAATTTAGATAATAACCCGTTAGGAAAAATGCACAGTCTTAATTTTGAACATCGAACACCTCGCACAAGTTGGCGAATAAGTGATGTCAAAAGCGTGTCTTTATCAAATAGTAAGAGTCAAATAAATTCTGGTAACAATTATGATTTACTGTATAGTCAATTTTCATCTATTGAAACAGATCCAATAAAAAGAGCTCAATTAGTTAGTAATTATTTACAAACGTATGGGATTAGCCCAAATGCAACATTAATAAATGGCTATTTAACATCTGGAACGTCCCTGCAACGGTCTCAAAATATCTCTTTTGCATTGCTAGGTATTCGAGATACTATTATTTTTACTGCTATACGAAGTGTAGGCAATAACATTGGGACATCGATTCTGACTACTAATGACTTTAATAATTCTAGTACTATTCGTCAAAATGGCCTGACAATTTCCTATACTCACAGACTGACCGAATCTACTACTGTTAGTAATCAATTCTCTGTACAAAAAATATATGGGGAACTTGATTCTCAAAATTCAGAGTTGAAATCTAATAATATTGGTGTTTCGACGCGAGTTAGTTCGAGAGCCTATTTTACATTGGGCGCACGACACTCGATATCTTCAGGAAGTTCTTTTCCATATAAAGAAACCTCGGTTACCGGTAATTTAACTGTACAGTTTTAAGTTATGTATGAAAATTTTTATGGGCTAACTACTAAGCCTTTCCAACTTAATCCAGATCCATTATTTTATTTTGCTAGTAAACAACATAGACGCGCAAAAGCCTATTTAGAATATGGTGTTCTTAGAAATGAAGGATTTATTATTATCACAGGAGAAGTTGGCGCCGGAAAGACAACAATAGTGCGCAGCTTATTAGATAGTTTAGATGCGGATAAAGTGGTTGCGGGTAATCTTGTCACAACACAATTAGATGCGGAGGATACTTTACGCATGGTTGGAGCTGCATTTGGTGTACGAACGAAAGACTCTTCAAAGGCGGATATCTTGTTAGCGCTAGAAGCTTTTTTTGTAAGCCAGACAAGCCTAGGCAAACGCTGTTTATTGATTATTGATGAAGCTCAAAATCTTACGCCTCGTGCAGTTGAGGAGTTAAGAATGTTGTCGAATTTTCAATTCGGCAAGCAATCTTTATTGCAAAGTTTTTTAATTGGGCAACCTGAGTTTAGAGACATATTGCAGAATCCAAATATGCAACAATTGCGGCAGCGAGTAATTGCCGCATGTCATATTGGACCTATGGATTTAGAAGAAACCCAAGGATATATTGAGCATCGATTAAAATGTGCAGGATGGACAGAACGCCCATATTTTAGTGCAACCGCATTTGAATCTATTTTTGATGCAAGTGGCGGCATACCTAGACGAATAAATTTAATTTGCGATCGTTTGTTATTATTAGGTTTTCTTGAAAATAAAAATAAATTTGAAGAAATTGATGTAAAAAATGTCGCTAATGAAATTTTAGAAGAATCAGGTCATATCGTCGGAAAAAATTATTTTTCTAGCGAAATTAAAAATAATTTAATTCAATCTGACGTTTCTGTAAACCTAATTCCCTCTCAAGGACTAAATTCTTCCTCTTTGGAGCGAGTTAAGGGTATGGAGGAAATTCAATTCAATAATAAAATAGATGGCTTGGAGCAAGGTATTCTTCGATTAGAGAAAAATAATTATGAGATTTTAGGTGTGCTGAAGAGCATACTTATTTCACTAGAAGTTTTTAATAAACATTAATATATTTAATTATGCTTGACCGTCATATTATTTGCGTAGTTGGTGCACGACCAAATTTCATGAAAATGGCACCAATTTTACGGGCATTATCAATTAATTTATCTTCGATTCCTGTTTTGCTTGTTCACACCGGACAGCATTATGATAAGGATATGAGTGATAAGTTGTTTGACGACCTAAAGTTACCTCGGCCGGATATAAACCTTGAAGTCGGCTCAGCCACACACGCAATTCAAACTGCAGATGTTATGCAACGATTTGAGCCTATTTTGGATGCTCATAATCCCTACTGTGTGATCGTTGTTGGTGATGTTAATTCAACGCTTGCATGTGCATTAGTTGCTGCAAAAAAAGGCATTTTAGTTGCACATGTAGAGGCAGGTTTGCGTAGCTATGATAAAAAAATGCCTGAAGAGGTAAATAGAATTCTGACCGATCAGATAGCTGATCGTTTATATACAACTGAACGTTCTGCCGAAAATAATTTGATAAAAGAAGGAATCTCTTCCGATCGAATCTGTTTTGTTGGAAACGTAATGATTGATTCTTTGTTATATGGTCGTAAAAGTGCACCTACTTTATCGAAAATACTGCAATCTTTTGATATTAATTTATTGGAATCAACTAACTTAGAGAGATACGCAGTTGTAACATTACATAGGCCTTCTAATGTGGATAAATTAGATAAACTTGGCAGTCTGTTAGATATATTGGCGGAAATATCAAAAAAAATACCATTAATATTTACTTTGCATCCACGTACAAAAAATAATATTATTAAATTTAATTTAAACTCCATTTTTAAAAATAAAAATATAATATTTTTGCCACCACAAGGGTATCTTGAAATGCTTGGTTTGTTATCTAATTCAACCTTAATCTTAACGGATTCAGGGGGACTTCAAGAAGAGTCCACGGCCTTAGGTATCCCATGTTTGACATTGAGAGAAAATACAGAGCGACCAATTACGGTAGATGAAGGTACTAACACTATTGTTGGTGGAGATCGTGATTTAATTTTGTCATGTGTAGATCAAATATTACTGGGCAAAGGGAAATCTGGGAAAATTCCTGAGTATTGGGATGGATCAGCAGCTGAACGTATTACTGAAGATTTAAAAAAATGGCTATGTATATAACTTTATTTCATAAATATGAATATTATTAATGCATTTACTATTGATGTGGAGGACTATTTTCAAGTATCCGCATTTTCTCCCTATATTGAGAGAGGCGATTGGGATTCGCGGGAATGTCGTATCGAGGCAAATATTGATAAGATATTGCAGATGTTAGATATAAGTGGCACTAAAGCCACTTTTTTCACATTGGGTTGGATTGCAGAGAGATATCCTCAAATGGTGAAGAAAATTGTTCAAGAAGGGCACGAGTTAGCGAGTCACGGATACGGGCATGAGCGTGCTTCTGATCTGTCTAAAAAAGATTTTTTTAGTGATGTTCAATCTGCAAAAAATTTATTGGAAGATATATCCGGTATTCAGATAAAAGGGTACCGAGCTCCTAGCTTTTCTATTAATCAGGGAAATCTTTGGGCTTATGATAGCTTGCTTGCCGCGGGATACAAATATAGTTCGAGTATCTATCCCATAAAACACGATCATTATGGAATGCCCGATACACCGAGATTTTCTTATTCTGTAAGAGATGGGTTGATTGAAATACCGATAACTACGATACGGCTATATGGAAAGAATTTCCCATCGAGTGGAGGGGGATATTTTAGATTGTTGCCTTATTTTTTAACTAAACTGATGATTAGTAAAGTCTTATCAAGCGACCAACAAGCTGCTATGTTTTACTTTCACCCTTGGGAAATTGATATTGATCAACCTAGAATTTCGGGAGTTAATATGAAGACTAAATTTAGGCATTATGTAAATATTTCAAGAATGGAAAGAAAATTAGGTAAATTACTAGAAGATTTTTCTTGGGATAGGGTTGATCGCGTTTTTTCTATATAGAACGATATGAAGAGAAATAAAGAAATAAAACATCTTCAAGTAGATGATATAGATGCAAACAAGTTATGGGATAAATTTGTTTTTTCTAATTTAAACGCCACTTTTTTCCATCGAGCTGGTTGGCAACGTGTTATTAATAAAGTATTTAATCATCCCACATATTTTTTATATGTAGAGTGTTCTGGTGTAGTTGAAGGAATTCTCCCTTTAGCACATGTTAAAAGTATACTTTTTGGGAACTCACTAGTTAGCTTGCCTTTTGCTGTTTATGGTGGAGTCGTTGCTCTTAATGAAGAAACTGCCACTGCATTAGAACTGGCAGCCCAAGAGTTGGCGAATAGTTTAAATGTTGATCATCTTGAATTACGGAATTTAGACCAAAGGCACTTTGATTGGCCAGCTCAAGATATTTATGTAACTTTTCGAAAATCTATTCTTCCAACGGAAGAGGAAAACTTGTTAGCAATACCACGCAAACAGCGGGCAATGATTAGAAAAGGTATAAAAAATGGCTTATCTAGTTTGATTAGTTTGAATGTAGATGATTTTTTTAAATTATATTCTGATAATGTACATCGGCATGGAACGCCAGCGATGTCGAGAAATTATTTTTTAACTTTAATTAATGAATTCGGGAATGATTGCGAAATATTAACCATTTTCTCCAATACCGGTGCCCCGCTTAGCAGTGTATTTAGTTTTTATTTTAGAGATGAAGTGCTTCCATATTATGCTGGCGATGATGTGTCGGCACGCGAGTTGGCTGCAAATGATTTTAAATATTGGGAATTGCTTCGAAGAGCTTGCGCATCAGGATTGAAGACATTTGATTATGGGCGAAGTAAAGTTGAAACTGGTTCATTTGCATTTAAGAAAAACTGGGGATTCGAACCTAAGCCATTGTGTTATGAGTATTGTTTGTACAAAAGAGATTCTATTCCTCAAAATAATCCTTCTAACAAAAAATATAAACTATTAATTTCTATTTGGAAACGGTTGCCTATTCCGGTTGCTAATACGCTAGGGCCTTTCATCGTTAAAAATCTGGGTTAATTTTTTGCTTAATATACTTTATCTGGTGCATAGATTACCTTATCCTCCGAATAAAGGAGATAAAGTTCGATCTTTTAATATATTAAAACATCTTTCTGCGCAACATAATGTGTATTTAGGTACATTTGTGGATGATCCTGATGATGAGAAATATGTTCCTTTTGTTAGGACGCTTTGTAAAAAATCTTATTTTGAAAAAATAAATAAAAATAATTCTAAAATTCAAAGTTTGTGGGGGTTAATTAAAGGTAATGCTTTAACTTTAAATTATTACAATAGCTCGATTTTTCATGACTGGGTAAAATCTGTTGTTCGTGATAATAGAATAGATGCCATTGTAATTTTTTCGTCTGTTATGGCTCAGTTTGTGAGTAAAGATTTTCATTCACGTATGTTGGTTGATTTTGTAGATGTTGATTCAAAAAAGTGGAATGAATATGCGGATAAAAAACCTTTCCCGCTATCTTGGATTTATCGAAGAGAAAGTAGTTATCTTTTAAGTTATGAAAAATATGTTGCGCTAAGTGCTAAGCATTCTTTTTTTGTTACGGAAAATGAAAGAAATATTTTTTCCGATTATGTGCCTGAAAGTATATCAAAGACAAGTGCTTTAAATAATGGAGTTGATTCGGATTTCTTTTGTCCAAATGTGCTTTTCCCTGTTCCATTCGATACTTCTGTAGAAAAATTAACGCAGATAGTTTTTACTGGTGCAATGGATTATTGGCCTAATATAGATGCGGTGGTTTGGTTTGTTGAGAATGTTTTCTCTGTTTTAATTAAAACATACCCAAACTCTCGGTTTTATATTGTTGGGCGGAATCCGACACAGGCTGTTTTAAATTTAAATTCGAAAACTATTTTTATTACCGGTACAGTAGATGATGTCAGGCCATATCTACAACATGCAACGGTTGTGGTCGCCCCGTTACGAATTGCTCGTGGAATTCAGAATAAAGTACTTGAAGCAATGGCCATGGCCAAACCGGTTATTGCGTCTACTGCATGTGTAAATGCGATAGACACTCTTGATGGAGTTGAAATACTTTCTGCTGAGACTGCTATGGATTTTATTCAAAGAATCATTTTTATTATTAATAATAAAAAAGAAGCTAAATCAATTGGAAATTCTGCTAGGAGTAATATTTTAAAGAAGTACAGTTGGGAATTTCATTTGAAAGAGCTTGATAAGTATTTGGATATTAATGTTGCTGGTAATAATTTATGAACATGCCAGACGCAGTAAAAAAACATTGGTTGAATGCAATATTTGCTTTTTCCGCTTTATTTTTTTGGGTTATTTTTTTATTTTGGAACACTTTCTACGGTATGGTAGCCATATGGGCTAGATCGGAGACATTTACCCATGGATTTTTAGTTATTCCTATTGTTATTTGGTTAATTTGGTTAAAACGTAATGTACTTGCATCTGAATTGCCAAAAACTAATTTTTGGATATTAATTCCAATTTTTTTTACATCTATTGTTTGGCTTTTAGGTAATTTAGTTTCCATAAATTCCGTCACACAGTTAGCTGCGGTTGCCATAGTTGTATTACTAGTTCTTTCAATATTTGGTTGGTCTATAACATCTATTATTATTTTCCCGTTATTATTTTTATTTTTTGCAGTTCCACTTGGTGAGTTTCTTTTACCATTGCTAATGGATTGGACTGCAAAATTTACTGTAATTGCTGTTCGATTGAGTGGTGTTCCTGTATATCAAGAAGGGCTGCAGTTTGTAATATCTTCTGGTAGTTGGTCGGTGGTTGAGGCTTGCAGTGGGGTGCGTTATCTCATATCTTCGATAATGATCGGAACGCTCTATGCGTATCTTAACTACCAGTCATTGAATCGTCGAGTTATATTCGTATGTGTTTCTATTGTTGTTCCAGTTTTTGCTAATTGGATGCGGGCATATTTTATAGTTATGCTGGGTCATATTTCAGGTAATAAACTTGCCGTAGGATTTGATCATCTTATATACGGATGGTTATTTTTTGGGGTTGTAATAATGTTGATGTTTTTGATTGGCGGTAGATGGGCCGAAAGCACAAATTTTGAAGAAGAGAAATTAAATTCTGTTTATACGGATGCCCAATTCAAAAATTCTAGTTTCTGGTGTATGGCCTTGATTATTTCGTGTTTGGTGGCTTTACCAGTTGGTTGGGAAAATTTCGTTGTATATAACCAAGGCCCCGAATCTCCAGTAATGGCGGCTCCTTCAGTATTAAAGTCTGGTTGGACTAGATCTAATGATGGATATATCGATATAAAACCGAAATTCCATGGCTCAGCTGTTGATTTAAACAACATTTATATAAAAAATTTTGTTCACGCTGGGTTTTATGTTAAATATTATAGAAATCAGAATTATATAAATAAATTAGTAAATTCTGAAAATTCTATTTTTAATACTAAAGATAAATATTGGATTTTATCAAGATCTGAAAATTATATTGTTAAGGGTCTTGATGACGCATTGACTGTAAGAGCAACAGATTGGAAAGGTTTGGGTGTTCCTGGCCAAATAGGTGAGACTCATCTGCAAACTTGGCAGTTTTACTGGGTCAATGGTGTATTCACAGGAAATGACTATATAGCTAAAGCTTATGGTGCTATACAGCGCCTTTGGGGTAATGGAGATGATTCGGCCGTTATTGTCTTATATGCCAAGGATGACGTTAATCATTTGGCGAAAAAATCAATTGAAGAGTTTTTGCGAGATAATTATTCTGAAATAAAAATAATACTTGAAAAAACTCGTTCTGAATAATTTAGATGTTGTATTCTATAATTTAATTTTTCTTGAGGATTGACATGACTGTTGTTGCTGTTATCGGTCTGGGATATGTTGGACTTCCATTGGTTATTGAATTTGGTAAGCATTTCAAAACTATCGGTTTTGATATTTCTGTTTCTAAAGTCGAATCTTGTATAAGTGGTATTGATCCCTCGAGAGAGTTGTCAGATGCAGATATGCTTTCAGCTCCGCATGCTTTGTATACTTATGATCCAGCAATGTTGGCTGAAGCCGATATCGTGGTAGTTGCGGTACCCACGCCTGTTGATGATGCGCATATCCCAGACTTCCGTCCGTTAATTGGCGCAAGTACAAGCGTTGGTCGGCATATGAGGGCTGGAGCTATTGTTGTATACGAGTCCACAGTATATCCAGGCGCAACTGAAGAGGTTTGTATTCCAGTTTTAGAGCGTGAGTCGGGAATGAAGTGGAAGCAAGATTTTTTTATTGGTTATTCGCCTGAACGAATTAATCCTGGAGATAAAGAACATACGTTAACTAAAATTTTAAAAGTAGTATCTGGGGATACTCCAGATACCTTGGAGAAAGTTGCTCAACTTTATGAAAAGATTATTGTGCCGGGCGTCCATCGTGCATCGTCGATTAAGGCTGCTGAGGCTGCAAAAGTTATCGAAAATACACAGCGAGATTTGAATATTGCATTAATGAATGAGTTGGCTATTATTTTCGATAAAATAGGTATTGATACCTCTGAAGTTCTGGAAGCAGCAGGGACAAAATGGAACTTCTTGAAATTTAAACCGGGCCTTGTTGGTGGCCATTGTATTGGGGTTGATCCTTACTATTTGACTCATAAGGCCGCCATGCTGGGATATCAGCCTGAGGTTATCTTGGCTGGTCGGCGTATTAATGACAGTATGGGTAAGTTCATTGCGGAACAGACGATCAAGAATATGATTGCGTCAGGAAGCTATATTAAAGGTGCCCGTGTCAATATATTGGGACTCACCTTTAAAGAAAACTGTGGTGATCTCCGTAATTCAAAAGTTATTGACATCATTAAAGAACTTAAATCTTATGGTGTAGAGATATTTGTTACTGATCCGCAAGCAGATGCTGAAGAGGCGATGCATGAGTATGGTGTGCGTTTGCTCACATGGGATGAATTACCTCGCGCCGATGCCATCGTGGCCGCTGTTGCACATTCTGAATACGCAGCGTTGTCGATAGAGGATTTTGGTAAAAAGCTGGTAAAAGGTGGCGCTTTTATTGATGTTAAATCTTCATTTGATCGTACTGCAATTGAGGCTGCCGGTTATAAGTTGTGGAGGCTCTAGTCGATAAACGGCCTTTAGTGGTACATGTTGTGTACCGCTTCGATATGGGTGGTCTTGAGAATGGTGTGGTTAACATAATTAACAATATGGCAGTAGATAAATACCGTCATGTTGTAGTTGCATTGACAGATATTACTGATTTTCGGAATCGCATTGTTCGCGACGATGTCATGTTTTATGCCTTAAATAAATTGCCAGGGCATGCCTTTTGGTTGTATCCCGAGTTATTTCGTCTTTTTAGGAAGTTGCGTCCTGCCATCGTTCACACCAGAAATCTTGCTGCCCTTGAAGTTTTAGTGCCCGCGTGGGCGGCCGGTGTTTCTGTTCGCATCCATGGAGAGCATGGCCGTGATGTCGGTGATCTTGATGGTAATAATAGAAAGTACCAATGGATGCGTCGAATATATGCGCCATTCGTAAGCCACTATTTGGCGCTGTCGCGTGACTTGGCCTCGTACTTGACGGAGAAAGTGCATATTGCTCACAGGCGAGTAACACAGGTTTATAACGGTGTTGATACGGTGCGATTTGCACCTTGGCAGGCATCAGGTCGCCCTATCATTCAGGGGTGTCCTTTTGTAGAGGCTAGTTTATGGATAGTGGGCACGGTCGGGCGTATGCAGACCGTCAAAGACCAGCTTATGTTTACGCATGCGTTCTTACGTGCATTGGAACTGGCGCCAGAGCTTAGAGTCTATGCACGCCTCGCCTTGGTAGGAGAGGGGCCATTGCGGGAGCAGTGCATGGCTTTAATGAAATCAGCCGAAGCGGAGCATTTAGCTTGGTTACCCGGTGAGCGTAACGACGTGGCAGACGTCATGCGTGGGCTTGATTGTTTTGTATTGCCATCATTGGCAGAGGGCATTTCTAACACCATACTGGAAGCAATGGCATGCGGTTTACCGGTGATTGCCACCGATGTGGGTGGTAATGCTGATTTGGTACTCCATAGCATCACAGGGTATATCGTGCCTGCTGGTGATGTGGACGCGATTGCGCACAGTTTGGTGAAACTGGCGACTTCACCAGAATTAGCGCTGAAGATGGGCCGTGCTGGTCGGCAACGTGTTCTCGAGAAATTTAGTCTCGATGCCATGGTCGGTACCTACCAAGGCCTGTACGATCGACTTTTGGGCATAGGCGAAGGCTCTGTGCCGCTAGTACCCACCAACAAATAACCAACAGATAAATACCATGTGTGGAATTGTCGGCATTTTTGATATACGGAGCGGGCGAGATATTGACCGCGCTGTACTGCACCGCATGAACGAATCTCAGCGCCATCGGGGTCCGGTGGAGGGCGGTTTGTACTTGGAGCCTGGCGTGGGTTTTGGGCACAGGCGCCTCTCCATCATTGATCTGGCGACTGGGCAGCAACCGCTATTTAATGAAGACGGTTCGGTGGTCGTTGTGTTCAATGGTGAAATTTACAACTACCAGCAGTTGATCCCAGAACTGCAAGCCCTTGGGCATGTTTTCCACACCAGGAGCGACACCGAGGTGATCGTCCATGCGTGGGAGGCCTGGGGCAAGGACTGTGTCAAGCGCTTCCGCGGCATGTTCGCCTTTGCACTGTGGGACCGTAACCAGCAGACCTTCTTTATGGCGCGTGACCGTTTGGCTGTTAAACCCATGTATTACGCCCTGCTGGATGATGGCATGCTGGTGTTTGGCTCCGAGCTGAAGTCATTGCTGGCCCACGGAGGCCTGAAGCGCGACATGGACCCGCTGGCAGTGGAGGAGTATTTCGCGCTGGGCTATGTGGCCGAACCGCGCACGATCTTCCGGCAAGCCAAGAAGTTGTCTCCGGCACACACCCTCACCATCCGCCGTGGACAGCCGCTGGCGGAGCCCGAGCCCTACTGGGATGTGCGCTTTACGCTGGACAGCAAGATCGGTGTGGACGAGGCGTGTGCGCAATTGGACGAAAAGCTCAAGGAGTCGGTGCGGCTGCGCATGATTGCCGAAGTGCCGCTAGGTGCATTTTTGTCGGGCGGCGTGGATTCCAGCGCGGTGGTCGCTGAGATGGCCGAGATTTCGCAGGAACCCGTCAATACCTGCTCCATCGCTTTCGACGACCCGGCTTTTAACGAGGCCGCGTTCGCCCAAACCGTAGCCGATCGCTACCACACCAACCACCATGTGGAGATGGTCAAGAGCGATGACTTCGACCTGATCGACACCCTGGCCCGTTTGTACGACGAGCCCTATGCCGACAGCTCGGCTATCCCCACGTACCGGGTGTGCGAGTTGGCGCGCAAGCACGTGACCGTGGCTTTGTCGGGTGATGGTGGCGATGAAACTTTTGGCGGCTATCGGCGCTATCGCATGCATTTGATGGAGGAGAAGATGCGCTCTTCCATGCCAGCGGGGCTGCGCCAGCCTTTGTTCAAGACACTGGGCCGCATCTACCCCAAGGCCGATTGGGCTCCGCGCATGTTCCGCGCTAAGACTACGTTCGAGGGCATGGCCCGTAATTCGGTGGAAGCGTATTTTCATTCGGTGTCGATTCTGCGCGGCCCTATGCGCGACCAGTTGTTTAGCCCACGTTTCAAGACCGAACTGGCCGGTTACAACGCCCAGGAAGTGTTCGATTACCACGCCAGCCAGGCCAATACCGACGACCCGCTGGCCCTGATCCAGTACCTCGATCTGAAGACTTATCTGGTTGGTGATATCAATACCAAGGTGGACCGCGCCAGCATGGCCCATTCGCTGGAAGTGCGTGAACCCCTGATGGACCACGAGTTGGTCGAATGGATGGCGACTTTGCCGTCTTCGCTCAAGATCCAGGGCCAAGAGGGCAAATATCTGCTCAAGAAATCCATGGAGCCGCGCCTGCCGCACGATATTTTGTACCGCCCCAAAATGGGCTTTTCCGTGCCCTTGGCACGTTGGTTTCGCGGCCCCTTGCGCCAGCGCGTGCGCGATGCCGTGCTGGGCCCGCGTCTGGCCGAAACCGGCTGGTTCAACCGCCAGTACCTGGAGCATCTGGTGGATGCCCATGATTCCGGTGCCCGTGACTACAGTGCGCCCTTGTGGACCCTGCTGATGTTCGAGGCATTTTTGCGCAACGTAATGCAGCCCGAAGTGCACATGCCCACACCTGCAGAGGCTGTGCCTGTATGACGCGCATCCTGCATGTCCTGGACCATTCCATTCCCCTGCACAGTGGTTACACCTTTCGCACCCTGTCCATCCTGCGCGAACAGCGCAAACTGGGCTGGGAAACCTTCCACGTCACCACCCCCAAACACACCGATGGCAATGCACTCGAAGAGGATGTAGACGGCTGGCATTTCTACCGTACACCGGCGGAGGCAGGGCCGGGCAGCGCGCTACCCGGTCTGGATGAGTGGGCGATGATGCGGCAGGTCGAGCGCCGCCTGCAAGAGGTCGCCGAACGGGTCCGCCCCGATATCCTGCACGCCCACTCTCCGGTGCTCAACGCCATGCCCGCCCTGCGTGTGGGCAAGCGCCTGGGCATACCCGTGGTGTACGAAGTGCGGGCGTTTTGGGAGGATGCGGCGGTCGACCACGGCACCACGGCCGAGGGTAGCCTGCGCTACCGGCTGACGCGCCACCTGGAGACCCGGGCCTTCAAGCAGGCCAGTCATATCTTCACCATCTGCGAAGGCTTGCGCTCCGACATCGTGGCACGGGGCATCCCCGAAGCCAAGGTCACGGTGATTCCCAACGCGGTGGATGTTGACTCGTTCGATGTTGGCGGCGTGCCTGATATGGCGCTCAAGGGCCGCCTGGGCCTTTCTGACTGCAAGGTGGTCGGCTTTATTGGCTCCTTCTACGCCTACGAAGGCCTGGACCTGCTGCTGGCCGCCATGCCCCAGATGTTGGCCACCGAACCCCGGGTGCGGCTGTTGTTGGTGGGCGGTGGCCCGCAGGACGATGCCCTCAAAGCCCAGGCCTTTGCTTTGGGCATCCAGGACAAAGTGATCTTCACCGGCCGCGTACCGCACGCCGAAGTGCAGCGCTATTACGACCTGGTGGACGTGCTGGCCTATCCCCGCCACTCCATGCGTCTTACCGAGCTGGTCACCCCGCTCAAGCCCTTGGAGGCTATGGCGCAAGGCCGGGTGCTGGTGGCTTCCGATGTGGGTGGCCACAAAGAACTCATCCGCCATGGGGAAACTGGCATGTTGTTCAAAGCGGGCAGTGCGTCTGCGCTGGCCCAAGCCGTTGTGGATTTGTTGGCCACCCCCGAGCGTTGGCCCTTGTTGCGCGCCGCGGGCCGCCAGTTCGTTGAGTCCGAGCGCAACTGGACCGCCAGTATCGACCACTACCGCCGCCCCTACGCTGCCCTCACCACCGCCCGTCCCGGCAGCGTGGCCTGATGGCATTTGCGGGTATCCGGGTGGGCTTGGTCGGCCCCTTGCCACCGCCAGCGGGCGGCATGGCCAACCAGACCCGGCAATTGGCCGAACTTCTCCAGTCCGCCCAAGCCCAGGTCACCCTGGTACAAACCAATGCGCCATACCGTCCCCTGTGGGTCGGGCAGGTGCCGGGCTTGCGGGCGGTGTTTCGTTTGTTACCTTACCTTTGGGCGCTATGGCGTGCCGCGGGTCGCAGCGATGTGTTGCACATCATGGCCAACTCAGGCTGGTCTTGGCATTTGTTTGCCGCGCCCGCCATCTGGATGGCGCGCGTGCGTAACGTGCCAGTGGTGGTGAACTACCGGGGCGGCGAGGCAGCGCAATTCCTGCAGGGTGCGCAGGCCGTGGTGCGCAGGTCCATGGCCGCCAGTGCCGGTTTGCTGGTGCCATCGGCTTTTTTGCAGGAAGTGTTTGCCCGCTTCGGCATGCCGGCGGTCATCGTGCCCAACATCATCGACTTGGCCCGCTTCCATCCGCGCGGCGCCAAGGCCGCGCAATCTGCACACATCGTGGTGGCGCGCAATCTGGAACCCCTGTACGACAATAGCACCGCCATCCGCGCCTTCCAGACTGTGCAGGCGCAATGGCCCCAGGCACGGCTCACCATCGCTGGCAGCGGCCCACAAGAAGCCGCATTGCGCCAACTGGTCACCGACCTGGGTATGCAGGACTGTGTGCGTTTCACCGGGCGGCTAGACCGCGATGCCATGGCCGTCCTGTACCGCGAGGCTGACATCATGCTCAACCCCAGTTTGGCCGACAACATGCCCAACTCGGTGCTGGAATCCATGGCCAGCGGCGTGCCGGTGGTCAGTACCGACGTGGGCGGCGTACCCTACATGGTGCAAGACGGCGTAACCGCATTGCTGGTGCCACCCGCTAAGCCAGAGGCCATGGCTGCAGCCTGCCTGCGGCTGCTGAACGATGCGGGCCTGTGGGCACGCTTGCAGCAGGCGGGCCTGGCCGAGGTGCAGCGCTATACCTGGGCTCAAGTCGCTCCCCTGCTGGTGGCGCACTACCGCCAAGCAATTCAAACAAAATAGCCCTCTAGCGCATATTTCACCTGCACAAGTAGCTATACATTTTGTAGTATTGATATGTACACATCTCTGGTCTCCGGTTTGCTATTTCCACTGCACGAGCGGCTCAAGAGCCACAGTACGGTGGCCACGCGCCGCCACATGGAAACTGCTCAGTGGTGGCCCCCGGCGCAGATTGCCGCCTACCAGTTGCAGCAGTTGCGTGCCTTGCTGGCCGACGTAGGCCAGCATGTGCCGTACTACCGCGATCTGTTTGCCCACACCGGCTTTGACCCCGCGCAGGTGCAGTCGGTGGCCGACCTGGCACGCCTGCCGTTCCTCACCAAATCGGTCATCAAAGCGAACACCGACGCGTTGCGCCACACCCACGCTCAGGGCCTGGCCCGCTTCAATACGGGTGGCTCTTCGGGTGAGCCGCTGGTGTTCTTTATCGGCAAAAAGCGCGTCAGCCACGACGTGGCGGCCAAGTGGCGGGCCACCCGCTGGTGGGGCGTGGACATTGGCGACCCGGAAATCGTGGTCTGGGGCTCGCCCATCGAGCTGGGCGGGCAAGACCGCATCAAACACCTGCGCGACCAGATGCTGCGCACCCAGTTGCTGCCCGCGTTCGAGATGTCCGAGGCCAAGCTGGATGGCTTCATCGCCACCATCCGCAGCACCCGCCCGAAGATGCTGTTTGGCTACCCCTCGGCCCTGACGCACATCGCCCAGCATGCGCAAAAGCGCGGTGTGGCCATGGACGACCTGGGCATCAAGGTCGCCTTTGTCACCTCCGAGCGTCTGTACGATACCCAGCGCGCCACCATCGGCCAGACCTTTGGCTGCCCCGTGGCCAATGGCTACGGAGGGCGCGACGCGGGCTTCATTGCCCATGAATGCCCGGCAGGCAGCATGCACATCACGGCCGACGACCTGGTGGTGGAAATCGTCAACGAAGCAGGGGAGGTGCAGCCGCCCGGTGTGGCGGGCGAAATCGTCGTCACCCACCTGGCAACCAACGACTTTCCGTTCATCCGCTACCGCACTGGCGACATCGGCGTGCAGGGCAGCGCGCCGTGCAGCTGTGGCCGCGGCCTGCCGGTGCTGAAGGAAATCCAGGGCCGCAGCACCGACTTTGTGATCGCCGCCGACGGCACGGTGATGCATGGCCTGTCGCTGATCTACATCCTGCGCGACCTGGCCGGGGTGCAGTCCTTCAAGGTGGTGCAGGAGTCGCGCGAAAAAACCCGTGTGCTACTGGTGGCTGGGCCAGAATTTCAGCCCGCCATGGTGGGCCAGATCATCAGTGGATTCCAGCGCCGGCTGGGTGCCAGCGTCACGGTGGAGGTGGATTTGGTGGAATCCATTGCCGCCGAGAAGTCGGGTAAATTCCGCTACATCATCAGCCATGCTGTTTAACACCATGGTTCACATTTACCCAGGTAGGCTCTCCCATGCGTGACTTGCTGATCATGTCGATCGTGTTTGCTGGCGCGTTCGCCGCACTGAAGCGACCCTGGATCGGCATCATGCTGTGGACTTGGTTGAGCATCATGAACCCACACCGCTACTCATTCGGTTTTGCTTACGATGCGCCAGTGGCCGCCATCGCCTTCGGGGCGACCATTCTCGGTTTGTTGATGACCAAAGAGCGCAGCTCACCGTTCAAGAGCACGGCGGTCATCCTGTTTGTGGTCTTCATGGTGTGGATCTCCTTGTCTACGGCGTTTGGGCTAGACCCCAGCGAAGACTACTGGCAGTGGAACAAGGTCATGAAGGTGGATGCCATGATTCTGGTCGCCTTGGCGCTGCTGCACAGCAAGAAACATATTTTGGCCCTGACCTGGGTTTCGGCCGGTTCCCTGGCTCTGCTGGGCGCCAAAGGCGGGTTGTTCACGCTGATGACCGGCGGCAACTTCCGGGTCTGGGGCCCGCCCGGTTCTTTCATTGAGGACAACAACGAGTTTGCTCTGTCCCTGGTGATGGCGATTCCTTTGCTCCGTTTCTTGCAGCTACAGCTCACCAACCGCTGGGGGCGGCACGCCATGAGCCTCACCATGCTGCTGTGCGCAGTGGCCTCTTTGGGGAGCTATTCACGGGGCGCACTGTTGGGCATCAGCGCCATGACGCTTTTTTTGTGGTGGAACGGCAAGAACAAACTGGTCGTGGGCACGGTGCTGCTACTAGCCGTACCGCTGCTGATTGCTTTCATGCCCGATGCCTGGATGGGCCGGATGTCCAGTATTGGTGAGTACCAGGAGGATGAGTCTTCCATGGGTCGTATTTCCGCCTGGTGGAATGCCTGGAATATTGCCTTTCACTATCCGCTGGGTGTGGGTTTCAATGCCGCCCGGCCCGAGCTGTTTGCCAGGTTTTCGCCGTACCCTGACGCGGTTCATGCCGCGCACAGCATTTACTTCCAGGTGTTGGGTAACCACGGTTTTATTGGTTTGTTCGTGTTTTTATGTATTTGGATATCCACTTGGCGTTCGGCGGGCTGGCTGCGCACCCAATGCGCCAAAATCCCTGAGGCCGCGTGGTGCGTTGATATGGGGGCCATGTGCCAGGTTTGCCTGATCGGCTATGCAGTCGGCGGTGCCTTCCTCAGCCTAGCGTACTTCGATTTGCCCTACAACGTCATGGTGATGGTGATCTTGACCCGCGTGTGGGTGCAAACCAAAGGCTGGTTGCGCGAACCCACTTATGTGCCCGGCTGGAAGAACATCCCCGGCTTGGCGCGGCCCGTTCTGCCACTGCCTGCAGTGCCGATCAAACGCTATGTTTAAAACGCTACTCAAGCCCCTGTCGCCTGCGGGTGCGCGGGGCCGGCTGTCGGTGCTCATCTTCCACCGCGTGCTGCCCCAGCCCGACCCGATCTTCCCCGGCGAGGTGGATGCGCACACCTTCGATGCCATCTGCCAGTGGATGAAATCCTGGTGCAATGTGCTGCCCTTGGACCTGGCCACCCGGCAGTTGCAAGACGGCAACCTGCCCGAGCGGGCCGTGGCCATCACCTTTGACGACGGCTACGCCGACAACCGCACCCAGGCCCAGCCCATCCTGGCGCGCCACGGGCTACCCGCCACCTTCTTCATCGCCACCGACTTTCTGGACGGCGGCCGCATGTGGAACGACACCGTGATCGAGTCGGTGCGCGGCTGCCGTGCGGCCCAGCTGGATCTGCGCAGCATCGCCAAGCCCGATGGCAACGGTGGCAGCAGTGGTGACCTGGGCCTGCACACCATCGCCAGCCCTGCCGACAAGCGCAGCGCCATCGGGGCCATCATCGGCCAGATCAAATACCTGCCCGTGGCCCAGCGCCACGCTCTGACCACGCACATTGCCGACTGCGCCGAGGTGCAGCCGCCCACCGACCTGATGATGACCTCGCAGCAGGTGCGCGAAATGCGCCAGGCGGGCATGCAGATCGGTGCCCACACCCGCACCCACCCCATCCTGGCCACCCTCAGCGCCGATGCCGCCCGGGCCGAGATTCATGAGAGCCGTGTGCGCCTGGAGCAGCTACTGGGCGAGCGTGTCGGCCTGTTTGCTTACCCCAATGGCAAGCCCGGCACCGACTATTCGCCCGAGAGCGTGCAAATCGTGCGCGACCTGGGCTTTGACGCCGCCGTATCCACCACCTGGGGTGCGTCGCGCGCGGGTACTGATGTGTTCCAGATCCCGCGCTTCACGCCCTGGGACCGCAGCAAGCTGCGCTTCGGCGCAAGGTTTGCTGGCAACCTCTGGAAAACCTGATGCTTTTTAGGCCTTGTGTGCTGACGAAGTCAGCACAAGCAGCTATTGAATATATAGCGTTTTGATCAGCGCCGCGCCGACACCAGAATCCCGCCCACGATCAGCCCAAACGCCAGCCCGTGGTACGGGTGCGGCCACTCGCCCAGAAAAGCGGAGGACATCACGGTGGCAAACAGCGGGGTCAGGTTGATGAACACCCCGGCCACGTTTGGCCCCACGCGCTGCATGCCTTCGCCCCAGGCGCGGTAGGCCAGCACCGCGGGGCCCACAGCTACAAACACCAGGGCGGCGGCCAGCGTCCAGCTCCACTGGATGGGGGCTGCACCCAGGCTCCATTCCACAGCCGTCATGCTTCCCGACCACAGCAGGCCGAAGCTGATTTGTGCCAGCAAAAATGCCGCCCAGTCGGCACGGATGGCGGGCGGGTCTTTGGGCTGGGTCAGTAGCCAGCTGTAAAACGCAAACGCCACCGTGGCCAGCAGCATGAAGATATCGCCCGGGACCAGGCGCAGCGCCAGCAGTTGCTGCCACTCGCCCCGGCCCAGCACCAGCAGTACCCCGGCCAGCGACAGCAGCGCGCCCAGCACCTGCGGACGTGACACCTGGGCCCCAAAAAACAGGGCACCCACAGCCAGCATGCACATCGGCAGGCTGGCCCCCACCAGGGTCACGTTGATCGGGCTGGAGGTCTGCAGCGCCATGTACTGCAGCGCGTTGTACAGGCCCACGCCCAGCAACCCCAGCAGCGCAAACCGCCGCCAGTGCGACCACAGCCCGCGGCCGCGCTTGAATATCCAGCCGCCCAGCGGCAGCAGAATCGCAAACGCCAGCGTCCAGCGCAGAAAGTTCAGCGTGACCGGCGGCACCAGGGTGTGCACCACCCGGCCCACCACCGCATTGCCTGCCCACATCAGCGGCCCAAAGGCCAGCAGCAGGGCCGTTCGAAAAGTAAGGCGTTCTTGCATGCCGCGCACTTTACCCGGGCTTTCATGGCACCATCGTGCCGAACCCATTTCAGGAGCTTTTCCCTATGCGCAGCCAAGCCATCCAGATCCACCAGCACGGTGGCCCCGAAGTTTTGACCCTCACCGAAGTCGATGTGGGCGAGCCCGGCCCAGGTCAGATCCGCATCCGCCACCATGCTATCGGCCTGAACTTCATCGACGTGTACCAACGCAGCGGCCTGTACCCGCAGACCCTGCCGGTGCAGCTGGGCATGGAAGCCGCCGGGGTGGTCGAGGCGGTGGGCGAGGGCGTAGCCCATCTGCAGGTAGGCGACCGCGCCGCCTATGCCAGCAACCCGCCCGGCAGTTATTGCGAGCGCCGTGTGATGCCCGCCACCTGCGTCTGCAAGCTGCCCGACGCCATCAGCTTTGAGACCGGCGCAGCCATGATGCTCAAGGGCCTGACCGCGCAGTACCTGCTGAAGAAAACCCTGCCCCAGGGCGGCCTGCAGCCCGGCGACTTTGTGCTGTTCCACGCCGCCGCCGGGGGCGTGGGCCTGATCGCCAGCCAATGGGCCAAGGCCCTGGGCCTGCAGCTCATCGGCACCGCAGGCTCGGCAGAAAAATGTGCCCTGGCACTGGCCAATGGGGTGGCATACGCTATCAATTACGCAGCAGAAGACTTTGTCGCCCGGGTCAAGGAAATCACCGGCGGCAAAGGCGTCAAAGTGGTTTACGACTCGGTGGGCAAAGACACCTTTGAGAAGTCGCTGGACTGTCTGCGCCCGTTCGGCCTGCTGGCATCGTTTGGCAATGCGTCCGGCCCGGTGGCGCCGTTCGCCCCCGGCATCCTCGGTGCCAAGGGCTCGCTGTACCTGACTCGTGCCACCCTGTTCAGCCACATCACCACCCGCGAGAGCACCCAGGCCATGGCCGACGACCTGTTTGCGGTGGTGGCCAGTGGCCAGGTGCAGATCCACATCGGCCAACGCTACGTTCTGGCCGATGTGCAACAGGCCCACCGCGACCTGGAAGCCCGCAAAACCACCGGCTGCACCATCCTCACGTTATGAGTGTGCCGCCCTGGTTAGCCCAGCTGCGCGCCGATGCCGACCAGCCACCGCTGCGCCCGCGTGCGCCGCTGTGGGCGGGTAGGGCGCAGGTCGGTTCGGTGGAGCCGGAATTTATAAGGAAAATAGAGCTCCAGCGTATACCCTACCTGCACCGGTTGCTCTTGAAAATAGAGCAAAACGGCAAGGCAGGTTGGCAACTTCAGGGTGACCCAACCAACAGCCTGGCGCACCTGGCCCATGCCCTGCGCGACGCGGGCCTGGCCGCCGCCTGGCGCGACGAGCAACTGGCCGTGTCCGATGCCGAGGGCCAGGCCTTCGCCACCGTGGAGCGCGCCGTGGTCCGCGCCTTGGGCATTACCACCCACGCCGTGCACCTGGTCGGGGCTGCGCCCGATGGCCGCGTGTGGGTACAGCAGCGCGCCCTGACCAAGCCCAACGACCCTGGCCTGTGGGACACCTTGGTCGGCGGCATGGTGTCCGCCGCCGACAACCTGGACACCGCGCTGGAGCGTGAAACTTGGGAGGAGGCCGGTCTGCGCCTGCCCACACTGCAGGCTTTGCGCCCCGGCGGCCAGTTGACCACCCGCCGTCCCAGTACCGACAGCGGCGGCGCGGGCTACGTGGTGGAGCACATCCATTGGTATGCCTGCACCCTGCCCGCAGGCCTGGAACCGCAGAACCAGGACGGCGAGGTGCAGGGCTTTGCCTTGCTGACCCCGGCATTACTGGTCCAGCAGTTGGAGGAGGGTGCTTTTACCGACGATGCGGCGCTGATACTGGCGGGCTATCTGGGGCTGGGCTAGCGGGCGGCACCGCAGGCAAAGCTGCGATACTGGCTCGCGCCCGATTGGGGCTCTTGACCTGTCCATATGCTTTTCACCACAGCCATCTTTGTCGGTGCTTTTTTGCCGATTGTCCTGCTTGGATTTTTTGCCTTGGGACGGCGCTCTACAACGGGGGCGGCATTGTGGCTGTTTGGAGCATCGGTGTTTTTTTATGGCTATTGGATGCCCGCTTTTACCCTGCTGCTGCTGGGTTCGGTGGTTTTTAACTTTAGTGTGGGCCTGTGCATCTCCCGCGCCCGCCAGCAGGCGCAGCGGACGGCCCCGGCGGTATGGCTGGTGCTGGGCATCGTGGTCAATCTGGGGCTGCTGTCGTACTTCAAATATGCCAATTTCTTTGTCGACAACCTGGACAAAGTGCTGAGTTTGTCGTGGCATATGGCCCATATCACGTTGCCGATTGGCATTTCTTTCTACACCTTCACCCAGATCGCCTTTCTGGTAGATGCGTGGCAGGGCAAGGTCCATGAAGTGCGGCCTATCCATTACGGTTTGTTTGTGACCTACTTCCCGCACTTGGTGGCCGGCCCCATCTTGCACCATGCGCAGATGATGCCGCAGTTTGCCAGCCCATCCGTCTACCGTTTCCAGGGCGGCCATTTTGCTGCGGGGCTGGCGATCTTCTGCATCGGTTTACTGAAGAAGGTGGTGTTGGCCGATGGTGTGTCGCCGTATGCCGATGCGGTGTTTCTGGGGGCCGACAGTGGCCTGCTCCCCACTGGCACCGAGGCCTGGCTGGGGGCATGCGCCTACGCACTGCAGCTGTATTTTGATTTTTCGGGCTATTCCGATATGGCCATCGGCTTGTCGTGGATGTTCAACATCCGGCTGCCCTACAACTTCAACTCCCCCTATAAGGCACGCAGCATCAGCGACTTTTGGCGCCGCTGGCATATCTCCTTGTCCACCTTTTTGCGCGATTACCTGTACGTGCCGCTGGGCGGCAGCCGTAAGGGGGCACTGCTGCGCTATGTGAATCTGGCGGTCACCATGGTGCTGGGTGGGCTATGGCATGGGGCCAACTGGTCTTTTGTGCTGTGGGGGGCGTTGCATGGCAGTTATTTGATGCTCAACCATGGCTTTCGGGCGGTGTGCATCCGTTGGGGTTGGGGCGAGCGGCTGCATGCCAGCCGCTCGTTTGGGCTGCTGTCTTGGGTGCTGACCTTGCTGGCCGTACTGGTGGCCTGGGTTTTTTTCCGGGCTACCAGCATCGACGGTGCCTTGCGTATGCTGCACGCCATGGCCGATGGCATGCCGGGTGCTGGTGGCATCCATCCGCTGCTGTGGAATGCGGGTTTGCAGGTGTCTGTGGGGGCCGGTTGGTGTGCGGCCCTGGGCCTGGCGGCGCTGGTCTTGCCCAACAGTAACCAGGTTGGTGAGCGCGTGCACAGCTGGTGCCTCCGGTCGCCCGATGGCCGTGTAGCCCTGGGGGCCGCGGCCATGCTGTCGGCCTTGTTTCTGGTGCTGGTGAACAGCACGCGCGATGCCGCCAGCGCCTTTATCTACTTCAATTTTTGATATGTTGCGTAGCCTTTGTATTGTCGCTGCCAGTCTGTGCGCTACGTTGTTGGCCGGAGAAGCGCTGATGCGCCTGCTGCCGGTATCGACCGCGACCATGACAGGCTATTACGGCGATCCGGATTTGCTGGTCTACCCGCCCGATCACTACTGGACCGCCTCCACCGGCTGGGATCTGCGCAATCCCCAAAATCTGCGCAGCAATCCCCAAGGATTCGCCAGCGATATCGACTTTGTGCCCGATGTCGCTGCGCTGGCACTGGTGGGCGACAGCTATGTCGAAGCCAGCATGCTGCGCTCGCAGGACCGGCCTGCGACCCAACTGGCATCGCTGCTGCGCACGCCCCGTCCGGTGTATGCGCTGGGTAGTCCGGGAACGGCCTTGCTCGACTATGCCCAGCGCATACGCTGGGCCAGCCAGACGCTGAAAGTGGTCGATTTTGTAGTCTGGATGGAGGCGGGCGATGTACGCCAGTCTCTGTGCGGTTCTGGCAATGTGCACAGCCGCTGCCTGGACCCGCAGACCCTGTTGCCGCGCATCAAGCGTTTGCCACCGCCGCCCACCCTCAAGCGCTGGGCCCGCCACAGTGCGTTGGCGCAGTATGTTTTTGGACAGCTGAAGCTGAATCCGGCCCAATTGGTCCACAGCATCCTGCCGTCCTCGGCATCGTAGCCGTCGCCACCCGCGCCCGATGCCGATCTACGAGCTGGCTCTGCTGCGCGTCAGCGTTCGGAGATGGTAGTGGCCGCCGTGGTGGATGGTTTCTTTGCTGAAGCGGCGCCGTATCTGCGGGGCCGCTTGCTGTTTGTGGTGGATGGTCGCCGCGTACCTTCCCATGCTGCGCCGACGTTGTCAGATATAGAACGGCAAACCACGATTGCCCGGCTGCGCTCCCACGGTGCGGAGGTCATTGATTTGGAGCCTGTGTATGCCGTGCATACGGCCCAGTCTGGCTTGGGGCTGGAAGTCGGTCCCTATGACCACCATCTAAATGCGCTAGGCGTTCAGATGGTGATGTCGGCGGCGGCTCGGCGGTTGGACTGAGCCAGGACCTGTTCCACATAAAATAAGTCCCTATCGCATATTTAACCTGCGCCTGCAGCTATATAAAAAGTAGCAATCAGGCTTCCATACCCATGCAACGACCCCGCTTCCTCCCCGACAACTTCACCTTGGCCCTGCTGGCCACCGTCACCCTGGCCAGCCTGTGGCCTGCGCAGGGCATTACGGCGCAGTTTTTCGAGAGGCTGACCACAGCAGCCATTGCGCTACTGTTCTTTCTGCACGGGGCCAAGCTGTCGCGGGCGGCGGTGGTGGCGGGCTTGAGCCACTGGCGGCTGCATTTGCTGGTATTGGCTTGCTCGTTTGCGCTGTTTCCCATTTTGGGCCTGTTGCTCAAGCCGTTGTTTTCTGCTGTGCTCACCCCTGATCTGGCGGTGGGTATGCTGTTTTTATGCACTTTGCCCGCCACGGTGCAGTCGGCCATTGCGTTCACCGCCATGGCGCGGGGCAATGTGTCGGCGGCCGTGTGCAGTGCCTCGGCCTCTAGCCTGATCGGGGTGTTTATCACGCCGCTGCTGGTGGGCTGGCTGGTGGTGCCGGGCGGGGTGTCGGGCTCGGGCGAGCTGGAGGCGGTGGGCCGCATCATGCTGCAGCTGATGCTGCCGTTTGCGGCCGGGCAACTGCTGCAGCCCTGGATTGGCGGCTTCGTGAAAAAGCACGCCGCCGGGCTGAAGTTTGTCGACCAGGGCTCGATCTTGCTGGTGGTCTACACCGCGTTCAGCGCGGCCGTGATCGAAGGGCTGTGGAAGCAGGTGCCGCTGCCGATTCTGCTGGGCTTGGTGGCCGCCTGCTGTCTGTTGCTGGCCCTGGCGCTGACCATGACCACCTGGGGCAGCCGCTTGTTTGGATTCTCCAAAGAGGACGAGGTCACCATCGTCTTCTGCGGCTCCAAAAAGAGCCTAGCCAGCGGCGTGCCTATGGCCAAGGTGCTGTTTGCCGCGCACACCGTGGGCGTGATGCTGCTGCCCTTGATGATCTTCCACCAGATCCAGTTGATGGTCTGTGCCGTGCTGGCACAACGCTACGCAAAACGAGCCCCATGAGAAACCCTTTAGACACCCTCCGCCCCGATGTTCGGGCCATAAACGCTTACGTCGTGCAGGATGCCACCGGCATGGTCAAGCTGGACGCGATGGAGAACCCGCACCGCTTACCAATCGCCCTGCAGGCCGAGTTGGGCCAATGCCTGGGCGAGGTCGCGCTGAACCGCTACCCCGATGGCCGGGTGGACTTCTTGCGCCAGGTGCTGGCCGCCCACACCGGCCTGCCTGCGGGCTACGGCCTGATTTTGGGCAACGGCTCGGACGAAATCATCAACCTGCTGGCCATCGCCTGCAACCGCCCGGGTGCCACGGTGCTGGCCCCGGTGCCCGGCTTTGTGATGTATGGCATGGCCGCGCAGTTGCTGGGCTTGGACTTTGTGGGCGTGCCGCTGACCGCCGACTTCGAGCTGGACACACCCGCCATGCTGGTGGCCATTGCCCAGCACCAGCCTGCTATTGTCTACCTGGCCTACCCGAACAACCCCACGGCGAATCTGTGGGATGACGCAGCCATTGAGCAGATCATTGAAGCCGCGCCCGGCCTGGTGGTGATCGACGAGGCCTACCAGCCGTTTTCCAGCAAAACCTACCTTGACAGGCTCACGCGGCACCCCCATGTGCTGCTGATGCGCACGCTGAGCAAGTTCGGCCTGGCCGGGGTCCGCCTGGGCTATTTGATCGGCCCGCAGGCGTTGGTGGCCGAAATCGACAAGGTGCGCCCGCCCTACAACGTCAGCGTGCTGAACTGCGAGTGCGCGCTGTTCGCCCTAGCGCATTTAGAGGTGTTTGCAGCCCAGGCGCAGGAGATACGTACGCAGCGTGCTATTATTTCCGTAGCATTGGGGGTTTTTCCGGGCGTGAAAGTCTGGCCCAGCGACGCAAATATGCTGCTGGTGCGGGTGCCCGATGCCGCAAAAACCTTCGACGGCATGAAGGCCCAGGGCGTGCTGGTCAAGAACGTTTCTAAAATGCATCCCTTGCTGCTCAATTGCGTGCGCATCACCATCGGCACCGCCGAAGAAAATCTGCGCATGCTGGCCGCCTTCCAAACCACGATATGACCACGATCCAACGCACCGCCGAAGTCAGCCGCAACACGGCCGAAACCAAAATTACCGTCAAGCTCAACCTGGACGGCACCGGCAAGTCCACGCTGCACACTGGCATCGGCTTCTTCGACCACATGCTGGACCAGATCGCCCGCCACGGCCTGATCGACCTGGACATCCATTGCGTGGGCGACCTGCACATCGACGGCCACCACACCGTGGAAGACGTGGGCATCACCCTGGGCCAGGCCGTGCACAAGGCCGTGGGCGACAAAAAAGGCATCCGCCGCTACGGCCACGCCTACGTGCCGCTGGACGAGGCGCTGAGCCGCGTGGTGATCGACTTTTCGGGCCGCCCCGGCCTGGAAATGCACGTGCCCTTCACCAGCGGCATGATCGGCGGCTTCGACAGCCAGCTGACCTACGAATTCTTCCAGGGCTTTGCCAACCATGCGTTTGTCACCCTGCACATCGATAACCTGAAAGGCGTGAACGCCCACCACCAGGCCGAAACCGTGTTCAAGGCCTTTGCCCGCGCCTTGCGCTCCGCGCTGGAGCTGGACCCGCGCTCGGTGGGCATGATCCCATCGACCAAGGGCAGCCTGTAAAGTTTTAAGTAAAATCGGTCTCTACCGCATATAAAACCTGCGCAAGCAGCTACTAAATTGATAGCAAATAAAACGGTCGCCGTGGTGGACTACGGCATGGGCAATCTGTTCTCGGTATCGCAAGCTGTGATGCACGTGGCGGCTGCCAGCGGCTACACCGTGGTGGTCACCTCCCGCCCCGAAGACGTGTTCGCCGCCGAGCGCGTGGTGCTGCCCGGCCAGGGTGCCATGCGCGACTGCATGCGCGAGTTGCACGATTCAGGCTTGAAAGAAGCCGTGCTGGATGCCGCCCGCAACAAGCCGCTGATGGGCGTGTGCGTGGGGATGCAGATGCTGCTGGACCACAGCGAAGAGCAGGACACGCCCGGCCTGGGCCTGATCCCCGGCACCGTACGCCGTTTCGACCTGGCGGGCCGCCTGCAAGCCGACGGCAGCCGCTTCAAGGTGCCGCAAATGGGCTGGAACCAGGTGCGCCAGCAAGTCCATGGCGGCCAGCGCCACCCGGTGTGGGGCGAGGTGCCCGACAACAGCTACTTCTACTTCGTGCACAGTTTTTACGCCGATCCGTCGGATGCACGCCACAGCGCGGGCTTGACGGAGTACGGCGCAGCGTTTAGCGCAGCCATTGCACGTGATAATATTTTTGCGACACAATTCCATCCAGAGAAGAGCGCTGAACATGGCCTGGCCCTGTACCGCAACTTCCTCCACTGGTCTCCTTAATTCTTTTACCAACCCGCTGTTAACGGCACCATGCTTCTCATTCCTGCGATAGATCTGAAAGACGGCCACTGTGTACGCCTCAAACAAGGCGACATGGACCAATCCACCACCTTTGGCGAAGATCCCGCCGCCATGGCCCGTAGCTGGGTCGACAAGGGCGCACGGCGGCTGCATCTGGTGGACCTGAACGGCGCGTTTGCGGGCAAGCCCAAGAACGAAATGGCCATCCGTAAGATTCTCAAAGAGGTGGGCGGAGAGATCGACGTGCAACTCGGCGGCGGCATCCGCGACCTGGACACCATCGAGCGCTACCTCGACGCGGGCCTGCGCTACGTCATCATCGGCACCGCAGCGGTCAAAAACCCCGGCTTTTTGCAAGATGCGTGCACCGCCTTTGGTGGCCACATCATCGTGGGCCTGGATGCCAGGGACGGTAAGGTCGCTACCGATGGGTGGAGCAAGCTTACCGGCCACGAGGTGGTCGATTTGGCCAAGAAGTTCCAGGACTACGGCGTGGAATCCTTCATCTACACCGACATTGGCCGCGACGGCATGCTGTCGGGCATCAACATCGAAGCCACGGTACGCTTGGCCCAGGCCCTGCACACCCCTGTGATCGCCTCGGGCGGCCTGAGCAACATCACCGACATCGAGCGCCTGCTGGATGTGGAAGACGAAGGCATCGAAGGTGTAATCTGCGGCCGTGCCATCTACACCGGCGACCTCGATTTCACCTCGGCCCAGGAGCGCGCCGACAACTACGGCGATGTCTGAGTTGCACGTCAGCCCCGAACTCTTCCAGAACCAACCCTGCCTGCGCTTGCACCACGCCTGTGGTGACACGGTGCTGGTCGCATTGCACGGCGCGCACATCCTGTCGTGGACCAGCGGCGGGGAAGAGCGCCTGTACCTCAGTCCCCAAGCTATTTTTGACGGCCATACCGCCCTGCGCGGTGGTGTGCCGCTGTGCTTTCCGCAGTTCAACATGCGCGGCAGTCTGCCCAAGCACGGCTTTGCCCGCACGTCCGCCTGGACCCCCGTACCCGCTGACGAGGGGCTGGAGTTGCAGTTGCGCACCAGCCCGGCCACGCTGGCCATATGGCCACACGCCTTTACCGCTACCTTGCGCGTCGAGATCGCGCCCGGTACGCTGCAAGTTTCCTTTACCGTAGACAACACCGGCCCCGAGCCGCTGGACTTTGCGCTGGCGCTGCACACCTATCTGCGCGTCCACGACCTGCCCACGCTGCAACTGCAAGGCCTGGCCGCCCAACCCTACTGGGACGATGTGGCCCAGACGAATCGGCTGGAGCCCGGTAGGGTAACGTTTGACGGCGAAGTCGACCGCGTCTACCAGGCCGCGCCCGAGCCGCTCACGCTGGTCGATGGTGAAGTGCAACTGCGCATCGTGCAAAGCGACACCCTGGCCGACACTGTGGTCTGGAACCCCGGTGCCACCAAATGCGCCGCCATGGCCGACATGCCCGACGCGGGTTACCAGCAGATGGTCTGCGTCGAGGCCGCGCAGGTCAACACGCCCATCACCCTGGCGGCAGGCGCGCAGTGGACCGGCTGGCAGCGCATCAGCGTACTTTAATTTCTTGGAAACCCCCATGCTGGCCAAACGCATCATTCCCTGCCTGGACGTGACCGGCGGCCGGGTTGTCAAAGGCATCAACTTTGTCGAGCTGCGTGACGCAGGCGACCCGGTGGAAATTGCCGCCCGCTACAACGACCAGGGTGCGGACGAGCTGACCTTTCTGGACATCACCGCTACCAGCGATGGCCGCGACCTGATCTTGCACATCATCGAAGCCGTGGCCTCGCAGGTCTTCATCCCGTTGACCGTGGGTGGCGGCGTGCGCACTGTGGAAGACGTGCGGCGCTTGCTGAATTCGGGGGCCGACAAAGTCAGCTTCAACTCGGCTGCCATCAGCAACCCCGAAGTGATTGAGGCCGCGTCCGCCAAGTACGGCGCGCAGGCTATCGTGGTGGCCATTGATGCCAAACGCCGCAGTGCCGAAGATGCCGCCACCCGCGGCCCCGGCTGGGATGTGTACAGCCACGGTGGCCGCAAGAATACCGGCCTCGATGCCGTGGTCTGGGCCACCGAGATGGCGCGGCGCGGCGCGGGTGAAATACTGCTGACCAGCATGGACCGCGACGGCACCAAGTCCGGTTTTGATCTGGCCCTGACCCGCGCCGTGGCCGATGCCATCAGCGTGCCGGTCATCGCCTCTGGTGGTGTCGGCAACCTCGACCACCTGGCCGACGGCGTGAGCCTGGGCGGTGCCGACGCAGTACTGGCCGCCAGCATCTTCCACTACGGCGAATACACCGTGGCCCAGGCCAAGGCGCGCATGGCCGAGCGCGGTATTCCGGTGCGTATTTCTTAAGCCAAATAGGTCTCTAGCCCAGGTACTATTTGCGCAAGCAGCTATTTTTTAATAGCGTGGGCCATTCCGTCCCTGCGCCCCAAGTTGGGGACGCATAGCACCGCGATGATGCAGATCGCCCCTGGATTCGCGCGCAAACCACGCATTTCAGTGCCTGTATTCCCGCCTTTCCACGCCCAAATGCCTGGCATGGATACTGCTTAATCCACTGTGTCCGCAGGTAAAGCTGCCTGCGGAGTGATAGACCCCTCCGCTAATGAAGGCGGAACCCCCCAGCGAGCTTTGGCCCCAGAACCTGTTCTTACGGCCCATCGCCAGGTAGTTCCAACCCACACCCGTGGTTTCGCGGAGGGTGCGTTGCATCGTATGTCCACGGCTTAGGCTGTGTCTGCGGTGCGGTGTACCTGTTTGCTGCGGCTTGCCCCGGGTAATTGCAGGATAAGCAACATGATGAAAATAGTTTTAGTGGGCCACGGCATGGTGGGCCACAAGTTCCTTGAAAGCCTGGCCGAGACCGGCATGACCTATGTCGAGGTCACGGTGCTCTGCGAAGAGCCCCGCCCCGCGTACGACCGCGTACACCTCTCCGAATTTTTCAGCGGCAAAACTGCCGACGACCTGTCCCTGGTCGAGCCCGGCTTTTTCGAGCGCACCGGCTTCAGCCTGCGCCTGGCCGCCCGCGCTGCCTCGGTAGACCGTATCGCCCACACCGTCACCACCCTGGACGGCGAAGTGCTGCCCTACGACAAGCTGGTGCTGGCCACCGGCTCCAACCCCTTTGTGCCGCCGGTGCCGGGGCGTGACCGCGAACACATCCACGTCTACCGCACCATCGAAGACCTGGAGGCCATGCAGGCCTCGGGTGCCAAGTCGAAAACCGGCGTGGTCGTGGGCGGCGGCCTGCTGGGTCTGGAGTGCGCCAAGGCCCTGCGCGACATGGGCCTGGAAGCCCACGTGGTCGAATTTGCCCCGCGGCTGATGACGGTGCAGGTGGACGAAGGCGGTGGCCGCGTGCTGCGCGCCAAGGTGGAAGAGCTGGGCCTGACCGTGCACACCGGCCGCAACACGCTGGAGATTACCGACGGTGCCCGCGCCCGCCACCGCATGGTGTTTGCCGACGGCACCCACCTGGAAACCGACATGATCGTGTTCTCGGCCGGTATCCGCCCGCGGGACGACCTAGCCCGCCAGTGCGTGCTGGCCATCGGCCCGCGCGGTGGTGTGGTGATCGACAGCGCCTGCCGCACCAGCGACCACAACGTCTACGCGATTGGCGAATGCGCCTCCTGGAACGAGCAGGTGTTTGGCCTGGTGGCCCCCGGCTACGAGATGGCCCGCGTGGTGGCCCGGCATATCGCGGGTGACAAAGATGCCGCCTTCGTCGGTGCCGACATGAGCACCAAGCTCAAGCTGATGGGTGTGGACGTGGCCAGCATTGGCGATGCCCATGGCCGCACGCCCAAGAGCCGCAGCTGCCAGTACGTGGACGAGCTGCGCCAGATCTACAAGAAGATCGTCATCAGCGAAGACGGCAAGCAACTGCTGGGCGCGGTGCTGATTGGCGATGCCACCGAGTACGGCACGCTGCTGCAAATGGCGCTGAACGGCATCACCCTGCCGGCCGACCCCGAGTTTTTGATCTTCCCGTCCAGCGACGGCAAGGCCAAGCCGGGCCTGGGCGTGGAGGCCCTGCCCGACGCGGCGCAAATCTGCTCCTGCAACAACGTCAGCAAGGGTGCCATCTGCGCGGCGGTGGGCGAGGGCGCTTGCACCATCGCCGAGATGAAGGCCTGCACCAAGGCCGGTGCCACCTGCGGCGGCTGCGTGCCCCTGGTCACCCAGGTGATGAAGTTCGAGATGGGCCGTCTGGGCATGGCCGTTAATAACAATATCTGCGAGCACTTTGCGTACTCCCGCCAAGAGATCTACCACCTGGTGCGCGTGGGCAACATCAAGAGCTTTGACGCGCTGATGGCCAAGCACGGCACCGGCCTGGGCTGCGACATCTGCAAGCCGGTGGCGGCCAGCGTGCTGGCATCCTGCTGGAACGAGTTTGTGCTCAAGAAAGACCTGGCAGGCCTACAGGACAGCAACGACTACTACCTGGGCAACATCCAGAAAGACGGCACCTACTCGGTGGTGCCGCGCATGTCGGGTGGCGAGGTCACGCCGGATGGCCTGATCGCCGTGGGCCAGGTGGCCAAGAAATACGGCCTGTACACCAAGATCACCGGCGGCCAGCGGGTCGATCTGTTCGGCGCACGCGTCGAGCAGTTGCCGCCCATCTGGGAAGAACTCATCGATGCAGGCTTCGAGTCCGGCCACGCTTACGGCAAGTCGCTGCGCACGGTGAAGAGTTGCGTGGGCTCCACCTGGTGCCGCTACGGCGTGGGCGACAGCGTGGGCCTGGCCGTAGAGCTGGAGCACCGCTACAAGGGCCTGCGCAGCCCGCACAAGATCAAGTTTGGCGTGTCCGGCTGCACCCGCGAATGCGCCGAAGCCCAGGGCAAGGACATTGGCATCATCGCCACCGAAAAAGGCTGGAACCTCTACATCTGCGGCAACGGCGGCATGAAGCCACGCCACGCCGAGCTGTTTGGCTCCGATATGTCCAAAGAAGACATGGTGCGCATGATCGACCGCGTGCTGATGTTCTACGTGCGTACCGCCGACCGCCTGCAGCGCACCAGCACCTGGCGCGAAAACCTCGAAGGTGGCCTGGACTACCTGAAAGACGTACTGATCAAAGACAGCCTGGGCCTGTGCGCCGAGCTGGAAGCGCAGATGCAGCACGTGGTGGACACCTACCAGTGCGAGTGGAAAACCGCTGTGACCGACCCCGAAACCCGCAAGCGTTTCCGCTCTTTCGTGAACAGCGACAAGCAGGACGAGCACGTGATCTTTGTGGAAGAGCGCGGCCAGATTCGCCCCGCCAGCGCAGAAGAGCGCGCCCAAGCTGTTGAAACTGCATAAGGACACGGACATGACTACCACCCCAACCTGGACCGACATCTGCGCGGTCGATGACATCCTGCCCAGCACCGGCGTGTGCGCCCTGGTAGAAAACCGGCACGTGGCGGTGTTCCGCCTGGGGGCTGACCAGTTCTTCGCCATCGACAACGTGGACCCCAAATCCGGGGCCAGTGTCTTGTCGCGCGGCCTGATGGGCAACCTGGGCGATCGCATCGTCGTTGCCTCGCCGCTGTACAAAAACCACTTCGACCTGCGCACCGGCGAATGTGTGGAAACGCCCGAGCAGTCGGTGCGCGCCCACGGCGTGCGTGTGGATGCAGGCCGCGTCAGCGTAGCCCTGGCCTAGAGCGTATGCCGCTGGCCGCCGCCTTGTCGGTCTCTAGCCTGGTGCTGCGCGCTAAGCAGCTGGAGATTGACGCGGTGCGCCAGCTGGCCAGCCGGGCCGAGCTGGTGGATGCTATTGGCCAGTTGATCCAGGGCCTGCAGCGCGAGCGCGGGGCCTCCAGCATCTACCTCGCGTCCCAGGCGCAGCGCTTTGCCGATATGCGCCGCAAAATTGTGGGCGAGGTGGAGCCGCTGGAAGCCCAGTTGCGTGCCGTGTTTGCCGAGCATCTGGAGCCCGCCCAGGGTGCCACCGCCAAAGCGCTGTCCTTGATGGCCTGGGCCCTGCTGGGCCTGGACGCGCTGGCGGCGCTGCGCAGCCAGATCGAGAGCCAGGCCATGGGGGCCCATGATGCCGTGGCCGCTTTTAGCCACTTGATCGCCGGGCTGGTCGAACTGGTGTTCCACGTGGCGGATGTGGCCGGGCTGCCCAGCGTCTCGCGCCTGCTGGTGGCCTTGCTGCACCTGGTGCAGGCCCAGGAAGAGGCGGGGCAGGAGCGGGCCGTGGGTGCGCTGATGTATGCATCGGGTCTGGGCAACGAGGCGCAGCAGCAGCGCGTGGTGCACCTGATCGACGCGCAGGAACGCAGCCTGCAGGTGTTTGCCGAGTTCGCTGAACCTGTATTGCGCAGCCGCTGGGAGCAGGAGCAACTGCTGCCGGGCATTGCGCAACTGGAGCGCCTGCGCCGCACGCTGTGCATTGCCAAGCCCGGCGCGGCGCTGGACAGCAAGCTCAGCGAGCCTTGGTTCGAGGTGTGCACCGAGCGCATCAACGCCCTGTGGCAGTTGCAGTTGGCACTGGTCAAAAGCCTGCGCGAGGACTGCGCGGCACGCATTCTGGAGGCCCAGCAGGACCTGCAGGACTCCAAGGGCCTGCTGCGCCGCCTGCGCGACAACCCACCGCAGCGCACCCATGCGGTAGACCGGTTCTTTGACACCGGCACCCCACCCAGTGCCACACCCGAACTCGCGGGCAGCCCCGCCAGTGAATCCACCGCACTGCGCGACCTGCTGCAAACGCAGTCCGCCCGCATGGCCAGTATGGAAGCCGAGCTCGATGCCGCCCGCCGTGCCCTGCACGAGCGCAAGGTGATTGAACGCGCCAAGGGCGTGCTGATGGCCCGGCTGGGCATGAACGAGGAGGCGGCCTTTCGGGTGCTGCAAAAAACCTCGATGGACCAGAACCGCCGCCTGCTGGAAGTGGCCGAGGCCACTTTGTCGCTGCCGAACCTGGCGTTTGTGCAGGCGGGCGGCAAGCTTCCGGGTTGAACCAGGCTGGTGCCTGGCGTGCACCGGGTTGAGGCCTGTTGGGCGTTTATGGGTGCCCGCAGATGCGTAAATGGCGGGAAATCAAAGGAATCCCGCGGTACGAAACTTGCGTAGTCAGCGCGTTGTTGGGCTAAAGGCGGCTCTAGAGCATTGTGTTTGCGGGTCTCTCGCAAACAGTTGAATCGTGCATCCAAGGATAACGGCGTCCCTGGCTTCACCCTAAAACGGGTGCTGCCGCGGGTGCCGTTTTTTTTGTGCGCCACCCTAGGCACTCCGCCTGTGGGCGCTCTTCAGTTTCCCGTTTTTAAGGAAGTTATATGGCCTACCTCGCCCCTGCCGAATTCGTGACCAAGATGGTCGATGCCGGTGAATCCAAGCTGCTGATGTCTACCCGCGACACCCTGATCCGTTCCTTCATGGCCGGTGCCATCCTGGCCCTGGCTGCGGCGTTTGCCGTGAGCGTCACCGTCAACACCGGCAACCCACTTATCGGCGCAATGCTGTTCCCCGTGGGCTTCATCATGCTGTACCTGATGGGTTTTGACCTGCTGACCGGCGTGTTCACCCTCGCACCGCTGGCCGTGCTCGACAAGCGCCCGGGGGCTACCTGGGCCGGTGTGCTGCGCAACTGGGGGTTGGTGTTTGTGGGCAACTTCGCCGGTGCGCTGACGGTGGCCGTGTTCATGGCCATCATCTTCACCTTCGGTTTCAGCGAAGCGCCCAACGCCATTGGCGAAAAGCTCGGCCATATCGGCGAAGGCCGCACCCTGGGCTATTCGGCCCACGGTGCTGCGGGCATGCTGACGCTGTTTGTGCGCGCTGTGATGTGCAACTGGATGGTGTCCACCGGCGTGGTGGCAGCCATGATGTCCACCACCGTTTCGGGCAAAGCCATCGGCATGTGGATGCCGGTGATGATCTTCTTCTACATGGGTTTCGAGCACAGCATCGTCAACATGTTTTTGTTCCCCACCGGCCTGATGCTGGTTGGCAAGTTCACGCTGATGGACTACATCATCTGGAACGAAATTCCCACCGTGCTGGGCAATTTGGTGGGTGGTTTGACCTTCGTCGGTTTGACCCTGTATTCGACGCACTACAAGACAGCCCCCAAGCGCGTGGTGGGCTGAAGTCTGCATGACCCACGCCTTGCGTGTGACGCTGGGCCAGCATTCGCGGGCCGGGCGAAAAGGCATCAACCAGGACTTCCATGGGGCCATGCTGCCGCTGGAGCTCTTGCGCAGCAGCAAGGGCATCGTGGTGGCGCAGGCCGATGGCATTGGCTCCAGCGCGGTGAGCCAGGAGGCCAGTGCGGCGGCGGTGCGCGGCTTTCTGGACGACTACTACGCCACCTCGGACGCCTGGTCGGTGCGCCGCTCGGCACAGCGGGTGCTGGGTGCCACCAACGCCTGGTTGCACGCGCAAACCATGCGCAGCCATGCGCGGTTTGACAAAGACAGCGGCTATGTGTGCACCTTCAGCGCCCTGGTGCTGAAGGGGCGCGAGGTGCACCTGCTGCATGTGGGTGACTCGCGCATCTACCGGCTGCACCCGCAGTCGCTGGAGCAACTGACCGAAGACCACCGCGTTCACCTCTCTAGCGTTGAGTCCTATCTGGGCCGTGCGCTGGGCGTGGGCCCGAATGTGGAGATCGACTACCGGTGTCTTACCGCAGAAGTGGGGGAGGTCTACCTGCTGGCCACCGACGGCGCCTACCTGCACTTTGATGCCGCCGCCGTGCATGCTGCCCTGGCGCTGTGCCCCGACGACTTCGACGCTGCCGCCAGCGCGCTGGTCAGCACCGCTCAGGCGCGCGGTGCTGACGACGACATGACGGTGCAACTGCTGCGCATCGACGCGCTGCCCGCTGCCGACCCGCTGCACCTGCAGGCCCAGCGCGAGGGGCTGGCTTTGCCGCCACCGCTGTCGCCGCGCATGCGCTTCGAGGGCTATACCGTGGTGCGCAGCCTGCACGCCAGTGCGCGCAGCCATGTGCACCTGGCGGTGGACGATGCCACCGGCCAGCAGGCGGTGCTGAAAACGCCCTCCGTGGATTTACGCGAAGACCCGGCCTACCTGGACGGCTTTTTGCTGGAGGAGTGGGTGGCGCGCCGCATCCACAGCCCGCACGTGCTCAAAGCCTTTGCCAGCGACAGGCCGCGCCGCCACGTCTTCGTGGCGATGGAATTTGTGGACGGCCAGACCCTCACCCAGTGGATGACCGACCACCCCCGCCCCGACCTGGACACTGTGCGCAGCATCGTCGCCCAGGTAGCCAAGGGGTTGCAGGCCTTCCATGGCAAGGAAATGCTGCACCAGGACCTGCGGCCCGAGAACGTGATGATTGACCGCACCGGCACGGTGAAGATCATCGACTTCGCCTCCACCCACGTGGCGGGTCTTACCGAAGGCACGCCACGCGCAGCGGCCGATGCCATCGTCGGCACGCTGCAGTACACCGCGCCGGAGTATTTTACCGGTGGTGGTGGCAGTGCACGCTCTGATTTGTTTTCGCTGGCCGTGCTGGCCTACCAGATGCTCACGGCACGGCTGCCGTACGGCCTGCAGGTCACCCAGGTGCAGTCACCTGCCAACCTGAAGCGGCTGCGCTACCTGCCGGTACGCCATCTGCGCCCCGAACTCCCCGCCTGGCTGGATGGCGTGCTGCAAAAAGCCCTGCACCCCCACCCGGCCAAGCGCCAGGAGGCGGTGTCCGAGTTCCTGCAAGATCTGCACACCCCTGGCCCCCAGTTTCTGCGCCAGCGCGTCCCGCCGCTGGTGGAGCGCAACCCGGTGGTCTTTTGGCAGGTGGTCGCCGTGGTGTTGGCTGTGACCGTCGTGCTGTTATTGGCCTTACGTGTAACGGGTCACTGAGTCGGTCCCGATCTGCCCTGCGCTGCTGTATGCTATGTATTTAATAGCTAAGAGTGCAAGTAGAACATGCGCTGGAGGCCGATTCTTTATAAATCTGTACAACAGAGGTTAACTTTTTATCCCAAGGTAAGCGCAGCGATGCCCCTTCGCGAACTGCGAAGGGCTGGCTCTGCCAGACTGCTGCAGTTGCCCCCTGCGTGTCGCTTCGGTTTTTCAAACCGATCCGAGAGGGTAGGCGGAAAGCGTTTGCGCTGTAGCCTGGGGGTGTGCCAATCACTCTACGTTTTGGACCTGCTCGCGCATTTGCTCGATCAGCACCTTCATGTCCACCGAAATGCGGGTCAGCTCCAGCGCGGCGGATTTGCTGCCCATGGTGTTGGCTTCGCGGTGCAGTTCCTGAATCAAAAAGTCCAGGCGCTTGCCGACTTCGCCGCCTTTTTTGAGGATGCGCTCCATCTCGTCCAGGTGCGAATGCAGGCGGGTCAGCTCTTCGGCCACGTCGATGCGGATGGCGAAGGCGGTGGCCTCGGTCAGCGCGCGGTCTTGCGCGGCTTCGGGCAGGGTGGCGCCTTCGGCCAGGGCCATGGCTTCTTTCCAGCGCTCGATGAAGCGCTGGCGCTGCTGTTCCACCAGCTGGGGCACCAGCGGCAGGGCTTTTTCGGCCAGGGTGCGCAATTGCTTCAGGTGCCCGAGCAGCATGGTGGTCAGGCGTTCGCCTTCGCGCTGGCGGGCGGCCACCAGGGATTGCAGCACCGTGTCGGCCAGCGGCAGCACATCGTCGGCCCAGTCGTTGGTGGGGGCTTGCTCGTTGGATGCCATGCGCAGGATGTCGGCCACGCTGAGTGGCGCGGCCTGGGGCAACCAGGCTTTGATGGAGTCCTGTAGCGAATTGACGCGTTGCAGCAACTGGGGCGAGGGCGCAGCCAAGCTGCCGGATGTGGTGGTTTCAATGGCGGCGCGCACTTCCACCTTGCCACGTTTGAGCTGCGCCATGACGCGTTCACGCAGCGCGGGTTCGTGGCTGCGCAGCTCGTCGGGCAGGCGAAAGCTCAGGTCCAGAAAGCGGCTGTTGACAGAGCGGATTTCGATGCCGAGGCGGCGCGCAGCCGTGCTTTTAGACTCGGATTCGGGGGTGGCGGTGGCGCTGCTGTGCTGGGCACTGGCGTAGCCGGTCATGCTGTAAACTGGCATTGAGAAGGTACATATCGTTGCAATGTTCCGAGAATAACCGACGACCTGTTCAACCCCCGATGTAAAGGCCGCCAGCCAATGCACCAGATGCCGAACAGGTCTTGCTATTGCCTTCTGTCGCTTGCTTGCTGACCCGCTCCCCCCATCCTATTTATGTCCAAAAACAAACCGGCCACGCTTCCGCCCGGCACCGCTATCGGGGGCTACCACATCGTGCGGCGGCTCTCATCCGGCGGGTTTGGGGTGGTGTACCTGGCGGTGGGGGCCGATGGCGGCCAGGTGGCGGTCAAGGAATACCTGCCCAGCAGCCTGGCCACCCGCGAAGTCGGCGAGCTGCTGCCGCAGGTGCAGCCCGAAAAGCTATCGTTGTACCGGCTGGGGCTGAAGAGCTTTTTTGAAGAAGGCCGCTCGCTGGCGCAGATCTCGCACCCGTCGGTGGTCAGCGTGCTCAACTTCTTCCGCGAGAACGAAACCGTCTACATGGTGATGAACTATCTGGAGGGCGCGACCCTGCAGGACTTCATCATCACCTCGCGGGACCAGCGCAAGCAAAAGGTGTTCCGCGAATCCACCATCCGCAGCCTGTTTGATGAAATTTTGCGCGGCTTGCGCATCGTGCATCAGCACAAGATGCTGCATTTGGACATCAAACCCGCCAATATCTTTATCACCGACGACAACAAGGCGGTGCTGATCGACTTCGGCGCGGCCCGCGAGGTGCTGAACAAAGAAGGTAACTTCATCCGCCCCATGTACACCCCCGGCTTTGCTGCGCCCGAGATGTACCGGCGCGACGCGTCCATGGGGCCGTGGACCGACATCTACGCCATCGGTGCCTGCATCTATGCTTGCATGCAGGGCTTTCCGCCCAACGAAGCGCCGCAGCGCCTGGAAAAAGACCGCATCGGCCTGGCCTTGTCGCGGCTGCGCGGCATCTATTCAGACAACCTGATCGAGGTAGTCGAATGGTGCATGTCGATCGACCCGCTGTCGCGCCCGCAGTCGGTGTTTGCGCTGCAAAAAGAGCTCAGCCGCGAAGGCGAGCGCCGCTACACCAAGCTGACCGTGGCCGAGAAGCTGCGCCTGCAGTTCGATACCCTGGTGTCCGACACCAAGAAAAACGTACGCGAAGCCACCGGCATCGGGTCTGCGCCCAAGTGAAGTTTTCGGTATTCCAGGTCAGCCGCAAAGGCGGCCGCGAAAAAAACGAAGACCGTATGGGCTACTGCTATACCCGTGGCTCGGGCCTGTTCTTGCTGGCCGACGGCATGGGCGGCCACCCGGAAGGCGAGGTGGCAGCCCAGATGGCGCTGCAAACCCTGTCCGCCCTGTACCAGAAGCAGGCCCGCCCGCTGCTGCCCCTTGCGGCCGAATTCTTGAGCACCGCGCTGCTGTCGGCCCACGACCAAATCCTGCGTTACGCCGCCAAACACGGCATGCTCGACACCCCGCGCACCACCCTGGTCGCCGCCGTGGTGCAAGGTAATAGCGCCACCTGGGTGCACTGCGGCGATTCGCGCCTGTACGTGGTGCGCGACGGCCTGCTGCTGACCCGCACGCGCGACCATTCCTATGCCGAGCAGCACCGTGCCGAGGGCGGCCTGCAGTTGCCCCACACGGTGAACCGCAACGTGCTCTACACCTGCCTGGGCTCGCCGGTCAAACCCCAGTTCGACGTCACCGGCCCCATCGTGCTGCACCAGGGCGACAAAATCATGCTCTGCTCGGACGGCCTGTGGGAAAGCCTGGACGATGCCACCATCGTGCGCGCTCTGGCCAGCGCTCCGGTGTCGCAGGCCGTGCCCGATCTGGTCGAGCAGGCGCTGCGCAAAGCGGGTGCCCGTAGCGACAACGTCACCGTGTTGGCCATCGAATGGGAAACCCCTGACATGTTCGAGTCCACCCGGGGCATCTCCACCGATGCAATCCAGCCGGGCGTGTTTGCCTCGTCCATCCAGCCCCGTGGGCCCGAAAGCCTGATCGACGATCTGGACGATGCGGCCATCGAGCGGTCGATTGCCGAAATTAACGAAGCCATCCGCCGCGCTGCCGCAAAACGCGCTTGAGTTTTCCCCTGTAAAACGGGGTGTTTTATGCTTTTGAAATCCACACCATGACCGAATTTATCCGTAGTAGCGGCCGTGCCGCCCACCAACTGCGCCCGGTGCGCATCACCCGCGGCTACACCATCCACGCCGAAGGCTCGGTGCTGATCGAGTTTGGCAACACCAAAGTTTTGTGCACTGCCTCGGTGGAAGAAAAAGTGCCTGGCCACAAAAAGGGCAGCGGCGAGGGCTGGGTCACCGCCGAATACGGCATGCTGCCGCGCGCCACCCACACCCGCAGCGACCGCGAGGCCGCGCGCGGCAAGCAAAGCGGCCGCACGCAGGAAATCCAGCGTCTGATCGGCCGATCGCTGCGCGCCGTGTTCGATTTGAAGCTGCTGGGCGAGCGCACCATCCACCTGGATTGCGACGTGCTGCAGGCCGACGGCGGGACCCGCACGGCCGCCATCACCGGCGCGTTCGTGGCCGCGCAGGATGCGGTCAACGTGCTGCTGAAGGCGGGCAAGATCGTCACCACGCCCATCCTCCAGCCCGTAGCCGCCATCTCGGTAGGCATCGTGCAGGGCACGCCGCTGCTGGATTTGGAATGCACCGAAGACTCGGCCTGCGATACCGACATGAACGTGGTGATGACTGGCGCAGGCCATTTCGTCGAAGTGCAGGGCACGGCCGAGGGCGTGGCCTTCACCCGCGCCGAGATGGACGCGCTGCTGGCATTGGCCGAAAAAGGTATCGTCGAACTGATGGACCTGCAGCAGCAAGAACTATCGAAATAAGAGCTAACTATGCAGGCAGAATATACGCTAGAGCCCTATTTGTTATGAAAATCGTACTCGCGTCCAACAACGCAGGCAAACTGTTTGAACTGCAAGCCCTGTTCGCCCCGCTGGGCGTGGAGCTGGTAGCGCAAGGAGCGTTAGGCATCCCGGAAGCGGACGAGCCATTCCACACCTTCGTCGAAAACGCCCTGGCCAAGGCCCGGCATGCCAGTGCCCACAGTGGCCTGCCCGCCGTGGCCGACGACGCGGGCCTGTGCGTCGATGCCTTTGGTGGCCTGCCGGGCGTGCAGACCGCGTATTACGCCACCCAGTTCGGCTACCCCAAGAGCGAAGACAACAACGTACGCGCGCTGCTAGAGCAGATGGCGCACGTCGACAACCGCCGCGCCGCCCTGGTCAGCACCCTGGTCGCTGTGCGCAGCCCGCAAGACCCCGAGCCGCTGATCGCCGTGGGCCGGGCCGTTGGTGAGATCACCCGCGCGCCGCAGGGCGAGAACGGCTTTGGCTTTGACCCGGTGATGTTCCTGCCACAGTTCGGCAAGACCTTTGCCGAGCTGACACCCGAAGTGAAGAACGCCAACAGCCACCGCGGCCAGTCGTCGCGTGCCATGCTGGCCCTGATGCGCGAGCGTTGGCTGCCATGAAAGACCTGCAACACCACATGCGCCCCGGTCTGCTGCAACTGGCCGCGCTGCCGCCGTTGTCGTTGTACGTGCACCTGCCCTGGTGCCTGAAGAAATGCCCGTACTGTGACTTCAACTCGCATGAATTGCGGGCGGATGGCGCGCAGACCCTGCATCCGGCTGCCAACCTGGCCGCGCCCGTGCCGACCAGCGAAGTGCCCGAGCAGCGCTACATCGATGCGCTGATGGCCGACCTGGAAGCCGCGCTGCCGCTGGTCTGGGGCCGCACCGTGCACAGCATCTTCATCGGCGGCGGCACGCCCAGCCTGTTTTCGCCGCAGGCCATCGATAGGTTGATTGGCGACATCCGCGCCCGCCTGAAGCTGGAGCCCGACTGCGAGATCACCCTGGAAGCCAACCCCGGCACCTTCGAGAAAAACCGCTTCCGCGCCTACCGCAGCGCCGGGGTGACACGCCTGTCGGTGGGCGTGCAAAGCTTTAACGACGCGCACCTGAAAGCCCTGGGCCGGGTCCACGACAGCGCCCAGGCCATTGCGGCAGTGGAAGAAGCGGCCCAGTCGTTTGACACCTTCAACCTCGACATCATGTACGCGCTGCCTGGCCAGACGCTACAAAATCTAGAGCTAGATATGCAGACGGCGCTTGCGCTGGGGCCCAAACACATCAGTATTTACCAGCTGACCATCGAGCCCAACACCTACTTCGCCAAGTTCCCGCCCGTGGTGCCCGAGGAAGACCTGGGCTACGACATGCTGGACAAGATCACCGAGATGACCCTGGCTGCCGGCATGGATCGCTACGAAGTCTCGGCCTACGCGCTACCCGGCCACGCCTGCCTGCACAACCAGAACTACTGGCAGTTTGGCGACTACCTGGGGATTGGCGCAGGGGCCCACAGCAAGCTCAGCTTTGCCCACCGCATCATCCGGCAGGTGCGGTACCGTGAGCCGAACCTGTACATGGCCAACGCTCTGGCAGGCAAGGCCGTGGCGCAAGACGACGACGTTGCGCGTGCCGAGCTGCCGTTCGAGTACATGCTCAACGCCCTGCGCTTGCGCGACGGCTTTGAGCTGCCGAAGTTCACCGAGCGCACCGGCCTGCCGCTGACCAGCATCCAGAAAGGCCTGGCCGAGGGCGAGCGCAAAGGCCTGCTGGAGCGTGATGGCGTGCGGATCCGGCCCACGGTGCGCGGTTTTGACTTTTTGAGCGATTTGCAGGCGCTGTTTTTGGCCGATAGTCCTGCTGCGCGCTGAGTTTTTGGGGCCGTTAAATGCGGCTGCGTAAAGCAGTGTGAACAAGGGGTAAAGCCCGGCGCGCACCGTCTGTGGGGCGCGGCAGCAGGCAGACAATGGATTCGATTGGCCACGCCAGATCGCTCCCATTCCCTTTGTTCACACCCCAAAAAAATGACAACCATGACCGCCTCCCCCGCGCAGTCGAAGTTTGGCACGGTGCTCCGTGTCACCAGCGGCAATTTCATGGAGATGTTCGACTTCTTCCTGTTCGGCTTTTACGCCACCTACATTGCCAAAACCTTCTTCCCGGCGGCCGACGAATTTGCGTCGCTGATGTTTACCTTTATGACCTTTGGCGCAGGCTTTTTGATGCGTCCACTGGGGGCGATTTTTCTGGGGGCGTATGTGGACCGAGTGGGGCGGCGGCAGGGGTTGATTGTCACGCTGGCCCTGATGGCCACCGGCACGGTGCTGATTGCCTGCGTGCCCGGCTATGCCAGCATTGGCTACCTGGCCCCCGCGCTGGTGCTGATCGGCCGCTTACTGCAGGGCTTTTCGGCGGGGGTAGAGCTGGGCGGCGTGTCGGTGTACCTGGCCGAAATGGCCACGCCGGGGCGCAAGGGTTTTTATGTGAGCTGGCAGTCGGCCAGCCAGCAGGTGGCCATCATCGTGGCGGCGGCGCTGGGTTACATGCTGAACATCTGGCTCACGCCGCTGGAAATCGGCGACTGGGGCTGGCGCGTGCCCTTCTTTATCGGCTGCATGATCGTGCCAGTGCTGTTCATGCTGCGCCGCTCGCTGCAGGAAACCGAAGAATTCATGCAGCGCAAGCACCGGCCCGACACCCGGGCCATCTTCCGCTCGATGCTGGACAACTGGGGCCTGGTGGTGGCCGGGATGATGCTGGTGTCCATGACCACGGTGTCGTTCTACCTGATCACGGTCTACACCCCCACGTTTGGCAAAAGCGTGCTGCACCTGAGCACCACCGACGCGCTGGTCGTCACGCTGTGCGTGGGTATCTCTAACTTCATCTGGCTACCGTTGATGGGAGCGCTGTCGGACCGCATTGGCCGCCGCCCGCTGCTGCTGTTCTTTACCGTGCTGACCATCCTCAGCGCCTACCCGGCCATGACCTGGCTGACCAACGCTCCCAGCTTCGAGAAGATGCTGATTGTAGAGCTGTGGCTGTCCTTTTTGTACGCCAGCTACAACGGTGCCATGGTGGTGGCGCTGACCGAGGTGATGCCGGTGGAGGTGCGCACCGTGGGCTTCTCGCTGGCCTACAGCCTGGCCACGGCAGTTTTTGGCGGCTTCACCCCCGCCATCGCCACCGGCTTGATAGAAGCTACCGGCAACAAGGCGGCTCCGGCACTGTGGATGACGTTTGCGGCGCTGTGCGGGCTGGTCGCCACGCTGGTGCTGTACCGCAAGCAGGCCGTAGGAGCCCGGGGCGCGCAGGCTACGCTGGCGAGACGTTAACTTCCAGAAACACCGTGGAACCGGCTTTGCCGGGCCACTGGTGTTGCCCCCTGCATGTCGTATTGGCTTTTCAAGCCTATACGAGGGGGGTTGTGAAAGGCGCCTGCGCTGTAGCCTGGGGTGTGCCTAGTTTTTTGCCCTGCGCAGGGTGCTGATGCGGTAGGCGATGCTGTCGATGTCCAAAGGGTCTTCGGCGCACAGCAGGTACTTTTCCAGATCTTCCACCGCTTGTGCGCTGTTGCCCAGGGCGGCGTGGGCCAGGCCGCGGTCGCGGTAGTCGCTCCAGGCATCGGGCTGCAGCACCAGCAGGCGGTTCAGCACCGGCACCAGGCGCTGCCAGTCGCTTTGCGAGGTATGGATATCTTTCAGGTTGCGCAGCATGCGGGCCACGATGTCGCGCGGCGGGCTGGCCTGCAGGTACAGGCCCAGCGGCACTTCAAAATCATCGGACAGCGCGTTGCGCCGGGTGTAGGGTTCCAGCCGCTCCGACAGCTCTTCGCGGCTCAGCGACTGGCCGGTGAACGGGTCCATCACCACCTGGCCCTTGGGCAAGTTGATCTTGACCATGAAATGCCCCGGAAACGCCACACCGCGCACCACCAGGCCAATGCCTTGGGCCAGCTCCATCCACACCACGGCCAGCGATATCGGGATGCCCCGGCGCGTGCGCAGCACGGCGTTGAGGTAGCTGTTGTCAGGGTCGTAGTAGTCGTTGACGTTGCCGCCAAAGTTCAGGTCGCGGTAGAAAAACTGGTTCAGGGAGCGCAGGCGCTGCAGCGGCACCGAGTCGCGCGGCAGGCGGCGCTTGAGGCGGGCCAGCAACTGGTCTACGTCGTCCAGTACCTGTTCCATGTCCAGTTCGGGGTATTCGTCTTGCGCCAGACTGGTCACCGCTTCCAGCAGCGGGAAGTGCTCATCGCTCTGGACCAGCGCCGCAAAATACTCCAGCGGGGTGGGGGCTTGGTAGGGAATGTGCATGGTCTAGTTTCTAGTGGAGCGCCAGCGCAGCGTCAAGCTTAAATGCCGCCAGGATGTATCACTTTACGTAACTTCATTCCTGTCGCCCACAATGCTACAAAATAAATAGCTGCTGACGCAAGCAGAACCAGCGCCAGATAGCCAACCCGTTCCAATTTTGCGCCTGCAAAGTGGGTCCAGGTCACGGCACCGCTGGCCCAGATCAAAAATACCGCCAACAGGGCGCTGGCCGCCAGCACCTGCAGGATGAACCTCCACCAGCCGGGCACGGGCAGGTAGCTGCCGCGCCGCCGCAGGCCGATCAGCAGCCAGGTGGCGTTGATCAGGGCACCCAGGCCCACCGACAGCGTCAGCGCCGCATGCTGGAACAAGGGCACCAGCACCAGATTCAGCAATTGGGTGATGACCAGCACCGCCACGGCGATGCGCGCCGGGGTCTTCATGTTGTGGCTGGCGTAAAAGCCGGGGGCCAGCACCTTGATGGCGACCACGCCCAGCAGGCCCACGCCCCAGCCCATCAAGGCCAGCGCGGTTTGTGCCACGTCGCGCTCGGTAAATGCCCCGTAGTGGAAGATCACCGCCACCAGCGGGGTGGCAAAAGTCAGCAGCGCCACCGAGCAGGGCACGGCCAGCAATACCACCAGGCGCAGACCCCAGTCGAGCATGGCGGAGTACTGTTTGGGGTCGTTGGCGGCCTTGGCACCGGCCAGTTGCGGCATCAGCACCACGCCCAGCGCCACGCCCAGCATGGCGGTGGGGAATTCCATCAGCCGGTCGGCCCCGCTGAGCCAGCTCACGCTGCCGGGGGCCAGGCGCGAGGCGATCTGGGTGTTGATGAACAGCGAAATCTGCGCCACGCCCACGCCCAGTAGGGCCGGCACCATCAGTTTCGCTACTTTTTTAGTAGCATCATCGGCCCATGCGGTGCGCACCAGCGACCAGGTAAGCCCTATGTTGGGAAACAGACCCAGACGCTTCAACGCCGGAATCTGCACTGCCAGTTGCAAGATGCCGCCCAGCATTACGCCGATGATCTGCGCATAAATGGGCTCGATGCCGTGGTTGCGGAACCAGGGCGTGGCCCACAGGGTTGCGGCGATCATGGCGATGTTCAGAAGTACTGGAGTGGCCGCGGGTACGGCAAAGACCCGCCAGGTGTTCAAAATGCCCGAGGCCATGGACACCAGCGAGATGAACAGGATGTAAGGGAACATCCAGCGCGTCATGGTGGTGGCTGCGGCATAGGCCTGCGGTTCTTGCTGCATGCCCCCGGCCATGGCCCAGACCAGCAGCGGTGTGTCCAGTACCCCCAGCACGCAGGTCAGCACCAGCACCCAGGTCAGCAGGGTGGCCACGCGGTCGATCAGCAGCTTGGTGGCTTCCAGCCCGTGTTGGGCCTTGCTGGCGGCCAGCACTGGCACAAAGGCCTGGCTGAACGCGCCTTCGCCAAACAGGCGGCGAAACAGGTTGGGGATGCGGAACGCCACGTAGAACGCGTCGGTCATGGCGTTGGCACCGAACGTGGCGGCAAACAACTGGTCGCGGACCAAACCCGCCACGCGGGAAGCCAGGGTCAGCAGGGAGATGGTGGATGCAGATTTGAAGAGACTCACCCATCCAGTGTAGCCCGGCTGGGGGGTGTAAGCGCCCAACTGCTATACTCGTGGGCTTTGCTGGCATCATCCTCTAACAATCTCAAGGAAAATTATTATGGCAACCAAACCAAAGAAAAAGAACCCACGCCTTGCGTCGGGCCGTAAGCGCGTCCGCCAGGACGTCAAGATCAACGCCGCCAACACCTCGCTGCGTTCCAAATACCGTACCGCTGTCAAGAACGTTGAAAAAGCTGTTCTGACTGGCGACAAAGCCAAAGCCACCGAACTGTTTGCCAAGATGCAAGCGGTAGTGGACACGGTTGCCGACAAGGGCATCTTCCACAAGAACAAGGCAGCTCGCGATAAGAGCCGTCTGAGCACCAAGGTGAAGGCACTCGTGGCCGCACCTGTCGCCGCTTAAATCTTTTAAGCAAACCGCCCGGACGGTGTCACCACCGTCCGCCGTTTTGTAGGGTGCGCTGCCAGCAAAAATGAATAACCACCTTCGGGTGGTTTTTTCATTTCTGGGGTCAGCTAGCCAAACGATCTTGCTTGGGTGGGCTGTGGAACCGGCTGCGGTAGGCCCGCGAAAAGTACGAGGGCGACTCAAAGCCGCAGGCCACGCTCACCTCGATGATGCGCATCTCGGTCTGCTGCAGCAGCTGGCGCGCCCGGTCCAACCGCAGGCCCAGGTAGAAGTGCGAGGGCGTGTCTTTCAGGTAAGTGGCAAACAAGCGCTCCAGTTGCCGCCGGGTCACACCGATGCTGTCGGCCAGCGCGTCGGGCGACAGCGGGTCTTCCATGTGGCGCTCCATTTCGCTCACGACCTGGATAGTTTTCTTGTTGTGGATGCCGTAACGCGCGGCAATCTGCATGCGCTGGTGGTCCGACGGGTTGCGGATGCGGCCCAGCACAAACTGCTCCGATACCTCGGTGGCCAGCGCGTGGCCATGCTTGCGGGCAATCAGTGCCAGCAGCATGTCGATGGAAGCGGTGCCGCCCGCGCTGGTGATGCGCTGGCCGTCGATTTCAAACAGCTCCTGCGTCACCATCGCTGCCAGCGCCGGGTAGCGCTCCACAAACGCCGATATCGCCTCCCAGTGCAGGGTCAGCTTCTGGCGCTGCAACAGCCCGGCCTCGGCCAGCACAAAGCTGCCGGTGTCGATGGCACCCAGCACCGTGCCCGCCCGGTCCAGCCGCCGCAGCCAACTGCCCAGCGCCGGCGTGTAGTGCTCCAGCGGGTTGAAGCCGCCCACGATGAACAAGGTGGGGGCGCTGGCGACCGTATCCAGCGAGCCTTCGGCATTGAGTGACATGCCGTTGCTGGCCGTTACCGGGCCGCCGTCCACGCTCAGGATGTGCCAGCGGTACAGGTCCTTGCGGAAACGGTTCGCCACCCGCAGCGGTTCGACCGCCGAGACAAAGCCCAGCATCGAAAACGCGGGCAGCAGCAGAAAGTACAGATCTTCGGGGTCAGACATGGGCTGAGGTTGTAGCAGATGGGAAAACCCGCGTGGTCGCTGCTGGTCAATGACTGGTCGCAATGCGTCGTTTTTTCAGCATATCCCCCGGTAAATTTCGTCCATCGCAAGGCGATGCGCGCTGTTTGCGGTATTCATTCCAAGGAAACATGATGAAAAAATGGCTTCAAGGTGCAGGCTTGTTGGCTGCGGCGATATGCGTTTTACCAGCGGTGGCCCAGGATGCCGAAAGCTGCAAAAAAGTCCGCTTTGTGGACATCGGCTGGAGCGACATCACCGCTACCACCGCGCTGGCCACCACGGTGTTTGAGGGCCTGGGCTACACCCCCAGCACCACCATCGCCTCGGTGCCGATCTCTTTTGCGGGCCTGAAGAGCAAGCAGATCGACGTGTCGCTGGGCTACTGGAGCCCTATGCAGGACGGCATGGTCGATCCGCTGGTCAAGGCCAAAAACCTGGTCGTGCTGCCCACGCCCAACCTCAGCGGTGCCAAGGCCACCCTGGCCGTGCCCGCCTACGCCAATGAGGCGGGGCTGAAGAGCTTTGCCGACATTGCCAAGTTCCAGAAAGAGCTGGACGGCAAGATTTTCGGCATCGAAGCCGGCAGCAGCGCCAACGCCAAGGTGCAGCAGATGATCGACAAGAACGAACTAGGCTTGGGCGGCTTCAAGCTGGTGCAGTCCAGCGAAGCGGGCATGCTGGCCGAGGTGCAGCGCGCGATACGGCAGAAGAAGCTGGTGGTGTTCCTGGGCTGGGAGCCACACCCCATGAACATCCAGATGCAGATCAGCTACCTCACCGGGGGCGATGCCTACTTTGGCGCGAATTTTGGCGAAGCCAAGGTCAAGACCTTGGTGGCGAATGACTACCTGGAGCGCTGCCCGAACGCGGGCAAGCTGGTGTCCAATCTGATCTTCAGCACCGACGTGGAAAACCGCCTGATGGTGCCCATCATGGCCAAGGTGCTGCCCGCCACCGCCGCCAAAGACTTCTTGAAGCAAAACCCCGAGCTGCTGACCAAATGGCTGGCGGGTGTCAAAACCTATGACGGCAAAGACGGCCTGCCTGCCGTGCGTACGTCCCTCGGTCTATAAGGAAAGCTACACATGAACCATGATGTCATCCTGACCTGCGCCGTGACCGGCGCGGGCGACACCGTTGGCCGTCACCCGGCCATTCCCGTCACCCCCAAGCAGATCGCCGAAGCGGCAGTAGAGGCCGCCAAAGCCGGGGCCACCGTGGTGCACTGCCATGTGCGCGACCCGGCCACCGGCAAGGGCAGCCGCGACCCGGCGTTGTACCGCGAACTGGTGGACCGTATCCGCTCCAGCGGCGTGGACATGGTGCTGAACCTGACGGCCGGCATGGGCGGCGACCTGGAGATCGGCGCGGGCGAAAGCCCCATGCAGTTCGGCCCCGGCACCGACCTGGTCGGCGGGCTGGCCCGGCTGATCCACATCGAAGAGCTGCTGCCCGAAATCTGCACGCTGGACTGCGGCACGCTGAATTTTGGCGATGGCGACTACATCTACGTCTCCACCCCCGCCCAGTTGCGTGCCGGGGCCAAGCGCATTCTGGAACTGGGCGTGAAAGCCGAGCTGGAGGTGTTCGACACCGGCCACCTGTGGTTTGCCAAGCAGATGCTGAAAGAAGGCCTGCTGGGCGACGCGCCACTGTTCCAGGTGTGCCTGGGCATCCCCTGGGGCGCTCCTGCCGACACCACCACCATGAAAGCCATGGCCGACAACATGCCGCCGGGTGCCACCTGGGCCGGCTTTGGCATTGGCCGCATGCAGATGCCCATGGTGGCGCAGGCGGTATTGCTGGGCGGCAATGTGCGCGTGGGCCTGGAAGACAACCTCTGGCTGGACAAGGGCGTGCCCGCCAGCAATGGCTCGCTGGTGGAGCGGGCCAACAGCATCATCAGCATGATGGGCGCGCGCACGCTCACCCCGGAAGAAGGCCGCCAGAAGTTGGGCCTCAAAAAGCGTGGCTGACGTAGCCAACGACCACCGCATCTGCTTCATCGGTGACTCGATGACGCAGGGCACCAGCGACCCCACCTGCCTGGGCTGGCCCGGGCGTGTCAGCGCGGCTGCCTGGGCCACAGGCTATGCGGTGACCGCCCACAACCTGGGCATCCGTGGCGACACCAGCCAGGGCGTTGCGGCGCGCTGGCAGGCCGAGTCGGCGCTGCGCTTGCAGGCGGAGTGCCATAAATATTTGGTGTTTTCATTCGGTGCCAACGACATGACCCCGCAGGGAGACGGGCTGCGGGTGGCGGTGGCGCAGAGTGTGGAGTTTTTTACCCGCATCGTTTCCGCGGCCCAGGCGCGGCACCCCACCGTGGTGCTGGGGCCGTTCCCAGTGGGTGAGGCCGCCCAGGATGCCCGCATCTTGGACCTGTGCCCGCTGTATGCCGAACGCGCCCAGGCCCTTGGCGTACCGTATTTGCCGGTGGCCCGTTTCTTGACCGACAGCGCACTCTGGCGGGTCGACGTGGTTGCCAGCGACGGCTGCCATCCGGGGGCTGCGGGCTACCAGCTCGTCGCAGACCGGGTGCTGGCCTGGCCCGCCTGGTGGTTTTCTAACCCAACCATTTCTTAAATTTTCACCATGACCATCACTACCACCCTCAAAACCTTTGCCGCCCTGGGCGTAGGCGTTATCGGCAGCGGCTGGGTTGCGCGCGCACTGGCCCACGGACTGGATGTCGTTGCCTGGGACCCGGCTGCCGGGGCCGAACAGCAACTGCGCGCCAACGTGGCCAATGCCTGGCCCGCGCTGGAGCGGCAAGGCCTGGCCGCAGGGGCCTCCATGGAGCGCCTGCGTTTTGTCGCCACCATTGCGCAATGCGTGCAGCACGCCGACTTCATCCAGGAAAGTGCCCCCGAGCGGCAAGACCTCAAGCTGTCGCTGCACGCCCAGATCAGCGCGGCGGCCCGGCCCGATGCCATCATCGCCTCGTCCACCTCCGGCCTGCTGCCCACCGACTTCTACGCCAGCGCCACCCACCCCGAGCGCTGCGTGGTCGGCCACCCGTTCAACCCGGTCTACCTGCTGCCCCTGGTGGAAGTGGTGGGTGGCGAAAAAACCTCCGCCGAAGCCATTGCCGCCGCTATCAAAATCTATAGCGCACTTGGCATGCGGCCCCTGCACGTACGCAAGGAAATCCCCGGATTCATCGCCGACCGCTTGCTGGAAGCCGTGTGGCGCGAGGCCCTGCACTTGGTCAACGACGGCGTGGCCACCACCGGCGAGATCGACGATGCCATCCGCTACGGCGCAGGCATCCGCTGGTCCTTCATGGGCACGTTTTTGACCTACACCCTGGCCGGGGGCGATGCCGGCATGCGGCACTTCATGGCGCAGTTTGGCCCGGCCCTGGAGCTGCCTTGGACCAAGTTGGTCGCACCCAAACTCACCGATGCGCTGATTGACAGCGTGGTGGACGGCACTACCGCCCAGCTTGGCACGCACAGCATCAAACAGCTAGAGCGCTACCGCGACGATGCCATCCAGAGCGTGATGGCCGCCGTGGAAGCCGCCAAAGCCCGCCATGGCATCTGACCCCCTGTACACCACCGTCGTGCCGCCCGAGTGGGTGGACTACAACGGCCATCTGCGCGATGCCTACTACGGGCTGATTTGCAGCTATGCCACCGACGCGCTGATGGACCAGATTGGCCTGGATGCAGCGGGCCGCGCGTGCACCCACGGCAGCCTGTTTACGCTGGAAAGTCACATCCACTACCTGCACGAGGTGAAGCTGGGCGCACAAGTGCAGGTGCAATTGCAGTTGCTGGGCTGTGATGCGAAGCGGCTGCATATCTTCCTCCGCCTGGTGCTGTCGGGCAGGGCGGAACCGGTGGCGGTGTGCGAGCAGATGCTGCTGCATGTGGACATACGGGGCCCTCGCTCGGCGGTATTTCCGACCGACGTGCTGGCCCGGGTGCAGGGCATGGCGGCGGCACACCGAGCGCTGCCCGTGCCCGCCCTGGTCGGCAGGGTGATGCAGTTGCCGGGAGCACTGCCAAGCTAGGCATCCGTTGTGATGGTAGATATACTGTACTTATGAACAGTATTTTTATGCCGCCATCACCGGTGCTGGTTTCGGATGCACCGCTGTGGGGGATGCTGCTGGCGAATCGGGTGAGTGCAGGGTTTCCGTCCCCGGCGGAAGACCTGGGTGCGCAGCGGATGGACCTGACCCAGATGCTGGTAGTGCATGCGCAAGCCACTTACTTTTTACGGGCCAGCGGCCAGTCGATGGTGGGGGTGGGTATTTTTGACGGCGACATCCTGCTGGTGGACCGGGCCATCCAACCCCGCCACAAGCACATCGTGGTGGCTATCGTGGATGGCGACTTCACGGTCAAAACCCTGCAACAGCAGGCTGGGCGCACCTGGCTGCAGGCCGCCAACCCGGCCTACCCCGACATCGTGCCCCGCGACGGCCAGATTATCGAGGTCTGGGGCGTGGTGACCAGCAGCATCAAGCAGTTTGCGGTCTAGCCATGTACGCCCTGGTCGATGGCAATAATTTTTTCGTCTCGTGCGAACGGGTCTTCCGTCCCGACTTGCGTGGCCTCCCGGTGGTGGTGCTGAGCAACAACGACGGCTGTGCCATTGCTCGCAGCAACGAAGCCAAGGCGCTGGGTATCAAGATGGGGGCTCCGTGGTTCAAGATCCGGCATATGGTGGATACGCACAGGCTGGTGGCCTTGTCGTCCAACTTTGCGCTTTACGGTGACCTGAGCGACCGCATGATGAGTCTGGCCGCCGGGCTGGGGCCGCACCAGGAGATTTACTCCATTGACGAATCGTTTATCGACTTGACCGGGGTACGTGGCAACCTGGTGGCGCGGGCACACGCGATCCGTGCCCGCATCCTGCAATGGGTGGGCATTCCCTGCGGTATCGGCATGGGGGCTACCAAAACCTTGGCCAAGCTGGCCAACCACGTGGCCAAAACGACCGAACGCACACCCGGCAGCTATCCAGCCCACCTGGCGCAAGTGTGCAACCTGGCTGCCTTGGCACCCGTGGATCTGGCGACGGTGCTGGGCGCAACGGCCGTGCGGGACGTGTGGGGCGTGGGGCGGCGCATTGGTGCGCAGCTCGAAAAAATAGGCATCACCACCGCCTTGCAACTGGCCCGACTGGACCCCGCCATGGTGCGCGCACGTTGGTCGGTGGTTTTGGAGTCCACCGTACGCGAGCTACAGGGAACGCCGTGCTATGGCCTGGACTCAGCGCCTGCGCGCAGCCAGCAAGTGGCCTACACGCGGTCGTTTGGGCAACCGGTATCCAATCTGGTGGAGTTGCAGGAGGCGGTGACCGAATTTGCCAGTCGGGCCGCTGAAAAATTGCGCACCCAGAACAGCCTGGCCAGCCAGGTGCTGGTCTATATCCGTACCAGCCCATTTCGCCAGGAGCCGCAGTACAGCCGTTCCGCTACCGTGCCCTTGCACCGGCCCAGCGCTGACACCACGGTGCTGGTGGGGGCAGCATTGGCGGGTTTGCAGTCCATCTACCGGCCCGGTTTCCAGCTCGCCAAGGCCGGGGTGATGCTGTTGGATCTGCAAGCTGACCCGCAGCACCAGGGCGAACTGGCACTGCAGGCTGGGGCCTTGCCCGCCGACCGGACCCGCCTCATGTCCGCCCTGGACGGGCTGAACCAGCGCTATGGCCGCGGCACGGTGCTGCTGGCCAGTGCGGGCTTGGCAGGGCCACAGCGGACCTGGACCATGAAACAAGAACTGCGCTCGCCGGGTTACACCACCTGCTGGGCAGATTTACCGGTGGCAAAGGCTTGAGTCATAAACCCCTGCTGTGGGCAATGCCGTGCAGGTAGTAACCCCTTTTGTTGCGGCGCAGCATGCTAGCATTCTTGTCCCTTGGGATAACCTCCTCCACCTCTGACAGCCGGGCACCGCATGCGCAAGACTTCTCTGGACAAAAGCAAGATCAAGTTTCTTTTACTGGAAGGCGTGCACCCTTCGGCGCTGGAGGTGCTGCGCAACGCGGGCTACACCCAGATCGAGAGCGTGCCCGGCGCTTTGCCCGAGGAGCAGCTGAAAGAAAAGATCGCCGACGCGCATTTCATCGGCATCCGCTCGCGCACCCAGCTCACCAAAGAAGTGTTTGCCCAGGCACACAAGCTGGTGGCCGTGGGCTGCTTTTGCATAGGCACCAACCAGGTAGACCTGGAGGCCGCCCGCGAGCGTGGCATTGCGGTGTTCAACGCGCCGTTTTCCAACACCCGGTCGGTGGCCGAGCTGGTGCTGGCCGAGGCGATCTTGCTGCTGCGTGGCATCCCCGAGAAAAGCGCGGTGGCGCACCGCGGCGGCTGGCTCAAGTCGGCCGAAAATTCGTACGAGATCCGCGGCAAAACCCTGGGCATCGTGGGCTACGGCTCCATCGGCACGCAGTTGTCGGTATTGGCCGAGGCCATGGGCATGCAGGTCTGCTTTTATGACGTGGTGACCAAGCTGCCGCTGGGCAATGCGCGCCAGGTCGGCAACCTGCACGATCTGCTGGGCCAAAGCGACATCGTCACCCTGCACGTGCCCGAAACCGCCGCCACGCAGTGGATGATTGGGGCCAAAGAGTTCGCCGCCATGAAGCAGGACAGCATTTTTATCAACGCCGCGCGCGGTACGGTGGTGGATATTGACGCGCTGGCCGCAGCCCTGCAGGCTAAAAAGCTGCTCGGTGCCGCCATCGACGTGTTCCCCGAGGAGCCGCGCAGCAACAAAGACGAGTTCCAGTCGCCTCTGCGCGGGCTGGACAATGTGATCCTGACCCCCCACGTGGGCGGCTCCACCATCGAAGCGCAGGCCAATATTGGCCTGGAAGTGGCCGAAAAACTGGTCAAGTACAGCGACAACGGCACCTCCACCTCGTCGGTCAACTTCCCCGAGGTGGCCCTAAGCAGCCATTCAGGCAAGCACCGCCTGCTGCACATCCACCACAACGTGCCGGGCGTGCTGTCGGCGGTGAACCAGGTGTTTACCGACAACCACATCAACATCGCTGCGCAGTTTTTGCAAACCAATGAAAAAATTGGCTATGTGGTGATCGACATCGACGCGGCCTCCAGCGACCTGGCTTTGGAAAAGCTGGCCCACGTGCCCGGCACCATCCGTAGCCGCGTGCTGTTCTGATGTAACCGTCGTTTCCCGACAACCCGCTGTCGGCAGGGTGAAAGTCTGCTGCCCTAAAATCGCTATCCGATTCCCATCCCAGGCCCATGGGCGCTGTGCCCACCCCAGGTTATTTTCCCCATGAATGCTCCCACCGCGTTGTCCACCCTGCTGGCGCAGGCTCCTGAAGCCGTGCGCCTGCGCGAAATCCCGTACAACTACACCTCGTTTTCCGACCGCGAAATCGTCATCCGCCTGCTGGGCACGCGTGCCTGGGATGTCCTGAACGGCCTACGCCAGGAGCGCCGCACCGGTAGATCCGCCCGCATGCTGTACGAGGTGCTGGGCGATATCTGGGTGGTGCAGCGCAACCCCTACCTGCAAGACGACCTGCTGGACAACCCCAAGCGCCGCAAGCAGCTGGTGGATGCCTTGCACCACCGCCTGGACGAAGTAGGCAAGCGCCGCAACCCGGATGCCAACAGCGAGCGCGATGCTCTGGTGGGCGAGTTGCTAGTGGCGGCCACGGCGGCGGTGGACCAGTTTGGCAAAACCTTCGTCGAGGTGGCCGAGCTGCGCCGCAAGACCGCGCGGGTGCTGGGCAAGCTCACGGCCAAAGACAACATCAAGTTTGACGGCCTGAGCCGTGTGAGCCACGTCACCGATGCCACCGACTGGCGCGTCGAATACCCGTTTGTGGTGCTCACCCCCGACACCGAGGCCGAGATGGCCGGGCTGGTCAGGGGCTGTATCGAACTCGGCCTGACCATCATTCCGCGCGGTGGCGGCACTGGCTACACCGGCGGCGCAATCCCGTTGACCTGGAACAGCGCGGTCATCAACACCGAAAAGCTCGAAGCGATGACCGAGGTGGAGATGCGCATGCTGCCCGGCGTGGACCACCCGGTGGCCACCATCTTCAGCGAAGCTGGTGTGGTGACCCAGCGCGTGGCCGACGCAGCCGAGCGCGGTGGCTACGTGTTTGCGGTCGATCCCACGTCGGCCGAGGCCTCCTGCATCGGCGGCAACATCGCCATGAATGCCGGTGGTAAGAAGGCCGTGCTCTGGGGCACGGCGTTGGACAACCTGGCCTCGTGGCGCATGGTCACGCCCGACGCGCAGTGGCTGGAAGTCACCCGCCTGAACCACAACCTGGGCAAGATCCACGACGTGGAAATGGCCAGTTTTGAGCTGCAGTATTTCGAAGCCGATGGCAAGACCAAGATCCGCACCGAGCGCCTGGACATCCCGGGCCGCACCTTCCGCAAAGAAGGCCTGGGCAAGGACGTGACCGACAAGTTCCTCAGCGGCCTGCCCGGCATCCAGAAAGAGGGCTGCGACGGCCTGATCACCAGCGGCCGCTGGGTGGTGCACCGCATGCCTGCGCACACCCGCACCGTGTGCCTGGAGTTCTTTGGCGATGCCAAGAACGCCGTGCCCAGCATCGTCGAGATCAAAGATTTCATGTTCGCCGAGCAAAAGCGCACCGGCGTGCTGCTGGCCGGTCTGGAACATCTGGACGATCGCTACCTGAAAGCCGTGGGCTACACCACCAAATCCAAGCGCGGCGGCCTGCCCAAGATGGCCTTGTTTGGCGACATCGCGGGCGACAACGCCGACGACGTGGCCCGTGCCACCAGCGAAGTGGTGCGCATCGCCAATTCGCGCAGCGGCGAAGGTTTCATCGCCATCAGCCCTGAAGCGCGCAAGAAATTCTGGCTGGACCGCAAGAAGACCGCCGCCATCAGCCGCCACACCAATGCCTTCAAGATCAACGAAGACGTGGTGATCCCGCTGCCGCGCATGGCCGAGTACACCGACGGTATCGAGCGCATCAACATCGAACTCAGCCTGAAGAACAAGCTGGAGCTGTGCGACGCGCTGCAGGAGTTCTTCAGCCGCGGCAACCTGCCGCTGGGCAAGGGCGATGAAGACGGCGATGTGCCGTCGCCCGAGCTGCTGGAAGAGCGCGTGGTGCAGGCCCAGAGCCTGGTGGCCGAGGTGCGTGCCCTGTGGCAGGGCTGGCTGGACGGGGTGGAAACCCTGTTCCCGCAGCTGCAAGACCACAGCCTGCGCGCTAGCTGGAAGACGCAGATCCGCGCGGGTCTGCAAAACATCTTCACCGGCGCGGCCTTCAAGGGCATCCTGGACGAGTGCACCGCCATCCACAAAAAGGTCTTGAAGGGTCGGGTCTGGGTGGCTCTGCACATGCACGCCGGGGACGGCAATGTGCACACCAACCTGCCGGTCAATAGCGACAACTACGAGATGCTGCAAACCGCGCACGGTGCCGTCAAACGCATCATGGCGTTGGCCCGCAGCCTGGACGGCGTGATCTCGGGTGAGCACGGCATTGGCATCACCAAGCTGGAGTTTCTGAGCGATGCCGAGATGCAGCCGTTCACCGACTACAAGCAGCGCATCGACCCCGAGGGCCGCTTCAACAAAGGTAAGTTGCTACGAAATTCGCAGCTGCATGCGAAGGCAGGACATGCGCTAGAGGCTGATTTAACCAATGCCTACACCCCGAGCTTCGGGCTGATGGGCCACGAGTCGCTGATCATGCAGCAGAGCGACATCGGTGCCATTGCCGACAGCATGAAGGACTGCCTGCGCTGCGGCAAATGCAAACCCGTGTGCGCCACCCACGTGCCACGTGCCAACCTGCTGTACAGCCCGCGCAACAAGATTCTGGCCACGTCTTTGCTGGTGGAAGCCTTCTTGTACGAAGAGCAGACCCGCCGCGGCGTGAGCATCAAGCACTGGGAGCAGTTCGAGGACGTGGCCGACCATTGCACGGTGTGCCACAAATGCCTGAGCCCCTGCCCGGTGAAGATCGACTTCGGCGACGTCACCATGAACATGCGCAACCTGCTGCGTAAGATGGGCAAAAAGACCTTCCGCCCCGGCAACGCCGCCGCCATGCTGTTCCTGAACGCCACCAACCCCGAAACCATCAAGCTGGCGCGCGCCGCCATGGTCGGCGTGGGCTTCAAGGCCCAGCGCCTGGCCAACGACCTGCTGCGCAGCTTTGCCAAGAAGCAGACCGCCGCGCCGCGCGCCACGGCGGGCACCGCGCCCATCAAGGAGCAGGTGATCCACTTCATCAACAAAAAAATGCCAGGTGGCTTGCCGAAGAAAACCGCACGTGCCCTGCTGGACATTGAAGATGGCGATTACGTACCCATCATCCGCAACCCTGTCGCCACCACCAGCGAGTCCGAGGCGGTGTTTTACTTCCCCGGCTGCGGCTCCGAGCGCCTGTTCAGCCAGGTCGGCCTGGCCACCCAGGCCATGCTGTGGCATGCGGGCGTGCAAACTGTGCTGCCACCGGGTTACCTGTGCTGCGGCTACCCGCAAAAGGGCAGCGGCCAGTTCGACAAGGCCAACAAGATCATCACTGACAACCGGGTGCTGTTCCACCGCGTGGCCAATACGCTGAACTACCTGGACATCAAGACCGTGGTGGTGAGCTGCGGCACTTGCTACGACCAACTCCAGGGCTACGAGTTCGACAAAATATTCCCTGGCTGCCGCATCATCGACATCCACGAATACCTGCTGGAAAAAGGCATCACGCTGAACAACGGCGGCTCCTACCTGTACCACGACCCCTGCCACACGCCCATGAAGCTGCAGGAGCCGATGAAGACGGTGAAGGCGCTGCTGGGCGACCAGGTGCTGGAATCCAAACGCTGCTGCGGCGAGTCGGGCACCCTGGGCGTGACCCGGCCCGACATCTCCACGCAAATCCGCTTCCGCAAGGAAGAAGAACTGCGCAACGACGAAACCAAGCTGCGGGCCCTGGGCTCCGTAGGCGAAAAGGACAACGTGAAAATCCTCACCAGCTGCCCCAGCTGCCTGCAAGGCCTGAGCCGCTACGGCAACGACCTGCAAAACGGCCTGCTCGAAGCCGACTACATCGTGGTCGAAATGGCCAACCAGATCCTGGGCAGTGACTGGTTGCCGACCTACGTGGCGCAAGCCAACCACGGCGGCATTGAGCGGGTTTTGGTCTGATGGCCGGCCTCAAGGCGGGCGCGCCTACCCCCAAAGACATCACCGTCCACGGCCTGTCGCGGGCGCTGGAAGTCACGTTCTCCGACGGTGCGGTGTTCCGCATCCCGTTCGAGCTGATGCGCGTGTACTCGCCATCCGCCGAAGTGCAAGGCCACGGCCCGGGTCAGGAAACCCTGCAAACCGGCATGCGCGAAGTCACGTTGAACGGGCTGGAGCCGGTGGGCAACTACGGCGTGCAGCCCACGTTCTCCGACGGCCACAGCACCGGCATCTTCACCTGGGACTACCTGTACTTCCTGGGAGCTGAGCAAGACAAGCTGTGGGCCGACTACGAAGCCCGCTTGGCCGCCGCCGGTGCCAGCCGGGATACCCCCATGCCCGGCAAAACGGCTAAGGGCTGCGGTAGCCACTAAAATCGGTTTGCTATTGAAGATATAGCTACTAGCGTAGGTAGAACCTACGCTAGAGGCCGATTTTCTTTAAATTCCCTGTGCGGTGCAGGGTTGTCGCTGTGCTGCGCCATCATTCTGATTTAGTATACAAACATGAGCACTACCCACTTTGGTTTCCAGTCGGTGGACGAGAACGACAAAGCCCGCCATGTGCGCGGCGTGTTTGATTCCGTCGCCTCCAAATACGACCTGATGAACGACCTGATGTCGGCAGGCCTGCACCGCACCTGGAAGGCCTACACCGTCCTGGTGGCCGATATCCGCGAAGGCCACCAGGTACTGGATATCGCGGGCGGCACGGGCGACTTGGCGATGGCGTTTGCCAAAAAGGTCGGCGCGACTGGCCGGGTGGTGCATACCGACATCAACGAAGCCATGCTGCGCACCGGCCGCGACCGCCTGCTGGATGCGGGCGTGGTGCTGCCCACCATGGTTTGCGATGCCGAAAAGCTGCCTTTCGCCGATGCCGCGTTCGACCGCGTCAGCGTGGCCTTTGGCCTGCGCAACATGACGCACAAAGACGTGGCCCTGGCCGAGATGTGCCGCGTACTTAAGCCCGGCGGCAAGCTGCTGGTCTTGGAGTTTTCCAAGGTGGCCCAACCTCTGGAGAAGGTCTACGACTGGTATTCCTTCAAGGTGTTGCCGCAGCTGGGCAAGCTGGTGGCGGGCGACGATGCCAGCTACCGCTATCTAGCCGAGTCCATCCGCATGCACCCCGGCCAAAAAGAACTCAAGGCCATGATGCAGACCGCGGGCTTCGGCCATGTGGACTACCACAACCTTACCGGGGGCATGGTGGCCTTGCATGTGGGTATCAAGTGTTGAGCGTAGTCCGGTCTAATTCATAACAATAAATGGAGTCAGTATGAAAGTTTGGGCATTGGTTTTGGCCGCCACGATGGTCTTGGCCGCAGGTTTCGATGCCGAAGCTGCGCGTTTGGGCGGCGGCCGTTCGATGGGTCGGCAGTCCAGCAATGTGACGCAGCGCCAGGCGGCCCCCGCACCCGTGGCACCCACGCAAAACGCCACCAACGTAGCCCGTCCGGCTCCCGCCGCAGCACCTGCGCCCGCAGTAGCTCCCAAGCGCCCATGGGGTGCTATGTTGGGTGGTTTGGCGGCCGGTGTCGGCCTGGCCTGGCTGGCGCATTCCATGGGCCTGGGCGCAGAAATGGGTCAGTTCCTGATGATCGGCCTGATCGTGCTGGCGGGCATGCTGCTGTGGGGCTTTATCCGCTCGCGCAAGGCCGCCAGCAGCGCTCCGCAGGGCAGTCCGTTTGCCTTTCAGGGCGCGGCTGCGCCCAGCGCGGCACCGACCTATTCGCCAGACCATGTGGGCAACGATGCTTCGGCGCGGCCTTTTGAGCGCAGCAGCCACATGGCGCCGCTGGAGTCCGGCGGTTCCATGATTGGTTCGGCGCTGGCCGGCCCGCAAGGCTGGGGTGCGCCCGCCGGTTTTGACTCCGAAGGCTTTTTGCGCGCCGCCAAGAACAATTTCATCACCCTGCAATCGGCCTGGGACCGCTCCGACATTTCGTCCCTGCGCGCCATGATGACCGACACCATGCTGGGCGAAATCCAGGCCCAACTGACCGACCGCGAAACCCATACCGGGGGCAACACCAACAAGACCGACGTGGTGATGCTGGATGCCCAATTGCTGGGTATTGAAGACTTGGGTAACGACTACATGGCCAGTGTCGAGTTCTCCGGCATGATCCGCGAAGAGCCGTCCGCAGGCCCTAGCCCGTTCCGCGAAGTCTGGAACATGACCAAACCCAAGAGCGGTGCCAGCGGCTGGCTGGTGGCAGGCGTACAAGCCCTGCAATAGCGATTGGTCAAGGGCGCTTGCGTCCTGAAGCCCGGGAACTATCCCGGATAATAGGGGACTATGGCAACACAGTCCCCTTTTTCTTTGTTCGAAAACCTTATTGAGCGCGCCAGCGCCACGCTGCAGCCTCCCCCCTGGGTGGTCGACGAGGTGCAAAACCGCATCGTCCTGCTGCTCAACCACGTGCTGCAGCAAGAGCCCGAAGCCACCGCCCGCCTAGCCAGGCAAAAGGGCCGCGTGGTGCTGATGCAGTGGCGTAGCTTCCACATGGCGCTGGTGGCCACTCCGGCAGGCCTGCTGGACCGTGCCACACCCGGCATGCGCGCCGACCTCACGCTCACCATCACTGAAACCTCGCCCTTCGCCCTGGCCCAGCAGGCGCTGAGCGCGGGCAAGCCCGGCGTGCGCATCGAAGGCGATGTGCAACTGGCGGCCGAGGTCAACTGGCTGGTAGATCATGTGCGCTGGGATCTGGAAGAAGACCTGTCTCGCGTGGTGGGCGACACCACGGCACACACCGTGGGCAATGTGGTGCGCAGCGCCACCAGCACCTTGCGCCAATTCATAGGTAAACGCCCCGGTGCCGACAAGGCATCTGCATGAGCCGGATTTTTCGGGGTGCGTACATCGTCTGGATCGTGCTGCGTTATGGTCTGGACGAGCTGGTACTGACCAGTTTTAAAAAGCCTTGGCTGGCCGTGCTGTCGCGGATTTTGTCCGTGGGCCGCAATCTGGATGCCCCACGTGGCCAGCGCCTGCGTGAGGCGCTGGAGCGGCTGGGTCCGATCTTCGTCAAGCTCGGCCAGGTGCTGTCCACCCGCCGCGATCTACTGCCGCCGGATATTTCGGATGAGTTAGCGCGCCTGCAAGACCGGGTGCCGCCGTTTGCGTCGTCCATCGCGGTGGCGACCATCGAGCGGGCTTTTCGCAAGCCGCTAGGTGAAATCTTCGAAAGCTTTGACCAGGAGCCGGTGGCCAGCGCGTCCATCGCCCAGGTGCACTTTGCGGTTCTCAAAGACCGCCATGGCCGCTTGCGCGACGTCGCGGTGAAAGTGCTGCGCCCCAACATGCTGCCCGCGATTGAAAAAGACCTGGGCCTGATGCGCATGATGGCGGGCTGGGTGAATGGCTTTTCGGACGACGGCAAGCGCCTGAAACCTCTGGAGGTGGTGGCCGAGTTCGACAAATACCTGCACGACGAGCTGGACCTGGTGCGCGAGGCCTCCAGTGCCGCGCAGTTGCGCCGCAACATGGAGGGCCTGGACTTGGTGCTGATCCCCGAGATGTTCTGGGACCTGTGCGCCACCGAAGCCATCGTGATGGAGCGTATGGTGGGCATCCCCATCAGCCACACCGAGCGGCTGCGCGCGGCGGGGGTGGATTTCCAGAAGCTGGCCCGCGACGGCGTGACGATTTTCTTCACCCAGGTGTTCCGCGACGGCTTCTTCCATGCCGACATGCACCCGGGTAATATCCAGGTATCGGTCGATCCGGCCACCTTTGGCCGTTATATTTCGCTGGACTTTGGCATCGTTGGTACGTTGACCGAGTTCGACAAAGAGTACCTGGCGCAAAACTTCACGGCCTTCTTCCGCCGCGACTACAAGCGCGTGGCCGAGCTGCACATCGAATCCGGCTGGGTGCCCGCCACCACCCGCGTGGACGAGTTGGAAGCAGCCATCCGCGCGGTGTGCGAGCCGTACTTTGACCGGCCTTTGAAGGAAATCTCGCTGGGCATGGTGCTGATGCGCTTGTTTCAGACCTCGCGCCGCTTCCAGGTCGAAATCCAGCCACAACTGGTGCTGCTGCAGAAAACCCTGCTCAACATCGAAGGCCTGGGCCGCGATCTCGACCCTGAGTTGGACCTGTGGAACACCGCCAAGCCTTTCCTTGAAAAGTGGATGCTGGAGCAGATTGGCCCCAAAGCCTTTATCGAGCAGCTGAAAAACGAAGCCCCACGCTACGCCAAGCTGCTGCCCGAGCTGCCGCGCCTGCTGGTGGACTTTTTGAAGCAGGGTGGGAGCGACAGTAGGGACCGGGGCACCGACCAGCGCAAGCTGATGGAAGAGCTGCTGGCCGAGCACAAACGCACCAACCGCTTACTGCACGGCTTGGTTTACGGGGCCATCGGTTTTGGCCTGGGCCTACTGGCCATGCGTGTGCTGCTCGTATCCCCATTCCTGTTCTAGCGCGGGCAGGGTTTTCACCCTGCCATCCTATAATCATAGGTTTTGCGACTTCAACCCGAGCTTTCTACGCCATGCCTATCTACGCTTACAAATGCGAGTCCTGCGGGCACGCATTCGACGTACTGCAAAAAATGTCCGACGCGGTGCTGACCGATTGCCCCAGCTGCCACGCGGCAGCTTTGCAAAAACAGGTCACCGCAGCTGGATTCCAGCTCAAGGGCTCGGGCTGGTACGTCACCGATTTCCGCAACGGCAGTGGCGGCGCTGCTGCGGTTCCGCCCCCTAAAGCCGAAGACGGTAAGCCGGCAGAGACCAAACCTGCCGTCGATAGCGCAGCCGCCAAGCCCGCCGAGACTTCGGCGGCACCTGCTGCTGCGCCTGCACCCGCCCCGGCACCGGCTCCCGCATCCTCCGGCGGCACCTCCTCGGCGGCCTGACATCCATGATGGCTTCTATCCGCAAATGGCTGCTGTCGGGCCTGCTGGTCATCGTACCGCTGGCCATCACCGTCTGGGTGTTGCAATGGGTGCTGAGCACCCTGGACCAAACCCTGCTGATCCTGCCTGACAGCTGGCAGCCCGACAAACTGCTGGGTTTCCATATTCCCGGCTTTGGCGTGCTGTTGGCCCTGGGCACGCTGTTGGTGGTGGGGGCGGCAGCCAGCAACTTTGTGGGCAAGAAGCTGGTAGGCTGGTGGGACAACCTGCTGCACCGTATTCCTATCGTGCGCTCGATTTATTCGGGTGTGAAACAGGTGTCGGACACGCTGTTTTCGGAAAGCGGCAACGCCTTTCGCAAAGCCGTGCTGATCCAGTGGCCACGCGACGGTGCCTGGACCATTGCCTTTGTGACCGGCGTGCCCGGTGGCGATGCGGCCAATTACCTGCAAGGCGAGTACCTCAGCATCTACGTACCCACCACGCCAAATCCCACTGGCGGCTACTTCATCATGCTCAAGGCCAGCGACTGCATCGAGCTGAAAATGAGTGTGGACGAGGCGCTGAAATACATCGTCTCGATGGGCGTGGTCGTGCCCCATGGCGTGGCTCCGTCAGCGCCCAAACCAATCCAGGCCCCCAAGGCCTCTTAAAACCAGCCAGTAGCGCGGGCCATGGTGGCCCCGCCTTGTCCACAACCCATGCGCCCCAAGAGGCGCCAGAAACGAACAGCCATGCAATCTCAAATGCGCACCACCTACTGCGGTCTTGTGACCGAAGCCCTGCTGGGCCAAACCGTCACCCTGTGCGGCTGGGTAAACCGCCGCCGTGACCACGGTGGCGTGATTTTTGTCGATCTGCGCGACCGCGAAGGCTATGTGCAAATCGTCTGCGACCCGGACCGCGCCGAGATGTTTGCCGTCTCCGAGTCGCTGCGCAACGAGTTCTGCGTACAGATCAAGGGTCTGGTGCGTGCGCGCCCCGATGGCACGGTCAACGAGAACCTGAAAAGCGGCAAGATCGAGATCCTGTGCCACGAACTGGTGGTGCTGAACCCGTCCGTCACCCCGCCGTTCCAGATCGACGACGAAAACCTGAGCGAGACCACCCGCCTCACGCACCGCGTGCTGGACCTGCGCCGTCCGTACATGCAAAACAACCTGATGCTGCGCTACCGCGTCTCCATGGAAGTGCGCAAGTTCCTCGACGCGCACGGCTTTATCGACATTGAAACCCCGATGCTGGGCAAGTCCACCCCCGAAGGCGCGCGCGACTACCTGGTGCCCAGCCGCGTGCACGAAGGCATGTTCTTTGCGCTGCCGCAAAGCCCGCAGCTGTTCAAGCAGCTGCTGATGGTGGCCGGTTATGACCGTTACTACCAGATCACCAAATGCTTCCGTGACGAAGACTTGCGCGCCGACCGCCAGCCTGAATTTACCCAGATTGATATCGAAACCTCGTTCCTCACCGAACAGGAAATCCGCGACATGTTCCAGGAGATGATCCTGACCGTGTTCAAGAATACCCTGGGCGTGGACCTTGGCGAGTTCCCGGTGATGACCTTCCAGGAAGCCGCCCACCGTTTTGGTTCCGACAAGCCTGACCTGCGCATCAAGCTTGAATTCGCCGAACTGACCGACGTGATGGCCGACGTGGACTTCAAGGTGTTCTCGGGTGCCGCGACGATGAAGAACGGCCGTGTGGTGGCCTTGCGCGTGCCCGGCGGTGCCAAGGAATCCGGTGGCCTGAGCCGCAGCGACATCGATGCCTACACCGAGTTCGTCAAGATCTACGGTGCCAAGGGCCTGGCCTACATCAAGGTCAACGAACTGGCCAAGGGCCGCGACGGCCTGCAAAGCCCGATCGTCAAGAACATCCACGACAAGGCCCTGGCAGAAGTGCTTGCCCGCACTGGCGCACAAGACGGCGACCTGATCTTCTTCGGTGCCGACAAGGCAAAGATCGTCAACGATGCCATCGGTGCCCTGCGTATCAAGATTGGCCTGAGCGAGTTCGGTAAAAAGAATGGCCTGTTCGAAAAAGGCTGGAAACCGCTGTGGGTGGTGGACTTCCCGATGTTCGAATTCGACGAAGACGCGCAGCGCTACACCGCCACGCACCACCCCTTCACCGCGCCCAAAGACGGCCACGAAGACTGGATGGTCACGGCCCCCGAGAAATGCATCTCCAAGGGCTACGACATGGTGCTCAACGGCTGGGAAATGGGTGGCGGTTCGGTCCGTATCCACCGTGCCGACGTACAGCAAAAGGTGTTCGATGCCCTCAAGATCTCGCCCGAAGAAGCGCAAGACAAGTTCGGCTTCCTGCTGGATGCCCTGCAATACGGCGCGCCTCCGCACGGCGGCCTGGCCTTTGGCCTGGACCGCGTGGTCACGCTGATGACCGGTGCCGAGTCGATCCGCGACGTGATCGCCTTCCCCAAAACCCAGCGCGCCCAGGACTTGCTCACGCAGGCACCGAGCACCGTGGACGAGAAGCAACTGCGCGAACTGCATATCCGCTTGCGCGCCCCTGCGGCGGCGTAACTGTCTACCCGCAGACTGGCGGAGCCAGTTCTGCGGTGTTTTCCGATAGGGGCTGTGCGCGTATCAGATGCGCGCAGGCTCCACGTTAGCCATGGCTGGCCTCGCCGGACCACACCCCACCTGTGCGAGGTAGCCCTCCAGCTTCGCGATATTGCGGGTGGTGACGATGGCACCGATGTAGCCATCCGGACGCACCAATACCCAATCGCCGACAACAGGTGCGTAGGCATTACGAAAGTGGTGTCCTTCATCCAACATACCACCGCCTGGGCCGAAGGTGTGGATTCGCAGACCTGGGCGTTCTTGCACCGTGCTGCGCGGAACCTCGTAGCCGAGCAGCGTCCAATGCGTTCCTCTGAACAGGTCGAACAGCCGTGTCGGCTGGCCGTCGTCATTCCGGACCGGCGCATCCGGGGCGCGATTACCGGCCAGCAGGCCACCAGCGCGTTGCGGTTGCTCCAGCGCCAGCGTCAGCGAAGACTCTGGATAACCGATATCGAGTTGGTGCACCTCGCGGCCGCGCCGCATCTCGCCCCGTTTTGCTGCGTCGAGCAGCTCGGTCGCCAGACCGAGCATTGCGGCTGCGACCGGCCTGCGCTCCTCTTCATAGCTGTCGAGTAGCGTGTCGGGCGCTCCGCTGGCCACCGCTGCCAGCTTCCAGCCCAGGTTGTAGGCATCCTGCACGCTGGTATTGAGGCCCTGGCCTCCGGTCGGCGGATGGATGTGGGCGGCATCTCCCATGAGGAACACGCGGCCGACGCGGTAACGGTCGGCCAGTCTGGCATTCATGTTGTAGGCCGATGCCCAGGACACGGATTGGTTGTGGATATCACCGCGACCTGTGCGCTGGGCCACCAGGGCCGCCAGCCCCTCGGCGGAAAGGTCGGTATCGCCTTCGAGCGGGATCGGGCCCTGTATCTGGAACAGTTCGGTACCGGCCAGCGGGCAGAACGAGATCTGCCGCGCCATATCACCGTCGCTGAAGCGGTGCCAGACATCGCGCGCCAGGCCCGTCAGCAGCACATCGGCCACCACGGCGCGCACGCCCAGGGTCTTGCCCGGGAAGCCTATACCGAGGGCATGGCGCACCATGCTGCGCCCCCCATCGGCACCCACCAGCCAGCGCACGCGCAGTAGCGTCTCTCCGCCAGTCTTATCGACAAGACGCGCCGTGACGCCATCCATATCTTGTTCGAAGCCGACCATTTCGCGGCCAAATTCCACCCCATGGCCCAGTTTGCGCAGACGCTCGCGCATCACGCCTTCGGTCAGAAACTGCGGCAGCATCAGCGGTTGGCTGTAAGGCTCGGCCGGAGTGGGGTCTGCATGCTCCATCACTTCCGAGTCTGCAAAACTGCCGTCGTCGCGGTAGTGCCGTTCGGGTGGATAGGTGCCACCGGCTGCGGCGATTTGGTCGAGGATCCCGAGGTCTTCGAATATTTCCTGGGTTCGTGGCTGGATGCCTTTGCCCCGTGAACCGTGGAAAGCGGTGTTCATTTTCTCGATCAGGCGGAAGGAAATACCTCTGCGCGCCAAATCTATCGCCAGTGTCAGCCCGGCCGCACCGGCACCGCAAATCAGTACGTCAGCTGCATATTGTTGGGTCATTTCTACTCCTATATGTGTAATATGCACATATGTTAGATTGGATAAAAATGAACGTCAATAACAAAGTGCAAAATACACACATAAATCCCCAGCTCCGTGATCTGCATGGGGCTTTGTTGGAGATCGTGGGTGTCATGAACCGACCCCAGCGTGACGAGGCGATGGTTCGGGAGGCGGGCATATCCCTCGACCGCGCGCTGTTTCCTTTATTGGTTTTGGTGGAACGGCTAGGCCCCATCGGCGTTGTCGAGTTGGCCGATCGGGTCGGTCGCGACTACACCACGGTCAGTCGTCAGGTTGCGAAGCTGGAAAGCCTCGGCTTGGTAGACCGCCAGGCCAGCGCCAGCGACCGCCGCATCCGCGCGGCCGTTGTCACCGAAAGCGGCAAGGCCATGACGGACCGCGTCGATGCTGCGCGGGACAGGATGGGCCAGGCCATCTTCGCCACGTGGGACGCGCGGGATGTGGCGGATCTGGTACGGCTCATGCGCAAGTTTGCCAACGACATCCAAGGGGAAGCACCGACAGCCCCAGAGAGCCGCGGATGAACGGTGTGCGGGCGCACTAGCGCTGAGTCGTTTCTTGTGGCCTTCGCCTAGCGCTTCATAAGCTCATCCAAAAGGCTGACAACTGTCAGCTTTTTTACGTCTGGATGGCGGGCAGGGCGCTTGCCATCGGCTACCCTTGCCGCTCTCAAACGGGAGCCCGAGTGCGTATCCACAACATTTTTATCGCCTGCGGCCTGCTCGCAGCCGCCAACTTGGCGCAAGCCGCCCAGATCACCCGCGTCTCCCCCCAAGGCGAGGTGGCACGTATCCGCCAGGTGGTGGTGCAGTTTGATGGCAGCGCCGTCAATTTTGGCGACCCCAAGGCTCCGGCTCCGGCCACCTTACAGTGCAATGACGCGCAGGCCAGCCAAGGATCAGGCCGTTGGACCAGCGACCGCGAATGGGCGTTTGAATTTGCCAACGACCTGCCGCCCGGCGTACGTTGCACGCTGCAGCCAGTTTTAGGCATCAAATCGGCACCTAGCGCATATTCCAAAAGCGCTAGCAGCTATAAATTCAATAGTGGTGGCCCGTTTGTGCAAAACATCCGTCCGTACGACGGTGGCGACCAGATCGACGAAGAGCAGTTCTTCACCCTCACGCTCAACGGCGCGGCCACGCTGGCCAGCGTGCAGGCCAATCTGTGGTGCGCGGTAGACGGCCTGGGCGAGCGCGTGGCCGTGCGCCTGCTGGACGGCAAGGACCGGGCCGAGCTGCTCAAAGCCCAGGGGCTGGACAAGGCCGCCGCCAAGGAGCCGCTGCGCTACCTCACCCTGGCCTGCAACCGCCGCCTGCCACCCAGTGCCACCGTGCAACTGGTCTACGGCAAAGGCGTGGCCACCCCCAGCGGCGTACCCAACACGGTGGAAAAGCGCTTCGACTACACCGTGCGTGCGCCGTTTGCCGCCAACTTCAGCTGCGAACGCGAAAACGCCCAAAGCGCTTGCCTGCCGATCCGCCCCATGCGCCTGGCCTTCAACGCGCCCGTGGCCCGCAAGCTGCTGGAAGGCATCAAGCTGAGCTCGGGCAAAGACACCATTGCACCCACGTTTGACGCGGACGACAGCGACAGCGAGGCCGTGGTCAGCAGCATTACTTTCCAAAGCCCTTTTGTCGAGCAAGCCAAGTACACCCTGGCCCTGCCTGCAGTCTTCAAAGACGCGTCCAACCGTGCCTTGGCCAATGCCGCCAGCTTTCCCATGCAGGTGGGCACCGGGGCCATGCCGCCGTTGGCCAAGTTTGCCGCGTCGCCGTTTGGCATCGTGGAGCGCTTCGCCGAGCCCAATGGCGTGGCGCTGCTGCCGGTGACGCTGCGCAATGTGGAGGCCAAGCTGCAAGTGCAAGCCTTGAATGCTGAAAAGGGGAGCGCAGGCAAGGTAAGCACCCTGCAGCCCCGCAGCGACGCGGACATCATTGCTTGGTACGCCAAGGTGCAGCAGTTCGACAGCTACAACGTCAGCCGCAAGCTGGCCGCCGCCCAGGTCAAAGGCCCGCTGCCCAAGGTGCTGCCCGACGAAGGCAAGCAGTACGTGCAAAGCCGCATGCTGTCCCTTCTGCAAGGCCAGCCGGGGGTGAAGACGCTGGACCTGCCCCAGCCTGCGAGCGGCGACCCGCGCCCCTTCGAGGTGGTGGGCATCCCGCTGACCCCCGGCTTCCACATGGTCGAAATCGCTTCGCAAAAGCTGGGTGCCTCGCTGCTGGACGAACGCCATGGCGGCAAACGCACCATGTTCGTCCGCACCTCGGCCCTGGTCACCAACCTGGGCGTGCACTTCAAGCTGGGCCGCGAGAACGCGCTGGCCTGGGTCACCACGCTGGACAAGGGCCTGCCCGTGGCCAATGCCCAGGTGCAGGTATCCGACTGCCGGGGCCAGGCTTTGGGCCACGCCACCACCAACGCCCAGGGCATTGCCTACCTGTCCGATATCAACCCCGAGGCCCCCAGTTGCCAGGACGAGGGCCACTACAGCCAGGCCTACTTCGTCAGCGCCCGCAGCACCCAGGCGGGGGTGGAAGACATGGCCTTCACCTGGAGCGACTGGAACCGGGGTATCGAGCCCTGGCGCTTCAACCTGCCCACCAGCCGCAGCGCCGAGCCCGACGAACGCGCCCACACCGTGTTCGACCGCATGCTGCTGCGCGCGGGCGAAACCGTGTCCATGAAGCACCTGCTGCGCACCGAAACCCGCAAAGGCTTTGGCCTGGCGAAGGTGCAGCCCGACACCCTGGTCATCACCCACGTCGGCAGCGGCCAGCAGACCACCCAGCCCCTGGCCTGGCGCAAGACCGCTACCGGCGGCCAGAGTGCCGAGAGCAGCTGGTCCATCCCGCCCGCCGCCAAGCTGGGCGTGTACAGCGTGGAACTGAAAGGGCCGGGCGACGAAAAGAGCTTCAGCACCGGCCAGTTCCGCGTGGAAGAATTCCGCCTGCCGGTGCTCGAAGGCCGCGTCACCCCCAGCGACAAAAAGCCGCTGGTCCACGCCACCAGCGTGCCGGTGGACGTGCAAATCAACTACCTGGCCGGGGGCGGTGCGGCCAACCTGCCGGTGCGCGTGTCGGCACTGGTGCGCGGTAAATACCTGAGCTACAGCGATTACGAGGCCTTCAGCTTCGCCGCCCCACGCGGCAAGCGCGAGGCAGCAGGCGAGGGGGATGAGGAAGAAACCACCGCCAGCGAAGACAGCCGCGTGGTGGCCGACAAGCTGGCGCTCACGCTGGACAAAAACGGCGCGGGCAAAACCAGCATCGACAAGCTCACGCCCAGCCCGCAGCCGCAGGATCTGCTGCTGGAAGCCACTTATTCCGACCCCAATGGCGAGGTACAAACCATCCGCAGCACCCAGACGCTGTGGCCCGCCACTGTCATCGCGGGCATCAAGACCGAGGGCTGGGTCTCCACCAGCCAAAAGCTGAAATTCCAGGCCTTGGCACTGGATTTGACCGGCAAACCGCAGGCCGATGTGGCCCTGGAAGTGCGTGCCACCGCCCGCATCGTCACCACCAGCCGCAAGCGCATGGTCGGCGGCTTCTACACCTATGACAACAAAACCAGCACCAAAGACCTGGGCGCAGTCTGCAGCGGCAAGAGCGACAGCCGCGGCCTGCTGCTGTGCGAAGCTGCGCTGAACGAGGCGGGCGAGGTGGAGCTGGTCGTCACCGCCAAAGATTCCGCAGGCAACCGCATCCAGGCCGCCGCGTCGGTGTATGTCACCAAGCAGGGCGAGTTGTGGTTTGGTGGTGAGAACCACGACCGGATGGACCTGCTGCCCGAGAAAAAGAGCTACCAGCCCGGCGAGACCGCCCAGTTCCAGGTGCGCATGCCGTTCCGCTTTGCCACCGCCCTGGTGGCGGTGGAGCGCGAGGGCATCATCCAGACCCAGGTGGTGCAGCTCAACGGGCAAGACCCGACGGTGCGCGTGCAAATCAAGGAAGGCTGGGGCCCCAACGTGTACGTGAGCGTGCTGGCCTTGCGCGGCCGCTTGCGCGAAGTGCCCTGGTACAGCTTCTTCACCTGGGGCTACAAGGCCCCGCGCGAGTGGTGGACCAGCTTCTGGTACGAAGGCCGTGAATACGTGGCCCCCACATCCTTGGTGGACCTGAGCAAACCGGCCTTCCGCCTGGGCGTAGCCGAAATCCGCGTCGGCACGAAGGCCCACCAACTCGACGTGAGCGTCAAGGCCGACAAGGAAAGCTACCCCGTGCGCGGCCAGGCCAAAGTCAGCGTCAGTGTGAAGCTGCCCAACGGCCAGCCCGCCGCCCATGCCGAAGTGGCACTGGCTGCGGTAGACCAGGCGCTGCTGGAGCTCATGCCCAACAGCAGCTGGAACCTGCTCGACGCGATGCTGCAGCGCCGTGCCTGGGGCGTGGAAACCTCGACCGCGCAGATGGAAATCATAGGCCGCCGCCACTATGGCCGCAAAGCCGTGGCCGCAGGCGGCGGCGGGGGCCACAGCAGCACCCGCGAGCTGCTGGAAACCCTGTTGCTGTGGAACCCCAAGGTGCAACTGGATGCCAACGGCCAGGCCACCGTGACCGTGCCGCTGAACGACGCACTCACCACCTTCAAGATCGTCGCCGTGGCTGATGCCTCCACCGGCCTGTTTGGCACCGGCTCCACCAGCATACGCACCACGCAAGACCTGCAAATCATCAGCGGCCTGCCGCCCCTGGTGCGCGAAGACGACCAGTTCCGCGCCCAGATCACCCTGCGCAACACCACCCAAAAGGCCATGAAGGTTTTGGTTGCGCCGCGTGCCACGCTATTGAATCTAGAGCAGCAAACCGTGGACATACCAGCGGGAGAGGCCAAAGAAGTTGCATGGACCGTGACCGCCCCCGCGCAGCTTGCGCAAACCCGCGCCGAGGCCATCCTGTGGGAGGTGGAAGCCAAAGACACCCTGGGCGGTGCCCGCGATGCCTTGAAGATCCGCCAGCGCATCATCCCCGCCGTGCTCCTGACGGTGCAGCAGGCCACCTTGGTGCAGGTGGACGGCACGTTCACGCTGCCCGTTGCGCCACCCGCCGATGCCTTGCCGGGCCGGGGCGGTTTGCGGCTGGCCTTGCAGCCCACCTTGGCGGAGGGTCTACCCGGAGTACGGGACTGGTTTGCCAACTACCCGTTTGCCTGCTTGGAGCAAAAAACCAGCAAGGCCATCGGCCTGCGCGATGCCAAGCTGTGGCAAACCGTGGTTGCCCAGATCCCCAGCTACCTTGACAGCGACGGCCTGGCCAGCTACTTCCCGCCGCGCGACGGTGAGGCGAACCGGGGCAGTGACACGCTCACCGCCTACCTGCTGGCAGCCTCCCATGAAGCGGGAGGTTTGAACCCGGCTTTCGCCCTCAGCGACGAGGTACGCGCCCCGATGGAGCGTGGCTTGATCGCGTTTGTCGAAGGCAAGATCCAGCGCGAGTTCTGGAGCCCGCGCAAAGATCTGGACGTGCGCAAGCTCGCCGCCATTGAAGCTTTGTCGCGCTACGGCAAAGCCCAGGCCCGCATGCTGGGCAGCATCACCATCGCCCCGAACCAGTGGCCCACCCACGCGGTAATCGACTGGCTCAACATCTTGAAGCGAGTCACCGACGTGCCCAAGCGCGACGAGCGCCTGGCCGAGGCCCAGCAAATCCTGCGCGCCCGCCTCAGCTTCCAGGGCACCAAGATGGTCTTCAGCACCGAGCAAGACGACTATTGGTGGTGGCTGATGCACAACGGCGATGACAACACCGCCCGCCTGATCCTGGCCGTGCTGACCGACCCGGCCTGGAAACCCGACATGGGCCGTCTGGCCAACGGCTTCATCACCCGCCAGCAGCACGGCGCCTGGAGCACCACCACCGCCAACCTCTGGGGCGGCATGGCATTGGAGAAATTCAGCGCCCAGTTTGAAGCCACCCCCGTGGCCGGTGTCACCAAAGCCGCCCTGGGTGCCGCCGTGGCCAGCGTGGACTGGAGCAAGGTAGACCGCGTACCCGCCACCGATACCCCGCACCAGACCACCGCCTTCGGTGCGCCTGCGTCCCCCGGCAACCTGCGCAACAACCGCATGTTCCTGCCGTGGAGCAAAGAGGTGTTGACCGTCACGCAGCAGGGCACCGGCAAGCCCTGGCTCACCCTGCAGTCGGTGGCTGCCATCGACCTGAAAGCCCCGTTTAACGCGGGCTACCAGATCAAAAAGACCGTCACCCCGGTGGAACAGGCAGTGAAAGGCCAATACACCCGTGGCGACGTGCTGCGCATCACCCTGGAAGTCAACGCCAGCGCCGACATGACCTGGGTTGCCATCACCGACCCCGTGCCCGGCGGCGCCACCATCCTGGGCAGCGGCCTGGGCCGCGACTCCGAAATCGCCACCCAGGGCGAAAAGCGCAGCGGCAGCGGCTGGCCGGCCTTCGAAGAACGCAGCTTCGAGTCCTTTCGCAGCTACTACGAGTACCTGCCTAAGGGCGTCGCGCGGATGGAATACACCATCCGGCTGAACAACGTGGGTGACTTCGCGCTGCCGCCGAGCCGGGTGGAGGCGATGTATGCGCCCGAGATGTTTGGCGAATGGCCGAATGCGCGGGTGAAGGTGGTGGAGGTAAAGTAAAGATTTACTACACTTTTTATAGCTACTAGCGTATGTAATGATTGCGCTAGAGCTCTATTTGAATCCATAAAATCAACTGCCGAGCTTTTGACCCCAAACCTATGGCCACCGTAGCGAACTGCACCGTGTTTCAGCGTGCGGCGCAGGTTGCTTGTGTTCTTCTGCAGGTCAGACAAAGACGTGCAGCAGGGGTGTGCATCCTTTGAAAACGGCCTGGCGCCCCGGCCCCCATAGTGCCGTGTCGCACCATTTATTGGCATTAAACTGGTAGTTAGCAAAGCAATCAACGCGTGGTGCCGCAAGGCAATGGCTTACTTTCGCAGTTTGTAGCGTTAATACAGGGATGGAGAGTAAGCAATGAAGGGCATGTTGAATTTTCTGGAAAAAGCCGGGCTGGTGAGGAGCGACCCTCCTGCCGCCACCGGCCTTGCCGTCGATGCCGCTGTGGCACCGCCGCCCGTGGTGGTGCCTGCTGCGGTGCCTGCCGCTGTGGGCTCGGGCGTGCTGGATGCCGAGGCCGTGTATGCCCATGCCGGGGTGCCGCCTTCGGTGTACCCCGCCGAGCGGTTGTTGCGCTTGGTGGACGGCCTGAGCGCCATGGAACCAGCCACACGGCTGATGGCCATCCAGGCCATGGATGCGGCGGACGAGTCGTGGTCGATAGCCGACCCGCTGGCCGATGCCACCGCCAAGACCCAGGCCCTGGCCGCCCATGCGCAGCAGCTACAGGCCAATCTGCAGGCTCTGGAGGCCGACACCCAGGCCCAACTGGCCGCCGTGGCCAGCCGCCAGGAGCAGGTGGTGGGTGATATCCGCAAGCAGATCGCCGAGTTGGAGGCCCTGGTGGCGCGAGAACTGTCGCGCGCCGCCCAGGAAAGCGCCAGCCACACCGCCGCGCTCAGCACCGCCACCGACCAGACCCGGCGCGAACTGGGTGATATTGCCCAACTCAGCCAGCGGCTGCAAAGCCTGTCTGCACAATTTGGCGCGCCTTTCAACCGCCCACAGGAATAGACCATGGCCAGTTTGACACCCCTTTCCAAGGGCTTGATTGCGGTGGCTATCGTGGGGGCGATGGCATCGGCCGTCTGGCACCTCGGCCTCAAAGAATGGCTGGCGACTAGAAATGCGCCGCCTGCCGCCGCGTCGACCCCCGTGGTGCCCGAGCCCCAAGCTCCCACACCAATTGTGGAGCCTACACCGCCCCCGGTGGCAGACACCAAAGCCCCCGCGCCTGCGGCCACCTCCACATCCGTCAACCACGCGGAGCTGGGGCGCAAGCTGCTGGCCAGCGGCGACTACGCCCAGGCCCGCAGCCATCTGGAGCAAGCCGTACAAGGCGGCGATGGCAGCGCGGCCTGTTTGCTGGGCGAGATGACTCTTAAAGGCCAGGGTGGCATTACCGCCAGCCAGGACAAGGCCGCCAGCCTGTTCCAACTGGCCCAGTCGCGCGGCAATATCTGCTTTGCATCGAATTAGGCACCCCGTTTACCAGGATGGACTCCATGAAAATTCGTACCGTCGCCTTCATCGCAGCTTTGGTTACCAGTGCCTGGATGGGCAGTGCCGCCTTGGCGCAAGGCTTTGTGTTTGGCACCTCGGAACCCAAGGCCGATGCGCCCGCGCCCGCCAGCACCAACAGCGCAGGCCGCAACGCCAAGGTCGAATCGGCCCAGCGGCTGCTGGCGCGCATGGGCCTGTTCCGGGAAGCGCCCAGTGGCAACCTCACACCCGCCACGCTGGAGGCCATCCGCGCCTTCTCGGCGCAGCACGGGCTGGCACCTACCAACCAGGTGACCGATGCCTTGCTCAACGCGATCCGTAAGGTGATCTGGCAAACCCAGAACTGGTCCGGCGGCAACTACAAGGGCCGCGAAAAACTGGTGGATGCCGCAGGCCTGCGCGAGGCACAGATTCTGCTGGGCAAGCTGGGCTACAACGCGGGCCCGCTGGACGGCACCTTCGGGCCGCAAACCCAGGTGGCGACCGAGGCGTTTCAGGAGTCGCAAGCCGTGTCGGTAGACGGTCTGATCACCGCCACCGTGCTGATGAACCTGCGCCGCGCCGTCAATGGCGTGGGCAGCAGCGCCAAAGACACGGTGCGCGTGCTCAACTGGCCTGACTACATCGAACCCAGCGTGCTGCAAGACTTCGAGAAAGAGTTCAAGGTCCGCGTGGTCTACGACATTTTCTCCAGCAACGACGACCTGCAGGCCAAGCTACGCGGCAGCGGCACACCGTATGACGTGGTGTTTCCCACCGCCAACGCCGTGCCCGCCATGGCCGCCAAAGGCCTGCTTGGCAAGCTCGACAAAGCCAGCCTGAAAAACATCGCCAACATCGACCCGCGGGTCGATGCGACCCTGCGCACCTGGGACAAAGACGGCGCCTACAGCCTGCCCTACATGTGGTACACGGTGGGCATCGCCTGGAACCCCAAGCTCACCGCCCGGGCCTACCCGGGGCGCGACATGGATTCGTTGACCAATGTGTTTGACCCCGAGGTGGCCAAACGCTTCCAGTCCTGCGGCATTGGTCTGGAGGACTCTGCCAGCGACATCGTTCCCCTGGCGGCCATGGCCGGTGGCCAGCGCAAATGGGATGGTAAAAATTCCACCGCCGCCGCTGCGCAGGTGTTGGAGCGCCTGGTGGGTATCGTCAAAATCATCCCCACCGACCAGTACATTGAAGCCCTGGCCACCGGCAAGATCTGCGTGGCCATCGGCTTCTCGGGCGATGCCGTGCAAGCCCAGGCCAAGGCCCGCGGTTCTGTGGAATACCGCGTGCCGTCCGACGGCGGCCTGCTGGCCATCGATGCCATGGCCATCCCCGCCAACGCCAAAAACAAACGCGAAGCGCACCTGTTCATCGACTACCTGATGCGCCCCCAGGTCATCGCCAAAATCTCCAACACCGTGGGCTATGCCAACGCCAATTCCAAGGCGGGCGAGTTCATGAGCGACAGCATCAAGTCCAACCCCGCCGTGGTGCCTACCACCACCTCGCTGAGCCGGTCCATGCCGATCCCGATCCTGTCGGAACAAGACCAGCAGGAAATTGCGCGCATCTGGGCTAAATTTGCCAAGTAAGTCCTCCTACCCGTGAACGACAAGCCCAACTACCTCGGTGCTTTTTTGAAGCACCCCAGTAACCTCACGGCCTTGCTGGCTGCGGGTTGCGCCGCCATCTTTGCCTCCATGCCGCTGGGCTGGGCGGGCTTGGGGCTGGTGGGTGCGGTGGCACTGGGCACCGAGGCGCTGGCCGCCCTGGCCATCCCCAGCCTGCCGTCGTTCAAAGCCTGGGTGGACCGCGAGCAGCACCAGCAGGCCCGCAGCCAGCGGCAAACCCGGTTGCTGGCCGAGCTGAACAACTACGGTGACAAAAAAGCGTTGGCCACCTACCAGCAGATGTGCAGTCGCGTGCAGGCCCTGTACCAAACCGCCGGGGACGCACGCACCACGCTCACCCACCAGGATGTGGACAAGCTGGAAGACCTCACCGTGGACTACCTGGGCCTGTGCGTGGCCCATCTGTCGCTCAGGCAGCGCAAGGACGGCACCAGCGAAGACGTGCTGGCCCAGCGCATCGCCGAGCTGCAGGCGCAATTGCAAACCAGCCGCCTGCCCGAAGACGAAGCGCGCCAGTTGCGCAGCGCCCTGGCCCAGTACACCGAATCCTTGCAGCGCTCGCGCCGCCTGGCGGTACGGCGCAGTGCGCTGGAGGCGACATTGGTCTCCATGCCCGACAAAATGGAAGAGGTGTACCAGTTGGTCATCACCTCGCCGTACTCGTCCGAAATGGGTCGCAAGTTGGAGGATTCTCTGGCGCGCCTGCGCATTGCCGAGGAGGTGGCGGCAGAGTTCGACACGCCAGAGCCGTGGGAATTGGAGCTGCCACGCACGGGCAAGCCTGCCCTCACGGCCATGGGCGCCGTTCAGCAAGCCGCGCGTGGACTCAAAGCCTAGACCCCCCATATCCCTTATTTTTCGTTTTAGCACTTCAACCGGAGCATTCCATGGCCAACAACGCAATCTTTGCCCGTCTGAGCAATCTGTGGACTGGCTTCATCTCCCTGTGGGTGTCCGACATCGAGAAAGAGCACCCCGAGATCGCCTACCAGAACGCTATCGCCTCGATGATCCAGAAGTACACCCAGCTCAAGGCGGCCACCGGGGCCATCATCGCCCGCCGCCAGGACATCACCGCTCGGCTGGAGACGGCAGAGCGCGAACTCGCCAGCGTCAGCGCCGACCTGGAAACTGCGCTGGCCACCAACCAAGACGACCTGGCCGTGGTGCTGATCCAGAAGAAAAACGCTCTCGACACGGCTCTCGCCGAGCTGCACGCCGATGCCACCCAGGCCACCGCCGATGCCGACAACGCCAAAGACTCGCTGATGCAGGTCAAAACCGAAATCGACAAGCTCAAGGCCGAAAAAGACCGCATGCTGGCCCAGATGCACAGCGCCCAGGCCCGCATCAAAATCCAGGGCCAGCTCGACGGCCTGTCGGTCGATGCCGAGGTGCAGGCCCTGGGAGCCGTGCGCGACCACATCAAGAGCCAGGTGGCGCAGGCCAGCCTGGGGTCCGAGCTGCACAACTCCGACCTGGATGTGCGCCTGACCAAGCTGCGCCAAAGCAGCGCCAGCGTCACCGCCAAGGCCCAGCTCGATGCCATGAAGCAGGCCCGCGCTGCCGCCCAAGCAGCGCCGACCAAAAATCTGTAAGCAATATGTACAGCCCGCCACGCAACACGCTGCCGCGCTGGGCGGAAACCCTGCGCCAGAAGTACCTGGCCGGGGAGGCTTCCACCTTTGTGCTGTACCGCAATGTGTTTGACAACTTCTTGGTCGGCGAGACCTTGCACAACCTGCAGTCCTTCCTGCTGGCCGAGCTGTTCAAGGACACCAAGAAGCACGTGGTGGAAGTCAGCCTAGAGCGCGGCATCCGCACCCTGAGCGGCCCATACACCCCCAATTCTGGCGATGCGCCCGAGCTCTTGTCCGCCCTGCATGCGTTAGAAAACCAGATGCGCACCGAGCAGTCCACCGCCGTCATCGTGCCCTATGCCGACGCACTGTTACCCGCAGGCGACCCCAGCTTCATGGCCCCGCAAGACCGGCAGATCTACCTGGCCTTCCACCGCTGGTCGCTGGACAAAAGCCTCACCACCGGCGACAACATCACCATCCTGGTGAGCGAGTCGCTCAACGCCATCAACCCCGGCCTGCTGTCCAACCCCAAGGTGGCGGCCATCGAAGTCCCCATGCCCGATCTGGCCCTGCGCCACAAGGTCATCGCCCACCTGGCCCCGCAACTCAGCGCGGCGCAAGTGACGCTGTTTTCCGAGCGCACCGGCGGCCTGCGCACCGTGCAACTGGCCAGCATTATGGCCAGCTCCGAAGGCCACGGCCTGAGCGAGCCCGAGCGGCGCACGCTGATCCTGCAACTGCTGCAGGGCACGGCCGATGCCGAGCAGCGTGCCACCACCCTGGCCACCATCACCGCGGGCATGACCCCGGCCGAGATCACCAAACTCATCGAGCCCGAAAAGACCTTGCCAGTGGGCGATGCCAACGAAGAAGTTCTCAAAGTCATCCACGCCCGCAAGCGCGAAATGATCGAGAAAGAATGCGCGGGCCTGATCGAGTTCATCGAGCCCAAGCACGGCTTGGAGGCAGTGGGCGGGCACGAGAACATCAAGCACGAGCTGCTGGCCATCGCCAAGAACCTCAAGGCGGGCGAAACCACTCTGACGCCCATGGGCCTGCTGGCCGTGGGCCCCATGGGCTCGGGCAAGACCTTTGTCATCAAGGCGTTTTTGAAAGAAGCCGGTTTGTCCGCTGTGGCGCTGAAGAACTTCCGCTCCAAGTGGGTGGGCTCCACCGAGGCCAACCTGGAGCGCGTGCTGGCCACCGTCAAGGCCATGGGGCCGATCGCGGTGATCATCGACGAAGGCGACCGCAGCTTTGGCTCCGGTGGCGGGGAGGGCGGGGACGACGGCACCAGCTCGCGCGTGATCGCCCGGCTGAAAGAATTCATGGCCGAAACCGAAAACCGCGGCCAGGTGCTGTTTGTGATGCTGACCAACCGTCCCGACAAGCTCGACAGCGACATCAAACGCCCCGGTCGGCTGGACCGAAAAATTCCGTTTTTCTACTGCGACTCGGCCGCCGAGCGCGCCCAGGTGCTGCAGGCCGTGCTGGCCCGCTACGGGGAAACCTGCACCGCCAGCGTTGAGGAGTTGCTGCTGCTCTGCGACACCCTGGCCGGGTACTCGAATGCCGACCTGGAAGCCCTGGCCCTGCTGGCCGTGGAGCTGGCCCGCAACCAGGCCAGCGCCCTGGATGCCGCCGTGCTCACTGCCGCGGCGCTTGACTTCATGCCGCCGCAAGAGCGCGACATGATCGAATTCATGGAGCTGCTGGCCGTGTCCGAAACCTCGCGCCGCAGCATGCTGCCCAAACGCTACCGCGACATGGCCGTGGCCGACATCCAAAGCAACCTGCTGGCCGCCAGACGGCGCGCGCTTGCCCGTTAAATCCAACACATCAGGAGACCACCATGCAGCCCATGTCCGACCAAAACCTCAGCCCTGCGCAAGTCACCCAGCTCACCCAGGCCATGCTCTCGGTGGCGCTGGTGGACGGCATCCAGCCTGCAGAGGCGGCCCTGATTGGCCAGTTTTTTGAAACCTCGCGCAGCGCCGACATGCCCAGCACCGCCGCCACCCTGGCCATGGATGCCAACGCCTTCGATGCCCACAGCCTGTTGCCGTGTGCGCCGGAGTTTGCCGATACCGTGGTGCTGATGTGCCTGATGGCCGCGTACGCTGACGGTGATTTCAGCAGCGCCGAGCGCGCGCATGTGCAAGCCATCGCCGCCGCCCTCGGCATCGGTGCGGCCCGGTTTGAACTGCACATTGCCCAGGTACGCGATGGGCTGGTGGGGGCCTTGTCGCACCTGCCCGACACCGCGTCGGTAGCCGCCGTGGTGCAAAAGCTCAACGCGGCGGACTGAGTTGCCCGTGCAGCCTGTGCCATTGGATCTTTGTAAAAAGGCATTTGCTGCGCTTTTAATAGCTGCTAGTGCAGGCGCTACCTACGCTACACCCACTTTTGACTTAATAAAGTCCAGCTACCGCCCCTCCGACACGCAGGTGCTCGACCGCCAAGGCGAGCTGCTGCAACGCCTGCGCACTGATGCCTCTGTGCGGCGCGGCCAGTGGGTGGCCCTGGCGGACGTATCGCCCGCCTTGCGCACGGCGCTGGTGCTGAGCGAAGACAAGCGGTTTTTTGAGCACAGTGGGGTGGACTGGCAGGCGGTATCCGCCGCGGCTTGGGCCAATCTGTGGAACCGCAAGACCCGCGGTGCGTCCACCATCACCATGCAGTTGGCTGGGCTGCTAGACGCGGATTTAAAGCCCGGCACGGGCGGGCGCAGCGTGGTGCAGAAGCTCGGCCAGACGGTATCGGCCCAGCAGCTGGAAGGCGGCTGGCGCAAGGACCAGATTCTGGAGGCCTACCTGAACCTGGTGCCGTTTCGCGGCGAGCTGGTGGGCATTGACGCGCTGAGCCGCACCCTGTTTGGCAAGGCCGCCCATGGGCTGGACGCGCGCGAGGCGGCCGTGGCCGTGGCCCTGGTGCGCGCACCGAACGCCAAACTGGTCCAGCTCACCCAGCGGGCCTGCGGCGTGCTGCAGGCGGTAGAGGCCAAAGCCGATTGCACGGGGCTGGACATGTTCACCACCGCCGCCCTGCAGCGCAAGGCGTTTGACACCAGCGAGGGCATTGCGCCGCACCTGGCCAGGCAGCTGGCGAAAGGCCCGACCGTCGTCACCACCAGCCTGCGCGCCCCTTTGCAGCGCTTTGCGGTGCAAACCCTGCAGCAGCAACTGCGCGAGTTGCAGGGGCGGCATGTGGAGGACGGGGCCATCGTGGTGCTGGACAACGCCACGGGCGAGGTGCTGGCCTGGGTGGGCTCCAGCGGCACGCTGAGCGCAGCCGCCGAGGTGGACGGTGTGACGGCACTGCGCCAGCCTGGCTCTACACTCAAACCCTTTTTGTACGCCGAGGCGATTGCCGAGCGCCGCATCACCGCCGCATCGTTGCTGGAAGATGCCAGCACCCACATTCCCACCGCAGGCGGCCTGTACATCCCGCAAAACTACGACCACCAGTTCAAGGGCTGGGTGTCGGCCCGCACGGCACTGGGCGCGTCGCTCAACGTACCGGCAGTGCGTACGCTGGTGATGGTGTCGCCCGATGCCTTCCACGACCAGCTGGTGGCGCTGGGTTTGCCGCTGAAGGAATCCGGCGGCTACTACGGCTATAGCCTGGCGCTGGGTAGTGCCGAGGTGTCGCTGCTCAACTTAGCGAACGCCTACCGGGCGCTGGCCAATGGCGGGCGGGCCAGCCCGACCACGTTCATGCCGAACCCAAAACCCCAATTCCGCCCCGCGCTGGACCCGCGCGCCGCCTTCATCGTCGGCGACATCCTGTCCGACCCGCTGGCCCGTGCCCGCACCTTCGGCAGCGACAGCGTGCTGGCCACGCGCTTCTGGACGGCGGTGAAAACCGGTACCAGCAAAGACATGCGCGACAACTGGGCCGTGGGCTACTCGCAGGCCTACACGGTGGGCGTGTGGGTAGGCAACGCCAGCGGTGCGCCGATGTGGGACGTGAGCGGCACCACCGGCGCAGCGCCGATCTGGGCCGCCGTGATGCACTTCCTGCATGCCCGCCAGCCTAGCCGCGCGCCCACTGCGCCACCCGGCGTGGTGCAGCAGGCGGTGGCGTTTGGCGGCACCGAGGCGGCCCGCAGCGAATGGTTTGTGCAAGGCACGCAGCAAAACCAGTTTGCTATGCATTCCGCAGCTACTTGTGTAGGTAGTACATGCGCTAGCGGCCTAAAAAGCTTGAAAAACCGCCCGGCCCGCATCACCAGCCCTGCCACCGGCACCATCTTCGCGCTGGACCCCGACATCCCGCCGAACCGCCAGCGGGTGGAATTGCAAGCGGACGGCGCGGGCCTGCGCTGGTGGATCGACGGCAAGGCCTTCGCCCAAGGCCCCTCGGCCCAATGGCTGCCCTGGCCCGGCCGCCACGTGGTGCAGATCCGCAATGCCCAGGGCGCGGTGCTGGACAGCGTGCGGCTGGAAGTGCGTGGGGCGGGGCTGCGGTAATTTGAAACAAAGAAAGTGTTCGCCATGGAGTTCAACGCCCTGTACCCCGAGTTTTTGGTCAGTGATTGGGCGCAGTCGCTGCGGTTTTATGGCGACACGCTGGGCTTCAAAGTCGAATACGACCGACCCGAAGAGAAGTTTGTTTTTCTGAGCTTGGGCGGTGCGCAGCTGATGCTGTTGCAGGACAACGCCAGTACGCATTCCAAGACCGGGGATTTGGACTATCCCCGGGGCAGGGGTGTCAATTTCTCCATCCGCGTGCCCCGGCTAGAGCCGATTGAGGCCGCGCTGGCAGGCATTGGCCATCCACTGCGCATCCCGGTGCGGGAGAGCTGGCACCGCGACGGGAGCCGGTTCCATGGCGAGAAACAGCTGTGGGTGATGGACCCGGATGGGTATCTGCTGCGGTTTGTCCAATCCCTGGGCATCTCAGCCGAGTGAACGTCAGCCCGGCTGGGTGCTGCCTTGGAACTGGCTGGGCGACTGCCCCACCGCGGCTTTGAACATGGCCGCAAATGCGCTGTCGCTGGCGTAGCCGCAGGCCACCGCGACCTGGCCCACGGGCACGCCGCGTGCCAGCAAGGGCAGGGCGTGGGCCAGTACCGCCTGTTGCCGCCACTGCAAATACGTGGTGCCTAGCTGTTCGCGGAACAGGCGGGCCACCGTGCGTTCGCTGGCCCCGAAATCTGCGGCCCAGGCGGCCAGTGTGGCCTGGCGGGCCGGATCGCGCAGCACGGCATCGCACAGGGCGCGCAGCCGCTTGTCGTGCGGCAGGCTGACGCGCAGGGTGTGGGTGTGGGCCAGGCCGATTTCTTCCAGGATCAGCAGCATCAGCGCGTCTTCGCGGGGGCTGGGCTGGGTGTCTTCCAGCGCGTGGATCAGCGCGCGCAGCAGCGGCGAGATCACCAGCATGCGGCAGCCTGCCCAGCCCGCTGGGGTGGCCGAGATATCCATGTAGACCGTGCGCAGGTGGGCGCGCTCCAGCACCGTGACGGCGTGCGGCATGTTGGCCGGAATCCACACTGCCCGTGACGGCGGCACGATGAAACTGTTGTGCTGGCCCGCATCGTTGGCCGTGACCTGCATCAGCCCGCTGTCGCAGTAGGCCAGTTGCGCCCAGGCGTGCTGGTGCGGCTCGAAGTGCGCGTCCACCGGCAGGGTGCGGGCGCGGCTGCGCAACGGCCGCTGCGGCGACGGGGCGAAGCCGTTGACATCATCTAGGTCGAGCGGTTTGATGGCGGGCTTGCGGGACATGGCAGTGTTTGTCTGAAATTCGCTGAAATGTGTCTTTACGCGGTATTCCAGAAGTCTAACGCCACCACTACGATAGCCGCATGACTACTGCCAGTACCCCATTTCCCCCAGCTCCTCCACCCCCCAGCCTGCGCCAGGAGGCCGGTGTGATCGGCCTGGTGGGTGGGGCACACATGATCAGCCATTTCAGCCAGTTGCTGTTGGCCCCGCTGTTCCCCTGGCTGAAGGACGACTTCCATGCCAGCTACGCCGAGCTGGGGCTGCTGATGAGCATCTTTTTTGTGGTGTCGTGCGGGGTGCAGATGGCCTCGGGCTTTGTGGTGGACAAGTTTGGCCCGCGGCCCATTTTGTTTGCCGGGCTGGCGCTGCTGGGGCTGGCGGCGTTTGGCTTTTCCATCAGCACCAGCTACGCGATGCTGGCGGCTTTCTCGGTGCTGGCGGGCATTGGCAACGGTGTGTTCCACCCGGTGGACTACACCTTGCTGAACCGCAAGATCAGCGCGCCCCGCCTGGGCCACGCCTACAGCGTGCACGGCATTACCGGTAGCCTGGGCTGGGCGCTGGCTCCGGCCATGCTGGTGCCGCTGACACTGGCGTTTGGCTGGCGGACTGCGTTGGCGTGCGCGGGGTCGTTGGCTTTTGTGGTGCTGGCGGTACTGTGGATCTACCGGGACAAGCTTGACTTGCCGGTACTGCCTGCGGCCAAGGCCAGCACCGTACAGCTGGAGGGCGGCAGCATGGGTTTCCTGCGCATTCCAGCGGTGTGGATGTGCTTTGGCTTCTTCTTTTTCTTCGCCATGGCCCTGAGCGTGGTGCAGGCCTTTGCCCCCGAGGCGGCACGCCAGTTGCACAACGTGCCACTGGACCTGGTGGCCCTGTGCCTGTCGGTCTACATGCTGTGCAGCGCGGGCGGCATGGTGTTGGGTGGATTCTTGGCGGCAGATCCGGCGCGCTGCGAGCGGGTGATTGGCGTGGGCTTTGGCATCGCCGCAGGCATTGCGCTGGTGCTGGGTTTTGCGGACGTGCCGGCCTGGAGCGTGCCGGTGTTGTTTGGGCTGATGGGTTTTGCCGCCGGCACGGGCGGGCCGTCGCGGGACCTGATCGTCAAGCGTGCGGCACCGGCCAATGCCACCGGGCGGGTGTATGGCGTGGTGTATTCGGGGCTGGATATCGGCCAGGCGATTTCGCCGCTGGTGTTTGGCAGCCTGATGGACCACGGGCAGTTTGCCGGGGTGTTTATCGGCCTGGCCCTGGTGCAGGGCGTGCTGATTGCCAGCGCCTTCAATGTGCGCAAGGTGCGGCGCACGGTTTTGGTGGCTGCTTAAATCCGGATGGGGTAGACCTTGGCACGTAAAAACACTGCCATTTAGTCTCAATTTGTTACAGAATGCCTGGTTGCAGCACAGTGCCAAGGCCCGCGAAGGGGGTGTCTGGAGGCATTTTTTGCTGCGTCAAGGAGTGACCATGCATTTCATCCAACGCCTACTCCGCGGGCTCTGTGTCTTGAGCCTTGTATCGGCCGCCTACGCCCAGAACCCCACCATCACCATTGCCGCCGAGGACGACTGGGCACCGTACTCGTCGATTAAGGCCGACAAGTCGGGGCCGGAGGGCTTTTCGCCTGACCTGGTGCAGGCGGTGTTCAAACTGAAAGGGGTGGATGTGAAGTTTGTGGCGGTGCCGTTTGTGCGCTGTCTGCAAATGGTCAAAACCGGCAAGGCCGTGGCCTGCTTTGACACCACCATCACCAGCGAGAACAAAGATGAGTTCTACTGGCACAAAACCCCGATCTTCGAAGAAGATCTGGCGATTTTTGGCTTGTCGGATGCCCCCCAATCCGGCTTGACCACCCCGGGGTTGGAAGGCAGCACGGTAGGTATCACCACGGGTTATACCTACCCCACCGATTTCATGCAGAACAAGAAAATTAAGAAGTTTGAAGCCAACTCCGATGACCATCTGCTCAAGATGCTGGTGGCCAAGCGGGTGCAGTTCGTCATTTTGAACACCATGCCGGGCATGCTGCGCATCAAGAACGATGCCAGCCTGAGGGGCAAGGTCAAGCAGGTGGGACTGATCAGCAAAGACGGCTTTTGGCTCAACTTCTCCAAGGTGCACCCCGACGGCAAACGCATGGCTGATATTTTTGAGGCGGGTTTGCTGGAGTTCAAAGCTAGTGGCCGGTATGAGAAGATGCAAGCGGACTTCAAACAACGGTTGGGGGTACCGCGCTGATGGGCTGACGGTACATCTAACTTCCCTCGTACCGGGGGGACACAGGGGCAGCAACCACGTGAATCGACACAGCATCCGATTTCGGCTTAAGGCAATGCTGAACAAGGCCATTCAAAATGGCTCTTCCGGGGTACTGATAACAAGAATGCGCCGAATCCGGCCAAAACGAGTCGTTTTCTAACCCCTTGGGGCTAGGTTCGCGGGCCTTTGGGCCCACTTTGCG
>NZ_JANXMU010000083.1 GCF_025354435.1 Rhodoferax sp.
GCGCGCTGGGCCTGGGCGGCGGTTTCATCCAGGCTGCTGACCAGCAGCTCTTGCTTGCCTTGTTCCGCAAAGGCCTTGGCGGCGCTGGCGAAGTTGCTCAGCGCGGCCAGCGGCTGGTTCAGCTCGTGGGCCAGGGTGGAGGCCATTTCGCCCAGGCTGGCCAGGCGCTGGGCGTGCTGCAGTTGCTCCTCGTGCTGGCGCTGGCGCAGGGCGCTGCGTTTTTGCTCGGTGATGTCCACCACCGTGCTCATCCATCCGCTGTGCTGGCCCTGGGCATCGATGAGCCGGGCGGTGTAGACCATGGTCAGCACGTCGTGCCCGTCGCGGTGGCGTACGCGGGATTCAAAGCCCGACAGCGCGGCCTGCCCGCTCATGGTGGCGTCGTTGTTGTGCCAGTGCTGCTCTACGTCGTCCGGGTGCCAGTAGGGGTACGGCGGCAGGCGGCCCAGCAGCTCGTCGGCGCGGTAGCCGGTCATGGCGCACAGGGCGGGGTTGACGTAGATGATGTGGCCGTCTAGGTCGCGGGCGCGCATGCCCACCACCAGCGAGTCTTCCATGGCTTTGCGAAAGGCGTGGGCTTCGTCCAGCTCGGCGGTGCGCTCGCGCACCCGCACCTCCAGCTCGCGGCGGGCATCGCGCTGCTCGGCAAAGCGGCGCTCGCGCAGTTGCCAGTACAGGGCCCCCAGCAGCAGCAGGCCCGCACCCAGCAAGCCCAGCATCCAGGTGCGTTCGCGGGCGCGGGTGACTGCTGCGTAGTCGGCCATCACGGTGAGGGTCCAGCCCAGCTCTGGAAGGGCTTCGTCCACCGCCAGAAACTGGCGCGGCTTGCCGTCGATGCGGGTCTGGACCAGGTAGCCGGGGGCATCGGCCGTGCGGTCCAGCGTCCAGGGCAGCCGCGGGAAGCTGTGGTGCGCGCCGTACTGCTGGTGGCTGAGCACCCAGTCCAGATCGTCGCCCGCCACGGCCCGGGTGGCCTGGTACAGCCAGGGCAGCACCGAGCCCAAAAACACAATGCCGCGCGTATCGGCGAGCAAAATCGGGTCGCGCACAAAGCCCCAGGCCTCCTGGATCTGCCGCAGGCTGACCTTGACGGTGACCACGCCCAGCACCACGCTGCCCTGGCGCACCGGGGCCGACAAAAACAGCCCCGGCTCGCCAGTGGTCTGGCCCACGCCGTAAAACTGGCCGTTGCGGCCCGCCAGCGCGTCGCTGAAGTACGGGCGGTTGGCATACGACTGACCGACAAAGCTCTGCGCCGTGTTCCAGTTGCTGGCCGCAAGGGTGCTGCCCTGCGGGTTGATGAGGTACAGCGCATCCGAGCCCGCGCGGCGGTTCACCTCTTCGATGTAGTGGTTGGCGCGCAGCTGCACGGCGGAGTCGTGCGGCTGCGCCAGCGCGGCCAGCACGTCGGGGTGCTGCGCCACCGTAAAAGGCAGGTAGCTGTACTTGGCCGCCGCGCCGCGCAGGGCCAAGGCATGGACTTCGATGGCGCGGTGGATGCTGTCGGCCTGGAAGCTGGCCTCGCGCCGCGCCGACCACTGCCCGGCCGCCGCGATCAGCAGCAAAGCCAGCGCCACTACGCCCACCCACAGCCAGCGGGTACGGCGGCGGGCCCATGGCAATGGGGTAATGGGGAGTGACAACACGGAAAGGGTAGACACAGTGGTATGTCAAAGATTGTGCCCGAGGGGCTGCGCTGGGTAAAAGTACCAGCTTGGCGCTTTTGCGTACCAGTCTGCGCCGTGGTGCACACGACCGGCCCAAGCACCCTGTACCGGGGCGAAATTAACTTGTCCGCCAGGGCTTGTAAGTCACTACATTTTTAATAGCTGTATGCGAAGGCTATATATGCGCTAGATGCCTTAAATATCCTTAACCTTCAGGTAACCACAGTGTTACCCCCTGCGCCCTGCCCACAGTAAGATAGTTGCGCACTTCTCACACACACAACAACACCGCAGAGACTCACCATGCCCGACATCCGCATTGCCATCGTTGGCGAATCCCTGATCGACTTCACCGCCACCAGCGGCCTCAACTTTGAAGGCCACGAAGGCGGCGCTCCCACCAACAGCGCCATCGCCACCGCCCGCCTGGGCCAGGCCATCGGCTTCATCAGCCAGCTCTCAACCGACCTGTTTGGCGAACGCCTGCTGAAGCACCTGGAAGGCAACGGCGTGGACACGCGCTGGGTGCTGCGCAGCGACGCCCCCAGCACCCTGGCCTTCGTAGAGCGCACGCCGTTGACCAACCGCTATGCCTTCTACACCCAGGGCACGGCCGACACGCAGTGGAACCCCGCCACCCTGCCCGCCCTGCCCGAGAGCTGCCGCTTTTTGCAGTTTGGCTCCATCGCCCTGCTGCACGAGCCTGCAGCCAGCCGTATCATCGACCTGGTGCAAGCCCAGCAAGGCCAGCGCATCGTCTTGTTTGACCCCAATGTGCGCCTGAGCCTGATCAAGGATCTGCCCGCCTTCCGCGCCAACATCTACCGCTGGTCGGCCTACAGCAACCTGATGAAGTTCAGCGACGAAGATGCCGCCGCGCTGGCCCCCGGCCTGAGCCTGGCCGAGGCGGCCGCCAGCTTCATGCACAGCGACAGCGGCCCGCGCGCCGTGGTCATCACCCGCGGTGGCGACGGTGCCACGCTGTTCCGCCGCGGCCATGCGCCGCTGGAAATCCAGGCCCCCAAGATCACCGTGGCCGACACCATCGGCGCGGGCGATACCTTTGACGCGGGCCTGACTGTCGGCCTGCTGGAGCAAGGCGTGGAGCAGGTCGCCCAGCTCGACAGCCTGCCCGATGCCAAATGGCTGGCCGTGCTGCGCTTTGCCGCCAAGGCCGCCGCCATCAACTGCACCCGCGAAGGTGCCAACCCGCCCTCTCGCGCCGAGCTGCAGGTGGCGCTGGACGCACAGGCATAACACCATGGCTGCTTTCCACCTCTACCTCGACAGTGCCGATCTGGCCGACCTGAAAACCTGCCTGCCGCACCCTGCCGTGCATGGCATCACCACCAACCCCACGCTGCTGCGCCGGGCCGGCATCACCCGCAGCACGCTGCCCCAGTTGCTGCATACCGCCATCAAACTAGGGGCCAAACAAGTGCAGGCCCAGGTACATGCCGCAGACACCGACGGCATCCTGGCCGATGCCAAAGAGCTAGTGCGTGAATTCAACCCCGGTCAACTGGTCGTGAAAATCCCCGCTACCCGCGACGGCCTGCGCGCCGGGGCCGAGCTGAGTGCCGGGGGCATCCCCGTCACCTACACCGCGGTGTACGCGCCCGAGCAGGCCCACTTTGCCGGGCAACTGGGTGCTGCCTACGCCGCGCCCTACCTGGGTCGGCTGGAAGATTCCGGGGTGGACGGCCTGGCCCTGATCGGCCAAATGCAAAGCCTGTTGGCAGGCACCAGCACCCGCCTGCTGGTGGCCAGCATCCGCTCGCGCGCCGCCTACCTGGCGCTGCTGCACCTGGGCGTGGGCTCCATCACCATTCCGCCCAAGTTGTTCACCGAACTGTTTGACCACACGGCCACCTTGGATGCCGAGCGTGGTTTTTTGGCGGATGCGGCAGCGCTGGACGGGCTGTAAACCGTTGACATCCTGCAAAATGGAGGTATGACCGACCGCACCGTATTCTTTATCTCCGATGGCACCGGCATCACTGCCGAAACTTTTGGCAACGCCATCCTGGCGCAGTTTTCCATGGCCCCGCGCCATGTGCGGCTGCCGTTTACCGACACGGTAGACAAGGCCCACCAGGCGGTACGGCAGATCAACCACACGGCCGAGCTGGAGGGCAAACGGCCCATCGTCTTCACCACGCTGGTGAACATGGACGTGCTCAAGGTGATCACCGAAAACTGCAAGGGCATGCTGCTGGACATGTTTGGCACCTTTGTGAACCCGCTGGAGGCCGAGCTGGGCATCAAGTCCAACCACCGGATTGGCCGCTTCAGCGACGTCAGCAAAAGCCAGGCCTACACCGACCGCATCGAGGCCATCAACTTCAGCCTGGAGCATGACGACGGCCAGACCCACCGCGACCTGGGCAAGGCTGATGTGATCCTGGTGGGTGTGAGCCGCAGCGGCAAAACCCCCACCGCGCTGTACCTGGCTATGCAGTACGGCCTGAAGGCGGCCAACTACCCGCTGATTCCCGAAGACTTTGAGCGCCGCCAGTTGCCCCCCGCGCTGCTGGAGCACCGCAAAAAGATCTTCGGCCTGTCGATCCAGCCCGAGCGCCTGAGCGAGATCCGCAACGAGCGCCGCCCCAACTCGAAATACGCTGCGCTGGAGAACTGCCGCATGGAGGTGAGCGAGGCCGAAGCCATGATGCGCCGCAGCGGCATCCGCTGGCTGTCCAGCACCACCAAGTCGATTGAAGAGATTGCCACCACCATCCTGCAGGAAATCAAGCCCGAACGGCTGGTGTACTAAAACGGTAGGGAACGGATGCCGCAACGGCATCCGGGGGGTCAGATAGGCAGTGTGAAGACCAGCGCCGCCGCCCGCTCGGTGGCGTTGTGACCTTGTAAAGCCAGGTCCCATTCAGGGCCTGTAGCACCGGTCTCGGGCGTGAGGCCCTGGGTCATGACCGTGACCTCTTCCACCATAGCGTCGAACTCGGCGGCCAGTACACGCGTCGGCAAAAACAGCCGCGCCACCATCGACCCGCCCGAGTCAATCACCACCAGATAGCGTACCGGCAACCGATGGGCGGTCGGGTCGGTGCCGCGCGGCGTTTCCATCCCAAATGTTTGGCTCATGGGTTTATCTTGCCACACATACCAGGGCAGAGATAGAGGAAATTGCGTAGCAAGTAGAGGTCGATTTACAGCGTTTGGGTGTGTAGTCGAATCTGTTGCGCTCACCTTCTGGCGCTTGTGGTCCAAGGTCAATATGCTACATTTTTAGTAGCTACTAGCGTATATTCCACCTACGCTAGAGGCCTAAAATATCTAAAATTTATAGGTATCACCCCTGGCGAACACCGCAGAACTGGCCTTGCCAGAGTGCGGGTATTGCCTCGTGCAAAAGGAGATGGCCAAAACATGCGTTATCGGCCCTTTGGGCCGATAACGGACACTGTGCAGCCTGAGAGCAGTTAAGACTTTCCGAACTGGGCCTTGGCAGCGGCGATGCAGCTATCTTTGGCGTTGCCGGCCAACGCATCACACTTCTGGGCGGCCACCTTGTAGTCGGCATCGCGCTTATCTTCGGCAGCATCTTTTTTGGCTTCACCAATTTTCTCGCTGGTACGGGCATCGGCCTTGGCCTTTACTTCGACGGCCTTGGCCTCCTTCACGCAGACCGACTTGTCGTTACCGGCCTTGTCGTCGCACTTTTCCTTGGCCACAGCGTAGGCGGTTTCGGCCTTTACTTCCAGGGCGCTGATATGGTCTGCGGGCTTGCCGGAATAGGCGTACTTGAGTTCGGCACTAGCTACTTTTCCTTTGGCCTTGGCTTCTTCGAGACAAACGTCTTTGCCGTTACCGGCCAGCGATGCACAAGCGGCCTTGTCGGTCTTGTAGTCGGCGCTGATACGGGTCTTGCCCACCTCGTAGTCGTCCTTGCTCAGATTGGCCGCGTGGGCAGCCGACAACACCAGCATGGATGCGACGAGGACAGAGGCTTTGAAGTTGAAAAATGTACGCATAAAAACTCCTTGTTAAACAGGTTGGTAGAGAAGTTTCAGTGTCCGTGGCAGCGGGCATCTGGCCCAGCAGACAGCGCCGCAGATTGGCGTAGCGGATGTCCTACACGGTGGTGTATCGGCAGTTTTCGCCCACAAAAAACGGCCCCGAAGGGCCGTGTTGGGAGCAGACACAGGTTTAAACGCGTGGCTCACCCTGGCGGTTCACGGTGACGGTTCGGCCCGGCTGCGAGGTCATCTGGATACGGTGCTCCTGGCCACGGAAGTTGTAGGTCACATCCCAGTATGCGGGACGTGCCGCTGGCTCATTGGCGCAACGCTGTACGTTTTGTGCAGGCCGGCCGCCGTTACGGCCCACCTGGGAACCCACAGCGGCACCAGCGACTGCACCACCGGCGGTAGCGATGTCCTGGCCACGTCCACCACCCACCTGGTGCCCCAGGATGCCGCCCAGCAAGGCACCTACTACGGCACCGCCAATATTGGCACCGCCTTGTTGCTGCACTTCTTCCTTCTCCATCCAGCAGCGCTGTTGGGGTGGGCCGACCACGGCGCGCACCGAGGTTACGTCGGCCTCGTACAGACGCTCGTTGTTGCGGCGGCGGTTGTCATACACCGGCTCGGGCGGTGGAGCGTAACGCCCATCGTCCACCCGTGCATTGCCGCCCACCACGCGCACCGACGACACCCGGTCGTTCAGCCCCATGGCGGCCAGTGAAGGGTAGCGGCCGGGGCGTAGCACCACGCAGCGGCCGCTGAATTGCGCGTCTTCACAGACTTCCTGCCGTTGGCCCAATACCACCACGGAGGATGCGCGGTCGTTGAAGCCAAAACGCTGAAAATTTTCTACCCGGTTTTGGCTGGTGAAAGAGCGGCCCTGAAAACCTTCGTTTTCGTAAAATGTGGCCTGTGCGGCTGCGTGCCCGGCAATGGCCAGGGCGGCAATAGCCAAGGTGGTTTTGAAAGGGGTGTGCATGCAAGTCTCCTGTAGATCCTGGGAATCCCGGCGCGAAACGACCCGGGGCTTAAAATTAAGTGTCCACAGCCAAGGCCGTACTGCCAAGCAGACGGTGCCGCACCCAAGGGTAGTGTTTGTCCTACATCGGCAAGCCAGCACCCGGGTTTTGTAAGAATTGTCTTACACGCTGTAGCGTGTGTGCCCGATGGCTAGCGCCCGATTTCAAAGGCATACTGATTCAGTGTTTTTGTATTTGTAGTTCTCCTCTGGTGTGGATTGCTTCCACACCACAGAATTTGGTAACGTAGGACCAGCGTCTCCAGCGCTGGAACCCAGGAAGTAGTGTCAGAGTCCATGCCCCAACTCAAGACGTACATCGTCGAAGACAGCCCCGTCATCCGCGAAAGTCTGATCGCCACATTGGAAGAACTCGTTCCGGTGAAAGTGATTGGCACCGCAGAAGACGAAAGCACCGCGGTGCAATGGCTGACTGCGCCGCAAAACCATGCCGACCTGGTGATCGTCGATATTTTCTTGAAAGCGGGTTCTGGTCTGGGTGTGCTGCGCTCTGCACATGCAGTGCATGCACGGCGCAACTTGGTGGTGCTGAGCAATTACGCCACGGCCGACATGCGCCGTAAATGCCTGGAACTAGGTGCCGACCGGGTGTTTGACAAATCCAACGAAATTGATGCGTTGATCACCTACTGTGGCCGATTGGCCGAGGGTGGCACCGGAGATACCGACACCGCCACACTGGCATGAACCATGGCGTAGGCCGCGGCCTACTGGATCAAGCCGTTTTTCAGCGCGTAGTAGGTCAGGTCGCTGTTGGATTCCAGCAGCATTTTTTCCATCACCCTGGTGCGGTAGGTGCTGACAGTTTTCACGCTCAGCGACATGCTGACGGCCATATGGCCAATGGTTTCGCCCTTGGCCAACCGCAAAAAGACCTGCAATTCACGCTCGGACAGCTGTTCGTGCAAGGGTTTGTCGCCCCCACCGGTCAGGCCGTCGGCCAGCCGCTCGGCGACCCCGGCGGTGATGTATTTACGGCCCCGGCACACGGTGCGGATGGCTTTGACGATTTCTTCGGGGTCACAGTCTTTGTTCAGGTAGCCGCTGGCCCCCTGGCGCAGCAAGGTGGTGGCGTAATGCTCTTCGGCAAAGCCACTGAGAATGAGCACCGGCAGGTCGGGCGCACGGGCTTTGATGGCCACCAGCGCGTCGACGCCGCTGTGGTCGGGCATGGAGATGTCCATCACCACCACATCGACCTCGCCCTTGCGCACGATGTCCAGCGCCTCGCGGCCATTGGTGGCTTCGGCCACCACAGAAAAGTCGATCTGGTCGGCAAAAAACTGGCGCAATCCAGCGCGGACCATAGCGTGGTCGTCAACAATAGCAATTCGAATCATGGTGTGTAGGGTAACTTCTTTAAGGCATTTGCACTGCCCGCTCGCGAGGCTAAATGCCCCGGCCGGGCTCTGCGCACGCCGTACTTGTCCTACATGATCACACATTTTTGACTGAGCCCAAAACATGAGATTTATCAAAGTCGTTAGAGGCAATCGGATCGCGTTTTCACTGGCAGGTGGTTTTGCCCTGGCGATTCTGCTGATCAGTGAAGGATCGTATCAACGGTCCGTCGCCCGGTTGGACGCGGTGCCCGCCATGTCCCAGGCGCGCAACAGCATCCAGAGCCTGGTCGATGGCGTGGTAAATGCGGAAACCAGCGAACGCGGCTACCTGGTCACGGGCCGCGCGGAATACCGTGCGCCTTATGACGAGGCGATCAAAAAAGTCAGTACATCGCTGGAATACCTCGTGCCGTATTACAGCAACAAACCCGAGGCGGCCGTGATTTTGTCCCGGTTGCAAACCGCCACTGAAACCAAGCTATCCGAACTGGCACTGACCATCCAACTGATCGACGAAGGCAAGCCGGAAGCTGCCAAAGAGATCATGATGAGCGATATCGGCAAAGAGCAGATGGAGATCGTGCGCAAGACCACCAACGAGCTGCAGGACTATGAGTTGCGCAATATCACGCAAAACCGCCAGGGTATTTATGCCTCTTTGATGCTCAGCCATATCGGGGTGGCCGGTTTGATGGTGTTGGGTTTGCTGGCGCTGTTTATGTACTTACGGCAAATTTTTCTGTTTACGCAGCAGCAAATCGAACTGCAACGCATGCTGCAGGCCGAACGTAACCAGCTAGAGGCCGAGGTACTAGAGCGCACGGCGCAACTGACCCAACTGGCCCAGCATTTGCAAACCGCCCGCGAAGACGAACGCAACCGCCTGGCGCGTAACCTGCACGACGATCTGGGCTCGCTGCTGACCTCCGCCAAACTAGATGCTGCCCGCATAAAGTCGCGCCTGATGGCTACTGCCCCAGAGGCTTTGGACCTGCTGGCGCACTTGGTGAGCACGCTCAACAGCGGTATTGCCCTGGGGCGACGCATTATTGAAGACCTGCGCCCATCCGCCCTGAGCAACCTGGGGCTGGTGTCCACACTGGAGATTTTGGCGCGCGAGTTTGCCGACAGCACCGAGGTGCAGGTGCACACCACGCTGGCCCCAGTGGAGCTCAACCCCGCCGCCGAGCTGATGGTCTACCGGCTGGTGCAAGAGGCCATCACCAACATCACCAAATATGCCAAGGCGAAACAGGTGTGGATTGAATTGGGAACCCACAATAACGAGGTGGAAGTGTCGGTACGGGACGACGGGGTGGGCTTCAACACCAGCACCAAGCCCCAATCTGCCTACGGACTGGTAGGCATGCGCTTTCGGGTGGAAGCCGAGGGCGGAGTGCTGTCGCTGGCCTCGGCACCAGGGCAAGGTACGTTGATCCGCGCCAAGCTGCCGGCCGCAGTGCTCAAGGACACAGCGGCCTTGTAAACCTCCCCAGGACGCAGGCGTACGCGTCCTGTCAGCGGTGTCCTACACAGGCTTCCGCATTCTCCCCACAGGGCTACGGCAACGCTGCCTATCGCCCACAACAGCAGGTCGGCAGACACTTGGGACATCGCAGCAACATTGGCTGCGATGTCCCAAGAACCCGGACGCGCCTAGGCCGCCCACACTGCAAAGAACTGCCATGTTGCACTACGCTGTTATCTTCTTCGTGATCGCATTGATCGCGGCCCTGTTTGGCTTTACTGGCATTGCCGCCAGTGCCGTGGGCATTGCCAAAATTCTGTTCATTGTGTTTGCTGTACTGGCTGTGGCCAGCTTTTTGTTCGGACTGATCAAAAAGGGATAGCCGACTACACAGTCAATTTTTAACCACCTCAAAGAAAAAACCATGTTTAATACCAAAACTGTAGAACCCACTAACAACCTGGCTGACCAAGCTGCCGACACCGCAACCGATGCCATCAAGACAACCCAGCGCGCCGCCAACAGCACGCTGGACAGCCTGAACAGCACCGTGCAAGACCTGCGTCGGCAAGCCGCACCGCTGTTGAACCGTGCCGCCGAAAGTGCCAATGCCTACCTGCAACAAGGCCTGGACGCGGTACATGATGGCTCCGACAAAGTGCGCACCCAGGCCCGCAACGCCTCGGCCCGTACCGTCAACTACATCAAGGACGAACCGGTCAAATCCATCCTGATCGCCGCTGCTGCCGGTGCAGTGCTAACGGCCCTGGTGCAAATCGCCAGCCGCTCGCGCGACGACCGCTAAGCCCTCTGCCCGCCACGCCGCACCACGGAAGTCCAGCGCATGATGCATCCCCTGCTCCGCCTGATAGCGACCCAGCCCCAATTGCTGGTAGACCACGTCGAGGCCTACGCCGATTTGCTGGCCGAAGAAATCGGCCATGTATCCAGCGCCTGGAAGCTGCGTACCTTGCTGTATGCGGTCGCCTTGTGCAGTGTGGTGGTGGCAACGGTGTTGGCAGGCGTGGCACTGATACTGTGGGCCGTGGTGCCGTTTTCTGAAATGCACGCGCCTTGGGCCTTGGTGGCTGCGCCCCTACTGCCAATTGCCGGGGCCATTTGGTGCCTGGCCGCTGCGCGCAGGGAAACCAACCAGGGCTTCAATAACCTGCGCAAACAGATCAAAGCCGATATGGGGATGCTGCGCGAAGTGAGCGCACCGTGAGCGCAGAACTGGCCGTACCGGCTATGAAAGCCACCGAGCGCCTGGAAAAATCACGCGCATTGCTGCACCAGGCCATGCGTGGCAATCCCAAAAAACAGCCATCGCCGGGTTCGCGTACACCGGCTCCGGAGTGGCTGGGCAACCTTAAATCCATTCCCATGGTGAGCGTGCTGGTCGAAGCCATCAGCAGCTGGTGGATGCAGCATCCGCTGCGCGTCGCCAGTCTGCTGGCAGCAGACACCAGCCGTGCCATGGTGCAACCCCTGGCGCGACGTAACCCGCTCGGTTTGGCTTTGGGTGCACTGGCCCTGGGTGCTTTGGTGGCGTGGACACGCCCGTGGCGCTGGGTACTGAAACCCGCCATGTTTGCCGGCTTATGGCCCCAGTTGCTGTCCAAAGGGATTGCCCATTTGCCGCTGGAATCGTGGTTGGCGGCCTTGGGTTCGGTAGCGTGGCCAAAGCCTGCTGCGCACAGCAGCACCACCGACAGCCCACCACTTACTTAGCCCATTGAGGTCGCTCCCATGAAACCCGCCCGCATATCCCCTGGGACCGCACCGACCAAAACGCCAACCGGTATTGTGGGTTTCGATGAAATTACGCGTGGTGGCTTACCCCGTGGGCGCACGACCCTGCTAGTAGGTGGCCCAGGCTCAGGGAAAACCATTTTTGCGTTGCAGTTTTTGGTGCATGGCGCACAGGAATGTAAAGAGCCGGGCATCTTTGTCGCCTTTGAAGAGGCTTCCGACCGGATTGTGGTCAATGCGGCCAGCTTTGGCTGGAACCTGGGCGCGTTGCGCCGCCGCAAGATTTTATTCATGGATGCGCAACCGCAGCCAGACTTACTACAAGCCGGAGACTTTGACCTGCGCGGCATGATGGCGGCTATCGAAGCCCAAGCCCGGGCCATAGGTGCCAAACGCATCGTCTTTGATGCGCTGGACATTGTGCTGGCGCTGCTACCCGACGCGGCCGCCAAACGGCGCGAAATCTACCGCCTGCACCAATGGTTGTTAGAGCGCGAATTCACCTGGTTGATCACGGCCAAGGCGGGTAGCGATGAAATCAGTTCAATAGGACTGCAGCCCTTTGGCGTAATGCGATTCATGGTGGACTGCACTGTCATCTTGAACCACAGTGTGGCGTTTGGCGTGTCACAGCGCAATTTGCGGGTCCAAAAATACCGGGGTACGGCTTTTGATGAAAACGAATCCCCTTTCCTGATCGGAAAACATGGGCTGGAGGTGGCCGTGGAGCGCACCACCGGTCGTGCCGATGCCACCGTCACCAACGAACGGGTATCCAGCGGCGTAGAGCGGCTGGACACCATGCTGGGTGGCGGCTACTACAGGTGTGCCAGTGTGCTGATCAGTGGTTTTCCGGGTACGGCCAAAACCACGCTGAGCGGCGCGTTTGCCGAGGCTGCCTGCAAGCGCGGCGAGCGCACCCTGTTCATCAGTTTTGACTCCGACGGCACGGAAATCATCCGCAACCTGGCATCGGTAGGCATCCGGCTGGAACGTTACGTCAAAAACAAATGTCTGCGCATGGTGTCAGCGCGCACCATGACAGGCAGCGCTGAAACCTACCTCGGTCACATCCGAGCGCTGGCCACAGAGCACCGCGCCCGTTGCCTGGTCATAGACCCGGTGTCCGCCCTGTCCAAACCCGGCAATGAACTCACAGCGCGCAGTGTGGTGGAACGCCTGATTGCATGGTCCAAAGCCCAGGGCATTACCGTGCTGTGCACGAGTTTGCTGGATGAAATGTCGGACCGGATGGAAGGCGGTGCGCCACTGCAAATCTCTACCCTGGCCGACACCTGGATCCACCTGAACCATCTGGTGCAGGCGGGCGAGCGCAACCGGGGCATGTCCATCATCAAGTCCCGGGGCACGGCGCACTCGAACCAGGTGCGCGAACTGATCCTGAGCGACGCGGGGGTTACCCTAGCGGACACCTACACCGCAGGCGGCGAGGTGCTGATGGGCACGCTGCGCTGGAAGAAAGAAAGCGCTGACCGCGTGGCCAACGAAGTCAGCGAAGTCGCACGCAAGCTCAAAGGCGTACGGCTGGATGCCGAAGAAGCCGAACTGGAAGTACGCACCAAATCGCTGCAGGTGGAACTGGTGGCCAAACAGGTCGAAAAAGCGTTGTCGGCCCGCACCACCGAAAGCCGCGAGGGCGAACTGTCGCGCGGCCGCACCCGCATGCGTGAACTGCGCGGTGCCGATGCAGCAGTGCCTGCAAACAGGTAAGCCCACCATGACACGACACACACTCTTCAGATTTCGCTTGTATGTAGCAGGTGATGCACAGAACTCCATGCAGGCATTGGCCAACCTCAATGCCCTGTGCCGCGCTCATTTGCCAGACCGGCATGAAATCGAAATAATCGATATCTTGCAAGAACCCAAACGTGGGCTGGCAGATGGCATCTTTATGACACCCACACTTGTCAAACTGACCCCGCAACCGATACGGCATATCGTTGGCAGCTTGAACCAAACACAGACCATCCTGATGGCATTGGGGCTGAATAGCTAACCGTTATGGACTTCAAAAAGCGCACACCCATCGTCGACAGCTACCAAGAAGTCCAGGGGCTCATCGAGGTATTGCACGACACCGAGCAGCGTTTGGAAGAACTGACGGGGGGTGAGGTGGATGCGGTCACCAACCATATAGGCCGCACCATCATGCTGCGCCGTGCACAAGACAATTTGCGCCACTATGAGGCCAGTAAGCAAAGTGCCATCCTCAATGCCCTACCGGCCCACATTGCCCTGCTCGATGCGCAGGGAATCATCATTTCGGTCAACGATGCCTGGCAGCGGTTTGCCAGTGCCAATGTGCTGCACAGCGAAAATTTCGGGATGGGTCTGGACTACCTCGCGGTATGTGACGCAGCCGTAGGCGACGCAGCATTTGAGGGCCCTACCGTGGCCGAAGGTATCCGCTCGGTGTTGAAGGGCAAGACACAAAATTTCTCCATCGAATACCCCTGCCATACGCCGACCGAAATGCGCTGGTTTGCACTGACAGTGACCCCGCTAGCCGATGGCACCTGCAATGGTGTGGTGGTGATGCACAAGGATATCACGGCCAAGAAGCTCGACGAGATGGCCTTACTGCGTTTCAGCGCAGCCATGAACGCGATTGCCGATGCCATCTATCTGGTGGACCGCACCAGCATGCGCTTCTTGTATGTGAATGACGCGGCCTGCAGCATGCGCCAGCTGTCGCGTGAGGCTTTGCTGGCAATCACCCCCTGGGACACACTGGCCGTTTCGCGCGCAGAACTAGAGCAAACCTACGACGCTATTGTCGCCAGCGGCGTAGATGCAAAACCCCTGGAAATGCGGCAAACCCGCGACGACGGCAGCAAAATCTGGCTGGAGTTGCGCCGCCATGCCCAGTACTCCGGCGAGCGCTGGACGATTGTCACCCTGGTGCGCGACATCACTGCCCGCAAAAAGTCCGAAGACCGCATCCTCCGCCTCAACCGTGTGTACGCCATGCTCAGTGGCATCAACGCGCTGCAGGTGCGTGTCCGTAACCGCAATGTGTTGCTAAAGTACGCCTGCCTGATCGCGGTCGAAGACGGTGGTTTCTTTGCCAGCTGGATGGGTCTGGTAGACCACAGCACCATGAAGATCGTGCCCGTGGCCTCCCACGGCCTGGACAGCGAATTCCTGGTCATCCTCAAAGACCGCATGGCATCCGAGATCTTCGAGCCTAAGAGAAGATCCTTGGTCACCGCCATACTGGGTGGCAAGTCTGCCGTGGTATCCAACGATCTGCAAAATGATCCCAAGGCCTTTTTTCACCAATTTCACCAGAGCCAAGGGATACGCTCGGCCGTCCTGCTGCCGCTCATGATCGAGGATGAAATCGTCGGTGTATTTACGCTGTACGCCCGTGAACTGGATTTTTTTGGCCCGGAAGAAATGGCTTTGCTGAAAGAGCTGTCGGGGGACATTGCCTTTGCCATTGACCACATCGACAAACAAGACCGGCTCAATTATTTGGCCTACTTCGATGCACTCACCGGGCTGGCCAACCGGCATCTGTTTCTGGAGCGGGTCACGCAGCACATGCGCAGCGCCAGCACCAACAACCAAAAGCTAGCCGTCTTCCTGGTCGACCTGGAAGGCTTTAAAAATATCAATGACAGCTTTGGCCAAGCGGTAGGCGATGCGCTGCTAAAGCAGGTTGCTGGTTGGCTTACACGCAACGTGGGCGATGCCAACCTGGTGGCGCACATCGGGGCCGACCACTTTGCCGTGGTGATGCCTGAAGTCACACAGGTAGACGATGTCGCGCGGGCTCTGGAGAAGGCAAAAAACGAGTTTCTTGAGCACGCCTTCAACCTGAGTGGAGCTCTGTTTCGCATCGCCGCCAAAGTCGGTGTCGCGGTATTCCCGGACGACGGGGCCAGTGCCGACATCTTGCTAAAGTATGCCGAGGCAGCGCTGAAAAAAGCCAAGGTCCGGGGTGATCGCTACCTGTTTTACACCCAGAAAATGACCGAATCGGTGCTGGGCAAACTAACCCTGGAAAACCAGCTGCGCCAGGCCTTGGACAAAGAAGAGTTCGTGCTGTACTACCAGCCCAAAATCCAGCTGGGCAGCGGCAAGCTCACGGGCGTAGAGGCGCTGATCCGCTGGAACGACCCCCGTACCGGCCTCGTCCCGCCCGGGCAGTTCATTCCCATACTGGAAGAAACCGGCCTGATCTACGAGGTGGGGCGCTGGGCGCTGGACAAAGCCATTGCCGACCATCTGCGCTGGCGCAATGCAGGCCTACCGGCGGTGCGCATCGCCGTCAACGTGTCGCCACTGCAGCTGCGCCACCGGGGCTTTATTGCCGAGATACGGCGGGCGGTCGGCCATGACGGGCAGGCGGCGGCAGGGCTGGAGCTGGAAATCACCGAAAGCCTGTTGATGGAAGACATCAACCTGAGCATCGACAGCCTGCAAACCATCCGGGCCATGGGGGTCAGCATTGCCATTGATGATTTTGGCACCGGTTTTTCGTCGCTGAGCTACCTGTCCCGGCTGCCGGTGGACACCCTCAAGATTGACCGCTCTTTCGTGGTCGAAATGACCGCAGGGCGGCAAGGGCTGGCACTGGTATCCACCATCATCGACCTGGCGCACGCCATGCAGCTCAAGGTGGTGGCCGAAGGCGTGGAAACCGAAGAGCAATCGCGCCTGCTGCAAGCGCTGAACTGCGACGAACTGCAAGGTTTTTTGTTCAGCAAGCCGATCCCCGTGGACCTGTTCGAAACACGATTCCTCTCTTTGCCGCGGTAAGCGTACCGGTACCAACCCGGTTCAGTGCGACACCAGCAGGTAGCGGTCGGCATGCTGCAGCAGCTTGCGGGTCACGCCGCCCAGCGCCCATTCGCGCAGACGGCTGTGGCCATAGGCACCAGCCACAATGACCCCTGCGCCCTGCTCCTCGGCAATCGCATCCAGGCCTTTTGCATCGTCACCGGTAGACAGAACCACCAACGGTTGGGCCGCCACACCATGCCGCTGCAGCCACGCCACCACATCGTTCAGGCGTTTATGTGCGTTGGCAAACTCGGCATCGACCACCATTTCGGCCACCACCACGTGCGCGGCCTTTTGCAGCAAGGGCATGGCATCGACCACAGCGCGGCGGGCTTCGCGCGAATCGGTCCAGCCCACCACCACGCGGTCTAACGTGTTGTCTTCCAGCACCGGCGGTACTACAAAGATGGGCCGACCCGACTGCATGATGAGATCGCCCACATGCACCCCGCGCGAGGGGTCCAGGCTGTCCTTGGTACCACGGGCGGTGATGAGCAAGTCCACACTGCGGGCTTCATGCACCACAAAGTCGGCCATAGGCGCAAACATCACCATCGAGCGCCATTCCAGTCCTGTAGCGCGCGCTTGCAGTGCATTGCGGAACTCGGCCTCTGCAGCATCTACCTCGGCCTGCATCTGCTTCTTTTCCTGCTCGATCAGTTCGCCAGACACATAGGCCTCGCCGTACACCATCTGCATCGGTCGGCACACAGCGACACCGACTACGTGGGCGCGGAACCTCTCCGCCAGTTCTCCGGTGGCCTGCAGCACGGCTGTATTCGCGCGCCCCGCCTCCAGTTGCACCATCAACGTTGTGTAGGCCATGTTTAGCTCCTTGTGAAACCCGGTCTCAGAACCTGTCCATCGCCAGCTTGCCCGCGGTGGCGGCTACGGCACTCACGGCACTTCCCCACGCCATGTCTACCAACGACAGCCAAAGCGGCCAGTTCTTTAACGTGGCCAGGTTAGACAAATCATAGGTCGCATATGCCACAAAGCCAAATAGCCCCGCCATCAAAGCGGTGCCGTGCCAACCCGCCACCTCGGCCCGCGGTGCCACGGTAAACACCACCAGCCCCACGGCATACACACCGTAAAACGCCAGCGCCGCCAGGGCCTGGGGCCGCACGGCCATCAAATGCCCAATGCCATCCTGGTACAGCGATTTGGCGATAAAACCCAGCCACAGCACGTCCATCGCCACCATCACCACCGCCACGACCAAACCTGCGACAAAGTATTTATTCATAGCCAATATTCCCAGGCGCGGGCAAACCATTCTTTTAGCCGCAAGTCGATGGCGCGGCGCTGCCAGTCGGCCAGCAGCACCGGGTCGGACTCGGCCAGATCCTTTTCGAACATGGCCTGCACCTGGCTGCCGAAGTCGGCCCCCAGCACCACCGCGTTCAGCTCCTGGTTGTGCAAAAAACTACGCCAGTCCAGGTTGGTCGAGCCCACCGTGGCCCACACGCCGTCGATCAGCGCGGTTTTGGAATGCAGGATGACCCCGCGCCGCTGGTAGATCTTGACCCCCGCCTGCAGCAGCTGCTCGTAGTAGCGCCGCCCGGCGTGGAACACCAGCCACGAGTCGGTCTGGCTGGGCAGGATCAGCGTCACATCCACCCCGCGCGCGGCGGCGGCCTTTAGCGCCGCCAGCAGCTGCGGGTCGGGGGCAAAGTAGGCGTTGGTGAGGCGTACGCTGGTCTCGGCACTGCCTATGGCCGACAGCAGCGTCACATAGATATGGCTGTAGGGCTCATCGGGCGAGCTGCCAATGGCACGCACCACCTGCTGGCCCACCCGCTCGGGCGGTGGAAAGTAATTTTTAGCCGCCAACGGCGGGCCTTTTTGCGCCTCCCAGGTGGCGATGAACAGTTTTTGGAATTCGGCCACCACCGGCCCTTGCAGCTGCAAGTCGGTGTCGCGCCAGGCGAGCCTCTCATCGGTGGGGACGGCTTTGCTGGGCTTGCGCGAACCGCCCGAGTACACGCTGCTGATGTTGATGCCGCCCAGGAACGCGGTGCGGCCGTCCACCACCAGCAGTTTGCGGTGGTCGCGCTGGTTCAGCTCCCACGACTTGCGGGCCAGCAGCGGATTGACGGGGTTGAATTCCAGCACCTGGATGCCACTGTCGGTCAACTGCTGAAAAAACGCCGCCGGGGTGCCCAGCGTGCCCACGCTGTCGCGGATCAGATTCACCTGCACGCCCTGCCGCTGCTTGGCCACCAGCGCCTGGGCAAACTGCTGGCCCACCTCGTCGTCTTCCAGGATGTAGGTTTCCATGTTGATGTGGTCTTGCGCCGCCGCAATGGCCGCAAACATGGCCCGGTAGGTGGCGGGGCCGTCTTGCAGCAGCCGCACCTGGTTACCCGCCGTCAGCAGGCTGCCCACAATCGCCTCTTCCAGCGCCAGGTGGCGTTCAAAAATATCGGTGGGCGTGCTGCCTTGGCTCTGCAAGCGCGCCAGAATCGCCTTGCTTTGCTCCGCCGACAGCGCGCCGTGCGAACCCGCCAGGCGCACCGGCGTACCGCGTGGCTGGGCTATATCGGGGGTGATGGTGGGCAGGCTGCTACAGCCCGCCAAAGCCAGCACCATGGCTGCCACCGCACCACGCAAAAAGCCCATGCTCGGTACTCCGGTTGTATGAATGCTAGATCCTACCCATCAACAGCAGCACGATGACGATGACCACCACCAGCCCAAGGCCGCCGGTAGGGCCATAGCCCCAGTTACTGCTGTGCGACCAGGTCGGCAGCACGCCGATCAGCATCAAAATTAAAACGATCAGGATGATGGTGGTAATGCTCATGGAAATCCCCTTGGTTTGGATGGACAGCAGCAAATGCTGCATGCCGTCAATCTAGGGCTTGGCCCAGCGGTTTACCGTGCGCTAGCGCACATAACCCAGCACTGAGGGATGCAACTCGCGCAATTGCTCCAACGTGTCCAAACACTCTTGCAACATGGGAGACAAAGCATGGCCATTGGCATCGCGCACCACGGTGTCACGCAGACGCGTCATCACCGCCTCAAACAGAAGGTCCCAATCTTCAAGCGCCACCCGATAAGCCTCACCGGGCAGGGGATTCGGTGGATAAGATACGTGCATAAAAGCGTCGAATAAATGTAACGCTGCACTGTATGGGCGTTAGTTCCTAGACAAAGTGTCAAAAGACATGTTGATTTTACCTCCAGAACTCCCTCCCACGAAGGCCCCCCATGGATGAAGTTCGGTGCAGCGCTTGCCCCCTGCGGCCGCTGCCTTTGTTTATTGCGCAAACCGGCGAAGAGCTGGCCTTGGTGCAGTCGCTCAAGCGCCGCGAGGTCCATTTGCGCGCGGGCGAAACCCTGATCCACGAGGGCCAGACCGATGCCCCGCTGTACACCCTGCGTTCCGGCTGGGCCTTTCGCTACAAAACCCTGAGCGATGGGCGGCGGCAAATTTTGACGTTTCTGCTGGCGGGCGACTTCATTGGCGTGCAGCAAAAAATGGGCGATGCCTCGGCCCACGGCGTGCAGACCCTCACCGAAGCGCAGCTGTGTGTGTTCCAGCGCGATGCCCTGTGGGAGCTGCACCGCCAGTCGCCCAGCATGGGCTTCAACATCACCTGGCTGACCGCGCACGAGGAGTCTATGGTGGACGACACCCTGCTGTCGGTCGGGCGGCGCAGCGCCGAGGAGCGCATCGCCATGCTGCTGATCATCTTATTCAAGCGCGCCGCGGCCCTGCAGCCCGATGGTGGCAAGTCTGGCGTGCCGTTTCCGCTGACCCAGCAGCACATTGCCGATGGCCTGGGCCTGTCGCTGGTGCACACCAACAAAACCCTGCGCAAGCTGGAACGCCGGGGCCTGCACTGCATGCAAGACGGGCGTTTGGTGATGCGGGATGTGAAAGCCCTGGCGCGCCTGGCCGACCTCTACGGCGACGGCAAGCCCGCTTTGCGTCCGCTGATTTAGCTATTTATTTAATAGCTACTAGCGCATACTTCATATGCGCTAGATGCCTAAAACACTATTTATTTCTTGCCTGCTGAGCGCTGCGTCAGTGCAGCACACCCAGCCGCGCCGCGCTTGGCCGCGTCGGCATCGCCCAGATCCACCCACGGAATCACCGCCGCCAGCGGGTTCACCAGGGCCAGCAGCAGCGAAGCCGCGGCCTTTTTGGCCAACGGGGCTTTCTCCAGCGACACCTCGGGCTTGCTGAAGGTGCCCTGTACCTTGATCGGCGTGCGCACACTCAGCGGGCTGAAGTCTTTGGGCGCCACCACGGCGCGCAGGTCCAGGGCCTCGGTGGCCAGCGACAACGAACCGTCTATCCACACCGCCGAATCGGCGGTGTCCACCACCATCACCTTGGGGCGGAAGTTACCGTCTTTGGCCACCAGGTCGGCCACCGCGCACTGCACCGGCAGGGCATCGTCGCCCTTGACCAGCATGCCCAGGCCCTCGGCAATGTCCAGCCCGGCCAGCTCTACGCCCAGGTGCGACACGGTGCCGTTACGCAAGGTGGTGCGTGCCGTGCCTTGCAGGCTAGCCAAAATCTCGGCCGTCGACCGGCCCTGCCCCGCCAGCTTGGCCTCGCCAAACAGCTGGCCCGACACATAAGGCGGCGCCCCATCGGCGCGGGTGATTTTGAGCCAACGCTCCAGCCGCACCGCATCCCAGCGCAGGTCGGCTGTCCACAGCGCCGTCTCGGCCCGGCCGTCCAGCGCCAGATCGCCGCGCAACTGGCCCTGGGCCGTACGGGCGACCAGGTCGCGCAGGCTCAGCACCCCGCCCACCAGTTGCAGGTGCACCGACAAGGGCTGCAAGGGTTCCAGGTAGCTGGTGTTCAGGTTGACCTCAGCGATATTCACCAGCACGTTGGCATCCATGGCGCGCAGGGCGGCCAGGTCGAACGGACGGTCTGGCAGCACCCGGCCCTTGGCCTTGGCGTGGTTGGCCACGGGTACCGCCGCATCGGCCGTTTCGGTCGAAGTGGTACCCACCACTGGCCCCAGGTCGGCCAGCAGCAGGCGGCTACCGCCCAGCTTGCCCGACAGCACGGGCACTTTGCCCGCCGACTCGTAGCTGAACGCGCCATTCAGGCGGCTGGCACCCACGGTGGCATCGTTGACCACCACCTTCCAGCTACTGCCGGTTTTGGCCAGCGTGCCATCGGTTCTGAACGCCGCCGTGGTCGGCAGCGTCACCCCTAGCGGGTCGCCCACTGCGGCCAGCGACGGACCTTTGAGGCTGAAACGGCCACTAAAATTTTGTGGCTGCAGCGCATCGGGGGCCGTGCCTTTGAAATCCAGGTGCGCGCGGCCCACGGTGGCGTTAATGGCCACCGCCACCGGCAACACCGAAGGGTTGCTGCCCTCTGACGGCAACACGGCCGACGAGGCCAGCAGGATCTTCAGCGGCAGCTTGCGGTAGTGGCCGTTGGCTTCAATCTTGACCACGCTGGCAGGCCGTCCATCGGCCGACACGGTGCCCGGCACCAGCGACAAAGTGGCATCCATATTGGCCGACAGTGGTGCGTCCACATAGTGCACCAGGCCATCGGTGACCTGCAGCGTGCCAAATTGCGGCAGGCGGGTGGGTGTGTCGGGCTGGGTGGCGGGCGCAGGGCTGGCACCAAACTGCCAAGAGGCCCGGCCATCGGCCATACGCTCAATGTTGCCATCTAGCGTGCGGGCTACCAGGCTCTGGATGCGCACAGGCTCGCCCTGGTAAGCGCGCCACAGGTCGGTATAGCGCAGCTCCAGCGCCACATCTTCGGCCCGCAGCATGTGGGGCGTGGTGCTCCAGGCCGGCGCGGCAATCTCCAGCAGCTTGGTTTCCAGGCGGATGCCACCGACAAAGCGCACCGTAAAGCCGGTAGCGGGCTGGCCGTCGTCGGCAAAGCGCACTTTGCGGTCCAGCTTGTCAGAAAGAAAGTTTTGCAGCGGGGCCGCCAGAAACGGCCAACCCAGCCATTCACCTACAGCCACCCCACCTGCGGCGCACAGCAGCACCGCCACCAGCCCCACGCGCCATTTGCGGCCGCTTCGTATCACAGTTGTATTCATAGGGGCATGGTAACGGGCCAGGCTAAGACAAATCGGTCAGCGTTTCATGCGTACCCAGCGCCACCGGGCGGCCCACCACGGCCGATGCGGCCATGGCCACCATCCGCACCATGCGACCGTGCGGCACGTCCCAGTACTCGGCTTCGTGCGGCACAATTTTCAACAGCCCCAGGTGGGTGGACTCCACGCCGTCGGGAAACCAGGGCCGGGCCATGGGGGTCCACAGCCGTTCCAGTTCTTCGCGGTCGTCATGGATCTCGCCACGGCCGGAAATCGACACATAGGTCGCCCGCTCGGTATCGCTAAAACTGAGGTTGACCACCTGCAGATGCTCCATTTTTTCAGAGCGCAGATCGGTGAAGAACCACAGCGCGCCCTGGGCATCCATCTCCAGCGGCACCATGGGCTGGCTGACCAGCGCACCGTGGTGGTCAAAGGTGGTCAGCATGGCCACATGGATGGACTCAATCAAGCCGCAGATATGGCTGAGTTCGGGTTTGGTTTGGGGTTTGATGTGCATAGGTCTCTCCTGATGGGCAACGCATCCATCTTCGCGGCCAGGCCGCCCCCACGCCATCGGTCACAACCGGCTCTGCGTGTGGGTGCTCTCCTACACCTGCCGCTGCCGCTAGCCCTGGGCCACAAACCGGTCTGCCCGCGCCGCATTCAGCACATCGGCCGCGTCCGACACCAGCACATCGGCCGGGCGCTCGCCTTCCAGCCAGGGGTTGGGCTGGGCAAACCAGGCAGCCAGCGCCCAGGGGGGGTACACCGGATTCAGCTCGGCCAGCACCAGGGCCAGTTGCGGCAGCGGCACCATGTCCACCAGGTCAAACTGGAACACCGGCATCCAGCTTTGCGCATGCCAGTCCAGGCACAGCACCTCCCGCCCCGCCATCCAGCGCGCCACCGTCGCCAGGTCCGGCCCGCCGCGCCGCATGAACAGCTCCAGCGTCTCCTGCGTCCGCGCCAACCCGCCACTGGGCCGGTAAGCATCCAGCAAGGCGATGAACTGCATGTCCACCCCCAGCGCCACCGGCGCACGGCAGTCGCGGGACGCGAAATAGGGTGCAAACGGCATAGGCGAAGGCATGGCGAAGGGCTGCATGGGATCTCCATGGGGGTGGGTGAAAACAGCCCCCACGGTAAAAGCGCCCACCGGCCCGGTCTGTGCGTTGGCACACGTAAGCAAATAAATCTGCAGTGCAGACAAAATTCCTAAATCAATAGCGCCTGGCGTAGGTGGAATATGCGCTAGATGCCAATTTTCTTTCTAAAACACCTATGTGCTCTACCGCACGGACAGACTGCACGCTGCGGCCTAAGGTGGCGGCATTGCAACCCCAGCGAGGCAGCCACCATGCCCAAACGAACCACTACCGCCGTGCGCTCGGTCAACACCGCTACCCCGGCCCGGCGCAAGCCCAACATCCTCAGCTCCGCCACGCCCAAACTGCCGCATGAGCACGACCAGTCGGTCGGTATGACGGACGGAGCCCCCAGCAAAAAAGTGCAGCAGGCCTACCGCGATGTAACCCAGGGCCAGCAGGACACCGACCGCGGCCCCGAGGCCCACCGCGCCTACCAAAAGCTGAAGAAGTAAGCCCCCCGAACAAGGATTTCCCATGGCAAAAAAATCTGACACCACTGCCAAAAAGCAACTCGCCCAAGACAAAGTTAACTTCACCGCCGAAGGCGCGCCGCCACCCGGCAAGGTGGCCACGACGGCACCCGTGGCACACGCCCAGCCCCTGACCACCAACCAAGGCCTGGCCTTCCCCGACAACCACAACTCCCTGAAAGCCGGTGGCCGAGGCCCCACGCTGCTGGAAGACTTCATCCTGCGCGAGAAGATCACCCACTTCGACCACGAGCGCATCCCCGAGCGCGCGGTCCATGCCCGAGGCGCGGGCGCGCACGGCTTCTTCGAGGTGTATGAGGACATGGCCGAGCTGACCAAGGCGGGCTTTTTGTCCACCCCCGGTATGCAGACCCCGGTGTTCGCCCGCTTCTCCACCGTGGCCGGGTCGCGCGGCTCGGCGGATACGGCGCGCGATGCACGCGGCTTTGCCGTCAAGTTCTACACGGCCGAAGGCAACTACGACCTGGTGGGCAACAACATCCCGGTGTTCTTCATCCAGGACGCGATCAAGTTCCCCGACCTCATCCACGCCGTCAAACCCGAACCGCACAACGAGATCCCCCAGGCCGCCAGCGCGCACGACACCTTCTGGGATTTTGTGACGCTGATGCCCGAGTCCACCCACATGCTGATGTGGGTCATGTCCGACCGCGCCATTCCGCGCAGCCTGCGCATGATGGAGGGCTTTGGCGTGCACACCTTCAAATTGGTGAATGCGGCAGGCGTAGCCAGCTTTGTGAAGTTCCACTGGAAGCCCACACTGGGCGTGCACGCCCTGGCCTGGGACGAGGCGCAAAAGCTGGCCGGCAAGGATGCCGACTTCCACCGCCGCGACCTGTGGGAAGCCATCGAGGCCGGGCACTTCCCCGAATGGGAACTGGGCGTGCAGGTGGTGCCCGAAGAAGACGAGTTCCGTTTCAGCTTCGACCTGCTGGACCCCACCAAGCTGCTGCCCGAAGAGCTGGTGCCGGTGCGCCGCATTGGCCGCATGGTGCTGAACCGCAACCCCGACAACTACTTCGCCGAAACCGAACAGGTCGCCTTCCATCCCGGCCACCTGGTGCCGGGCATCGACTTCTCGAACGACCCGCTGCTGCAGGGGCGGCTGTTTTCGTACACCGACACCCAGCTCTCGCGCCTGGGCGGGGCCAACTTCCACGCGCTGCCGATCAACCAGCCCAAGTGCCCGATGCACAACTTCCAGCGCGACGGCATGCACCGCCAGCAGGTCAACACCGGGCGGGCGGCCTACGAGCCGAATACCCTGGCCGCGGGGGTGGAGTTCCGTGCCGATGGCAAGCAAGGGCCCGGCCAGGGCTTCACCAGCGTGCCCGAGCTGCTGGAATCGCCCAAGCTGCGCCAGCGCAGCCCCAGCTTTGACGACCACTTCTCGCAGGCCCGCATGTTCTGGATCAGCCAGAGCCCGGCCGAGCAAGACCACCTGGTGGCCGCCTTCCAGTTCGAGCTGTCCAAACTGGGCACGCCCGCCATCCGCCAGCGCATGGTGGACAACCTGGCCCATGTGGATGCCGAGCTGGCCGCCCGCGTGGCCGCGCCACTGGGCATTGGTGCACCCGATGCGCAGGCCGCCACCCAGTGGCCCGGCTTTCGGCACGCGCCGCACCCGGTGGACGTGGTGGCCTCGCCTGCCCTCAGCATGCTGCCCACCGGCCCCGGCAGCGTGGCCACCCGCCAGGTCGCCATTCTGGTGTGCAACGGCGTGGATGCCACTGCGGTGGCCGCCGTGCAGCAAGCCCTGGCGGCCGCCGGTGCCAGCAGCAAAATCATCTCCGCCGCGCTGGGCACGGTGGAGGTGGCCGATGGTGACCACCTGGCGGTGGACTGCACGCTGGTGACCACACCGTCTGTGGTGTTCGATGCCGTCTACCTGCCCTGCCTGGGTGTGCACGCCGCCGCGCTGATGGCCAATGGCGACGCGGTGCACTTTGTGCTGGAGGCCTACAAACACTGCAAGCCCATCGCCGCCTCGGGCTCCGGGGCCGGGCTGCTGGCCAGCCTGGGCATCACCATGCCGACCGACCCCGGCGTGGCCCAGCCGCAACCCGGCGTGGTACTTGCTACGGCAGGCGTGTTGCCGCCCGGCTTTGCGCCCGCGTTCCTGCAGGCCATCGCCCAGCACCGCCACTGGGACCGCCATGGGCTGGCGACGGTTCCGGCCTGAAATTCCTATATTGATAGCTACCAGCAAAGGCGGAATATGCGCTAGAAGCCGATTTGATACTTAATTTTTAGGAAGTAAGCATGCCCACCATCACCACCCAGGACAACACCCCGCTGTACGTCAAAGACTGGGGCACGGGCCGCCCGGTCATCCTGCTGCACGGTTGGCCGCTGTCGGCCGACAGCTGGGACGACCAGGCCATGGCGATGGCCGAGGCGGGCTACCGCGCCATTGCCTACGACCGGCGCGGCTTTGGCCGGTCAGGCCAGCCCTGGAGCGGCTACGACTACGACACCCTGGCCGACGACCTGGCCGCAGTGGTTGACTACGCCGGCGCAGCCAACACCACCCTGGTCGGCTTCTCGATGGGCGGCGGTGAGGTGGCGCGCTACATGTCGCGCCACGGCGGCAAGGGCGTGGTGCAGGCGGCCCTGGTCTCGTCCGTGCTGCCGTTTCGACTGCAAACGGCCGACAACCCCGAAGGTGCGCCACAGGCCGGGTTTACGTCCATCGCCGAGGCGCTGCGCGAAGACCGGGCCGCCTTTTTTACCGACTTCTTCAACGATTTCTTTGGCGTGGGCCTGCTGAGCCAGCCGGTCAGCAACGAGCTGCTGGCCTGGGCCGGCAACACCGCCCTGCAGGCCAGCCTGCGCGCCACGCTGGAATGCCTGAAGTCTTTCAGCAGCACCGACTTTCGCCCCGACCTGGCCGCCTTCAAGGTACCCACGCTGGTCATCCACGGCACCGAAGACCGCACCGTACCCATCGAAAGCTCCGCCCGGCCCACGGCGCAAGAGGTGGGTATGTCCACCCTGCTGGAGTACGAAGGTGCACCGCACGGCCTGTTTGCCACCCACAAAGAGCGCCTGACGCACGATCTGCTGGCGTTTTTGGGCAAATAGGCCCACCACTACCGCGTAACGGCCAGTACCAAAAATACAAGCCAAATCGGCCTCTAGCGCATATACCGCCTACGCTAGTCGCTATCAAAACTGAGTTTTTCGTAGAAACCGCTGCGGGATGCACAGATATTGCTTTCGCCCTATGTGGTCCACCGCACATACAAACTGCACCGCCATCGGCAAACTCAGACAAGGGCTGCACTTACCGTGGCTTTGTCCCCTCCCCCGCAGCACGCTGCATGCGCACGGCAGGGCCTGCGTTTTTCACCTTGCGCTATTGCAGCGCTGGAGATGTTTATGCCCTTTTCAGCCCACTCCACCGTGAGCGAGTCGATCCAGGGAACACTGGTACAGCACGCAGGGCAAGCACCCGATGCCGACGCGGTGGTGGACGCGGTCACGCGCACCTGGCAGTTCATGGCGGCCCAGCTGGAGCCGGTGATAGGCGCACGCGGCACCAGCGTGCTGCTGGACCGAGCGCTGCATTTGACCGCCAAAAACTTCCCCTGGCTGGCGCAAACCGATCCACCGGACAGCGCAGGCGACCCGCTAGCCCGCCTGCAGGTCCGTTTTGCCCGCCGTGATGCGCAAGAGGCGGCCCAGGCAGGCTGTGCCTTGCTGGTGACCTTTACCGAGCAACTGGCCAGCCTGATTGGCGAGCCTTTGACCGAACGCCTGCTGGCTTCGGTATGGGTGGATTCCGCTTCGCCCTACGAGACGCACACGCCCCATGGCTAAGCCGGCGGCGGCTTGCACACTGCGGGGCACTGTATGACCCCCCCCGCACCGTTTCTGGAACAAAAGCATGCCGCCACCGGGCCAGACCAGCCCCCCACTTTGGAACAACAGGCCCACGCCCTGGGCCAGCGCGAAGCCGCCGTCGACACCCGTGAAGCCCTGGTGGAGCAGCGCGAAAAGGCCGTGCTGTTGCAAGAAGATGCGGCCCGCGCCAAAGAAGCCCAAGAGCTGCAGAACGCAGCCCAGCTGCGCGAGGCCAACGAGCGCCTGGTGGTGGCCACCGTGCAGGCGCAAACCATGAAGGAAGCGGCTGAAAATTCGGCCGCACAAATGTCCTACATGGCCCAGCACGACATCCTGACCGGCCTGCCCAACCGCGCTTTGCTCACCGACCGGCTGGCCCAGGCTATGGCCCTGGCACAGCGCCACGACCAAAAAATCGTGTTGCTCTACCTGGACCTAGACAACTTCAAGCACATCAACGACTCGCTGGGCCACTCCGTGGGCGACGAACTACTGCAGGCGGTGGCCCGGCGCTTGAGCGGCAGCGTGCGCCAGTCGGATACGGTTTGCCGCCAGGGTGGCGACGAATTTGTGCTGCTGCTGACCGAGGTGGACACCGTGCAACATGCCACCCACACCGCCGCCATGCTGATCGAAACCACCGCCCAGCCCTACCAGGTGGGCAGCCACACGCTGCAGGTGTCGGCCAGCATCGGCCTGAGCATCTACCCAGACGACGGCAACGACGTGGAAACCCTGCTGCACAACGCCGATACCGCCATGTACCACGCCAAGAAAAGCGGGCGCAACAACTTCCAACTGTTCTCGCCCGACATGGATATGCACGCTATGGTCCAACGGTCCAAGGGATAAAACTGCTCGCGCAAGGCCACCACCCGTGGCCGCGCGATTAGGTTCGACTTGGAATAGTGCAAATTCAAGTATCAAATCGGCCTCTAGCGCATATAGAACCTACGCAAGTAGCTATATTTTTAGGAGTTTTGTACTTTCTATTACACAGCGACTACACTTTAAGCCGCTGAAGTGCCCGCATGACCCTTCTTCGTAACCGGAGAACCCCATGGCACCCCAGGCAAAAAGCCCCCAGCCCCCGCGGCTACCACGCCAACGGTGGTGGATATCCCTCTTATCGAGCCCAGTTTCCCCATCGTCGGCATTGGTGCATCGGCCGGTGGACTGGCGGCGTTTGAAGCCTTCTTTTTGGGCATGCCCGCCGATACCGACCCCGGCATGGCCTTTGTGCTGGTGCAGCACCTGGCCCCCGACCACAGCAGCTTGCTGACTGCGCTGGTGCAGCGCCACACCCGCATGCCGGTGCTGGAGGTGCAAGACGGCATGGTGGTGCAGATCAACTGCGTCTACATCATCCCGCCGAACTGCGATATGGCGTTTTTGAACGGAGCGCTGTACCTGCAGGAACCCACCGCGCCGCGCGGCCACCGGCTGCCCATCGACCATCTGTTCCGCTCCCTGGCGCAAGACCTGCGCGAGCGGGCCATTGGCATCGTGCTGTCGGGCACCGGCAGCGACGGCACGCTGGGCGTGCGCGCCATCAAGGGCGAAGGCGGCATGGTGATGGTGCAACACCCCGGTTCGGCCGAATTTGACGGCATGCCGCGCAGCACCCTGGCCACTGGCCTGGTCGACTTTGAACTGCCCCCGGCCGAAATGCCCGCGCAGCTGGTGGCCTACGCCGCCCATGCCTTTGGCCACCCGCCCCGTACCACCATCGGCGCGCCGCAGGCAGAAAACGCCCTGAAACAAATCTTCCTGCTGCTGCGCAGCCACACGGGCCACGACTTTTCGCGGTACAAGCCCAACACCATCCACCGGCGTATCGAGCGGCGCATGGCGGTGCACCAGATCGACGCGCTGGACGGCTATGTCAAGTACCTGCAGCAAGCCCCCACCGAGGTGGACGCACTGTTCCACGACCTGCTGATCGGCGTAACCAACTTCTTCCGCGACCCCGAAGCCTTTGCGCTGCTGGAGGCCGAGGTGATTCCCAAGCTGTTCGCCAACAAACCTGCTGGGGCAGTGGTGCGCGCCTGGTCGGCGGGCTGCTCCACCGGCGAAGAGTCCTATTCGCTGGCCATCCTGCTGTAAGAGCGGCTGGATGTACTCAAGCTCAGCTACAAGGTGCAGGTGTTTGCCACCGACATCGACAGCCGCGCCATCGCCACCGCCCGCGCCGGGCTGTACCCGGCCAGCATTGCCGACGACATCACGCCCGAGCGGCTGGCCCGCTTTTTTACCGCCGAGCCCGGTGGCAGCGCCTACCGGGTGCACAAAAGCATCCGCGACATGATGGTGTTCTCGGAGCACGACCTGGTCAAAGACCCGTCGTTTTCCAAGCTCGACCTGGTGAGCTGCCGCAACCTGCTGATCTACATGGGCGCGGAGCTGCAGAAAAAGGTGATCTCGCTGTTCCACTACGCACTGCTGCCCGGCGGCATGCTGTTTTTGGGCAGCTCGGAAACCGTGGGCGAGCTGTCTGACGTGTTTGCCGTGGTAGACCGCAAATCCAAGGCCTACCAGCGCAAGGAAGACTTCCAGGGCGCGCAGCGTGCCGCGCTGGGCCGGTTTTTGCCGCCGCTGACGATGAAACACGTGGCGCTGCCGCCGATTGCCGACAAGGTGCAGCCACAGAAGCTGTCGTTGCGCAGCCTGACCGAGCAAACCCTGCTGCACCACATGGCCCCGGCGGGTGCGCTGGTCAACGGCCAGGGCGATATCTTGTACCTGCATGGCCGCACCGGCATGTTTCTGGAGCCTGCGGCGGGCGAGGCCGGTATCAACAACATTGTGAAGATGGCCCGCGAAGGCCTGCGCCGCGAGCTGACCATTGCCCTGCACAAGGCGGCGGTGACCCACCAGCGGGTGCAGGCGCTGAATCTGCGGGTCAAAACCAACGGCCATTTCAGCTTGGTGAACCTGGCGGTCTGCCCCGCCGCCACCGGCACGGCATCGGCGCTGGAATCACCGCTGTACCTGGTGGTGCTGGAGTTGGCCAAGGTGCAAGATATACCCGCCGATGCGCGGCCCGCGCTGGCCGCCAGCGGCGACACCCAGGCCCACATCGCCGAGCTGACCGAAGAACTGCAGGCCAAAGAAGAGTACCTGCACGCGGCCAACGAGGAACTGGAAACCTCCAACGAAGAACTCAAGTCGTCGAACGAAGAAATGCAATCGGTGAACGGAGAGCTGCAGTCCACCAACGAAGAGCTGGAAACCTCGAAGGAGGAGCTGCAGTCCATCAACGAAGAGCTGGCCACCGTCAATACCGAGCTGCAAACCAAGGTGGCCGACCTGTCCCGCGCCAACAACGACATGAACAACCTGCTGGCGAACACCGGCATTGGCACCATTTTTGTAGACCACGGCCTGCGCATCCTGCGCTTTACCCCGGCGGCTACGCTGATCATCAACCTGATTTTGAGCGACGTGGGCCGCCCGGTGGGCCATATCGCATCCAACCTGCTGGGCTACGACCGGCTGGTAGCCGATGTGCAGGCAGTTCTGCGAGACCTGCAGCCAATCGAGGCCGATGTCGAAACGCTGGAGCACCGCCACTACACCATGCGCATCCTGCCCTACCGCACGCTGGACAACGTGATCGAGGGCGTGGTGCTCACCTTTGTGGAGATCACCGAGATGGTGCGCACCCGCGTTGCCCTGCGCAAGGCCAACGAACTACTGCGCCTGGCGGTGGTGGTGCGCGATGCCTTCGATGCCATCACCGTGCAAGATCTGGACGGCCGCATCCTGGCCTGGAACCCCGGTGCCGAACGCATGTACGGCTGGACCGAGGCCGAGGCCCTGCAAATGAACGTGCGCAAGCGCCTGCCGCCCGGTGCACCGGTCTTGCCGGGGCTATCGGCCCACACGCTAGAGCCCAGCGCCACCCAACGGCTGGCCAAAGACGGCACACTGATCGATATTATCTACCGAGCTACTGGACGCGCACGGACTGGTCTACGCTATAGCCACCACCGAACGTATCCAAACCCTTCCACACCATACCCCTGTCAAGGCTCGCCATGGATAAACACAATAGCAGCACCGCGCAAGCCCTGCGCCAACAGGCCGAAGCCATCATGCGCGACAAGGCATCGCTGACCACCCGCCCTGCCGACACATTGACGCTGGCCAGCATGTAGCGCGCGATGCACGAACTGCAAGTGCACCAGATCGAGCTGGAAATGCAAAACGATGAATTGCACCGCACCCAGGCACTGCTGGAAACCGCCCGGGCCCGCTACTTTGACCTGTACGACCTGGCCCCGGTGGGCTATTGCACGGTGGACGAAAGCGGGCTGGTCGTAGAGGCCAATCTGGCCGCCGCAGCGCTCTTGGGCATGGCGCGCAGTGCGCTGATTGGGCAGCGCATCAGTCGCTTCATTGGCAGAGACCACCAGGATACGTATTACCGCCTGCGCAGCCAATTGCTGGACACCCGTGCGCCGCAAAACTGCGAACTGGAAATAGCACCGCACGACGGCGCCGCGTGCTGGGTGCAGATGACCACCAGTGCCGCCAAAGACGAATCTGGCGCGCCGCATCAGCACCTGGTGCTGGCCGACATCAGCGAATCCAAGGTCATGGCCGCGGCTATGCAGGCCAGCGAAGCCCACTACCGGGCGCTGGTAGACGGCTCGCCCGATGCCACCAGCGAACGCAAGCGGCAAGACGCAGTCAAGTAAACCCGAACAGCCTAGGCGGCCATCGTCATCAACGAACGCGCGCGGGCCTTGCTGGACGCATCGAACTCGCAGGCACCCTGCTCCAGCCGATGGCGGTTCAGCACCTCGATGTGGCCGCGCCGGTAGGCAATCACGCCCGCCAGTTGCAGCTTGCGGGCGGCCGCAGTGACCCCTTCGCGGCGCACCCCCAGCAGGTTGGCGGCCAGCTCTTGGGTCATGGCCATTTTGTTGCTGGGCAACCGGTCCAGCCCCTGCAATAGACGGCGGCAAAACTGCTGGTCGATGGAGTGGTGGCGGATGTAGGCCGCCGTTTGCGTCACCTGGGCGATCAATGCCTGGGTGTAGCGCAGCAGCATGCGCATCACCGGGCCACCCGACTCGGCCTCGGCATTCACGCGGTGCGCGCTCAGCCGGTAGCCTTGCCCAGCGCTTTGCACCACCGCTTCGTGTGGGCTCACATCACCGCCCATGAATAGCGACAGGCCGACCACGCCGTCCAGCCCTACCACCGCCACTTCTGACGACGCGCCGTCCTCGGCCAGGTACATCAGCGAGACGATGGCAGTGGTGGGAAACACTACATAGCCGGGCGTGCTACCCGAGCGGCACAGCACCTTGCCCAGGGGCAAGTCCACCCATTCCAGGTAAGGCTCCCAGCGCTTCCAGTCAGCGTCTGACAAGGAAGCCAGCAACTGGTTCTGGCGCGGATGGGAAACGGTTTGTAGAGCGGTGGGCATGGAAATCCTCGGGCAAAAAAATGGTATGTCCCATCATTGCCGTCTGTACGGGCAGCGGCTATCGGCGGTGGTCGGTAATGCGCGTCAGCATCGTCCTACAAGCCGCAAAACGTGTAGCTGCCGTCCTACCCACAGCGGCGCACTGTCCGACAGACAGCAGACACCCCCCTTCCTACCATGAAGTCACCGGATGGCCATGGCACTCAGCCCTGGTCAAACTGGACCCCGAGTTGTTCCGTGTTCAACCTTTCCCGCACCGAGCGGATGGAGATTTTCATGCGTGCTTTTGCTACCGCTTCCATTGCATCCCCCCAGTACACCGGCCCCAACTGGAGCACCTCTTCGTACGGTGATGCCACCGCCAGCCAACCCATGGAACTGGCCGCCCTGGGCGAGCACCTGAGCCTGTGCCAAGGCAGCAACAAGCGCTGGTCTACCCTGCGCTACCTGGGTGGCACGCTGCACCGGTTTGCCGCATCGCGCATCGTTACCACCCTGGCCGTAGCCGCTTTGCTGATCGGTGCCACTTTGCTGGTCCTCTGACGATGGCGACCGAGCTGCTGCGCCTGGTGCCCAGTGCACCCCCCGCCCTGTGCCAGATGTTGGACGGGGTGCGTGGCCCGGTGCAGCCGCCGATACGGTCCGAAATTTTTGGCCTGCAGCGCTTTGCGCAACACGGCCGCAGCCTGGGAGAGACGCACCGGGCCGAACGGCCCAGCCTGCGGGCTGCCAGCTTTTTTCCGCGCCTGCGGGAAAACATCCACACACTGGATGAGGCCCACCGCTACATCGGTGTACAGGCCGCCACCGGCTACGACGTGAGCCCGGCAGCCGAGTGGCTGCTGGACAACTTCCATCTGATCGAAGCCCAGCTGGAAGAAATCCACGCCGGGCTGCCCCGCAGCTACTTCCGCGCCCTGCCGGTGCTACAAGACGAACCGCTGGCCGGGCTGCCACGGGTCTACGGTGTGGCCTGGGCCTTTGTGGCGCACACCGACGGCGCGTTTGACGAGGCGCTGCTGGTGCAGTTCCTCAGCGCTTACCAGGAAACCCGCGAGCTGAACCTTGCCGAGATGTGGGCCCTGCCCACCACCTTGCGCGTGGTGCTGGTGGAAAACCTGCGCCGCCTGGCCGAACGCGTAGCCACCAACAAGGCAGCCCGCGAAGTGGCCAACCTGTGCTGCGACCACCTGGACACCACCACCATTGCCGACCTGGACGAACTGCTGGCGCTGCTGAACGCGCGCGGCGTAGGGCGGATGTTCCTGACCCAGATGGGGCTGCGCCTGCAGGACAGCCATACGAATGCAGATGCCCGTTTCAACGACTGGCTGCAGGCCGCCCTGCCCGACTTTGCCGCGGCCCAAACCCAGCACAACGTAGACCAGGCCGCCGACAACCTGAGCGTGAGCAACGCCGTAAAGTCGCTGCGCGCGATTGGCGATGCCGACTGGCCCGACATCGTGGCACGCACCAGCCTGCTGATGCAGCGCATGCTGGCCTCGCCCATTTTTGAAGCCGAACACCCCCACACCCGCGATGCCACCCTGCACGGTATCGAGCGCCTAGCCAAACGCAGTGGCCACAGCGAAGCTTCGGTCACCCAAACCCTGCTGGGGTTGATGCAAACGCCCACCGCGGACAACGCCACCGGTGTACCGAGTTACTGGCTGGAAGGCGCGGGCCGCCCGGTGCTGGTCAAATCCTTGGGTCTGCAGGAAAACGCCGCCGTGCTGTGGCGTTCCATCACCCGCCGCGCCGCCCTGCCGGCCTACCTGGGCGCTTTGGGCGTGGGCAGCGTAGGCCTGGTGGCTTGGATGCTGCACCACCACGCTGGCGGGCTGGGCTTGCTGCTGTTGACCGCCGCGTTGATGTTGTTCCCGGCATCGGAAGCCATCGTGGCCATCATCAACCGCCTGATCAGTGAATCGGTGCGGCCGCAGCACCTGCCGCGCCTGGGCCTGCTGGACGGCATACCGCCCGCGCACCGGGTGCTGGTGGTGATACCGGCCATGCTGGACAGCGCGGCATCGGCCCGCGCGCTGGTGCACCGGCTGCATCTGCACTACATTGCCAACCCCGAGCCCTGCGCCCAGTTCGGCCTGCTGTCCGATTGGGTGGACGCCGATACCGAACGCACCCCTGCCGATGCCGACCTGCTGTCTGCCGCCACCCAGGCCATCAGCGCACTCAACCAACGTTACCCCAGCCTGAACGGTGCCGCCCCGCGCTTTATCCTGCTGCACCGCGAGCGCACCTTCAGCACCACCGAACAGCGCTGGATCGGCTGGGAGCGCAAGCGCGGCAAGCTGGAGCAGTTGGTAGAAGCCCTGGCGACCGATTCCAGCGCCGCCTTCATGTACCTGGGCAACACCTCGCGCATTGCATCGCACACGCCCTACATCGTGACCCTGGACAGTGACACCCAGTTGCCACCCGGCCGCCTGCGCGAACTGGTGGGCGTGGCCGCGCACCCGCACAACCAGCCCCAGCTGGATGCCAGCGGGCGCAGCGTGGTGCAGGGCTACGGCATCTTGCAGCCGCGCGTAGCCACACCGCTGCCCGCGCGCAAAGACTTCACGCTCTACCACTGGCTGTTTGCCGGACAGTGCGGCATTGACCCCTATAGCGCCGCCACTTCCGAGGTCTACCAGGACGTGTTTGGCGAAGGCAGCTTCACCGGCAAAGGCTTGCTGCATGTGCAAGCCCTGCACGCCGTGCTGTCGGGCCGACTCCCTGAAGGCCAGGTACTCAGCCACGACCTGCTGGAGGGTTCGCTGGCGCGCTGCGCTGCGGTAACCGACATCAGCGTGATCGAAGACGCCCCCTTCCACGCCGACGTGGCTGCGTCCCGGGTGCACCGCTGGACGCGTGGTGACTGGCAACTGCTGGCGATTTTGCTGAACTCCGGGCGCTACCCGCTGCGGGGCATTAACGTCTGGAAGATGTTTGACAACCTGCGCCGCTCCCTGGTGGCCCCGGCTTCGCTGCTCTTGCTGCTGCTGGCGCTGTGCACCCCGGCACTGTCGCCCTGGGCGGCGCTGGCCCTGGTGGCCGCGGCTTTTTCTGCCGGGCCGCTGATGGGTGCAGTGGCGGGTTTTTCGCCCAGCCGCGACGACCTGGCCAAGCGCCACTTCTACCGCCAGGCCGGGTCTGACCTAGCCCGCACACTGTGGGGCGGGCTGTGGCACGTGGCCCAGTTGCTGATGCACGCGCTGCTGGCGGTGGACGCGATTGCCCGGGCGCTGTACCGCATGTTCGTCAGCCACCGGCATCTGCTGCAATGGACTACAGCCGCCGCGGCACAGGCCCAGGCGCGGACCCATTTGCCAGCGCTGGTGCGCGCGCACTGGAGCCTGCCGGTGGTAGCCCTGCTGCTGCTGGCCGGGCTACTGGCCGTGGGCACGGCACATCCGGCATTGGCCACCGTGCTGTGCCTGCTGTGGGCCGCGTCGCCGGTGTGGATCTGGTGGACCAGCCGCCCCCGCGCAAGCAGCGAAGATGCCCGCCTACCCACCGCCGACCTGGCGCGGCTGCACGGCATTGCCCGCGACACCTGGCGCTGGTTTGAGCGCTGCATTGGCCCTGAAGATAACTACCTGCCGCCCGACAACCTGCAAACCCTGCCAGTGGACATGCTGGCGCACCGCACCTCTCCTACCAACATCGGCCTGTACCTGCTGAGCGTGGCCTGTGCCCGCCAGTTTGGCTGGATCGGCACGCAAGACCTGCTGGAGCGGCTGGAGACCACCCTGGCCACGCTGGGCCGCATGCAACGCCACCGGGGCCACTTCTACAACTGGTATGACACGCAAACCTGCGCGCCGCTGCTGCCGCTGTATGTGTCCACCGTGGACAGTGGCAACCTCAGCGGGCACCTGCTGGCCGTGGCCCAAGCCTGCCGGGAAATGGCAGTGATGCCTTACGACACCCAGGCCGCCCACCGTGCACTGCTGGCATCCCGCAACCGCATCGCCCCACTGCTGGCCAACCGTAACCGCCTGGCACCAGCCCAGCGCGAGCAACTGCGCTGGATGCTGGCCGACCACCGTGCCACCCGCCAAAGTGCCGAGAAAGACCTGGAAAACCATCCCCAGGCCGATGCGGAACGCTTGTTGGCCCTGGCGCACAGCATGGAAGACATGGCCTGGGCGGCCGACTACCGCTTCCTGTACCACCGCAAGCGGCACCTGCTGCACATTGGCTACCGGGTGGCCGAGCAGCAACTGGATGCGGGCTTTTACGACCTGCTGGCTTCCGAGTCGCGCCTGACCAGCCTGCTGGCCATTGCCAAGGGCGACGTGCCGGTGCGCCACTGGGCATCGCTAGGGCGGCCGTTTTACGCCATCGGGGCCGACGCGGGCCTGCGCTCGTGGTCGGGGTCGATGTTCGAGTACCTGATGCCAACCCTGGTGCTGGTCGAGCCCCCCGGCAGCGTTCTGCAAGAGGCCTGCCACGCTGCGCTGCAAGAGCAAATAGCCTATGCCCAGGCACGCAAGGTGCCGTGGGGCATTTCAGAATCTGCCTATGCCGGGCAAGACCACACCTTGGCCTACCAGTACGCGCCACAGGGTGTACCCCGGCTGGCGCTGCGCCGAACGCCGATCGACGAGCTGGTCATCGCCCCCTATGCTACCGGGCTTGCAGTGCAGGTAGCGCCTGCATTAGCAGCTGCGAATTTTGTAGCACTGGAGAATTTGGGTGCGCACGGGCGCTACGGCTTTATTGAGGCACTGGACTTCACCCCGGCACGCCAAACCGATGGCGAAGCCTTCACCCCCGTCAGCACCTTCATGGCCCACCACCAGGGCATGACCCTGGTAGCCCTGGCCAATGTCCTGCTGGACGGCCCGGCCCAGCGCTGGGGCATGGCCAACCCCTCGATTGAGGCAGTAACCTCGCTGCTGCACGAACGTGCACCGCGCGAGGTCTCGCTGCTGAACGCCCCCCCGGCCGGGCCACCGACCCAGTTGATGCAGCAGCGCGCCCCTGGCCTGCTGCGCGAAGTAGTGCCCGGCGGCACCGCGCTGGAGCCCACGCACCTGCTGTCCAACGGGCGCTACCACGTGGTGCTGCGGGCCAATGGCGCGGGCTGGAGCCGCCACGGCAGCACCGGCATCACCCGCTGGCGCGACGACGCATTGCGCGATGCCTATGGCAGCTTCTTTTACCTGCGCTGGAGCGCGGAGCAGCCGCTGGTGTCAATCACCCAGCACCCGGCCCCCGACCCGGCTGCCGAATACCACAGCACCTACCATGCCGACCGGGTCTGTTTCGATGCCGAATGGCCCGGCGTGCAAGCCCACACCACGGTGTGGGTCAGCCCCGAGGACGACATCGAGTTCCGCCAGGTAGAGCTACGCAACCTGGGCGACCAGCCATTGGAGATCGAACTGGTGTCAGCCTTTGAAGTCACGCTTTCCGATGCGCGGGCCGACGAAGCCCACCCAGCCTTCACCAACCTGTTTGTACGCGCGCAGTGGCAAGCGGAAGACCAGGCGCTGGTGTTCGAGCGCACCCCGCGCCTGCCTACCGAGCAGGCCCTGCAGGCAGCGCATTTCATGGTCGATACCGACCCGCAGGTACGGGGCGTAAGCATCCAGACCGACCGGCAACACTGGCTGGGCCGCAACCGCGATGCCAGCCAGCCACAGGCCCTGTTTGCGGCTCCGCCCGCATCGGGTGCGCTCGATACCGGGCTTGACCCGGTCTGCGCCATGGCCTTCAAGCTGCGCATTGCCGCGCATGGCAAGGCCCGCCTGACCTTTGCCACGGCAGCCAGCGACAACGCCGACACCCTGCAGGCCGTGATCGACAAGTACCGGCAGCACAGCAATGTGAAGCGCTCGTCGCTGATGTCGGCCACGCTGACCGGCATCCGCCTGCGCACCTGGGGTTTGGCCCCCGACAACCTGGTGGCTATCCAGACCCTGACCAGCGCCCTGGCGCTGAGCCTGTCGCGCCCGAATGTGCGCACTGCACCCGACGGCATGGCCCCGGTGAGCGACCGGCGGCTGCTGTGGCGCTTTGGCATCTCGGGCGACCGGCCCATCTTGCTGGTATCTGCCAGCGCCATGGAAGGCCTGGGCCTGCTGCGTGCCCTGGCCCAGTCGCTGAAGCTGTGGTCCTGGGGCGGCCTGGGGTGTGACCTGGTGGTGGTGAACGCCGAGCCCGCCTCCTACCTGATGGCGCTGCACCGTGAGATCGGCATCCTGCGTGACCGCCATGCGGCCGACCGGGGCGGCGAATCCGCGCCCACCACCATGTACCTGTTGCGGGCCGATGAGCTGAGCGCCGACGAGTTCAGCACCCTGCACGCCCAAGCCCGTGTGCGCCTGCTGGCCGATGGCCGTCCGCTGCTGCACCACGTGCAGGCCTGGACCGCTCTGCACGAGGAGGCACTGGAAAACCGGCAAACCGTTTCGACCCTGGCCGTACCTCTGGTGCCCTTGCGCTATGCAGCCGTACCGGCTCCTGCCGGGGTGTTTACCGCCGAGGGCGAGTTCCGCTTCGATATCAGCCCCACGCTGCGCACCGTGCGGCCGTGGACCAATGTGCTGGCGAACCCGGGCTTTGGCGCGCACATTACCGAAGCCGGTGGTGGCTACAGCTGGGGCATGAACAGCCGCCTGAACCAGCTCACCACCTGGTCCAACGATCCGGTGGGCGACACACCCTCGGAATGGTTTTTGCTGCAAGACCGCAAGACGCTGGAGGTGTGGAGCATTGCCCCCAATGCCTGGAGCGACCCGCAGGCGGTCTACCACGTGGCGCACGGCCAGGGCAGCACCACCATCCGCCACCGCCGCGGCGACATCGACGTAGCCGCCACCTGGTGCGTAGCCCCCGACACGGCTGTGAAGCACGTGCGGCTACACATCATCAACCGGGGCCACCGCAGCCTGCAACTGCGCATCATCGGTATAGCCGAATGGCTGATGGGGGCCAACCGCAGCGACCGCGGCACCGTGCACACAGGTATGTTCCAGCACACGGACACCACGGCGCTACTGTGTACCCAACGTGAACGCAGTGCAGGTTTTGGCGAAGGCACGGCCTTCCTGGCCCTGACCGGCGACGACCAGCATGCGGTGGACGACTGGACCTGTGACCGCCGTGAATGCTTTGATGCGCGCGGTCGCCTGGTGTTGCCCGACCATTTTGGCCACGTTACTGGTGCCGGGCTGGACCCCTGCGCCGCCCTGTCCACCACGCTGCAACTGGCCGCAGGCGACACCGCCGACCGGGTGTTTTTGCTGGGCTATGCGGCCAACCCGCTGCTGGCCCGCGAGACAGTGCTGCAGGCCGCTGCGGTCAACGCCACCCAGCGCCTGGAGTCGTCCCGCGCGCATTGGTACGCGCTGCTGGGGGCCACCGTGGTGGCCACACCCGACCCGCTGTTCGATGCCATGGTGAACCACTGGCTGCTGTACCAAACCGTGGCCTGCCGCCTGTGGGCCAAGTCCGGCTTTTACCAGGCCGGTGGGGCCACGGGTTTCCGCGACCAGTTGCAAGACGCGATGGCACTGGCCTGGGCCGCACCCGGCATGCTGCGCGAGCAGATCACCATGTGCGCGGCGCGGCAGTTCCCCGAGGGCGACGTGCAGCACTGGTGGCATGCACCCACCGGCGCGGGCGTGCGCACGCACTTTTCAGACGACCTGCTGTGGCTGCCGCACGCCTGCGCCCATTACCTGCGCAGCACGGGCGATGCAACGCTGCTGGAGGTCCAGGTGCCTTTCCTGGAAGGCGCGGCCATTCCCGCGGGTGCCGAAGACGCGTACTACACACCCGAGACCGGCATGGACGGCGCCACGGTGTACGAGCATGCGGCGCGCACCATCGACCGCAGCCTGGCGGTGGGCACGCACGGCCTGCCCTTGATGGGCAGCGGCGACTGGAACGATGGCATGAACCGCGTCGGCATCGAAGGCCAGGGCGAATCGGTGTGGCTGGGCTGGTTCCTGTGCCAGGTGGTGGCCGAATTTGCGCCGCTAGCCCACGCCCGCGGCGACACCGCCCGCGCGGGGCGCTGGGAACAGGCCGCCGAAGGCTGGAAAACTGCGCTGGTGGGCTCTGCCTGGGACGGCCAGTGGTTCAAACGCGCGTTTTTTGACAACGGTGAAGCCCTGGGCTCGCACTTCAATCCCGAGGCCCAGATCGACCTGATCGCCCAGGCCTGGGCCGTGCTGTCGCAAGCCGCACCCGTGGCCCTGCAACGCATTGCGCTGACGGCCATGGAGCAGCATTTGGTAGACCCGCAGGCCGGGCTTATCAAGCTGCTGGACCCGCCGCTGGCACACGCTGTGCCCAGCGCCGGTTATATCCAGGCCTACCCGCCGGGCGTGCGTGAAAACGGCGGCCAGTACTCGCATGCGGGGGTCTGGGCGATGATGGCGCAGGCGGCCTTTGTGCAGGGCCAGCCCAACAGCAGCGTGGCCGAGCGGGACACTGCCTACCGCTACTTCACCTACCTGAACCCGGCCCACCGGGCCAGCAACCCGGCGCAGAACGCCGCCTACGGCATCGAACCCTATGTGATGGCCGGTGACGTATATACCCAGCCACCCTACGTGGGGCGTGGTGGCTGGAGCTGGTACACCGGGTCGGCGGGTTGGATGCACCGTGCAGCCATCGCGTCCATCTTTGGCCTGGAACAGGGTGCAGATACGCTGCGCTTCACCCCCTGCCTGCCCTCGCACTGGCCGCAAGCAGAACTAACGCTGCGCCGGGGGGAACGCAGCATGCGCTTCATCTTTACCCGCAATACACCGGATGCCGTGCTGGTTGCCAATGGACCGGACGCCCAGCTGCTGCGCGTGGGCGAAGCATTGCCATGGAGCGACCTGGCTGCGCAGACCTGCTTCGTGGTTCCGCTTTAAGTTTCGAAACTACGCGCTCAGGCCGAAGGCCGGACTGCCGCAGGCTAGCCGACAAGGCCATGCGGCATCCTCCTACACGGCCTAGCGGCACACGCCGATAGGGCGCAACAGACCTCGCTTTTAAAGTTCAGTCATTGGTTGGGTAGCACCCAATCCCCCTCAACCGAGTAACCAAGGAACCACGATGTCCGCCAAGAATGAACCCACGAATGTCACGCAGCTGCAGACCACTAACGTGGATCGCATGGTGTTGAATGAAGCGGCCCTCGGTGCCGCCCGCCGCAGCCTGGACCAGGGTGCCGTCACCCCCAGCTATGGCCCCTGGCGCGAAGACATCATCAAGCTGCTGAACGACTCCTTGGCCACCGAGCTGGTCTGCGTGCTGCGCTACAAGCGCCACCACTTCACCGCCGATGGCCTGGCCTCTTCTGCGATTGCTGCCGAATTTCTGGTGCATGCCACCGAAGAGTCCAGCCACGCCGACCGCCTGGCCCAGCGCATCGTGCAGCTTGGCGGAGAGCCCGACTTTTCGCCGGATTCGCTGACCAAACGCAGCCATGCCGCCTACGACGACTCGAAAGAGCTGAAAGAAATGATCAAAGCCAATTTGGTCGCTGAGCGTGTGGCGATTGAAGCCTACAGCCAGATGATTGCCATGATTGGCGACAAGGATTCGACCACCCGCCGCTTGCTGGAAGACATCTTGAGCGACGAGCAAGAGCATGCCGAAGAGCTCAAGGACTGGCTGGCCGTTTAGTGTTTTTGCCCTGGCTGGTGAGGCCATTCACCATGCCAAACCAACTTTTCAATCAACTGGAATATTCAAAATGAAACTGACCATCCGTACCACCCTCGCCGCTTCCATCACCGCTATCGTTTTGCTGACGACCGCAGGCTGCGCCGTCACCCGCGGCCAGGAACCTGTCGGTGCCTACATTGATGACTCCGCCGTGACCACCAGCGTCAAAGCCCGCTTTGTGGAAAACAAGGAAGTGGACGCGTCGGCCATCAGCGTGGAAACCCTGAACGGTACCGTGATGCTGTCTGGCTTTGCCAAGAACATGACGGAAAAAACCACGGCTGAAAGCATTGCCCGCAACGTCAAGGGCGTGAAGGCTGTGAAGAACGCCATCGCCATCCGCCCTTAATCGCAGCACCATTTTTTAACCCGCAACTGCAAGGAGACAGCTATGAATTGGGACACTATCCAAGGTAACTGGAAACAAGCTACCGGTAAAGTCAAAGAGCAATGGGGCAAACTGACCGACGACGACCTCGATGTGGTTGCCGGTAAGCGCGACCAGCTCGCTGGCAAAATCCAGGAACGCTATGGCATTGCCAAGGACGAGGCTGAAAAGCAATTGTCTGAATGGGAAAAGAAGTCCAAAGACGACTCCTGGTCTAAATAAGCCAGCCGTCTGACGGTTAAAACGCCCCGAGATCGGACCCGATCTCGGGGCGTTTGCACGTGTGCTGCACAGAGGTTGTGGGAGCGCCATCAACAGGCTCGGTAACATCTCCCATTTTTCTGCGGATTCCCCCATGCAACTCGCCACCTGGAACGTCAACTCCCTCACCGTGCGCCTGCCCCAAGTTCTGGACTGGCTGGCTGCCAACCCGGTCGAGGTGCTGGCGTTGCAAGAAACCAAAATGACCGACGACAAGTTCCCGCACGCGGCTTTTGCCGAAGCCGGGTACCAGGCGCAGTGGTTTGGCCAAAAGACCTACAACGGGGTAGCCCTGCTCAGCAAGACTGCCGCCACCGATGTGGTGAAAAACATCCCCGGTTTCAGCGACGACCTGGCCCGCGTGGTCACCGGCACGGTCCAGGGCGTGCGCGTCATCGGGGCCTATTTCCCCAATGGCCAGGAACCCGGCAGCGAAAAATTCGACTACAAGGTGCACTGGCTCAAAGCCCTGCGCGACTGGGTCAAGGCCGAGCTACTGGTATATCCGCAGCTGGTGCTGATGGGCGACTACAACATTACCTTTGACGATGCCGACGTGTGGGACCCGATCGGCCTGAAAGACACCATCCATTGCACCGACGAGGAGCGCTATCACCTGCAGGCCCTGGTGGGCCTGGGCCTGACCGACAGCCACCGCCTGTTTCCCCAGCCCGATAAATGCTATTCATGGTGGGATTACCGCGACTTTGGCTTTCGCCGTAACCGGGGCATGCGCATCGACCACATCCTGGTCAGCCCGGCGCTCAAGCCCTTGGTCACGGCCTGCGTGATCGACAAAGTGCCACGCAAAAACGAGCGGCCCAGCGACCACGCGCCGGTGGTGGTTACGCTGAACCTGGCCTGAAAAGCCGCTGCCCCGATTTACTATAGTTTTAAGAGCTACTTGCGTAGGTCTTATATGGGCTAGAGCCCTATTTGGCTGCTGAATTCTGCACAAACTCCGCAAATTGTGCTGCGGGCAAGGCCCGACTGAACAGAAAGCCCTGGTAGGCATGGCAGCCGCACTGGGCCAGAAATTCCTTTTGCTCTAGGGTTTCTACGCCTTCGGCCATCACGCCCAAGCCCAGGTTGTGGGCCAGGGCCACCACGGTGCGGGCGATGGCGGCATCGCTGGGGTCGGTGAGCACATCGCGCACAAACGACTGGTCGATCTTGAGCTGGTCCAGCGGCAGGCGTTTCAGATACGACAGCGACGAATAGCCGGTACCAAAGTCGTCCAGCGATAGGCCGATGCCCCGGGCCTGCAAGGCGGTCATCTTGCCCACCATCTCTTCCAGGTTGTCGATCAGCATGCTCTCGGTCAGCTCCAGCTTGAGGCGCTGCGGGTTTGCGCCGGTGGCGGCCAGCAGGGCCAGCACACCATCGACAAAGTTGGCCTCGCGGAACTGCCGGGCGCTGACGTTCACGGCCAACATCAGCCCCTCCAGCTGCGGCTGCTGCGCCCAAACCACCAGTTGCTTGCAGGCCGTCTCCAGTACCCAGTGGCCCAGCGGCAAGATGTGGCCGGTATCCTCGGCCAGCGGAATAAAGCTGGCGGGCGACACCATGCCGCGCACCGGGTGCGGCCAGCGCAGCAGGGCCTCGGCCCCGATCACCCGCCCCTCTTCGTCCACCTGGGGCTGGTAGTGCAGCTCGAAGTGCTGTTGGGCAATGGCCAGGCGCAGATCCGCTTCCAGTGCGGCTCGGGCGTTGACCACGGCTTGCATGGCGGGATCAAAAAACCGCAAACCATTGCGTCCGGCGGCTTTGGCCTGGTACATGGCCAGGTCGGCCTGCTTGAGCAGTTCGTCCATGGACAGGCTCAGCCCGCTGTACAGCGCCACGCCCACGCTGGCAGTGCTGTTGAAGTCAAAGTCGCCCAACTCGTAGGGCTGGTTCAGGGCGGCAACGATTTTTTCACCCACAGCCCGCACATCGGCAGCCGCCACCGCCAAATTACCGTCCAGGTTCTCCAGCACCACCAAAAACTCGTCCCCCCCCAGGCGGGCCACGGTGTCGCAGTCGCGGATGCAGCCCGATAGGCGTTTGGCGGCCTGGCGCAGCAGTTGGTCGCCCTGGTCGTGGCCGCGGGTGTCGTTCAGGGTTTTGAAGTTGTCTAGGTCGATGAACAGCAAAGCCCCGGTGCGCTTGTTGCGCTCGCTGGACGTGAGCGCGCGCTGCAGCCGGTCCATCAGCAGCCGCCGGTTGGGCAGCTCGGTCAGAGGGTCAAAAAACGCCAGTTGGCGGATCTGGTCTTCGGCGGCCTTGCGCAAGGTGATGTCGGACAGCGTGGCCACAAAGTAGCTGACCTCGCCCGCCACGTCGTACACCGCGTTGATGTTGACCCACTGCGGAAACACCTCGCCGTTTTTGCGCCGGCTCCAGATCTCGCCCGCCCATTTGCCCGTGCGCCGCAATGCCCGCTGGATCGCGGAAAAATACACATCGGTATCACGTTCGGACTTGAGCAGGGACAAGGTCTTACCCAGTGCTTCGGCATCGCTGTAGCCCAGGCTTTGGGTAAAGGCCCTGTTGACACGCAGGATGCGCTGCTCTGGGTCGGTGACCAGCACGCCCTCCTGGGCCTCAAAGGCCGTGGCGGCAATACTGAGCTCGGCCTCGGCGCGGTAGCGGGCCGACAGGTCGATGTCCACGCAGAACATTTCTGGTGGACGCCCCGGTGCCTGCACAAACGCGTGGCTGGAGAACACTGGCACGCGGCTACCGTCCTTGTGCTGCAGCACCAGTTCGCCCGCAGGAATCGCCTCGCGGGTGGCAAACATGTGTTCCATCGCCTGGCGCACGCCCTCGCGCATGGGCGACGGAATGATCAGGTCGCGCAAATTGCGGCCAATGGCCTCCTCGGCGGTAAAGCCGTAGAGGCGCTCGGAGGCCTTGTTCCAGTAACGGGTGGTGCCGTCGGGCGCATAGGCCTGCACCGACACGCCGGGAATATCCTTGATCAGGGTGCGGAACCGGGACTCAGACTCGCGCAGCGCCATATCCAATGCATCACGCCGCTGCCCTTCCTGCAGCACCATAGCCAGCAGCAAAGTGGCGGGTGTAAACACCAGAATCAACGCAGCGGAGATCGACAGCAGTTCATGCCCGGCTATCGGCGACAAGGCCAAAAAGCCAATCCGGCACAGCTGCAACACCAGGCCAAACACCAGCAGTGACGGCACATCGGTGCGCACCCGGCCACGCGTCACCGCAAAACGGTACAGCAAGCCCAAGCCCACGCTGCCCAGTAACACGGCCAGCACCGGCACGATGTGCGGGGAACCCAGCCAGACGTGGTAGCTCCCCACCACCGCCAACGCCACAACCGAAGGCAACACACCACCAAACAGCCCGAGGATGCCCATCACCACCGAGCCACCATCCACGGCAATGCCAGGCAGAGGCAGGTACGGTTCGGTCATACCCAGCACGCACACCACACCAAACAGCAGGCCTGTGGCCACTTGGCCCGCCCGGAGCTGGTCGTGCCACAAACGCACATGCAAGCACTGCATCACACCCAACACCAACATCCAGGCCACGTCCTGGGCCAGATAAACAACCATGGATACGCTCTCCAAACCTAAAGCACATGCAGAGATGCCACAGGCGATCAGGACAACGCGGCGGCCACCATAAAGGCGCGCAGGAGCGCGCCACTAACGGGCATATTGTTACAAATTAGCCCGCCGTTAGTATGCTTTAAGTGAGCCTGCTAGAAAATTTAGACAGCGCAACGTCCAGCTGAATTGCTATATAAAAAGTAGCTACCAGCGTAGGCAGAACATACGTCAAAAGCCTATTTTTAGTAAAAAAAATAGGCCACTTACTGTTCACCAAAGTTGCTACAGCAAGACGCTGGGGCCGGCGATTCCAGGCGGGTGGAGCCCACCAAGCGATGGAAACCCTACCTATCCGCTATGCATTGGATTGCTTTTACCGCCCGCCCCATAAGCGCCAGCCGCCCAAAAAGCATAAACCGGCGCAGTTACAGCGCTTCCAAAAGCACCCCAGAACTGGCTCTGCCAAGTTGCTGGTGCGCCGCCCTCAGCCAGGGGTAAGCCAGAGCTATTCCAGCCCCAGCTCCTGGATCTTGCGGGTGATGGTGTTGCGGCCAATACCGAGCTTTTGCGCGGCCTCAATGCGGCGCCCGCGGGTGTTGTGCAGGGCAGTGAGGATCAGCTTGGATTCGAACCGGCGCGACAGCACGTCCCACACGTCGTGCCGGTCATTGGCCAGCAGCTCCAACGCCTCGGCCTCCAGACCCAGCTCCCAGCCGGTCTGCGCGCTAGGGGCATCCAGCGGCCGCACCGGCTCTGTACTGGCGGGTCGGAGGGCAGACTCTGCATCCATATCAGGGCCGATGTCCACATGCACCAGCGGCACGCCGACGATGCGTGTCGCCGTGGTATGGCCCAGGCTGGACGGCGGTACGGTGACACCCAGCACGTCAGGCGGCAGGTCTTTGGGCTCGATGGTTTGGGCCGGGGCCATCACGGTGAGCCAGTGGCACAGATTTTCCAGCTGCCGCACGTTGCCGGGAAACGGAAACAGCGCAACCTGCGCCAGCGCCGCATCCGAGATACGTTTGGGTTCCACGCCAAGCTGTTTGGCGCTTTGCTGCAAAAAATGCCGGGTCAGCATGGGTACGTCTTCAACTCGCTCGCGCAACGCAGGCAAGCGCAGACGGATGACATTCAGGCGGTGGAACAAATCTTCGCGGAACACGCCGTCGCGCACGCGCTGCTCCAGATCTTGGTGGGTGGCGGCGATCACGCGCACCTGGGCCTTGACGGCGTTGTGCCCGCCCACGCGGTAGAAGTGCCCATCGCTCAGCACCCGCAGCAAGCGGGTTTGCAGGTCAAACGGCATATCGCCAATTTCGTCGAGGAACAGCGTGCCGCCATCGGCCTGTTCGAAGCGGCCACGGCGCATGGTTTGTGCGCCAGTGAAGGCACCGCGCTCATGGCCAAACAGCTCGGACTCCAGCAAATCTTTTGGAATTGCTGCGGTATTGATAGCTACAAATGGCCCATTGGCGCGCGGCGAGTGCTTGTGGAGTGCTCGGGCCACGAGCTCTTTGCCGGAGCCGGATTCGCCGGTGATCATCACCGTGACGTTGCTCTGGCTGAGGCGGCCGATGGCGCGGAACACGTCCTGCATGGCGGGCGCCTGGCCCAGCATCTCGGGCGCGGCGGCCATGCGCTCTTCGGCCACTTCTTCGCGCTGGCTTTCTTCCACCGCGCGGCGGATCAACTCCACCGCCTTGGGCAGGTCAAACGGCTTGGGTAGGTACTCGAAAGCGCCGCCCTGGAAGGCCGACACGGCGCTGTCCAGGTCGGAGAAGGCGGTCATGATGATCACCGGCAGGCCGGGGTGCATGAGCTTGACCTTCTCCAGCAGATCCAGGCCCGAGCCGCCGGGCATACGGATATCGCTGACCAGGATTTGCGGGCCGTCCTCATCGGTGGCGGATTCCAGCGCGGTCAATACGTCGCGCGGATTGGTAAAGCTGCGGGTCGGCAGGTCTTCGCGCAGGAGCGCTTTCTCCAGAACAAAGCGGATGGATTGGTCGTCGTCTACTATCCAGATCGGCTTCATAGTGGGGGGTACCTTGGGTCAGGCTGCCTTGGCTTGTATCAAGGCAGCGGTATGAGTAATTTGAAATCCGTGCGGCCCGGAACACTGTCACATTCGATCAAGCCATGGTGTTGCTGAACGAAGGTTTGTGCCAACGTCAGCCCCAGCCCAGACCCGCCTTCCCTGCCCGACACCAGCGGGTAAAAAATACGGTCCTTGATCGACTCGGGAACACCCGGGCCGTTGTCGATGACATGCAATTCCAGTGCCAATCGGTAGCGCTGCTTGCCAAATGTGACCTGGCGCGCAATTCGGCTGCGGAAAGTGATTTCGGCATCGCCCTCGGCAATGCGCTCGGCCAGGGCCTGGGTGGCGTTGTGGGCCACGTTGAGCACCGCCTGGATGAGCTGTTCGCGGTCACCACGGAACTCGGGAATGGACACGTCATATTCGCGCTCAATCTTCAGTCCGCGCGGAAACTCGGCCAGGATGAGGGAGCGCACGCGCTCGCAGATTTCGTGGATGTTCACGTCGCCCACCACGTGCGGGCGCCGGTGCGGGGCCAGCAGGCGGTCCACCAGGCTTTGCAGCCGGTCGGCCTCGTGGATGATGACCTGGGTGTACTCGATGAGCTCACGCGACTCGATCTCCATCTCCAGCAGTTGCGCCGCGCCACGGATGCCACCCAGCGGGTTCTTGATCTCGTGGGCCAGGTTGCGGATCAGCTCCTTGTTGGCCTGGGCCTGGTCGATCAGGCGCTCTTCGCGGTCTTGCTTAGCTTGCTGCTCCTGTGGCAACAGCTCGATGATGATCTCGCCAGGGCGCTCGGTCTGCGCCAGGATCACGTGTACCGGCACCGGATCGTGGTTCAGGCGCTTGAGCCAGGCATCGTAGCGTAGCGCGGCAAATTCATTGCTGCCCGCGCCTTCCAGCGCGTTTTGCAGGATGTGCGGCTCGGTGAAGCAGTCGGGGAAGTGCGAGCCTTCGATGATGCGGCGCGAGGTACCCAGCGCGTCTTCCAGGGCCGCGTTGGCAAACAGCACCGCGCCATCGCTAGCCAGCACTGCCACCAGGGTAGCCAGCAGGTCAAACGCGTGAAAGCGCGTGATGTAGGGGTGGGTGGGGTTGGTCATCAGGGCAAGTTGCGGGATGGGGGCAGGCGCGACAGCTCGCGCTTCAGGCCTGCGATGTCGCTGTCGTTGCGGGCGATGCTGGCTTTCAGTTCGGCCACGCGGTCGATGTATTTTTGGTAGTTGCGGGCCTCGCCGCCTTGCTTGTCAGGCTCACCGCCGTTGTATTCCTTGAGCAGATCGGCCTGGCGGGCTTCGGCTTTTTTCAGCTCGGACTCGAGAATCATTCGGGCATCGGAGTCACGGGCGCGTTGCTCGGCACCGTCGTTGCGCGGGCTGCCGGAAGCCGGGGCGCGTACCGGAGCGGGCGCAGTACCGGACGGGTTGCTGTGGACGATGGTGACGTTGCCGCCCTCAACCAGCTTGCAGCCCCGGGCCTTGGCATCTTTGGCATCCTTGACGGCATTGGTGTACTCGTTGCCGCAGCGGTAGACAGCCGTATCCTGCGCCCACACGGTGGCCGATGCACATACCAAAATCAGACCAAAAAAGTGTTTCATGCGTAAAAGGTAAAGCCCAGCCGGGCTTGAACTAAGGAGAAGTGCGCAACAGTACTCTGTTTATCGGGAGGCCACGGGCCGTAACGAAAAAAGGACGGCTTGCGCCGTCCTTTTGAGAGCCCGGGTGTCGCAATAAGTTGCGCCTCCGAAGGCCGTCGCTCTTAGAGCGAGTAGTACATGTCGAATTCCACCGGGTGGGTGGCCATGCGCATGCGGGTGACTTCGGTCATTTTCAGCTCGATGTACGCATCAATGTACGCGTCGGTGAACACGCCACCCTTGGTCAAGAACGCACGGTCTCTGTCCAGACATTCAAGCGCTTGGTCCAGGCTGTGGCAGACGGTAGGGATCAGCTTGTCTTCTTCAGGAGGCAAATGGTACAGATCCTTGGTGGCAGCTTCGCCAGGATGGATCTTGTTTTCCACGCCGTCCAGACCCGCCATCAACAGGGCTGCGAAGCCGAGGTAAGGGTTCATCAGGGGATCGGGGAAACGTGCTTCCACGCGGCGGCCCTTGGGGTTAGCCACGAAAGGAATACGGATCGAGGCCGAACGGTTCTTGGCCGAGTACGCCAACTTCACCGGGGCTTCGTAGCCAGGAACCAGGCGCTTGTAGCTGTTAGTGCCGGGGTTGGTGATGGCGTTCAGGGCACGTGCGTGCTTGATGATGCCGCCGATGTAGTACAGAGCGTATTCGCTCAAACCTGCATAGCTGTCGCCAGCAAACAGGTTTTTGCCGTCTTTCCAGACAGACTGGTGCACATGCATGCCAGAGCCGTTGTCACCCACGATGGGCTTGGGCATGAAGGTAGCGGTTTTGCCGTAGGAGTGCGCAACGTTTTGGATCACGTACTTTTGCAGTTGGACCCAATCGGCGCGCTCGATCAGCGTGCTGAACCGTGTGCCCAGTTCCATTTGGCCAGCGTTTGCCACTTCGTGGTGGTGTACTTCGACCGGGATGCCCAGGGATTCGAGCACCAGGCACATTTCGGAGCGCATGTCCTGGAAGCTGTCCACGGGTGGAACTGGGAAGTAGCCGCCCTTGACGGAAGGACGGTGGCCGGTATTGCCGTGTTCGTATTCCTTACCGGTGTTCCAAGAGGCTTCTTCGGAGTCGATCTTGAAGAAGCAACCGGACATGTCGTTGGCCCAACGCACGCTGTCGAAGACGAAGAATTCTGGCTCGGGTCCGAAGTAGGCGGTGTCGCCCAGGCCAGAGGCCTTCATGTAGGCTTCAGCGCGCTTGGCCAGCGAACGGGGATCGCGCTCGTACGGCTTGCCGTCGGCGGGGTCGATCACGTCGCAGGTCAGGATCATCGTCGTTTCTTCGAAGAACGGGTCGATGTTGGCGGTGTTGGCATCGGGCATGAGTTGCATGTCCGAAGCTTCAATGCCCTTCCAGCCGGCGATGGAAGAACCGTCGAACGCATGGCCCGAAATGAACTTGTCTTCGTCGAAATGGGACACCGGCACGGTCACGTGGTGCTCTTTGCCACGGGTATCGGTGAAGCGGAAGTCAACAAACTTGACTTCGTTCTCTTTCACCATCTTCATCACGTCAGCGACGGTCTTTGCCATCAAGAATCTCCTGGTAGGGGTTGGGTTTAAGTGGGACAACAGATTTCGGCACATCTGCCAATGCAGTTTTTATGCCACCGCACAGTGCATTCACAATTTGTAACTACGCCCACATTTGTGACTTTGCGCCCAGGCATTTTGCGCTAGAAAGCCAGGGCAAAGCCTCCGATCAGACGCAAATTGCACCAATTAAGAGCATCCATTGAGCGCACCAATATTGTGCGACTAACTTCGCACCAGTTCGGGGCCAAGCCGGGCATCGAAACCGTGCAGTCCCGCCAGTAGCGCCGGGTAAGCATGCGCCACCAGCTCCGGCGTGCCCTTTACGCCCAGTTCGATATGGCGGCCGTATTCAGGGTGGTCCACGCTGGGCAGGCTAAATACCTTGACCCCTTCAAACTGGCGCTCCAGCGCCTCCATCAGGGGGGTCAATGTAGCCTCCATGCTGCCAAACACGATCACTGACTTCTCGGCCCAGGCCGCTTTTTGGAACCACGGGCTGTAGTGCTGGTCCAGCACCCACTCCACCATCGGCCAGGCCATCACCGGAAAGCCGGGCACAAAATGCACGCGGCCCATGCTGAAGCCAGGGATTTTGTTGTACGGATTGGGAATGATCTGAGCGCCCTGCGCAAACATGCCCATGTTCAGACGGTGGATGTTGTCCGGGTGGGTGGGCTCGTAGGGCAAGCCCTGGTCACGGGCAGTGTCCTGCATGCGCTCGCGGATCAGGGCTTCGGCCTGCGGGTGCAGCGCCAGCGGCAGGCCCAGGGCCTTGGCGGCGCACTGGCGGGTGTGGTCGTCGGGCGTAGCACCGATGCCGCCGGTGGAAAACACCACATCACCCGAGGCAAACGCCCGTTGTAAGGTGCTGGTAATACGCGCAGGGTCGTCGCCCACGTAGTCGGCGTAGCTGAGCTGCAGACCGCGTGCGGCCAGCAGTTCGATCACCTTGGGCAGGTGTTTGTCAGAGCGTTTGCCAGACAAAATTTCATCGCCCACGATGACCAGCCCAAAGGTGGGCGCAGATTCAAGGGGGCGGAAGGTAGGAAGATCCAGCGTCATAAGTTGGCTTTTGTTGAACAGGTTCCAAAATTTCCATCGGGGTGGCAGCCGGTACCCCCACCGGGGCGACCTGTACCGCCGTTTCGGCCCGCAGGGCTTCCAGCGCGGACAAAACGTAATGGGCAAACCACAGCGAAGAAAAGGCAAATACCAGGGTATAGATCCAGATGGCCAGCGGCACCAGCACCACAAAGGCGGCTGCAAATAAAGCCCCCGAAGCCCACACCAAGCTAGGTGCAGCCCCCAGATAGCCGGTCAACACGCCCATACCCAACAGGGTCATGCGGTGGCGGCGGTAAATTTCACGTCGTTCTTCCTTGCTGGCGTGCAGGGCCAATGTGTCGTAGGACATGACACGGTAGGTCAACCAGCCCCATATCAGCGGTGGCAGCACCAAAATCAAGGGCGGCACCAGCCACAGCGGAATCGACACCACTAGCGCCACCAAGGCCAGCAAAATCGAGCCCAGCGACCAGAACAGGCCGCCGATGAACGTGCCGCCCTTCTTCTTTTCCAGTTGGGGAAAGCGCCGCTCGGACACCAGGGCCACCAGGGCGGGAGTCATCATCATGGCCACGGCCAACAGGGACAGCACCACGATGAATGGTGTTACCGCAAAAATCACCAGCAAGGGTGCCAGCGCCACCTTGAGTTGCCCCACGCCCGCGCTTTCCAGCCAAGTCCATATGCGGGCCACCCACTCCGACGCGTCCAGCATGCCGCGCACCATGTCCAGCGCTGGCTCCCAGTAAAAATACCCCAGGCCCAGAGACAAGGCCACCAGTATTAGCAAAGGTAAAAACGACAACGCGATTACGCGGTGGTGCATGCAATAGGCCGCAGCGCGCCAAAAGGAATCTAAAAGCAGTTTCATGGGGGTGAGGATACCCGCATCAAATTAGCGCAACACTGTCCACAGTCGCCGCAGGCCCAACCACTGCTGTTGCCAGAAACCCTGGCCGTAGTCACGCCCCCCCTCCTCCGCCAGTTGGTCCCGGATGCCGGTGGGGTCGTAGCGCAAGTCGAAATTAGCGGTGCCAAAGAACATGTCCCACCAGGGCAACAAGACCCCAAAGTTGTGCCCGCCCAGTGTATTTTTACCCGCCGATTCGTGACCGATACCGATGCTGTGGTGCCGCCGGTGGAAGCGTGGGCTGACCCACAGTCGCTCGCCCACCCGGCCAAACCAGACCCGCAGATTGGCGTGCTGCAAGCTTTCGCTAAGCTGGGTAAAAGCCACGATAGCAATGAACTGCCCAGGGGCCACGCCCACCAACTGGGCTACCAGGGCCACGATGATGTCGCCGATCACGTCGTCCAGCAGGTGGTTGCGGTTGTCGCTCCACAGGGTCATTTGGCGCTGCGAATGGTGCAGGGAATGCAGGCTCCACCACCAGGCAAACTGGTGCTGGCCCCGGTGCACCCAGTAGCCCAAAAAGTCAAAGGCCACCAAGTACAAGGCAAAGCTAAACACCGCCTGGTCGGTCACGCCGGGCCACAGAGCATCCAGGTGAAAAGTCGCCATACCCGCCACCCGCATCTCGCCAAACAGGCCATCCATCAGCGGATCGAGGGTAAAAAACAGCAGCAACCGGAACGCACCCAAGCGGTGCAACAGTGTGTAAATGATGTCAATGCGCACGGCTGAACGGTCCTGCAGCGACTCCACCGGCCGCCAGCGCTGCAGCGGCCCCAGCACCGCGACCAGCACCAGTAGCTGCAGCAAACCCACTAATAGCCAGCCGGTGGCGGTGTAGGCATCTTCCACCCAGCCACCGAAGCCCAGGTCAAACACCACGGGCTGGACGACCGCTTCAAACAGCCACTGCTGCGCGTCGGAAAACAGGTTAGTCAATAAATCCATGGGCCCGATTATTGGGGATGCGCGCTTATCCACGCGGTGTAGTCGGGATGTTCACGCAGGGTGCGAAAGCAAAAGCCCCGCTCTTTCAGGCCGACCATCAGCGGCTCCAGCACCGCGGGGGCCCAGGGGTCTTTGCGCGACCAGATGCCCAGGTGGGCTAGCAAAATATCGCCACTGCGGATGGTGCGCAGGGCCTGGGCCAGCAACGCGGGGTTACTGGTTTTTTCACTCGACAGCTCATCGCCCAAGAATCCGGCCGGGGCCCAGCCCACGTGCGCATAACCGCAGGATTTGGCCGCAGCCAGCAGCGCGGGCGAAGTCTTGCCGCCGGGCGCGCGGAACAGCGGCAACGGGGCCTGGCCGGTCATGGTCTGCATACGCTGGCTGGCGCGGTGGATTTCTTCGCAGTACTGGGCCGCGGTCCAGGTGAACTCGCGGTCGGTGTCCGGCCCGGCCGAGGGTTTGACGCGGAAACGGACCGGCGTGCCGGGCACATCAGCCTTCCAGTACACGTGGTCAAACGTGTGGGATGCAAAGGCGTGGCCCTCGGCGGCACGGGCCTTCCACCAGGGAGCCCAGTGATCGCCCAGGCTGCCATCACCTTCCTGGGTGCGCTCTTGGGCTCCAAAGAAAGTCACCTTGACCTGTTGGCGATTCAGCACCTCGGCCACCAGCGGGGCGATACCCATGTGGCCAGTGTCGAAGGTCAGGTAGACTGGTTTTTCACAAGGTTTTTCGGTTGTAGCGCATATAGCGCATGCGCTAGTAGCTATCAATACCGCAGCAAAAACAGATTTAGCGCGCTGCGTGGTCCAGAGTCCAAACGCCATGGGGAGACCTTCCAACATTGATTTGACGCACGACTTTTTTGGACTCCAGGTCGATCACCGTGAGCTTGCGGGCCCAACGCGACGACACCAACAGCAGCTTGCCATCGGCCGACACATCCATGCAGTCAGGCCCGCCGGGTGCCGGATAGGTGGCCACCGACTCCAGGGTTTGCAGGTCAATCTTGCTGATGCTGTTGGCTACCCGGTTGCTGACGAACACATGGCGCTTGTCGCCCGCCGCGCGGAACGCGTGCGAGCCCTTGCCGGTGGCGATGACCTTGGTACGCACGGGGGCCTTGCCGGACACGTCATACACCTCCACGCCCTCCCCGCCCGTCAGGCCGACCAGCAGGGTTTTGTCGTCGGCTGTGCCGTACACATCGGCGGGCATGGCCCCCGTAGGCGTGCGCCATTTGATGGTTTGGGTAGCCAGGTCCACAGCGACCAGCTCGTCGCTGTCTTGCATGGTGGAGTAAATGGTGGTGCTTTTGCTGTCGATCCACAGGTGGCTGGGCGTTTTGCCCGTGGCCACGCGCTTGGCCAACACGATATCTTTGCCATCCCAGCGGTAGATGTCAATGTGGTTTAGTCGGTTGGCCGCGGTAACAAACCACTTCATGTTGGGCGAGAAGCGCAACTGGTATGGGTCCAGCACGTCGCGCACCACCCGCTGGATCTCGGCTGTCTTGGGGTCGATGAAGGTCAGCGTGTCGGACAGTGCATTGGCTATCACCAGCGACTTCTCGTCGGGGGTGAGGTACATGTGGTGCGGCTCTTTGCCCGTGGGGATGCGCCGGGTTTCGGTCCAGCTACCGGGGTCGATCACGCTCACGCTCGCATCCAACGAATTGAGGACAAAAATCGGAGAGGAAAGCGGAGCGGAAACCGAGGTGGAAATGGGGGTTAATTGGGCCCAAGCGGCAAGCGGGGTGGCTACGGCAAAAGCAAGAACAGAGGCCAAAAAGGCAAAACTTCGGACAAACAACTTCACAGGGCACCACTAATAAGAGACAGCTTGGCAGTGTAGCCGCCGGGCATGGCCCCTCTGGGCCACGGATGTAACAACTAAGAACTTGTCTGCGCAGCGCAGAGTTGGGCCAGATCCTCTGCACTCAGCCAGCGCCACTGCCCTGGCAGCAGGTCAGCAGGCAGCGCAAAACTGCCCATTTGCGAACGGTGCAGACCCTCTACCCGGTTGCTTACTGCCGCCAGCATGCGTTTGACCTGGTGGTATTTGCCTTCGGTCAACGTCAGGCGCAGGTGATGGCTGCTGACAGCCTCGCACGCAGCGGCCCGGACCGGCTTGGGGTCATCGTCCAGTACCACACCGGCCAACAGCTTGCTGACTTGCTGTTCGTCCAATGGATGCTTGGTGGTTACCTCGTAGACCTTGGGCACATGCTTTTTGGGCGAAGTCATGCGGTGGATGAACTGGCCGTCGTCGCTGAGCAGCAGCAGGCCCGTGGTGTCCTGGTCCAGCCGCCCCACGGCCTGTACGCCTTGCAACGCGCCTTTTTGCGGTCGCAACCGCAAAGGCGACGGCAGCAGTGTGTAGATGCTGGGATAGGTGGACGGCTTTTGCGAGCACTCAGTGCCCGCCGGTTTGTTCAGCAGCACATAGGCCTGGCGGTGGTAGGGCCAGTCTACGCCCTGAACCCGAAAGCGCAGGCCTTCTGGATCAAAATCCATAGCTGAATCTGCACATAGGACGGGTGCTAGAGCCGAATTTTCCGTATAAACCTCGACCAGGCCCTGTTGGATCAGACCGGCACATACACGGCGCGTACCAAAGCCCTGCGAATAAAGAATGTCTTGAAGCTGCATCTCCCGAGTATCGCAAACACCGCACGCCACCCCAAGAAACACATTGATACGATATGTCCACAATATGCAGCATAAAGCGTGAAGCAATTCACACGGATATGTAGCATATGCAACTATAAACGTAGCTCCACCGGAGTCTTAAATGCGTGAACTACTTACCACCCTGTTTATTTTTGCTGCGGCCTTCATGCTGTGGCGGACCGTGCGGCCCCACCGCCACCATGGCTACCAGCTCGCATCGCCCCAGCCGCTGCAAGCCTCTGATGCAGCCGATCCCCATATCTATAAATGGCCATCGCTAGGCTTATTCCAACTGTGCGCAACAGACAGTTCTCGCTACCAGGCAGCGTTGCAACTGGTAGCCGATGGCACGCCCATCAGCCCCATCGGCACACAGGTGGTGGCCCAGTTGCACACCGGTGGTGACAATTCCGAAACCTGGAAACCGGTAGAGATTCGGGTCCATGGCGCGCGGGTCGGCTTTCTGTCGAGCGGCGATGCCAGCCGCTTCCAGCGCCGTCTGGCCTACGAGGGGCACGCCGGACAAACCACGAGCTGCGATGCATTGATCACCCTCACCGACAACCACTACGACATTCGACTGGATTTGAAAGAGTTTCGCCACTGAGCGCAGGCGGCCGTTCTAGGCCGCCACAGCGCTATTTAAGTCTGGCCTAAGCCAGCATCCTGATAGTTGGGCATCGCAACCCAACCACCCAAGGATGCTCTCATGCAAGTTCTGTCTCTCCAAAACACCAAACTCGTTCTTGCCCTGGTCGCCGCCGGAGCTATTGGCGGCATGGGCGGATCCTTGCTGCACAACGTCAGCGAAGCCCGCGCAGCAGCACCGCTCGTCAATACAGCCACCACGCCAGCCACCCCTATGGCGCTGCCCGATTTTTCGCAGATCACCACCCAGTACGGCCCGGCGGTCGTCAATATCAGCGTGACCAGTGTCGCCAAATCCGGTAGCGACGATGCCGAGACCGCCCAACACCCGCAGCGCGACGATCCTTTTGGCAATGACCCTTTCTTTGAATTCTTCCGCCGCTTCCAGCAAGGCCAGGGCCAAGGTGGAGTCCCGGGTCAAAAAGAAGCGCCCACCCGCAGCCAGGGTTCTGGCTTCATCGTGAGCGCTGACGGCATCGTAATGACCAACGCCCACGTGGTGAAAGATGCCAAGGAAGTGGTCGTCAAACTCACCGACCGCCGCGAATTCGTCGCCAAGGTGCTGGGGGCCGACCCCAAAACCGACATCGCGGTCTTAAAGATAGATGCCAAAAACCTGCCCGTGGCCACCATCGGCAAATCCAGCGACCTGAAAGTAGGCGAATGGGTACTGGCCATTGGCTCGCCTTACGGGTTTGAAAACACCGTCACCGCCGGTGTGGTCAGCGCCAAGGGCCGCTCCTTGCCCGACGACAGCGCGGTGCCGTTCATCCAGACCGATGCAGCCGTCAACCCCGGCAACTCCGGTGGCCCTCTATTCAATAGCCGGGGCGAGGTGATCGGCATCAACTCGCAGATTTACAGCCGCACCGGCGGCTACCAAGGTCTGTCGTTTGCCATCCCCATGGACCTCGCAGGCAAAGTCAAAGACCAAATCGTCGCCCACGGCAAAGTCGAACATGCGCGCCTAGGGGTGTCGGTGCAAGAGGTCAACCAGGCCTTGGCCGACTCGTTCAAGCTAGACAAGCCCGAGGGTGCACTGGTGTCCAGCGTTGAAAAAGACGGCCCCGCCAGTAAGGCCGGGTTGGAGCCCGGCGACGTGATCCGCAAGGTAGACGGACACGCTGTGGTGTCGTCGGGCGACCTGCCTGCTGTTATCAGCCAGGATGCACCTGGCAATAAGGTCAAGCTGGACGTGTGGCGCAAGGGAGCCGCACTGGAAATTGAAGCCAAACTGGGTAACGCCAACGACAAACCGGTGCAAGTCGCCACTAGCAAAGAAGCCGCGTCACAAGGTCGCCTAGGTCTGGCCTTGCGTCCCTTGCAGCCCGAGGAACTGCGCGCTGCCGGGGTTCCCAACGGCCTGCTGATTGAATCCTCCGCAGGCCCGGCTGCCAACGCCGGGGTCGAAAGCGGCGATGTATTGCTGGCCATCAACGGCACGCCGGTCAAAAGCATCGAGCAGGTGAAAATCGCTGTCGCCAAATCCGATAAATCGATTGCGTTACTGATCCTGCGTGCAGGCGACACCATTTTTGTACCGGTGCGGATGGGCTGAATGCCATGGAATAGGCAGTCCACAGAAGAGTGGGTTGTCTAAAAACAGGCTTATTGATGGTCTGTTGTGTAAAACACAACGACCACAACAGAGCTTTTGGCAGCTTCAAAAGGCTGCTTTTTAGTATACAAAATAGAAATTTGTACTGAAAAATAAACTCATAAATCCTGCAAAAAATCAGCCCTCTTGTAACCGACACCGCACTTGCATTGCTCTGCATGCGCGCTGCAAACGGTAAGAAGCTGCTGCCTTTTCGGTAGCAGTAGCATTTTGTAAGCAATTTGAAACAATGTCGATCATGTGATCTATTGCACGCTCATGATTTGGTTACATCAGGCCTTAAAACTGTACATTAATACAGCCTTAAAATGCATATCAAGTGAAGTCCATATGCTTGACTTGATATTAATAGTCCTCCTAGAATCCGCCGTCCCCCCTATAACCCTAGGGACAACCCGAACCCGCTGCCGAACCCCGGCTAAGTCAAATCGCTGCAAACACCCTAAGGGCACCGCAGGATTTTGATGGCGTACCCACCCAATCGAGGTGCCCCAAGCGAATTGCTCTTACGCAAACTTTATCGCCCCAGGCCTTCGCTAGATGAGGAAGTGCTATGACAGCGTTACAAAAGATAGGCCAAGGGCTGCGAACCTTCGCAGCAGATATTACCCAAGGCTTTTTTGAGATTACCCATAACGGATTTGCCCTGCTGGGCTTGGTCGTTGCCTTTTTGGTCGTGACCATGACCGCCCGGCCCGATTTGCGCCAAGTTGCCGAAGTCCAATTGATGGGCTGGCTTCAGGAGCGTCAAGTGGTGCCCGGTGCCGACACGGAATTGGCCGCAGAAGCTGATACCGATGCGGTAGACCGCGCCACCGCCAGCAATCCACAAGATCTGCCTAAACAGCAGGCTGCAGTGGCTTACTGGCTGAGCAAAAAATACCATGTAGCAGCCGAACCGGTTAGCGCTTTGGTGGCAGAGGCTTATGACCTCGGCAAACGCGTCAAACTCGACCCGACCCTGATCTTGGCGGTCATGGCGATTGAATCTGGTTTCAACCCATTCGCCCAAAGCCCAGTTGGTGCCCAGGGACTGATGCAAGTAATGACCCGTGTGCACACTGAAAAATACGATGTATTTGGCGGGAAACTGGCTGCGTTTGATCCCTTGACCAATTTGCGCGTCGGTGTAAAGGTGCTGCAAGAGTGCATCGCCCGCGCGGGCTCAGTTGAAGGCGGTCTGCGCAACTACGTGGGCGCGGCAAACATCCAAGACGACGGTGGCTATGCCGGCAAAGTCATGGCGGAACACAGCCGCCTGCAACAAGTTGCCGCCGGTCGCTCTGCACCCGTAGCCGCACCCCGCACCATTCCTGTGGCGGCGCCCGCACTGAAGACACAGGCTCCTGCAGACGAAGACAAAGTCGCGTTGCTCGTCAAGTATTAAATTTTCACGAAGCCTCCGTTACACTAGCCAAGTACGCAACTGGCGATAGGCGTGACCCCAAAGGGTGCTCACGCTGACGTGGACTACCGCTGCGGCCTTCTCACAAGGCCCGCCGGGCAACCACTGGGAAGCGTACCGCTAGGGCCTCCGGGCTCTTGGCGTTCAGCCGTTCGCCTGGGCAGCACTTGCTTCACTGCAAGGACAACCGTCTTGACTACCAAGTTAAAGGACTGCCATGTACGACCGTACGATTCTCGTAGAGCAAACCGACCCCGAGCTGTTCGCAGCCATCCAGGCTGAAAACGCCCGCCAAGAGCACCACATCGAGCTGATCGCCAGCGAAAACTACGCATCGCCCGCCGTGATGGCCGCACAGGGATCACAGCTCACTAACAAATACGCTGAAGGCTACCCCGGTCGCCGCTACTACGGTGGCTGCGAGTACGTCGACGTAGCAGAGCAATTGGCGATCGACCGCGTCAAACAAATCTTTGGGGCCGAAGCCGCCAACGTACAACCGCATTGCGGCGCATCGGCCAACGAAGCCGTGTTTCTGGCCTTCTTGAAGCCTGGCGACACCATCATGGGCATGAGCTTGGCAGAAGGCGGTCACCTGACCCACGGCATGGCACTGAACATGAGCGGCAAGTGGTTCAATGTAGTCAGCTATGGCCTCGATGCCAACGAAGCTATTGACTACGATGCCATGGAACGCAAAGCCCATGAATCCAAGCCCAAACTCATTATTGCGGGTGCTAGTGCTTACTCTCTAGCTATTGATTTTGGGCGCTTTGCCAAAGTCGCTAAAGACGTGGGTGCCATCTTCATGGTGGACATGGCGCACTACGCCGGGCTGATTGCCGCAGGCATCTATCCCAACCCTGTGCCGCACGCCGATATCGTCACCTCCACCACCCACAAGAGTCTGCGTGGCCCCCGTGGCGGCATCATTCTGATGAAGTCGCAGTTTGAGAAAGCTATCAACAGCGCCATATTCCCCGGCCTGCAAGGTGGTCCGCTGATGCATGTGATCGCAGCCAAGGCGGTTGCCTTTAAGGAAGCTCTAGCCCCTGAATTCAAAATCTACCAACAGCAGGTTTTGAAGAACGCCCAAATCGTCGCTGAAACCCTGACCCAGCGCGGCCTGCGTATCGTCAGTGGCGGCACCCAAAGCCACCTGATGCTGGTCGATTTACGCGCCAAGGGCATTACCGGCAAAGAAGCAGAGGCCGTATTGGGCAGCACCCATATGACCATTAACAAGAACGCTATCCCAAACGATCCCGAAAAGCCCATGGTCACCAGCGGCGTGCGTATCGGCACCCCCGCCATGACCACGCGCGGCTTCAAGGACGAAGAGGCCCGCGCCACAGCCCATCTGGTTGCCGACGTACTGGACAACCCACGCGATGCGGCCAACCTGGATGCCGTACGGGCCAAGGTCGCCGCGTTGACCAACCGCTTCCCCGTCTACCGTTAAACCACCACAGCCCCCATGAAGTGCCCTTTCTGCGGCCATGGCGAGACCCAAGTGGTCGAAACCCGCGAATCCGACGACGGCGACCTGGTACGCCGCCGCCGCAGATGTGGGGGCTGTGAAAAGAGATTCACCACTTACGAGCGTCCCGATGTCACATTCCCCGCTGTCGTTAAAAAGGACGGACGCCGAATTGATTTTCAGTCTGACAAACTCCGTGCCTCTTTCGCCTTAGCACTTAGAAAACGTCCGATTAGTACCGCTCAAGTTGACCGCGCCATTGAGTTGATCGAAGAAAATCTTCTCAACATGGGTGTGCGAGAAGTCCAGTCCCATCAAATCGGCGAGCTAGTCATGCGTGAACTAAAAAAGCTAGACAAAGTTGCGTACATACGTTTTGCCAGCGTGTACCGTAATTTTGAAGATATTGATGCATTTAAAACGCTGGTAGACGAAGTTCAGCGATAGACCCCACGCGGCCCGGCTACAAATTACGATTTGACCACTAGCCTGCCCAGCGGTGGAGACTGCACGATAAGCGGCACACTGCAGATCTTCTCAAGTAAGCGCAGTTAACTATCATGTGGGCATGGAATACTCGGCTCCCATCGTTACCTGGCATCAAGATGCCCCAGCGCACATTGCGGCGTGCAAAGTAAAAGGCTTCTCTTTACTTGAAGTGCTGATTTCAATCATTATTTTATCGTTCGGATTGCTTGGTATGGTTGGTTTGCAGGCTACTGCTCTACAAGCGAACCGAGAAGCACGCATGCAATCTATAGCCGCATCGCTGGCGCGCGAAATTGCGGAAACCATGCGGGATAACAAAGGCATAGGACTGCTAACGGCAACTAGTAACCCCTATCTTGGCAACTTTACCTCGAGCCCATTGGCAGCGAACACCAATGCATACTGCCTGAATGTCGGCAGCGGCTGCACGAGTACCACCGATATCGCGAACGCCCAAATGACCGAATGGCTGTCCAGGGTAGACAGCGCATTACCGGGGGCCCATGTAACCATCTGCGTCGACGCTGCGCCTTTTGATGCGGCAGGGATTCCGCAATGGGGATGTACTGCGGTAACAGGTGCCACCATACCAACCATGTACATCAAAATTGGCTGGACCCGTGGCTCCACTAACCGCGCTATTACAGCAACCAACACTGCTGCCCAACTGGTAGACCGAGCAACAGTTCCATCAATTATTTTTCCAATCACTGCGGGGAATACCTGATGAAGTCGACACCTCGCCCAAGAATAAAGCAGCAGGGTTTGACCTTGGTAGAGCTACTTGTTGCGATGGTAATCAGCACCATCATTGCTATAGCTGCGATTGCCTCACTCATAGTTAGTCGCCAGGGTTTTACTGCAGTGGATGCATCATCCCAACTGCGCGACAACGGTCGCTTTGCCACCGACTTTATACAACGTATTGGCGTTCAGACCGGATTTAAAGACTTGCAATATGCAGCCAAGGTTCGCTCGATGAACAACATTGGCATTACCAAAAATCCCGCTCCTAATATATTCGGCTTTAACAACGCAATACCAAGTGCATCTGATCCATTAAATACCTCAACGTCGCGAACAAGCACAACAGCCGTTGGTTATGGTAGTGACGCTCTTATTCTTCGATACCAAACAGTAGAGACTTATCCCGGATCCGGCGTTTCGGACAATTCAATAATTGATTGCTTTGGCAATGCATCCATTACTCCCCCTACTGATATAGATGACTATGTAACCAGCATTTTTTATGTAGACGTTAACGCCGCAAATGGAGAACCCTCTTTAATGTGCCTTAACGGACCTGGAGTTGCACAGCCGATTATTCAAGGTGTAGAAAACTTCCAAGTGCTCTACGGTGTAGACGGCGTCACGGCAAATACAGCTTCGACCGCAACGCAAACTTACGTGGCGAATCGCTACCTGCGTGCTGACCAAATGACCGTAGCGGCCGATCCTGTAGCTACCAACAACAATTGGCGGCGCGTTCGCAGTATCCGTATTGGTATGGTTTTACGTGGCCCATTGGGTTCAGCCCAAACCACGCCTAACCCTGCCCCAACTTATTATCCATTTGGTGTAGCCGCAAACTCTACAGGCGGTATTGGTTCCGCCATGTCATCGACCAATGATGCTGGCACTATCTTTACACCCGCGGCCGACAACCGCCTTCGCCAAACTGTCACTTTCACGATCCACTTACGTAATGACCAAGGTCTCTGAAATGGCAGCTCAACTAAAACCATTGAATGCCGCTAAACACCACAATACGGCGTATCAGCGTGGTGCCTCGCTCATTGTCGTCATGATGGTGTTGACTATCGTTTCATTGCTTGGAGTCGCAGGCATTCAAATTGCTACTATGAGCGAGCGGGGTGCCCGCAATGATAGAGACCAACAAATCGCGTGGCAGGCGGCTGAGGCGGGTTTGCTAGATGCTGAGTTTGATATGTACGGCCCCACAGGCACATCGGTACGTCGCTCACTCTTTCAGCAATCCAATGACATTACGCGATTTATTCCTGGATGCGGCACTACTGGAAACGATATAGGTTTGTGTGCCTTGGTCACCAATAATGTAGATAAACCTGCATGGTTAAGCGTTGACTTTACCGATACCAGCAACAGCGCACCCACAACAGTCTTCGGCACCTATACAAATCGTACTTTTGCATCTGGCAGCTTGGGGGTACAACCATCCAAACCACCTCGTTACGCCATTGAACCGATTCCAGACCCAGGCGGAGAAAATCGCGACCGAGGCGCCCCCCCCAAAAAATATATTTATAGAGTCACTTCCATGGGTTTCGGACCACGCGACGATATACAAGCTGTTGTGCAAATGATCTATCGCTATTGATATATAGAATTATATGAAAAATATACATTTTGGCTATTTTTTTAAATCATTTTCAGAAAATAAATGGCTCCTCCGCTGGGTTGGAATTATTATATTTTTAATAACAGCCACCATTACGATGATAGTAAAAGGCGCTAGCACAGCCCCAATTATTCCCGTAATAAATTTATCGTCCGAACCTCTTTATGCCGCCACAGGAGGTGACAAGCCAGTTTTATCACTGGCGTTATCGGTTGAATACCCTACGGTTGGCGCGCAATATGTAGACCAACCGAGTGCAACGACAGATGCAACCTACGCCAATACCAATGAATACCTTGGCTACTACGATGCGGAGAGTTGCTATACGTATAACAATACGCCAACTGAAACCCCAGTTTCGCCTTTGACCGCCGTAGATTACAAGCGATTTGACCGTAGTGGTGCCGCTACGAACAGAAAGTGCAGCAATGCATTTAGTGGCAATTTTCTTAACTGGGCAACTAATTCCGCAATTGATATGCTTCGTCTTGCGCTATCTGGTGGTGATCGCTATATAGACACATCTACATTGACTATTTTACAGAGAGCGGTCTTACCAAATGGAGACCCGGTATGCATGTGGAATAGCAGCAACTTTCCAGCCAAGCAATTGACGCAAAATGGTGGTGGAACCGGTGCGTACTGGGGTGCAATCCCTGCAACAATGATTACCCAAGCAGCCGGAAATGACATATGGGTCGCCAATACATTAAATCGCATTTATTTTGGCACCAGTAAAACAGGTAGCTGTACAAGCACTGGGGCGTACACGATTGGCGCATCTACTGCATCAGGCGTTGGCCCCGTCCAGTCGGGTACCGCTTTACCCAGCGGCTCAACCGTCTGTGCCTCAGAAAATAACAGCTGTAGCTTTTCAGGAGTCCAAGAGGTTTGGTATGGATCTGGATCCAAATGGAATTATGCACCCGCCTCCAATGGAGTCGCCTGCAGCAATACGGTTTTTGGTGACCCTATCGTTGGCACCTCAAAATCTTGCTACACCCGCCCATATTCAGGCACTTGGACGCCGGGGCAAACGTCAGGAAGTTTAAATTCAGATGGATTTTTTTATAGCCGCGTTAATGTCTGCAATGTAGATGCATCCAAAAACTTGATAGATGTCAGAGATTATGGCCTATGCAAACTGTACCCTAATGGAAATTACAAACCCACGGGCTCTATACAAAAATATAGTGATCAATTACGGCTTTCTGCATTTGGGTATTTACTCGACCAAACAGATAGTGCCGCGGGTTCTTCTGGACGCTATGGCGGAGTTTTACGCGCACCCATGAAATATGTTGGAGCCAAAACATTTGATATTAATGGCCAGGATAATACAGCCACAGGCGGAAATCCCAATATCGAATGGGATACATCCACGGGTGTTTTTAAAGCAAATCCAGATAATGACACGACCCAAAGCACGCCCATTAGTGGGGTTATTAATTATTTGAATAAATTTGGCCGTACTGGCCCCACGCCAGGACGATACAAAATATACGACCCAGTGGGTGAACTGTATTATGAAAACTTACGGTATCTTCAAGGCTTGCAGCCCAGCCCAGCCGCGATTAGTGGGCCACCGACAACGGCTATGTACGATGGATTTCCTGTGACAACGAGCTGGGTAGACCCATACGGCAACAGTCGATCCAACACAAGTGACTACACATGTACGAAAAGTAATATTGTAGTAATTGGAGATATTAATACCCATGATGGAAATAAAATTCCAACCGCAGACACAAGCAATAACATACCAGATATTAACTACTGGACGGGTATTGTTCAAAGTTTTGAGAGAAACAATTCAACTACATACCTAGATGGACAAGGAGCCACCAGAACCACTGGCAATCCTAACAATCCGGTGAATGGCAACCCTCCAGGCAATCAAATCATTGGAGAGGCCTATTGGGCACATACGCATGATATTCGGGGAAAAGATTGGACAGCTGGTTCAGGCCCAAGCCTGCAAAGACCTGGTTTGCGCGTAAAAACATATTTATTTGATGTTAACGAGTATGGTGCCTCCAATAACTCCAGCACCCGCCTTTACAATAATCAATTTTTTGCTGCTGCCAAGTATGGCGGATTTAGTGCCGACTCAACCAGCCCACCTTATAATTCATACGGCAACCCCTTTAAACAGCAAGATGGAACCAATAATAATAATGTATGGCAAGACCCTACTCGACCAGGAGAAGCCAGTTCTTACTTCCTACAAAGTAGTGCCCGTGGTGTATTGACTGCTTTTGATAGTATTTTTAACAGGGCATCCACCCAAGCTCGAAGTATTGCTGGCAGTGCTGTTCAAAATAGCAATCTAACCACAGCAGGTAGTCTAATATACCAAGGCTCATTTGATACGACGGACTGGAGTGGCGACGTTCTTGCCTTTCCCCTGACACTGAATACCACTACTAGCCTAATTTCAGTTGGAACAGCATCCACTTGGACGGCTTCTGCGCAATTGGCCGCAATGCAATCTCCGGCTGCTTCTCGCCATATTTTTATTGGTAACGCTGGTGCGGGTACAAGCGCGGTTGCAACTGATTTTACTTGGTCGGGCATCAGTGGAAATGCAAACTTAATAGCCAATTTAAATAAATTAACAGCCACATCGTCTGCAGATGGTTTAGCCCAAGACCGGCTAAATTATCTACGAGGTGACAAATCTAAAGAAAGCAACCCATTTCGTGTAAGAAGTAAATTGCTAGGTGACATTGTAAATTCCAGCGTGGCCTATTCTGGCACTCCTCAGAATATTGGTGCATATAGCAGCAGTTTTCAAAAATTCACCGCAACTACTGCAAGCCGTACGCCAGCCGTATTTGTGGGAGCAAATGATGGGATGTTGCATTCGTTTAATGCAACGACTGGAGACGAATTATTTGCGTATATTCCCAGTTGGATGGGTCCTAAACTTTCCATACTGACCGACCCTAGCTACATTAGAAATCATCAGAGTTATGTTGATGGTTCTCCCGCTATTGCGGAGGCTCAATTGGCATCAACTGGAAATGCTACAGATTGGAAAACCGTATTGGTTGCTGGGACCGGTGCAGGTGGATCGGGGGTTTTTGCGCTTGACATTACAAATCCAAGCACATTTTCAGCCTCAAACGCCATGTGGGAATTCACCCGAGATGATGATCCTGATATGGGTTATGTAGTAGGACAACCAAAAATTATGAAGTTGCGCACCAGCGCGCCGAATACAACGGCCACCTACCGCTGGTTTGCGTTAGTAGCAAGCGGAGTAAACAACTATACGGTCGCGAATAGCGCGGGAAATTTTGGCTCGGGCTATCCCGCATTATTTTTACTGGCACTCGACAAGCCTGCAGGTACTGCATGGACCAGTTCCGGCACTTCACCAAATTTTTATAAAATATCTTTACCAGTCAATGGAAAGATTGATCTAACTACGCCACTAACTGCACTATCACCTACTGGTCTAATTAACTTTCGGGCAACTTACGGCTCCAACACCGAGTTATCCCAAGTTTTTATGGGTGACTTGTATGGCCAAGTCTTTAAATTAGATTTCTCACTACATGGCTCCACCGAGTGGGACATCAATAACCTTTCAGCCTATAACAAAGGAACCACTGGCAGCCCCTTGCCATACCCTCTTTATACCGCCAAGACTGCTTTGGGGGTAATACAACCCATTACCATGGCACCCACTGTTGTATCTGGCCCCACCGTTGCTGGAGTTAACACTTCGTATATAGCTTTCGGCACGGGTAAGTATTTAGAAGTTTCAGATAAGACGTCCACTGCCATTAATTCGTTTTATGTTATATACGATAATGGAAGCACGAAAGCGGATAGCTCACCAGCAGGCAGTAGCATTGTGTCAGGTCGCGGTCGGCTCGCTGCGGCAACAGCAACACCGGCTACGAGCACCACTACTACAGGTACTATCTCCATCGGATCGTTTATATGGGGTCGCGCTGGTACCGATCTCGACACCACGCAACGATCTGGCTGGTACTTTGACCTTCCGGTAACAGGCGAACGCCAAGTCAATAGTGCGATTGTTGCAGGTGATTACTTGGTATTTGGCAGTCTTATACCCGCAGCATCAGGGTCACTGGGCTCATGTGCCGCCTCGGGTGGAAGCGGAAACAACTACACCATCAATGTTGACACAGGTGTGGGCTCGTCCACCATTTCTGTAGTTGGCATTCCAAGCGTACCCATACCCTTAGATGCCGGTGATGCAAGTTACGAAGAAAGCTTCAGCACAGGTCGTAGAATAAAAACGATTAAGCCAAAGGTTGCAGACTCTGGGTCCATGGGGATTGATGCTGGGCGCACAATTACTCCCACCAAAATCGTATCTGGTCGCATAAGCTGGCGGCAAATTAACAACTACCAAGATTTAAAAAATAAATAATGAAAAATAAATATAAAACCGGATTTACATTAATTGAATTAGTGATTGTAGTTGCTATTGTCGCCATATTAGCCGCAATGGCCTACCCTTCCTACAAGTCATCTATATTGAAGGGCAAGCGCGCACAAGCTCGTACGGCATTGGTTGAATTACTACAGCAACAGGAGCGTTATATGACGCAGAAAAACTGTTATTTAGGATTTACCAACACAAGCGGCACAGCAACCGCTGCAGCAGACACTCGGTGCAATTCAACGACATCTACCGCAGTACCTTTTAAATTATTTTCAGGTGACAATCCAAGCAACCCTGCTTATCAGCTTTTTGCCGATGCGTGTCCTTCCGGGACATCGACCATGGGATATTCTGAATGTATACGGGTAAATGCAAAACCTACTGCCCCTGATCCAGAAGTAAATGTTCTCAGCATTACCAGCACGGGTATAAAAGACTGCACTGGGACCGCTCAAACAGCGAACTTCACTCTATGCTGGCCTTGAAAAATTTTCGAAAAAATTGTCGGGGGTTTACGCTCATCGAATTATTGATGACCGTGGCCATTGCCGCCATTTTAATGATGGTTGCGGTACCCAGCATGGTCACCTATAAACGCAATGCTGAATTAACCTCAGCGACCAATACACTTTTTTCAGCCATTAATGCAGCACGTGGAGAGGCTTTAAAGCGGGGCACAAATGCCATGGTTGTACCCGCAAAAAATGCAGATTGGAATAATGGATGGATTATCTTTATCTACGCATACGCACCAGGTCGTGTGACAGGCACTCTAGGCTATACGTATGATTCAACATATGACAAATTGATTCTCCAACAGGGTCCAATGCCTAGCTATATAAATATTGTAGGAACAGGCAATGCCGTAGGCACGGCTCCTTACATCATGTTTGATGCGTCTGGATATGCAAGATCCAAAACCGGCTCTGGAGGGGGAAATCTGACCTTTAATTTAACCCGTACAGATGTGTCCAATAACGATGAAATCAGACGCATCAAAATTGCTGTCACAGGTCGTGCACGCACATGCAAGCCATCCAATGATGCAACCTGTACGGCAACCAGTACTGGTGCCGGTGCGAACTAAGCCAGGATATTGGTGTCAGAAAATTCCCCCATTGCATTGGCGCTTAGTCTTGCTCGCAGCGCCTTGTACATCACCCCACCTAATCCCCGCGTAGGCTGCGTCCTGACCAACGCGGATGGATTAATCATCGGCCAAGGTCATACCCAGCGCGCCGGTGGCCCCCACGCCGAAGTTATGGCCCTACGCTATGCCGCAGCCAAGGGCCACAGCACCCAAGGTGCTACTGCCTATGTCACGCTGGAGCCTTGCTCCCACCACGGCCGCACAGGGCCCTGCTGTGACGCTTTGGTAGCGGCAGGTATCCGCAAAGTCGTGGCGTCGATAGCAGACCCCAACCCACTGGTCGCAGGCAATGGTTTTGCCCGCTTGCGCGCTGCCGGGATTGAAGTCGAAGTAGGTCCCGGCGCTGCCGAAGCGCGCGAACTCAACCTGGGCTTCTTCAGCCGCATGGTGCGCAAAACGCCCTGGGTACGTATGAAAATGGCCGCCTCACTCGATGGCCGCACCGCCTTGGCCAACGGCGACAGCCAGTGGATCACTTCGCCCGCTGCCCGTGCCGACGGCCACACATCCCGTGCGCGTGCCTGTGCAGTGCTGACCGGCATTGGCACCGTGCTGAAAGACCGGCCCACTCTGGATGCCCGGCTGGTCGATACCCCTCGACAACCGCACCTGGTGGTGATCGATAGCCGATTGGAGACCCCCACCGATGCACCTATTTTTATAGCTGGTCGTGCAGTGTACATATGCGCTAGCAGCCAAAATGATGCTAAAAAACAAGCCTTGGAAGCTGCGGGCGCTACCGTGCTGTACCTCCCGGAGAAGGCAGGCCGGGTGGATCTGGCAGCCATGTTGCAAGAGCTGGCCCGGCGCGAGATCAATGAGGTGCATGTAGAAGCAGGCCACACCCTCAACGGGGCACTGATACAAGCAGGCTTGGTGGACGAATTTTTGGTCTATCTGGCCCCCAAACTGGTCGGTCCCGGCCTCGATATGGCCCGCTTGCTGCCGCTGGCCAACCTGTCTGATGCCGTTCCGCTGCAATTCACCTCGGTCAGCCTGGTCGGTCCGGATATCCGCATCACCGCACGGATCCCCGGCCGCGACCAGTTCTGACGCACCCACAACCCGGCCAGGGCAGGCCGCGGGCAATTGCGACGATAATGACCGGTTTTGTACCGTGTTGCCCGCGCATTCGCGCTGTGTGCAACCCGCGCAGCGCATCCCCTGACGCTACGGCTTTCAAAATTGCACCTTATGACATCGCCCTCCCCCCTCCAGCCAGTATCCATCTCCTCCGTCGAAGACATCGTGGCCGACATGCGCGCCGGTCGCATGGTGATTCTGGTCGATGAAGAAGACCGTGAGAACGAAGGCGATCTGATCCTAGCCGCCGACCACGTGAGTGCGGAAGCCATCAACTTTATGGCCCGCCATGCCCGCGGACTGATCTGCCTGACCCTGTCGCGCGAAATGTGCGAACGCTTGCAGTTGCCGCCCATGGTGGCGCGCAACGGTACCAAGCAAGGCACCGCGTTCACGGTTTCCATCGAAGCCGCAGAGGGCGTGACCACCGGCATCTCTGCCGCCGACCGCGCCCGCACCGTGCAAGCCGCGGTGGCCCGCAACGCCACCGCCGCCGATCTGGTGCAGCCCGGCCACATTTTCCCGCTGCAAGCGGTAGACGGCGGCGTGCTGATGCGCGCAGGCCATACCGAAGCGGGTTGCGACCTGTCGGTGATGGCCGGTTGCAGCCCCGCATCGGTAATCTGCGAAGTGATGAACGACGACGGCACCATGGCCCGCCTGCCGGATTTGCAGATCTTTGCCGCCCAGCACGGCTTGAAGATCGGGACCATCGCCGACCTGATCGAACACCGTAGCCGCAACGAATCGCTGGTCGAAAAAATGGGCAGCCGCCAGATCGAAACTGCTTTTGGCAGCTTCACCGCCCACGCCTTCCGCGATAAGCCCAGCCAAGGCGTGCACCTGGCGCTGGTCAAAGGCAGTTGGCAACCCGAAGACACCGTGTCCGCACGCGTGCACGAACCCCTGTCGGTACTGGATGTGCTGGAAGTCAACCGCGGCCTGCACTCCTGGAGCCTGGATGCCAGCCTGCGCCACATTGCGGCCGAGGGCCAAGGTGTCGCCGTGCTGCTCAACTGCGGAGAGAGCGCGGCCGACCTGCTGGCCCAGTTTGACGGCACTGCCCGCCCGGCCCAGGCCCCCGAACGTGGCCAGATGGACCTGCGCACCTACGGCATCGGCGCGCAGATTCTGCTGGCTTGTGGCGTACGCAAAATGCAGCTCATGGGCAGCCCGCGCCGCAGCCCCGGCCTGACCGGCTACGGGCTGGAAACCACCGGCTACCTCTCGCCGCCACAACAACACGACGCAGGCGCAGCCTGAGTCTTTCCACACATATAAGGAATAAACATGCAGCACGCAGACCAAGGCGCACTGTCCGCCGCGGATTCCCGCATGGACGGCAGCAAGTTGCGCATTGCCATCGTGCAGGCGCGATTCAACGAGAGCATCACCAACGCCCTGGCCGATGCCTGCAAGGCCGAGCTGGCCGCGTTGGGCGTACAGGCCGCCAACATCCAGCATGTGCAAGTACCCGGCGCTTTGGAGGTGCCACTGGCACTGCAAGCCCTTGCCGAAACCGAGCAATTTGACGCGATGGTGGCCCTGGGCTGCATCATCCGCGGCGAAACCTACCACTTTGAGCTGGTGGCCAACGAATCCGGCAGCGCCGTCACCCGCATCGGGCTGGACTACCAGATCCCGATTGCCAACGCCATCATCACCACCGAAAACCTGGCGCAAGCCGTGGCCCGCCAAACCGACAAGGGCACAGACGCTGCCCGCGTCGCTGTGGAAATGGCCAATCTACTAGAGCAATTGGCATGAGCAATCCTGATACCCCCATCGTCCCCCCCTCCTCGTCCGCTGCACCCAAGCGCCCGCGCCAATCCCGCGGCGGCCTGACTGACACCGGCGTGCGCAAAGCTGCCGCCAAGTCCGACCGCAGCCGCGCCCGCGAATTTGCCCTGCAAGCGCTCTACCAGCACCTGGTAGGCCGCAACGATGCCGAATCCATCGACCATTTCACCCGCGACCTGGCAGGCTTTCACAAGGCCGATTCGGTGCATTACGACGCACTGCTGCACGGTTGCATCGAACAATCCGCCGAGCTGGACGCACTGATCGTCCCCCTGCTGGACCGCAAACTGGAAGAAATCTCTCCCGTCGAGCGCTCGGTCATGTGGATCGGCGTATACGAGATGCGCAACTGCCTGGACGTGCCCTGGCGCGTGGTGCTGAACGAATGTATCGAACTGGCCAAGGAATTCGGTGGCACCGACGGCCACAAATACGTCAACGGCATCTTGAACGGCTTGGCCCCCAGCCTACGCGCCGCTGAAGTGCAGGCCGACAAGGCAGGCAAAGGCGCCAAGACCAGCGCCGACAGCAGCGCGGATTAAGGCTTTACGCATGCGGATATCCCGGCGCGCAGAGGCCATCGAGCCGTTTTACGTGATGGAAGTGGCCAAGGCCGCGTCGGAGCTGGCCGAAAAGGTAGCCCACACCGACCGGCCCATGGTGTTTTTGAACATCGGCGAGCCCGACTTCACCGCCCCGCCGCTGGTGCAGGCCGCCGCCGTCCAGGCCATCCACAACGGCACGACCCAGTACACCCAGGCTACCGGCCTGCTGGCCCTGCGCGAACGCATCAGCGCCTGGTACGCCAGCCGCTTCAAAGTCGACGTGCCCGCCAGCCGCATCGTGGTCACCGCTGGCGCATCGGCTGCGCTGCAACTCGCCTGCCTGGCATTGATCGACGCGGGCGACGAAATTTTGATGCCCGACCCCAGCTACCCCTGCAACCGGCATTTCGTGTCGGCGGCCGACGGCAAAGCCGTGCTGCTGCCCACCACCGCGGCCGACCGCTACCAGCTCAGTGCCGACATGGTGGCCGCTGCCTGGACCGACAAAACCCGTGGCGTGCTGCTGGCATCGCCCTCCAACCCCACGGGCACCTCGATCGACCCTGCCGTGCTGCGCGACATCCACAGTGTGGTGCAGTGGCACGGCGGCATCACCCTGGTGGACGAAATCTACCTGGGCCTGAGCCATGACGACCGCTTTGGCCAGACCGCGTTAGCCATTGATGACCAGATCATCAGCATCAACAGCTTCAGCAAATACTTCCACATGACCGGCTGGCGGCTGGGCTGGCTGGTGGTACCCGAGGCGCTGGTGCCGGTGGTGGAGCGCATCGCGCAAAACCTGTTTATCTGCCCCAGCACCATCGCCCAGCACGCAGCGCTGGCCTGCTTTGAAGATGCCAGCATCGCCGAATTTGAGCGCCGCCGCGCAGAATTCAAAGCCCGGCGCGACTACTTTATCCCGGCCCTGAACGCCCTCGGTTTTTTAGTGCCCGAAATGCCAGATGGCGCATTCTATGCCTGGGCTGATTGCTCTTTAATATGTAGCAAACTGGGCATCAAGGACAGCTGGGATCTGGCCTATGAAATCATGCACCGCGCCCACGTAGCCGTGACCCCGGGCCGCGATTTCGGTACCGCCGACACCCACAAGTTTCTGCGTTTTTCCACCGCCAGCTCGATGGAAAACCTGCACACCGCCATCGCCCGTCTGCGCGACATGTTGAATTGACCCCATGCTTAACACCACCTTCACCCATCCCATCCGCGTCTACTGGGAAGACACCGATGCCGGTGGCATCGTCTTCTACGCCAACTACCTGAGGTTCTTTGAACGCGCCCGCACCGAATGGCTGCGCTCGCTGGGCATCCACCAAAGCACCCTGAAGGAAACCAGCGGCGGCATGTTCGTGGTGGCCGAGACCACGGTGAAGTACCTGCGCTCGGCCCGGCTGGACGACCAACTCATGGTGACAGCCCGGTTGGAACAAATCGGCCGATCCACACTCACAATCACACAACAGGCCATTCTGGGTGACACGGTACTGTGCGAAGGCAGCATCCGCCTGTGCTGGGTGCGCTACGACACCCTCAAATCCGACCGTATCCCGGCCCCTCTTTTAGAAATTTTGCAATGACCCAAGACCTGTCGATCTGGACCATGGTGCTGAACGCCAGCATCGTGGTGCAACTGGTGATGCTGCTACTGGTGGTGGTGTCCATCTCCAGCTGGGCGGCTATTTTCCGCAAGCTGTTTGCGCTGCGCAAAGTCCAGGCGCACAACGAAAGTTTCGAGCGCGACTTCTGGTCGGGCACCAGCCTGAACGACCTGTTCAACACCGCCGCCCGCAACGCCCAAAACGGGCAAGATGCCGGCCCGATGGAGCGCATTTTTGCCAGCGGCATGCGCGAATACCAAAAACTGCGTGAACGCCGCATTGCCGATCCCGGCACCCTGATGGACGGAGCCCGCCGCGCCATGCGTGCCAGCTACCAGCGCGAGATGGATGTGATCGAGTCCAGCCTTTCCTTCCTGGCCTCCGTCGGCTCGGTGTCGCCCTACGTGGGTCTGTTCGGCACGGTCTGGGGCATCATGCACGCCTTCACCGGGCTGGCCAGCATGCAGCAGGTGACGCTGGCCACCGTGGCCCCCGGCATTGCCGAGGCCCTGGTGGCCACCGCCATCGGCCTGTTCTCGGCCATTCCCGCCGTGGTGGCCTACAACCGGTTTGCCCGCGAAATCGACCGTACCGCCATCCGGCTGGAGACCTTCATGGAAGAGTTCTCTAACATCTTGCAGCGCAACGTAGCGGCCCAGTCGCCTGCGGTGCCCGCAGGGAAATAAACCATGGCCAGCATGGTTTCCCGCGGCCGCGGACGGCGCACCATCAACGAGATCAACATGGTGCCCTTCATCGACGTGATGCTGGTGCTGCTGATCATCTTCATGGTCACTGCGCCTATGATCACCCCCAGCGTGGTCGATCTGCCCAGCGTGGGCAAGGCGGGCAAGCAGCCCGACCGGGTGATCCAGATCGTCATTGCCAAAGACGAATCGCTGGAACTCACCCAAAAAAGCAAAACCACCAAGCTTGGCAAAAGCGATGTCGCCAGCGCCGTGAAAACCGCGCAAGACGGCGATGCCAGCGTGCCCGTGGTCATCAGCGCCGACCGCAACGTCAAATACGAGTCGGTGGTGAAGGTGATGGACACCTTGCAGCGCGCGGGCATACAGCGCGTGGGCCTGTCGGTCCAGCTCGGCAAATAAATTCCGCCATGCACGCCGCCCAGGACACGCTCAACCTCACGCCCCCCCAGCCCCCCGGCATGGTGCGGGCGCTGGGCCTGGCCCTGCTGGCCCACGCGCTGCTACTGGTAGCCCTGGTCATCAACGTACAGTGGAAGCAGACCGAGAGCGCCACGGTAGAGGCCGAGCTTTGGTCCTCTTCGATCCAAATGGCCGCGCCCAAAGCGGTGGATGAGCCCCCGCCGCCGCCCGTCGAAACGCCGCGCCCCACTCCGCCCCCCCCGCCCGTGGCCAAGGTCCAACCGCCCCCACCCGCGCCCGATGTGAAAGATGCCGACATCGCCCTGGAACGCGCCAAAAAGAAACGCGAAGCCGAAAAACTGGAGCAGGCCCAACAAGACAAAGCCGATAAAGCCGAAAAGGCCAAGCGCGACAAGATCGACAAAGACAAGGCCCTGAAAGCCCAAAAAGCCGAGGAAGCCGCGGATAAAAAAGCCGATGAAGACAAGCGCTTAAAAGACAAAAAAGCCGCCCAGGACAAGCAGGACGCGCTAGACAAAAAGGCCCAAGCCACCCAGGACGCAAAGAATGCAGCGAAAGCAGCTGCCGAAAAAGCTAGCGCCCAGGCCGACGCAAAGGATCTGGCGGCCCAGCGCGCCGACAACCTAAAACGCATGGCTGGCATGGCCGGGGCCACGGGCGGGGCCAACGCCACCGGCAGCGCGCTGCAGTCATCGGCACCGTCCAGCGGCTACGGTGGCCGGGTCAGCGCCAAGGTCAAACCCAACATCGTCTCCACCGATACCTTCGACGGCAACCCTGCGGCCGAAGTCGAAGTGCGCTCGGCCTCTAACGGCACCATCCTCAGCCACAAGCTGGTCAAGTCCAGCGGCAACAAGGCCTGGGACGATGCGGTGCTCAAGGCCATCGACAAAACCGAAACCATGCCCCGCGACACCGATGGCCGGGTGCCATCGCCGATGATCCTCACCTTCCGCCCCAAAGACTAACTCCCCAGGAAATCCCATGGACTACGTTGTTACGCCTCCCGCTGTCGTCGCCATCCCCGTCGTCGGCCAGACTGCCCGCTTCCCCGTGCACCGCATCTACTGCGTGGGCCGCAACTACGCCGAACACGCCAAGGAAATGGGCTTCACCGGGCGCGAGCCACCGTTCTTCTTCATGAAACCCGCCGATGCCGTGGTCGCAGTCGAGGCTGGGCAAACCGGCTCCATGGCCTACCCTACGCTGACTGGCAATTTGCACCACGAGATCGAACTGGTCGTGGCCATCGGCAAAGGCGGCAAGAACATCGCTGCGGCCGATGCCCACCAGCACATCTACGGCTACGCCGTGGGCCTGGACATGACCCGCCGCGACCTGCAAAACGAGATGAAAAAGCAGGGCCGCCCCTGGTGCATCGGCAAGGGCTTTGAGCAGTCCGCCCCGATTGGCCCCATCACCCCGGCAGCCCAGGCGGTCGGGGTGGAGCAGGCCGAGATTGCCCTGCAGGTCAACGGCCAGGACCGCCAGCGCAGCACCGTGGCCCAACTGATCTGGAGCATTGCCGAGACCATCGAGCACCTGTCTGCCGCCTGGGAACTGCAACCCGGCGACCTGATTTACTCGGGCACGCCCGAGGGTGTGAGCGCCGTAGTGCCCGGCGACACGCTGGAGGGCAGCGTGGCCGGGCTGGAATCCCTGTCCATCCGCATCGTCTAAGCACCATGCACCGCAGCCCCATTAAATTCTGCAAGGACTGCGGCACGGCCGTGGTGTACCGCGTGCCCGACGACGGCGACACCAAGCTGCGGGCGGTCTGCCCCGCTTGCCACGCCGTGCACTACGAGAACCCGCTCAACGTGGTGGGCACGGTGCCGCACTGGGGCACCACGGGCGACCGGGTGTTGCTATGCAAGCGCAACATCGAGCCGCGCTTCGGCAAATGGACACTGCCTGCAGGCTTCATGGAGCTGGGCGAAAGCACCGCCGACGGCGCAGCCCGCGAGACGGTGGAAGAAGCCGGTGCACAATTTGAAATGCAAGAGCTGTTCAGCGTGATGAGCGTCATCCACGTGGGCCAGGTGCACCTGTTTTACCGCGCCAAGTTGCTCAGCGAGGTGTTCGACCCCGGTTTTGAAACCATCGAAACCCGGCTGTTCACCGAGGCCGAAATTCCCTGGGACGAGATTGCCTTTCGCACCGTATCGCAGACCTTGAAGTACTACTTTGCCGACCGCCGAGCAGGCAAGTTCGGTTTGCACCACGAGAGTTTGGTGTAGTGATTGCTATTATTTAGATAGCTACTTATGCTTATTCAATAAGCACTAGAAGCCTAAAAAGCTTACAAAATATGGGGAATGGGCTGATCCGGTAACCCGGCTATGCGGCAAGGATCCAGTTCTTGCGTGCGGCCAGCACGGCTCCCGGGTACGGCGCTTTGCCGCGTGAGCCGTTGTAGCGGCCCAGGCCCATGAACACGTCGCCGCCCTCGCGGTCCAGGTAGTGGCGCAAGATCACGCAGCCAAAGCGCAAATTGGTTTGCATATGGAACAGCTTGCCCGGATCGCCGTCACCCAGTACGCGGGTCCAGAATGGCATCACCTGCGTATAGCCACGTGCACCCACGCTGCTGACGGCAAATTTACGGAAGTTGCTTTCCACTTGGATCAGGCCCAGCACCAGTGCCGGGTCCAGGCCGGCACGGTGGGTTTCGTACCAGACAGTTTCCAAAAACTCTTTGCGCACCGGCCAATCGGGCTTTTTAGGCCGCAGGCGATCGCTCATGGCCGCCAGCCAGCGCAGGTAGGCCAGGCGGGCTTCGGTGCTGGCGAACTCGGGCACCGGCGGCGCAGCGTTGTGAACCGCCGAGCTCAGGGCCCCACGCACCGCATCGGCCAGGGGTTCTTCCACTTGCCCTCCGGCGTGCGCAAACTCTACTTTTGATAGCAGCCCCAGCACGCCACAGGTGTGCAGGACTGCATTTCTTCTGGTAATCCTGCGCGGGTCCAAAGGTTCAGGCTCCGGTAGCGGGTACCAGCCGCGCTTGCACAAACGCAAACACATCCGCCACCGCCACCTTGGTGGCTGCGGCATCGCGGCGGTGCTGGTATTCGACCTGGCCGTCTTTGAGACCCTTGTCGCCCACGGTGATGCGGTGCGGCACACCAATCAGTTCCCAGTCGGCAAACATGGCACCGGGGCGCTCGCCACGGTCGTCCAGGATCACGTCCACGCCCGCGGCCAGCAATTGCGCGTACAGCGTGTCGGCAGCGGCCTTTACGTCGGGGCTGCGGTCCGGGCCAATGGGGCACACCACCACGGTGAACGGGGCCAGCGCGTCGGGCCAGATGATGCCGCGCGCGTCGTGGTTCTGCTCGATGGCCGCCGCAGGCAGGCGGGTGATGCCGATGCCGTAGCAGCCCATTTCCATGAACTGCGGCTTGCCGTTCACGTCCAGGAAGGTGGCGTTCATGGCCTGGCTGTACTTGGTACCCAGGTAGAACACATGGCCGATCTCAATGCCGCGCTCGATCGCCAGCACACCTTTGCCGTCGGGCGAAGGGTCGCCTTCGACGATGTTGCGCAGGTCGGCAATGGCATCGGGTTCGGGCAGGTCACGGCCCCAGTTCACACCGGTGTAGTGGTAATCGGCCTCGTTGGCACCACAGACCCAGTCGGCCATCACGGCGACTTCGCGGTCGACCACCAGCTTGATGGGTAGCTTGGTGTTCAAAGGGCCCAGGTAGCCAGGCAGGCAGCCAAAGTGCGCGTCGATCTCGGGGATGGAGGCAAAGCGGAAGCCGTCGCCCAAGCCGGGCACCTTGGCGACCTTGATCTCGTTCATGGAATGGTCGCCACGCAGCAGCAGCAGCCACACCTGCACCTTGACCACCGCGCCCTGGTCGTCGAGCTGCTCGGTGGCCAGCACCAGCGACTTGACGGAATTCTTCAGAGGAAGGCCCAGGTACTCGGCCACGGCAGCGCAGGTGCTCTTGTCGGGCGTGGAGGTCTTGGCCAGGGCCTGGCTGGGGTCGGGGCGCGCAGTCTGGGGGGCCAGGGCCTCGGCCTTTTCCATGTTGGCGGCGTAGTCGCTGGTGGGGCAGTAGACGATGGCGTCTTCGCCGGTGGCGGCAATCACCTGGAACTCTTCGCTCAGGTCGCCGCCAATCGCGCCGCTGTCGGCAGCCACGGCGCGGTAGGTCAGGCCGAAGCGGTCAAAAATCTTGCGGTAGGCCTGCGCCATGTTCTGGTAGCTGGCTTTGGCAGCATCCGGATCGCGGTCGAAGCTGTAGGCATCCTTCATGGTGAATTCGCGGCCACGCATCAAGCCAAAGCGGGGGCGGCGCTCGTCGCGGAACTTGGTCTGGATCTGGTACAGGTTTTTCGGCAACTGCTTGTAGCTGCGGAATTCTTGCCTAGCGATGTCAGTGACCACTTCTTCGCTGGTGGGCTGCATCACGTAGTCGCGCTCATGGCGGTCCTTGAAGCGCAGCATCTCGGGACCCATTTTCTCGAAGCGGCCGGTCTCTTGCCACAGCTCGGCGGGTTGCACCACAGGCATGGCCAGTTCGATGGCACCGGCGCGGTTCATCTCTTCACGCACGATGGCCTCGACCTTGCGGATCACCCGCAGGCCCATGGGCATGTAGCTGTAGATGCCAGCGCCCAGTTTTTTGACCATGCCCGCCCGCGTCATGAGCTGGTGGCTGACCACCTCGGCATCGGATGGCGCTTCTTTGAGCGTGGAAATGAGGAACTGGGAGGCTTTCATGGGCAAGTTTCAGGGCTAATGGTGTCGGGAAAACAGGCTGCATCGCTTGATACACAGGCATCGCTGTGCATAATGGATACAGTTTAAAAATTGGGGTTTGATTATGCTTGACCGCGAAGGCTTTAGGCCTAACGTCGGCATCATCCTGCTCAACCAGAGAAATCAGGTATTTTGGGGCAAACGCATACGTACCCATTCTTGGCAGTTTCCGCAAGGTGGCATTGACCGGGGTGAAACCCCCGAGCAGGCCATGTTCCGCGAACTGCATGAGGAAGTAGGTCTACATCCTGAGCATGTACGCGTTGTGGCCCGCACCCGTGACTGGTTGCGCTACGAGGTGCCGGACCGCTTCATCCGCCGGGATGCACGCGGCCACTACAAAGGCCAGAAGCAAATCTGGTATTTACTGCAACTGGTCGGCCACGACTGGGATCTAAATCTGCGCGCCACCACCCACCCGGAGTTTGATGCCTGGCGGTGGAACGACTACTGGGTGCCGCTGGACGTGGTGGTGGAATTCAAGCGCGGCGTGTACGAGATGGCGCTGACCGAGCTGTCGCGCTTTCTGCCACGCTGCGACTACCGCAACCGCTTCTTGCGCAGCAATATGCGGGGCCGTGAAGGCGAGCATCCCGACGGGTGTTTTGAAGAGGCGCAAGGCGCACATTTTGAGCTGCCACCGGGTGCCACCTTTGACCCGGACCCGCAGCTCAGCCACCCGGCAATTCCGTAAGGCTTACCGCGACAGCACCAGGTTGTCGCGGTGCACCATCTCGGCTTCAGCCACATAGCCCAGCAGGCTCTCGATTTCGCTCGAGGGCTTGCGGCAAATCAAGCGCGCTTCTGCACTGGCGTAGTTGGCTAGACCCCGGCCAAAAGCTACGCCGTGGCTATCGCGGATGGCGATCACGTCACCACGCGAGAAATCGCCCTCCACCTGCGTCATGCCGATGGGCAGCAAGCTTTTGCCTCCATCGCGCACCTTGGCGGCGGCACCGGCATCCACCGTGACAGCGCCGCGCATCTGCAGATGGTCGGCCATCCACTGTTTGCGGGCCTGGGTTTTTTGGGTTTGCGCTACCAGCAAGGTGCCAATGGCTTCGCCGCGCGATAGGCGTACCAGTACGTCGGGTTCGCGGCCCCAGGCAATCACGGTAGAGGCACCCGAACCGGCCGCCCGCTTGGCCGCCAGAATCTTGGTAATCATGCCGCCACGTCCCAGGCTGGAGCCCGCACCGCCCGCCATGGCCTCCAGCGCCGGGTCACCGGCATGGGCTTCGTGGACGAAGGTGGCGGTGGCATCTTTGCGCGGGTCGGCGGTGAACAGGCCTTTTTGGTCGGTCAGAATCACCAGCGCATCGGCCTCGACCAGGTTGGCCACCAGCGCGCCCAGGGTGTCGTTGTCGCCAAACTTGATTTCGTCGTTAACGACCGTATCGTTCTCGTTGATGACCGGCACCACACCGTGCTGCAGCAGAGTCAGCAAGGTGGAGCGGGCATTGAGGTAGCGCTCGCGGTCGGCCAGGTCGGCGTGGGTCAGCAGCACCTGGGCGCTGCCCAGGCCGTTTTCGCGCAGTTTGGTTTCGTACATCTGCGCCAGGCCCATCTGACCCACTGCTGCTGCTGCCTGCAATTCATGCACAGCGCGGGGCCGGGTGGTCCAGCCCAGGCGCTTCATGCCCTCGGCAATGGCCCCGCTGGAGACCATGATGACCTCGCGCGGGCGCACCGACTGGCCTGCATTCTCCAGGCCTTTGACCAGCACGGCCAGCTGGCGACACCATTCGCCTATGGCCTGTTCGTCCAGTCCCCGGCCTTCGTTGGTGACCAAGCTGGAGCCCACCTTGACCACGATGCGCCGGGCATCGCGCAATACCGTTGAAGCAAAAATAGATGTCATTTAGGCCTGTAGCGCATATGAAATATGCGCCAATAGCTATGAATTTAGGAGTTACTCTTCGGCTGCGGTATCGGACGGCATGACCCCAAACCGGGGGTCGATCTCCACCGGCGTCTGCTCGGCCAGTTGCTGCGCCCTGACGTGCTTGTAAATCGCCTTTACCAAGGGTTCGCAGCCTTCACGGGTCAAGGCCGATATCTCAAACACCGGGCCCTTGAACTTGTAGCGCTTCACAAAATCTTTGACCAGGGCCGCACGCTTGTCGCTTTCGGCCATGTCCAGCTTGTTCAACACCAGCCAGCGCGGCTTGTTGTACAAACCGTCGTCGTATTTCTTCAACTCGCCCACAATCGCCTTGGCCTGCGCCACGGGATCCACCGCATCGTCAAACGGCACCATGTCCACAATGTGCAGCAGCAAGCGGGTGCGTTGCAAATGGCGCAAAAATAGATGGCCCAGGCCTGCGCCCTCAGCCGCACCTTCGATCAGACCGGGCAAATCGGCCACTACAAAGCTTTGCTCAGGGCCGACGCGCACGACACCCAGGTTGGGGTGCAAGGTGGTGAACGGGTAATCGGCAATGCGCGGGCGGGCATTGGAAATGGCGGTAATGAAAGTCGATTTACCGGCGTTGGGCATGCCCAGCAGGCCTACATCGGCCAGCAGGCGCAGCTCTAGCTTCAGGCTGCGCTTTTCGCCGGGCCAACCGGGGGTCTTCTGGCGGGGCGCGCGGTTGACGGCGCTCTTGAAGCGCATATTGCCAAAACCACCGTCGCCGCCCTTGGCGATGGTAATGACTTCACCTTCGACCAACAACTCAAACAATTTTTCACCGGTTTCGGCATCGGAAATGATGGTGCCAACCGGCATTTTCAAAATGATGTCGTCCCCGGCGGCACCGAACATGTCAGAGCCCATGCCGTGCTCGCCGCGCTTGGCGTCGTGGCGGCGCGAAAAGCGGAAATCGACCAGGGTATTCAGGTTGATGTCGGCCACCGCAAACACATGGCCGCCCCGACCACCGTCACCGCCGTTGGGGCCGCCGAATTCTTTGTATTTCTCGTGACGAAACGACACGCACCCTGCCCCGCCATCGCCTGCGGAGATGTCAATGAAGGCTTCGTCAACGAATTTCATACCGATTCCAATATCAAAATTGTGAGTCCTCTAGAAATACGATTCCCGGGCGGCATCGCCTGCAAGCCCAAAATCAAATTTCCAGAAGCCTCTTGGGTGTCCCTAAAACACCGAAGCCCCGACGAGGCGGGGCTTCGGGGGGATCCAAGCGATCTATCTAACCAGGGCTTAGGCCGCAGGTGTGACGAGAACTTGGTGCTTGTTCATCGAACCCTTGATAGCGAAGGACACGTGGCCCGCTACCAAAGCGAACAAGGTGTGGTCCTTGCCAATACCGACATTGGTGCCGGGATGGAACTTGGTACCACGTTGGCGAACGATGATCGCGCCTGCGCTCACCAGTTCACCGCCGAACTTCTTCACACCCAGCATCTTAGGGTTTGAATCACGTCCATTTCGCGTAGAGCCGCCGCCTTTTTTCTGTGCCATGACCTGTGCCCGTTATGCTGCAATCACGCCGATTTGCAGTTCGGTGAACTGCTGGCGGTGACCTTGGCGTTTCATGTAGTGCTTACGACGGCGCATTTTGAAAATGCCCACTTTGTCGTGCTTGCCGTGAGCCACTACCGTGACCGTAACCGTTGCGCCGGAAACCAAGGGCGTGCCAACCTTGATCTCGCTGCCGTTGCCGACTGCCAGAACCTGATCAAACACAATCTCTTGGCCTACGTCCGCAGCAATCTGTTCTACTTTAATTTTTTCACCAGAAGCAACACGATACTGTTTGCCTCCGGTTTTTATGACCGCGTACATACTTGACCTCTTCACTAAATCTGCAGACGGATTTCCACAGAGCCTTAGATTCTAGCATTGTCTTGCGCATACCACTAATCACAGTAGTTTGGTGGGCAATTTGCGGCTACGAACTTCCTATAATTGCGTAACTAACCGTTTTTTATTTTGTCCGTCAATTCTTCCCGCACCGCTGCCGCCCTCGCCCTCATTGCCGATGACATGCGCGAGGTAGATCTTGTCATTGCACAACGCCTGGCCTCTGGCGTACCACTGGTGGGCACCGTATCGCAGTACATCATTTCCGCAGGCGGCAAACGCCTGCGGCCGGCGATTTTGCTGCTGATGTGCGGTGCTTTGGGCTACACCGATGCGCAGCGTTTCAACATGGCGGCCGTGGTGGAGTTCATCCACACCGCCACCCTGCTGCACGACGACGTGGTCGACGAATCCACCCTGCGCCGGGGTCGCCCCACCGCCAACGAGACCTTTGGTAACCCAGCCAGCGTGCTGGTGGGCGACTTTTTGTATTCACGCGCATTCCAGATGATGGTCGATGCCAAAGACATGCGCATCATGCAAATTTTGGCCGATGCCACCAACGTGATCGCCGAGGGCGAGGTGATGCAACTGGTCAACATGCACGACGCATCGCTCGATGAGGCCGCTTACCTGCGCGTGATCCGCTCCAAAACCGCCAAGTTGTTTGAAGCCAGCGCCCGGCTAGCCGCCATCCTGTCGCATGGTTCGCCCGAAGTAGAAGCAGCCTGTGCCGCCTACGGCCAAGCGCTGGGTACGGCTTTCCAGGTGATTGACGACGTGCTCGACTACGACGGTGATGCAACGGAGATGGGCAAAAACCTGGGCGATGACCTGCGCGAAGGCAAAGCCACCCTACCCCTGATCGCCGCCATGCGCCTCGGCAGCGCAGAACAATGCACGTTGATCCGCAGCGCCATTGAAACCGGTGAAACCGAGCGCTTGGACGAGATCATTGCGATTGTCAAAAGTACCGGCGCGCTGGATGTCACCCGCCAAGCCGCCGCAGCCGAAGCGCAGCGCGCGATAGAGGCCACAAAACACTTCCAGCCCAATGCCTATACCGATGGCTTGCTACAATTAGCCGCGCAATTATTGGAACGCCGTTCGTAAACGAATGGTTCCCGCGGGGTGTAGCTTAGTCAGGTAAAGCGCTACGTTCGGGACGTAGAGACCGCACATTCGAATCGTGTCACCCCGACCAAAAATCCTTATAAATCAAGCACTTACAGATGCACTGCACACTCGATTTTTGAGGAAAATCCCAAACTGTGCCAAATCGGGCCGGTTTACCCGCATGAGTTGGGTCGACGGATAAATAACGATAGCTACAGAAGACTCCACAACACGGAGTCCTTCATGGCATCTATCGAAAACCGCTCGCGCTACACCGTCACCGTCAAAAATCGGGACGACCTCACCCAAGAATTTCCGTTCAACAAATCTAAGACCATCCAAGCCCACATCGCGAAACTGCGCGAGCAAGGTTTCAAACCCAAACTGTCCCAAGCAGAAAACCTCTTTCTGGTGCGCATCCGTCAAAAGGGCTACGACGAAGACCAGGTGATGCGTACCTCGCGTGAAGAAGCGGACGCTTACATCAAAAAAATCGAAGAAGAACGACACCGGGGCCTGTTCATCGATTACACAGCCGCCCACAAAACCAGCTTCGCCACCTTGTTGGTTCGCTACCTGGAGGAAGAAGTCCCAAAACTCAAAAGCAGCCGCTACCTGACGACCATCAAGGTCGAAGGCTGGCTTGAGGACAGCGGTCCCGAGGGCGTAAAAATGCTGGGGGCCTACCGGGAAGGCTTGGAGGCAAAGAACGTCACCAGACGTCCGGCCAAACACAAGATGCGCGAAGTATCGACCTGCCTAGCGTGGCTTCACAAGCGTTTGTCAGAAGTCACAACATCCGATATTGAAGATTACATCGCTGAGCGTTTGCTGAGCGTGATGCCAGCCACCGTAGACCGCGAATTCGACATCCTGCGGGCCATTTTTACCGTACTCACCAAGATATGGGACATCAACCTTGCCAAAAATCCCCTGGACGCAGCGCGACGCCCCCAGTATTTCAATGAACGGGATCGGCGTATCCCCCCCGAGGAAGAACGGCGGCTCATAGACGCCTTAGCCGCCATTGACCGCGAGCGCGCGGTCCAATTCGCACTAATCAGCCTGGTCGACAGCGCAGTGCAAGAAGTGGAGTTCACCAGCACGAGTGCCAGGAAGAAAGTTCGCGCAAGCGAAGCTAAACGCCTGCGTGCCAGAGCAGAACAAGAATGTGAACCGGTTCCCCTGCTGGAAACTTTTGCACATTTTCAGTTGATGACCGCTGCGCGCCGAAGTGAATCCTTGAACTTAAGGCAATGCTGAACAAGGCCATTCAAAATGGCTCTTCCGGGGTACTGATAACAAGAATGCGCCGAATCCGGCCAAAACGAGTCGTTTTCTAACCCCTTGGGGCTAGGTTCGCGGGCCTTTGGGCCCACTTTGCGC
>NZ_JANXMU010000085.1 GCF_025354435.1 Rhodoferax sp.
TTGCGGTGCTGGGCGAATCCCGCTTCTTGGTCGGCGGCCAGGGCCAGGGTGTGTTGCTTCATCTTTGTCGCCTTGTGAGGGATGACAATACCAATGCAAGTCACGCGCCAGGTCGGGACTTATTCAGCGTTGCCTTAATGTCTAAATTTGCCCGCTAAAGGGCTGTGGCAAACTCTCGCCCTTGTCTCCCAACCGCTCCCGTTCATGCAGAAAATCATCCGCCAGCTCGCAGTAGAAATCAAAGCCCGAGAAGAACAGATCCGCGCCGCCGTAGAGCTGCTCGACGGCGGGGCCACCGTGCCGTTTATCGCCCGCTACCGCAAGGAAGTTACCGGCGGGCTGGACGACATCCAGCTGCGCGAGCTGGAAACCCGCCTGGGCTACCTGCGCGAGCTCGAAGACCGCCGCTCGGGAATAGTGAAAAGCATTGAAGAGCAGGGCAAGATGACCGACGCGCTGCGTGCGGCCTTGTTCACGGCCAGCACCAAGCAGGAGCTGGAAGACCTGTACCTGCCCTTCAAAACCAAGCGCCGCACCAAGGGCCAGATCGCCCGCGAGTCCGGCATCGAGCCGCTGGCCGACCTGCTGTTTGGCAATCCGCTGCTGGTGCCCGCCGAGGCCGCCCAGCCGTTCGTCAAGGCCGAAAAAGGCGAAAACGGCGACGACTTCACCACCGTGCAGGCCGTGCTGGACGGCGTGCGCGACATCCTCAGCGAGCGCTGGGCCGAAGACGCCGCCCTCATCCAGAACCTGCGCGGTTGGCTGTGGAATGAAGGCCTTCTGCGCAGCAAACTGGCCGCAGGCAAGGACGAAAACCACCCCGACATCGCCAAGTTCCGCGACTACTTCGACTACGACGAGCCCATGGGCCGCATCCCGTCGCACCGGGCGCTGGCCGTGTTCCGGGGGCGGGCGCTGGAGTTTCTGGATGCCAAGCTGGTCTTACCTGTCGAACCTGAGCCCGGCAAACCATCCCTGGCCGGAGGCCGCATCGCCATCCACCTGGGCTGGAGCCACCAAAATCGTCCTGCCGATGATTTGATCCGCAAATGCGTGGCCTGGACTTGGCGCGTCAAGCTCAGCCTGTCCACCGAGCGCGACCTGTTTGCCAAGCTGCGCGAAGAGGCCGAAAAGGTCGCCATCAAGGTGTTTGCCGACAACCTGCGCGACCTGCTGCTGGCCGCGCCCGCCGGGCCGCGCGTGGTGCTGGGGCTGGATCCCGGCATCCGCACCGGCGTGAAGGTGGCCGTGGTGGACACCACCGGCAAGCTGGTGGAAACCGCCACCGTCTTCCCGCACGAGCCGCGCAAGGACTGGGAGGGTTCGCTGCACACCCTGGCCAAGCTGTGCATCAAACACGGCGTGAACCTGATCGCCATCGGCAACGGCACCGCCAGCCGCGAAACCGACAAGCTGGCCGCCGATCTGATGAAGTTGCTGGAGAAGCATACCGACCCCAGCGGCGCGCCCAAAACCGCCATGCAGCGCGTGGTGGTCAGCGAGGCGGGTGCTTCGGTCTACTCCGCCAGCGAATTCGCCTCGCAGGAAATGCCCGACGTGGACGTGAGCCTGCGCGGTGCCGCCAGCATCGCCCGCCGCCTGCAAGACCCGCTGGCCGAGCTGGTGAAGATCGACCCCAAGTCCATCGGCGTGGGCCAGTACCAGCACGACGTGAGCCAGAACGACCTGGCCCGCAGCCTGGAAGCCGTGGTGGAAGACTGCGTGAACTCGGTGGGCGTAGACCTGAACACCGCCAGCGTGCCTTTGCTGACGCGGGTGTCCGGCCTGTCGGCCACGGTGGCCAAGGCGGTGGTGCGCTGGCGCGAGGCCAATGGCGCATTTAAAAACCGCAAACAGCTCATGGAAGTCAGTGGTCTGGGGGCCAAGACCTTTGAGCAGAGCGCGGGTTTTTTGCGCATCCGCGGCGGCGATAATCCGCTGGACATGACCGGCGTGCACCCCGAAACCTATCCGCTGGTGCAAGACATCATCAAGGTCACGGCCAAGCCCGTCACCGAGCTGATGGGCCGTGCCGACATGCTCAAAACCCTGCGGCCCGAGCTGTTTGCCAACGAAAAGTTTGGCGTGATCACCGTCAAGGACATCATTGCCGAGCTGGAAAAGCCCGGCCGCGACCCGCGCCCCGACTTCAAGGTGGCCCGCTTCAACGACGGCGTGGAAGACATCAAGGACCTAGTCGAGGGCATGATTTTGGAGGGCACGGTCAGCAACGTGGCCGCATTTGGCGCGTTTGTGGACCTGGGCGTGCACCAGGACGGCCTGGTCCATGTGAGCCAGCTCAGCCATAAGTTCACCACCGATGCCCGCGAAGTCGTCAAGACCGGCGACATCGTCAAGGTGCGCGTGGTCGAGGTGGACGTGGCCCGCAAGCGCATCGCCTTGAGCATGAAGCTCGGTGAAGCCCCGGCCCGCCAGAACGGAGATAGGGGTCCGCGCGACAACCGCTTTGAAGGTGCCGCGCGCGGCCAGCAGCAGCCCCGGCGCGTTGACGGCCCACCGGCCCAATCCGCCATGGCCTCGGCTTTTGCGAAGCTGCAGGGTGGAAGGTAACAAAGCAGCGGCGTGGGAAGGGCTGAATCCTTTACCATGCAACATCCCATCCGCCAGGAACCCGCCCCCATGGAGTTAAAAGAACTGCTAGCTTCCGAAGCGGCTCTGCCCAGCATCCCGAAAGCGGTGGCGTTGCTGCTCAGTGAGCTGGCGCGTCCCGAGCCCGACCTGCGCAAGCTGGGCCAACTGATCGGCACCGATCCGGCCCTGACCACTCGGCTGCTCACGCTGGCCAATTCGGCCATGTTCCAGCTGTCGCGCAAGGTCAGCAGCATCCCCGAGGCATTGGCGATTCTGGGTATCGACCACCTGCGCAGCCTGGCCCAAGCTGCAGCACTGGGCCTGAGCTTTCGCACCGTGCCGGGGATCAATTTGCAGCAGTTTTGGCGCTACAGCCTGAACGTGGCCAAGCTGGCACGGGCCCTGGCCGGCACGGTGCGGCAAAACCCGGCCACGGCCTTCACGGCAGGCCTGGTGCACGCCGTGGGTGAGTTGGTGATGCACATGGGCCTGCCAGCCGAGATGGCGGCCCTGAACCTGCAACTGCTGCCACTGGACCTGCGCCGTGCCCGCATGGAAACCCGCCGACTGGGCTTTTGCTACGCCGATGTGGGCGCGGGGTTTGCCCGCAAATGGCAGTTCCCCGACCGCATCGTAGATGCCCTGCAGTCCCAGGTTGCCCCGTTTGACGACGGCGTGTACGAGCCGCTGGCCGGCGTGGTCCACCTGGCCGCTTGGCGGGCCCGCGCCAAAGAGGTCGAGCTGGACGAAAACGCCCTGGCCGTCAGCTACCCTGGCGAGGTAGGGCTGGCGCTGGGGCTGGACATTGACATGGTGCTACAGCAAGACCCGTTGGACTGGTCGGCCAAAACCGACCTGGGGGCCTTCGTATAAGCATGCAGGCGCTGCGTTTGTACGCCGGGCCCACGGCCTTCAAACACTTGCAGCACAACGGTTTGCAACCGCGCGATGTACGGGTGATTCCGGCCGCCGCGGGCGGACCCAAGGGCCTGGTACTGGGGCGGCTGGACCGCTTTCTTTTTGGCGACTGGCTGCGTTCCAGCAGCCACACCATCCACCTGGTAGGTGCGTCCATCGGGGCCTGGCGCCTGTCTACCGCCTGCCTGAAAGACCCCCTGCAGGGCTTTGACCGGCTGGAGCAGGAATATATTTACCAGCACTACGACCTGCCACCGGGTCGCAAAATGCCCACGCCCGACACCATCAGCGCCGTGTTTGGCGGCAACCTGCGGGCGTTTTACACGGGGCGGGAGGACGAGGTACTGCAGCACCCCTGCTTCAAGCTACACATCATCACTTCGCGCGGGCGGCACCTGCTGGCCCGTGACCAGGCTTTGCGCACGCCGTTGGGCTTTTTGGGTGCGTACCTGGCCAATGCGCTGCGCCGTAAAACCATGGGCGCGTGGCTGGAGCGGGCGGTGTTTTCCAGCCAGCACGCGCGCCTGCCGTTTCGCAGCCGCGACTACCCCACCCGCCAGTTCGACCTGACGGCGCAGAACCTGGTGCCTGCGCTGCTGGCCAGTTGCTCGATTCCTTTTGTGCTGCGCGCGGTACACGACATTCCGGGCGCGCCGCCTGGTGCCTACTGGGACGGCGGCCTGACCGACTACCACCTGCACCTGCAGTACCTGCGACCCAAGATCGCTATTGATAATATAGCTATTTGTGTAGATGGAACCTATGCTGGCGGCCTAAAAGATGCTGAAAAATTGCCATCTGCTGCGGCCGGGCTGGTGCTGTACCCGCATTTCCAAAAAGCCGTGGTGCCCGGCTGGCTGGACAAGCGGCTGACCTGGCGGCACAAGTCCTCGTCTTTTCTGGACAACATGCTGGTGCTGGCCCCGAATCCCGACTGGGTCAAAAGCCTGCCCAACGGCAAACTGCCCGACCGCGCCGACTTTCGCCATTACGGCCTGGACCTGCCCAGCCGCGCCAAAGCCTGGACGGGTGCCATTGCCGCCAGCCAGCAAATGGCCGATGAATTCGCCCAGTGGCTGCAGCGGCCCGACATGGGGCAGGTGCACGCGCTGTAATTGGCTCAGCCCAGTTCGCCAAACTGCGAGGTGCGGTCTTGTGGGCCTTGCTCCTGGACCTGCAGGGACAGGTCGTACAGCTTGGATTTGCCTGCGATGTAGCGGTCCAGCCGCCATTCCTTCAGAATGTCCAGCGCTAGGTCAAAATGGTTCAAGTCTAGTGCGTACAGCTTCTCCAGCGGAAATGGCTCGGTGGATTCCAGCGTCAGCACCAATTGGGCCAACGTGCGGGCGGCTTCGGATTCGGGGTGTTTGGCGATGAATTTCTGGGCTTCTTTGATGGCGTTCATGGGGTGGTCCTTTGGATGGCAGGGGAATACCCCATTGGACCCGACGCAGCCCCTCCCACCATGACCGTTTGATTTCAAAAATGTGACAGCACCGCGCAGGCATGGCAGGCGCTGCCCAGCACCACAAGGCCATGCCACACCGCATGCGCATAGCGCCAGCGGCCGTCCAGCGCAAAAAACACCACCCCGGCGGTATAGGCTACGCCGCCCGCCACTAGCCAGGCCTGGCCCGAAGGCGAGAGCTGCCCCACCAGCGGCACGGCGGCCACCAGCACCAGCCAGCCCATCGCTACATACAGCCCGGTAGACAACCAAGGGTGCGACAAACGCCCCAACACCTTCAAGGCCGTGCCCGCGATGGCCAGCAGCCAGACCAGCGCAAACAGCGTCCAGCCCCATACGCCTGACACCGCGCTGAGCGCAAACGGGGTGTAGCTGCCTGCAATAAAAAAATAAATCGCCCCGTAGTCCACCTGCAGCCACAGCTGCTTGGCCCGCCCCGCAGGCAGCGCGTGGTACAGGGTGGACGACAGGTACAGCAGCAGCAGCGTCACCGCAAACACGCCGGTGCCCAGCAGATGCGGACCGGCCGCCAGCAGCAAAAACGGCACACCTACCAGCGCCGCCGCCAGCGCAATGCCGTGGCTCAGGGTGTTGGCGATTTCTTCGCCCCGGCTTTGCGGGCGCTGCTGTGTGGGCATGGGCTTGGGCCTTCGATAAAACCCTGAGTAGAAGAGGTTTCGGTTGCAAAACCATGACAGCGGGCCGTTACGATCATGCCCCATGCATTCCACGCCCCACGCCCCACTTACCCCCGCCATGGCCGGTGTCTTGCACCGCATGGCCCGCGCCCGCCGCACGCCCATGCACCTGCTCACGCCGCAGCAAGCCCGCGATGCCTACGAAATCGGCGCGGCTATGCTGGAAGTGCCCAAGGCCTCCCTGGCGCGGGTAGAGAACTTCACGATTGCGGCCCACGACGGCTTTGCCATGCCCGCCCGGCGCTACGCACCATCTTTCGAGCCTTTGCCCACCTTGCTCTTCCTGCACGGTGGCGGCTTCATGATCGGCAGCGTTAACACCCACGACATTTTGTGCCGCGAACTCAGCCGCCTCAGTGGCTGCGCCGTGGTCTCGCTGGGCTACCGTATGTCGCCCGAGCACCGCTTTCCCACCGCTGTGGAGGATGCCTGGGACGCGCTGGCTTGGCTGGCCGCCCAGCCCGATACCACCGGGGTGGCGGTGGGTGGCGACAGCGCAGGTGGCACGCTGGCGGCGGTCTGCGCCATCCAGGCCCGCGATGCCCAGTTGCCGCTGGCCTTGCAACTGCTGTTCTACCCCGGCTGCGCAGCCAATGCCGATACGCCCTCGCACAGCCGCTTTGGCAGCGGTTTCTTGCTGGACCAGGCGCAAATCCACTTCTTCTTCAGCCACTACCTGCCGCAAGCTGCCGATTACAGCGACTGGCGCTTCGCCCCGCTGGAGGCCCCCGACGTAGACGGCGTGGCCCCCGCCTGGTTCGGGTTGGCCGAATGCGACCCGCTGGTGGACGAGGGCGTGCTCTACGCCGACAAGCTGCGCCTGGCCGGTGTGCCGGTGGATCTGGATATCTACCGCGGTGTGACCCACGAATTCATCAAAATGGGCCGCGCCATTCCCGAAGCCAAGTTAGCCCACCAAGCTGCCGCACAGGCCTTACGTAACGCATTTAATTTATGACTACTTTGACTATCGGCTCCTGGAGCCAGCTCGGCATCCAAGCCTCGCAGGTGCGCACCGCCGTGTTCGTACACGAGCAAAACATCCCTGCCGAAATGGAATGGGATGTGGCTGACCAGACTGCCGTGCATGCTGTCATTTGCAATGCCCAGGAGGAGCCGGTCGCCACCGGGCGGCTGCTGGTGCACGCACCGGGTGTCGGGCGGATCGGGCGCATGGCAGTGCTGTCCCATCTGCGCGGCAGCGGCCTGGGCCAGCTGGTGCTGGAGGCTCTGGTGCAAGCCGCGCGAGAGCGGGGTCATACGGAGGTGTGCCTGCACGCCCAGACCAGCGCCCAGGGGTTTTACGAGCGGCTGGGCTTCACGCCGCGGGGCGAGGTGGTTGCGGAAGTGGGGATTCCGCACATTGAGATGTTTTTAGATATCGGCCAGTAGTTCGTAGGGCAGGGGCAGCAGCGTCAAAGCCACTCCATCTACCGTCAAAGTCCCGTCCTGCATCGCTGCAAGCTGCAGCGACACAATCGCGTCCCAGCCGCCTTCGGGGGCGGCGGCGGCCTGCACCACCACGCCGCAGGGCTGCTCGGCATCCGCGGAATGGAACACTTCTTGCCCAGCGGCCATTGCCACCTCGCCATGCACGATGGCGGCGCGGCGCTTCAGGGTGCCGCGGAACTGGCTGCGGGCCACGATTTCCTGGCCGGGGTAGCAGCCTTTTTTGAAGTTCACACCGCCGACCGACTCGTAGTTCAGCATCTGCGGCACCAGAGCCTCAAAAATCGGGGTGGATACCGTGGCGATGCCGCTGCGCACCTCGCTCCACAGCCACAAATCCAGGCTCAGCGCCGGGCCTGCGGGCGCGGGGGTGCCGGTGGGGACGATGACCATGGTGCGGGGCTGGCCGTCGGCGGGGTAGAGGGCGATGGTGGTGGTGCCGTCCACCGTGGCGGTGGTCCAGGCGGGCTGGGCCGGGCCGCCGATGGTGCCGTAGAGCGCAAAGTCCGCCGTTGCGTCCGTCAATTTGGACTGGGCGCGCATCACAAACATGCTCAGGCGCTTGAGCGTGGCGGCCAGCAGGTCGCGGTGGCAGACGAGCAAAATCTCGGTGGGGTTGCGTTTGAAGCCGATAAAGCTGGCTTGCATGCGGCCTTTGGCGTTGCAGAACGCAGCCAGACGGGCTTCAGCCGTGCCCAGCAACGCGAAGTCTTGCGTCAGCTGGCCGTGCAGAAATTTGGCGGCATCGGCACCTTCGGCGCGGATGACGCCCAGGTGGGTGAGGGGAGCGGAGCCGTTGGGTAAATGGGTCATAGTGTGAATTATCATCGCCCCTTGTTATTTATAAGGCTTGTAAGGCTGTGCGTCGTCTGATCTTGGTTTTGCTCTTGGTAGCGGGTGTGGGCGGCGGTGCAGCATGGTGGTGGTTACACCAGCCACTGACGCTGGCCGCGCCATCGCTGGATTTGTCGATCGAGCCCGGCACGGGCGCGCGCGGCGTGGCGCAGGCGGCGGTAGACGCGGGCGTGCAAACCTCGCCGGTACTGCTCTACGCTTGGTTCCGTGCCTCGGGCAATGCCCGCCAGATTAAGGCCGGTAGCTATGAAATCACCACGGGCACCACGCCCATGGGCCTGCTGGGCAAGCTGGTGCGCGGCGACGAGGCGCTGCGGGCGGTGACGTTGGTGGAGGGCTGGACCTTCACCCAGGTGCGTGCTGCGCTATCCAAAGCAGAGCAACTCAGGCCCGACAGCCAAGCGCTGGGCAATGATTCCATCATGGCCGCGCTGGGCCGCCCGGGTGTCCATCCCGAGGGCCGCTTCTTCCCCGACACTTACACCTACTCCAAGGGCAGCAGCGACTTTGCGGTGCTCAAGCGCGCCATGCACGCCATGGACAAAAAACTGGCCGCCGCCTGGGCGCTGCGCCAGCTCAGCAGCGAAGCCAAAACCCCAGAACAGGCCTTGACCCTGGCCAGCATCATCGAGAAAGAAACCGGCCAGTCTGGCGACCGCAGCCTGGTGGCGGGCGTGTTTAACAACCGGCTGCGCATCGGCATGCCGCTGCAAACCGACCCCACCGTGATCTACGGCCTGGGTGCCGACTTTGACGGCAACCTGCGCAAACGCGACCTGCAAACCGACACGCCCTACAACACCTACCTGCGCCGGGGCCTGCCGCCCACACCGATTGCCATGCCCGGCACGCAGTCGCTATTGGCCGCGGTGCAGCCCGCGGCCACCACGGCTCTGTACTTTGTGGCGCGCGGCGACGGCACCAGCCAGTTCAGCAGCAGCCTCGACGAGCACAACACTGCTGTCAATAAGTTTCAACGCAAAAAATGAACCCCCCCGGCATCTTTATCAGCTTTGAAGGCATAGACGGGGCAGGCAAGTCCAGCCATATCGCCGCCGTGGCCGCGGCCTTCCGGGCGCAGGGCAGGGTGGTCACGCTGACCCGTGAACCCGGTGGCACACCGCTGGCCGAGAAGCTGCGGGCCATCGTACTGAATGACCCCATGGACCCGCTTACCGAGGCCTTGCTGGTCTTCGCCGCCCGGCGCGACCACCTGCAAAACGTGATCGAACCCGCCTTGGCGCGCAGCGAGGTGCTGGTCTGCGACCGGTTTACCGATGCGACCTTTGCCTACCAGGGTGGTGGCCGGGGCTTTGATTTGGGTGTGCTATCAAATTTAGAGCTATATGTGCAGGCAGTACCTGCGCTAGGTGCCAATTTTGTTCGTAATCCAGATTTAACGCTGTGGTTTGACCTGCCGCCAGCCGTGGCCGCCGAGCGCTTGGCCGGGGCCCGGGTGCCCGACCGGTTTGAGTCCCAACCTGCCGCCTTTTTTGCCCGCGTGGCCGACGGCTACGCCCTGCGCGCCGCCCAGGCCCCGGCCCGGTTTGCACGCATCGCGGCCGACGTGGAGCGTGATGCGGTGTGGCAGCAAATCCACGCCGTGCTGGTGGGCCGTGGCTGGTTACCTGACGATATGGGCCGTGCATGAGCAACCCCCTTTTACCCCCGTGGGTGGTGCAGCAGCGCGACAGCCTGCTGGCCCAGCGCGGCCACGCCTGGCTGTTGCAAGGCCCCAGTGGCCTGGGCCAATACAGCCTGGCGATGGAGCTGGTGCGCGCCTGGCTGTGCGACGCGCCCACCGCCCAGGGTGCCTGCGGCCAGTGCCCCAGTTGCCACGCCATTGACGTACACGCCCATGCCGACCTGTGCCTGCTGATGCCCGAGGCCATGATGGTCGAGCTGGGCTGGCCGCTGAGCGAAAAGGCCCAGTCCGACATCGACGACAAAAAGCGCAAGGCCAGCAAGGAAATCCGCGTGGATGCCATGCGCGATGCGGTCGAGTTCTCGCAGCGTACTAGCGGGCGGGGACGGGGCAAGGCGGTGCTGGTGTACCCGGCCGAGCGTATGAACCACATCACGGCCAACGCCCTGCTCAAAACCCTGGAAGAACCGCCGGGTGACGTGAAGTTTGTGCTGGCCACGGGGGCCGCCCACCAGTTGCTGCCCACCATCCGCAGCCGCTGCATGGGCCACAACATGGTCTGGCCGGAAAAAGACGTGTCCACCGCCTGGCTGCAGACGCAGGGCGTGCCCGCTGCCGATGCCCCGGTGCTGCTGGCCGCCGCCGGCAGCCGCCCGGAAGATGCCCTGCTATGGGCCCGCACCGGACGTACCGCGCAAAGTTGGTCCGCCATTCCCCGAGCCGTGGGGCAGGGCGTGTTGACGGTGTTTGCCGACTGGGCTCCGGCCCAGGTGGTCGATGCGCTGCAAAAGCTCTGCTACGACCTGTTGCTGGCCCGCGTGGGGGCCGCACCGCGGTTTTTTGCGGCCAGCGATTTGCCGACTTCACCGCCTTTAGCGGCCTTGACCCAGTGGTCTAAAGACCTGAACGCCACCGCCCGCGTGGTGGAACACCCGTTTAATGCGGGGCTGCTGCTGGAATCGCTGGTGGGCCGGGCCCAAAACGTCCTAAACTCCAAGCCATGAGCAGTAACCATTCCTCGCCCCGCCCCAGCGTCATCCAACTGGCCATCAAGGAAAAAGGCGCGCTGCACGCGGCCTACATCCCGATGTTCACCGAAGGCGGCTTGTTCATCGCCACCGCCCGCGACTACCAGCTGGGCGACGACGTGTATGTGCTGCTGTCCCTGCCAGACGACCCGCAACGCTACCCCATCGCCGGGCGCGTGGCCTGGGTCACGCCCGCGCGTGCCGCAGGCAACCGTACCCAGGGCGTAGGCATCCAGTTTCCCAAAGAGGAAAAGGCCCGCGTGCTGAAGATCAAGATTGAAGAAATCTTGGGTGCGCACCTCGCCTCCGACCGCCCCACGCAAACAATTTAGCCTTTCTCAGCGCTCCAGCGCGCTGCCATGTTGACCCGATGTTCACCGACTCCCACTGCCATCTCAGCATGCCCAATTTGGTCGTGCAGCTCCCCGCCATCCGCACCGCCATGGCCGAGGCCCAGGTCACCCGCGCCCTGTGTATTTGCACTACGCTCGAAGAGTTTGCCGACGTGCACGCTCTGGCCACCGGCTATGACAACTTTTGGGCCACCGTGGGCGTGCACCCCGACAACGACGACGTGCAAGAGCCCACGCTGGAGGATTTGCTGCAGCGCTCGGCCTTGCCCCGTGTGGTCGCCATTGGCGAAACCGGGCTGGACTACTACCGCCTGGGCGAGCGCACGGTGGCCGATATGGAATGGCAGCGCAACCGCTTTCGCACCCACATCCGCGCCGCCCGCCAGGTGGACAAGCCTTTGGTGATCCACACCCGCAGCGCGTCCGATGACACCATCGCCATCCTGCGCGAGGAGGGCGAAGACGGCTCCCCGGGCAGCGCGGGCGGCGTGTTCCACTGCTTCACCGAAACCCAGGCCGTGGCCCGCGCCGCGCTGGACCTGGGTTTTTACATCTCCTTCTCGGGCATTTTGACTTTCAAGACCGCCCAGGACATCCGCGACGTGGCCGCCTTTGTGCCCATGGACCGCCTGCTGATCGAGACCGACAGCCCCTACCTTGCGCCCATGCCATTCCGCGGCAAGACCAACACACCGGCCTACGTGCCGTATGTGGCCAAGCAGGTGGCAGACATCAAGAAGCTATCAGTGGAAGAGGTAGCGCACACCACCAATGCCAATTTTGACCGCCTGTTTCGCGGAGTTCTGGCGTGATAAAACACTTTAAGAAAATCGCCTACCTTGTTGTTTTAATGGGGTTTAGTGCTGCGCAAGCTGGTTCGTTTGACGACTTCTTTACCGCCATCCAGCGCGACAACGCGGGCAGCATCCAGTCGCTGCTGCAACGTGGTTTTGACGGCAACACCACCGATGCGCAGGGCCGCTCGGGCCTCTACTTGGCGCTGAAAGGCGAGAACTTCAACGCCGCCAAAGCCTTGCTGGCCTGGCCGGGCATCCAGACCGAGACCCGCACCGCGCAGGACGAAAGCCCGCTGATGATTGCGGCGCTGGCGGGACAGCTGAGCATCTGCACCCAGCTCATCGCCAAGGGCGCGGATGTCAACAAAACCGGCTGGACCCCGCTGCACTACGCCGCCACCCGGGGCCACCTGGACGTGATGCGCCTGCTGCTGGAGAACTTTGCCTACATTGACGCGGCCTCGCCCAACGGCAGCACCCCGCTGATGATGGCCGCGCAGTACGGCAGCGACGATGCCGTCAAGCTGCTGCTGGACGAAGGCGCCGACCCGCTGTTGAAGAACCAGAAGAACCTCACGGCCATCGACTTCGCCCAGAAGGCCAACCGTCCAGCCACGGTGGAGATGGTGTCCAGCGCGGTGCGGGCCCATAAGCCCAAAGGCACCTGGTAAGCACCTGGTAACTACATCGCCAGCGCGATAGCCGCCATGGCCACCATGCCCACGTCTTCGATGATGGTCACGGTGGACATGGGCAGTTGGAACACCGTGCCCAGGCAGGCACAGCGGATGCTGCGCTTGTCCAGCACTGCACTGATCACGCCGATGGCCGAGAAGCCCATCACCACCAGCGTCACCGCATTGGTCAGCACTGGCTGGAAGTGGGCCAGGTAGGCCGCGCCCAGCGCCAGCTCCACAAACGGGTAGATGAATCCCCACGGCCGCCAGCGCCGTGCCAGCAGGTCATAGCCCGCGTACGCATCGGCAAATGCGGCCACGTCCAGCAGCTTGAAGAACGAGAACACCAAAAAGAACCCGGCCATGAAATAGCGCATGGTTTCCATGCCGCTAAGCTGCGCGCCCTGCACCAGCAGGCCGGCACCCAGGATGTAGGCCGCTATCAGCAGCAAGGGGCGGTAGGTGGCGAACCAACTGGGCGTGATGGCAGGCGGCGGTGGTGCCACCACCGCGGGTGCGATCACGCTGTAGTGGCTGCCCGCCAACGCGGCTTGCAGGGCTGCCACATCCATAGGGCCCGGCACCGTGGCCAGCGGCGGTGTCAATTGAATCTGCACGCCAGGGGCGACGGCTTCCAGCTTGGCTTGCACGCGCTTGACGCAGCCACCGCAGGTCATGCCGGTGATTTCAAAAGTAGTCATGGTCGGTTCACTCCAGATGTCTAAAGGGTATCGGTTTTCAGCTTGGCGTGGCGCAGTCGCAAGGCATTGGTGATGACCGATGCCGAGCTCAGGCTCATGGCCAGGGCTGCCACCATGGGCGACAGTAGCCAGCCGGTCCAGGGAAACAGCACGCCCGCGGCCAGCGGCACGCCCAGCGCGTTGTAGACAAAGGCAAAGCCCAGGTTCTGCCGCATATTGGCCATGGTGGCCTGGGACAAGGCCCGTGCCGTGGCAATTCCGCGCAGATCGCCCTTCACCAGGGTGACCTGGGCGCTATGCATGGCCACATCGGTGCCGGTGCCCATGGCGATGCCTACATCGGCCTGGGCCAGCGCCGGTGCATCGTTGATGCCGTCGCCCGCCATGGCCACCTTGCGGCCCTCTTTTTGCAACCTAACCACCAGGGCCAGCTTGTCAGCGGGTTTGACTTCACCGTACACCTCGGAAATGCCGAGCTGCTGGGCCACCGCCTGCGCGGTGCCCACGCCGTCGCCGGTGGCCATTACGATGCGAATGCCTGCAGCGGTCAAAGCGGCCAGGGCTTCGGCGGTGCTGGCCTTGATGGGGTCGGCTACGGCCAGCATGCCGGCTAATTGGCCATCCACCGCCAGGTAGATCACGCTGGCACCGCCACGGCGCAAGGTTTCGGCCTGCGCCTCCAGCGCGGCCACCGAGATGCCCATTTGCTGTAGCAGCACGGTATTGCCCAACGCCAGCGCATGCCCGTCCACCTGGCCTTGCACGCCAATGCCACTGGCCGATGTAAAGCCCTCCACGGGTGCCAAGGCCAGGCTTTTGTCGCGGGCGGCCCGCACGATGGCATCGGCCAGCGGGTGTTCGCTGCCCTGGTCCAGGCTGGCGGCCAGGCGTAGCACGCCGTCGGTATCGAAGCCCGGCAGGGCCAGCGCGCTGTGGAATACCGGCTTGCCTTCGGTCAGCGTGCCGGTTTTATCGACGATCAAGGTGTCAATCTGGCGAAAATTTTCAATGGCCGCAGCATCGCGGAACAACACGCCCTGGGTGGCCCCGCGCCCGGTGGCCACCATGATGGACATGGGTGTGGCCAGGCCCAGAGCGCAAGGGCAGGCGATGATAAGTACCGCCACCGCGTTGATCAGACCGTAGCTCCAGCTGGGCGCGGGGCCAAAAATACCCCAGGCCACCAGCGTCAGCAAGGCGATGGACACCACCGCACCCACAAAATAGCCCGCCACCGTGTCGGCCATGCGCTGCATCGGCGCTTTGGAGCGCTGGGCCTGCACCACCATTTGCACGATCTGCGCCAGCATGGTGCCGGAGCCCACCCGCTCGGCCTGCATGGTGAGGGCCCCCGTGGTGTTGAGCGTGGCGCCGATCAGCTTGTCGCCGCTGCGCTTGCTCACGGGCATGGGCTCGCCGGTGAGCATGGATTCGTCTACCGCGCTGCTGCCGTCCAGCACCAAACCGTCCACCGGCACTTTTTCGCCAGGGCGCACCCGCAGGCGATCGGCGATGTGCACGTGGGTCAGCGGAATGTCGGCTTCGCTACCGTCGTCGGCGATGCGGCGGGCGGTTTTGGGCGCCAGACCCAGCAGGGACTTGATGGCCGCCGAGGTCTGTGAGCGGGCCTTGAGCTCCAGCAACTGGCCCAGTAGGGTGAGCGAAATGATCGTCGCCGCCGCTTCAAAGTACACCGCCACCCGGCCCATGGACATGAACGATGCCGGAAACACCTGCGGTGCCAGTGTGGCCACCAGGCTGTAAACAAAAGCCGCGCCTGTACCCAGGCTGATCAAGGCCCACATATTCGGGCTGCGGTGGCGCAGCGACTGCCAGCCACGCACAAAAAACGGCGCACCCGCCCAGAGCACCACCGGCAGGCTCAAGGCCAGTTCGATCCAGCTTTGCACCTGCATGTCGAACCATTGCAGGCGGTGGCCCAGCATGGCCAGCAGCATCACCGTGGTGCTGAGCGGCAAGGTCCACCAGAAGCGGCGGCGAAAGTCCACCAGCTCGGGGTTTTCGGCCTCGTCCAGGCTGGGCATTTCCGGCTCCAGCGCCATGCCGCACTTTGGGCAACTGCCCGGGTGGCCTTGCCGCACCTCGGGGTGCATGGGGCAATTGTAGGTGGCCCCGGCCACCGCTGGGGCTGGGCTGGGTTCTGGGGGGGCCAGGTATTTCTGCGGATTGGCCACAAACTTGGTTTTGCAGCCCGCACTACAAAAATAGTAGCTATGACCCAAGTAGGGATGAGCATGGGCAGACTTTTCGGTCACAGTCATGCCACAGACCGGGTCTTTCATGGAGGCTCCTTTGCAAACTCTATGGATGGAGCATAAACTCCGTAGTCAACCCCAGAGTCAAGCGTTTTTCAAAATATCTATGCAAACTACTGCAACTACCACCCTGACCATCGGCAAGCTGGCGAAAGCCGCCGGGGTGGGGGTAGAAACCATCCGCTACTACCAGCAACGCGGCCTGCTGCCGGTGCCCGAGGCGCGCGGGGCTTACCGCTACTACCCGGCGGCGCTGGGCCAGCGCATCCGCTTCATCAAGCGGGCGCAGGAGCTGGGCTTCTCGCTGGGCGAGGTGGCCGAGCTGCTGTCGCTGGAAGATGGCCTGGACCGCCATGCCATCCGCCAGATTGCGGGCCAGCGGCTGGACGAGATCCGCACCCGGCTGGCCGACTTGCAGCGCATGCAGCAGGCACTGTCGCATCTGATCGATAGCTGCGAACACACGGGCAAGGAGCTGCCGTGCCCGATCATTGAGACGCTGGCGGCGGATTTGCACTAAGGCACTGACTGCAAGTCGGTCACCACCAGCGCGCCACCGATCTGCTCGGCGACAAACCTTACCTTGTCCCCGGCTTTGACTTTCTCCAGCAGCGCCGAGTTTTTGACCTGGAACACCATGCTCATGGGCGGCATGTCCAGGTTCTTGATCTCGCCGTGTTTGAGGGTGATCTTTTGGGCCGACAGGTCGACCTTGCGGACTTCGCCGTCGGTGTAGGGCAGGGTGGCCTGAGCCAGGGCGGCGGTGCTGATGGCGGCGATGCCGAAGGCTTTGAGGAAGGTGGTACGCATGGTCTGTCCTTGGGTTTATTGGGCCGCGACGGTGATCTTGCCGCGCATGCCGGCCTGGTAGTGCCCGGCGATCAGGCAGGCAAAGTCAAAGCTGCCGGCCTGGTTGAAGTTCCAGACGATCTCGCTGGTTTTGCCTGCGCCCACGTGGGCCATATACGGCTCGTCGTGCTCCATGTTGGGAAACTTGACCATCAGCGCGGCGTGCTCGTCCAGATCCTGGGGGGTGCCGATGACCATTTCGTGCAACATGCCGCCGCCATTTTTGATGACGAACCGGATGGTTTCGCCTTGCTTGACCGTGATCTGGCTGGGGTCGAAGCGCATGGCATCGGTCATGGTGAAGGTGATAGTGCGATTGACCTTTTTCGGGTTGCCTGCAATGCCCCAGGCTTTTTGCTCTATTTTTACGGGGCCAGCGGCTTTTGCGTGGATGGCGTCGCCGTGGGCCCAGGCCAAGGCGCTGGCAGTGGCGAGCAGGGCGGAAATCAGGGAGAGGGTGGTTTTTTGCATGGTGTGTTTTCAGGGTTCAAAATTTAAAGAAAATCGGGCGCTTGCGCTCATTCCATGGGCGTAAGTAGCTATTTTTTTGGTAGCAGAAGCATTCAGTGCCCGCTGTGTGCGCCCGGTTTGTGCACTTGCACAGCATCGGTCGGGGCGACGGCTGCAGGGCGTGCAGGTTCGGCCAAGCTGCCCGTCCACTCAAACGCCCGCGTGCCCGGTGGTTGCTGGTACGCACCCGGGTCGCTGTAGTCGCCCGGCTTCTGGTCCTTGCGCACCTTGAGGGTGGTGAACATGCCGCCCATCTCGATAGGGCCATACGGCCCGGCGCCGCTCATCATGGGCAGGGTCTGGTCGGGAATGGGCATTTGCATCTCGCCCATGTCGGCCATGCCGCGCTCGCCCATCAGCATGTAGTCGGGCACCAGTTTCTGGATCTTTTGCACCAAGCCCCGGTGGTCCACGCCAATCATGTTGGGGACGGTGTGGCCCATGGGGTTCATGGTGTGGTGGCTTTTGTGGCAATGCAGGGCCCAGTCGCCGGGCTCGTCGGCCACAAACTCGATCTGCCGCATCTGGCCCACGGCGATGTCGGTGGTCACCTCGGGCCAGCGGGCGCTGGGGGGCACCGGGCCGCCGTCGGTGCCGGTGACCACAAATTCGTGGCCGTGCAGGTGGATGGGGTGGTTGGTCATGGTGAGGTTGCCCACGCGGATGCGCACCTGGTCCCCCTGGCGCACGTTGAGCGTGTCGATGCCAGGGAAGGCCCGGCTGTTCCAGGTCCACAGGTTCTGGTCCAGCATGGTGTTGGGCCGGGGCGTGGTGCTGCCGGGGCTGATGTCGTAGGAGTTGAGCAAAAAGCAGAAGTCGCGCTGCACTTCGGCAACCAAAGGCGTTTTGGCTTTGGGATGCGTCACCCAGAAGCCCATCATGCCCATGGCCATTTGCACCATTTCATCGGCGTGCGGGTGGTACATGAAGGTGCCGGGGCGGCGCGCCACAAATTCGTACACGAAAGTCTTGCCCACCGGGATCTGCGGCTGGGTGAGCCCGCCCACGCCGTCCATGCCGTTGGGCAGGCGCTGGCCGTGCCAGTGGATGGTCGTGTGCTCGGGCAGGCGGTTGGTGACGAAGATGCGCACGCGGTCGCCTTCCACCACCTCGATGGTGGGGCCGGGCGACTGGCCGTTGTAGCCCCACAGCCTGGCCTGCATGCCGGGGGCGATTTCGCGCACCACGGGCTCGGCCACCAGGTGAAATTCTTTCACCCCGGCGTTCATGCGCCAGGGGCAGGTCCAGCCATTCAAGGTGACCACCGGGTTGTAGGGGCGGCCTGTCGTCGGGATGAGCGGCGGGGCGGTGGCGGGGGTGGTGGCGATCACCGGCTCGGGCAGGGCAGCCAGGGCCACTTTGCTGACGCTGGCGGCCAGCACAGCGCCGCTGAAAAAAGTTCTGCGGTCCATGTCAATGTCCTTGGGTGGTTGCGGTGTCGGCGGCTGCGCCTGACGAGAGGGATGCCAGCGCGCCAGGCGAGGTGCCGGTCAACGCGGTTTGCAAATCGGCCTCGGCCAGCCAGAAGTCACGCTGGGCTTCGATGGCGCTGTTCACGCTCAAACTGTGCTGGCGCGTGTCGGCCAGCAGCTCCCACACGCTGGCCAGCATGCCGCTGTAGCGCAGCACCAGTTCGTCGTTGATGAACTTGCGCAGCGGCACGATCTCGTCGCGGTAGTGCACCGCCAGGTCAAACGCGGTGTGGTAGCCCAAATAGGCCTCGCGCGCCTCGGAGCGGGCCTGGATGGCCACGGCACGCACCTGGGCCGTCGATTGCAGATACACCGCCTTGGAGCGGGCATGGCGGGCGCCGCCCCAGTCGAACAGGGGCAAGGGCAGCTCCAGCTCCCAGCCGCGCTTGGCGGATTTGCTGCCTGCTGCGTTATCGAAGCTGGTGTTGCGGGTATAACTGAGTGCCAGGCCGTCGAAATAGCCCTCCACCTTGTCAAAGCCTTCTTGCCGGGCGATAGTGCCGTTGCGGGCCACGGCGGCGCGCACATCCAGCCGCTCGCGCAGAGCCCGGGCTTCGATATCGGTCATCTCGGTGGCGGCCTTGGGCAGGTCGGGCAAGCGGTCGGCCAGCACAAAGCCGGTTTGCGCCCCCCACAGACCCATCAGCCGGGTGAGTTTTTCACGGGTGCTGAAGGCGACGTTCTGGGCACGGGCGAGCTGCGCGGTGGCTTCTGCCAGCAGCAATTGTTCGCGGGCCTGCTCCAGGCGGCTCCAGTTGCCCACCCGGGCCATGCGCCGTGCCAGCTCGGCACCGGCCTCGGCAGCCTCCTTCACGTCGCGCAGGTACCGGGCGCTTTGCTGGGCGGCCACGGCGGTGATCCAGGCCTTGCGGGTGTCGGCTGCCAGCCGCACCACGTCTTGCGCAGCCTGCAACTGGGCCATTGCGTGCTGCTGGCCTTGCCACTGGGCGCGCCAGGGCAGGGCCAGCAGCCCGAGCACGTTGAAGCTGAGCATGCGTTCGATCTCGTGCGTGTCGCCTTCGGTGAAGCGGCCAATGGCGAAGTGCGGGTTGGGCAGGCGGCCCATTTGCACGCGGTCTGCGTCGCTCACGCCCAAGGCGGCCAGTGAGCCCTGCAATTGCGGGCTGTTCAGCAGGGCGATGCGCACCGCAGCCTCGGCGCTCAGCGGCTGGGCCAGCAGGTCGGCAATGGCTAGCGGGTCAGGTTTTAGCTGCGCGTTGACACCACTGGTTTTGCCTTGGGTGAGCTGTTGCACCGCGCCCAGGTCGCCGTCGGGCGAGAGCGTGGCGCAGCCGGTCAGCGCCAGCAGGGCCAACGCCATGCCGGTGGTTTTCAAGCGGCGGCTCATTTGGCAACCTGGGGATTTTGGGCGGGCTGGGCCCGTTCCCACTTCAACACATCTACATGGCCGCGCGGGAACTGGGCCACCTCGGCATGGGCGCGCTTCCAGTCCAGCGACTGGGTTTCCACCCCGATGGAGGTGTCGGCAAACACCGAGCGGTAGGTGACTGTGGGTACGCGCACCGAGGGATCGGCGGCACTCTGCGCCCACGTGGCTGCACATAGCAGCGCACCGGCGCTTAAAAATAGGGTTCTCAAAATAATCTCCTGAACGGTGCAAGCGGTATCCGCAACGCTGCCGGTTCAGGCAGATTGCAGACGGACTACGGCTAGGACGTTCAGGAAATCGGTGGCTTCAGCGCAAACGCGGCGGGTGCGCTGGCGAACCGGGCGGGGCCGGTGGTGGGCTGCGCATGGGGCAGCCAGAAGGTGGGTAGGGCTTCGAACGGTGCGGGGGCGGCCACGGTGTGGCACATCTGGCACAGCGGGCAGGTGCCGCAGTGAGAGGTACCGCCATCAGACGGTGTGGCCTCTGAGGCCTCATGGCAGTCGGCCTGCATTTCCATATCAAAAGTGCTGCTTGTGCTCGCCTGGTGAGCGTGAGCAGCTACTTTTTGTATAGCAGGGGTATGCTGCGCCAACATGTCCATCGCCATCACCTCGCCCGCCCAGCCGCGCAAAGGCAGCAAGGCAATCATGAAGATGAGGAAAAGGCGACGCATGGGAAGATGATACCGGGCGGAGAGAAAGGTTCCCGCTTAGCGGTGCATGCCCAGCGACAGATTCTGCGGGCCCCCCTGGGCGCCCAGGTTGAACACGGCGACGACCTGCACCAGGTCATGGGCCTGGTTGCGCAGGCTGCTGGCGGCTGCGGCCATTTCCTCGACCAGGGCAGCGTTTTGCTGGGTGGCCTGGTCCATCTGGGTCACGGCTTCGCCGATCTGGGCCACGCCCAGCGACTGTTCGTTGCTGGCGGCGCTGATCTCGCCCATGATGTCGGTCACCCGGCGGATGGAGCTGACCACTTCGGTCATGGTCACGCCCGCCTGGTCCACCAGCAAACTGCCTTGTTCGACCCGCTCGACGCTGGCACCGATCAGGCTCTTAATTTCCTTGGCGGCCTGGGCCGAGCGTCCGGCCAGGCTGCGCACTTCGCTGGCCACCACGGCAAACCCGCGGCCCTGTTCGCCCGCGCGGGCGGCTTCGACCGCAGCATTCAGCGCGAGGATGTTGGTCTGGAAGGCAATGCCGTCGATCACCTGGATGATGTCCGAGATCTTGCGCGAGGATTCGTTAATGCCCTTCATGGTCTCGACCACTTGGCCCACGACTTGGCCGCCCTGAATGGCGACGCTGGAGGCGCTCAGGGCCAACTGGTTGGCCTGGCGGGCGTTGTCGGCGTTTTGCTTGACGGTGGAGCTGAGTTCTTCCATCGACGCCGCGGTTTTCTCCAGGGCGCTGGCCTGGCTTTCGGTGCGGGCGCTCAGGTCGTTGTTGCCCTCGGCAATTTCGGCACTGGCGGTGGAGACGCTTTCCGAGCCGGAGCGCACGTTCGACACCACCTGCACCAGGCTGGTCTGCATGGTCTGCAGGCTAGACAGGAGTTCGCCCAGTTCGTCGGTGCGCTGGTTGTCAACGCGGGCGGTCAGGTCGCCCGATGCCACCTGGCGGGCAACGGCGCTGGCCTGGGCCAAAGGCCCGGTGATGGAGCCCGACAGCAGCCAGGCCACAACAGCACTCAACACCAGGCTGATGATTCCCAGCACCACCATCAGGTTGCGGCTGGCCGCGAAGTTGTCCTGGATGAGCTTGGCCTGGTTGTCGATGTCCTGGCGCTGGTAGTTCAGCAGCTCTTCCATCTTGGCTATGTAGTTTTTGGAGTTGGGGGTGAATTTTTGGTCCAGCAGCTGGCTGGCTTCTTCGGTCTTGCCTTCTTTTTTCAGCTCCAGGATGCTGTCTCGCACGGCGATGTAGGCTTTGCGCTCTTCCGATATCTGCTTGAAGAGGGTTTTTTCCTGCTCGGTGTCCATCAACGCTTCCACCATTTTTTGGTATTCGCTGGAAGATTTGGACGATGCGGCCTGGTCTTCGGCAAAGAAAGTGGCCATGGCCGGGTCGTTGCTCTTGGCAATGGCACCCGTTCGGCGAACGCCGGTGTGGATGTTGCGGTACCAGTCGCTGACGATGCGCTCGGTTTTGATGGGACTGGCCACCATGTACTGGGCAGCCTCTGCCACCGCATTCAGCCGCGTAATGCTGACCACAATGATGGCCACAGAAAGAGCCAGAACGAGGGCAAAACCCAAGCCTAATCGCTTGGCAACCGAAAGGTTGGAAATGAAGGAGGGCATGGCGTTTCCAAGTTAAATTGCACCGCAATGTAACTTAAGGCAATGCTGAACAAGGCCATTCAAAATGGCTCTTCCGGGGTACTGATAACAAGAATGCGCCGAATCCGGCCAAAACGAGTCGTTTTCTAACCCCTTGGGGCTAGGTTCGCGGGCCTTTGGGCCCACTTTGCGC
>NZ_JANXMU010000086.1 GCF_025354435.1 Rhodoferax sp.
TCCCGGAAAAAGGCCCTGAACCGGGCCTTTTTCTTTGCTTGATCCAACTGCACCACTTCAACAAAAAGCGCAATCTGCCGATAATTACGGACACGCTTCTTCCGCTCGATGAAATTTCGCCTCTTATTTGCCGCGCTCATATTGCTTCTGGCTGGGTGCGAGATACCCGGTTTGGGACCGGATCCCAGGATCGCACAACGGGACGCCGATGGAAAAGCAATAGGAGCGGCCTGCCGCCATGCCTTGCGCGGAATCGAAGACTGCTACGGGCTTAATGAGAAAGCGGCAAAGACCTCCATCTTCGAGGGATGGAAGGAGATGGACCAATACATGCGCGAGAACAAGATCGAAGGCTTAGCGCCCAAAGAGACAAAAGAAGCGAAGGTCCGCGAACCTGAGGAAGTAATCATCGAAGAGAAAAAACCGAAGGCTCCGCTCAAAGGCAAGGCCGCAGCCGAGACAACTTCGAAGCCCGATGTGACCATAACGTCACCGCGACCGGTAGAAAAAACCGCCGCCAAATCAAACGCCGACTAACTCAAAGTCGCGACCCCAGATTATTTACGGACAAGTTCTAAGTCGAACACCGCAATACTTTCGACATGGGCGGTGTGCGGAAACATGTTGACGACGCCCGCTGCGGAGCACCTGTATCCCGCCTGGTACACCAGCAGTGCGGCATCCCGCGCCAGGGTAGCCGGGTTGCAGCTGACGTAAACGATGCGTGTCGGCGGTGTCCAGCCCTGGCGCAGCGCTGGGTCCTGGTGCAAAGCGGCCAAGGCCTGCACCAGCGCAAAAGCACCTTCGCGCGGTGGGTCGATCAACCATTTGTTGGCGCTGCCGTCGGCCATCAGCACCTCGGGGGTCATCTCGAACAGGTTGCGCGCTACAAACTTCGTAGCTGCCAGCGCAGACGATTCATACGCTAGCGCCTGATTTAGCTTGTAATTCTCGCGCGAGCGGGCCACCAGGGCTTCACTGCCTTCGATGCCCAGCACCTCGCCCGCCAGAGTGGCCAGCGGCAGGGTGAAGTTGCCCAGGCCACAGAACCAGTCGATCACGCGCTCGGTCTTTTGCACTTCCAGCAAACGCAGCGCCCGCACCACCAGCACGCGGTTGATCTGCGGGTTCACCTGGGTGAAATCGGTGGGTTTGAAGGGCATGGTGATGCCGAATTCGGGCAAGGCGTAGGCCAACTGCTCGCCGCCCTCCTCCAGCAAATGGATAGTGTCCGGCCCTTTGGGCTGTAGCCACCACTGCACATTGTGCAGAGTGCCAAACGCCCGTAATTGCGCCAGATCGCCCGCGCTCAGGGCCTCCATGTGGCGCAGGACCATGGCCGTCACCGTGTCGCCGCAGGCCAGCTCGATCTGCGGCAGGGTTTCGCGCGCGTCCATGCCGCCAATCAAGGCCCGCAGTGGCAGCAGCAAGGCGCTGACGTACGGCGGCAGCACCAGGCAGACCTTCATATCGGCCACATAGCCGCTCTTGCGCTCGTGGAAGCCCACCAGCACCTCGCCTTTTTTGCGCACATAGCGCACCGACAGCCGCGCCCGGTAGCAGTAGGCCCAGGCCGGGCCCTCGATGGGACGCAAAATATTGTCGGCCTTCAGCTTGCCCAGGTGCCAGAGGTTGTCTTCCAGCACCCGTTGCTTGATGGCCACCTGCGCGCCCACATGCAAATGCTGCATCTTGCAGCCGCCGCACGCGCCTTCGTGTAAACCAAAGTGCGGGCAACCGGGCCGCACGCGCTGGGACGACTCGCGGTGGATGGCCCCCACGGTGGCCTGCTCAAAGCTGGCTTTTTTGCGGTTGATATTGGCCGTAACCACCTCGAACGGCAGCGCGCCCTTGATGAACACGACTTTGCCATCGGGTTTGTGGGCCACGCCCTGGGCTTCGATGTCGAGCGACTCGACCAGCAAGCTGTCTGCGGGGTAATTAGGCGCTGTAAGAAGCGTGGTTTCCGTGGTGTCTGTCATGCAGGTGTCCCTGGGATATCTCAAAATAATGTCACCAAGCAAAAAGCCTTCTAATTCTTGCGAACTAGAAGGCTTTTTCCATTGCGGCAGGGTGGACGGGACTTGCCCAGGCACCCGTAAGCTGTTGTTTCTACTGGCAGTTTTAAGGCTGCCGCGTTGCAGAATTGTACCGCAACAGGTGTAGCAGCCCCCATCTTGGGGGCGACCGGCAGTTACCGCAGCCGAAATCATGCTGCATGGCCGGGCCCATAAAACTCAAGAAAAAACAGCCTCCAGCGCATACGCCACCTACACAAGTTGCTATTAAATAAGGAGTAATCAGCTCTGCAGCAGCTGCAGAGTCGCCGCGAACAAAGGCGATCCGCTATCAGCCAGGGTCAGCACGATGTCGAAATGGTTGGTGCCAGGGGTCTCTACCCAGTCGCCGGGCAGGCAGCGGGCCTTCCAGGCGGCCAGAAAGTCGGTGGACTGGCGTTTGAACTCGGTACTCTCATACTCGCCGCAGCAGACCAGAATTTTGCCCGCCTGCGGGGACCCTGCCGGTGGAATGGCGAAACGCGGGCTGTTGCGCATGGCGCAGGCTTCGTCCATCTGCATCCAGGTATTGGGCAGCAGCACCGTCAGCGGCTGCAGGTCGAACAGGCCGCTGAGCAGCACGGCACCCTTCACCACCTTTTTCGGCACCTGGTAGTCGGCGTGCCAGGCCCCCGTGACCAGCATGCCCGCCAGATGGCCACCCGCCGAACTGCCCGATACATGGATGCGCTGCGGGTCACCGCCGTAACGCGCAATGTGGTGGAACACCCAGGCGGTGGCCTTGCGCACCTGGTCCACGATGTGGTCTAGCGAGGCGGCGGGCATCAGGTCGTAATCCACCACCACCACGGTGACACCGGCCGCATGCAGCGCGGGTACCACGCAGGCCGAATCTTCCTTGGTCAGGGCGCGCCAGTAGCCCCCGTGGATGAAGACGAAGACCGGGGCGTTGGCCACCTTGGCCGGGTAAATGTCCAGCAGCTCGGTGGGGCTGTCGCCGTACGGCTGATCGGCTACGCGCTGGGGCCAGGCCAGCACCGGCGCGCTCTGGGCACGGTATTGCGCCAGCACCAGGCCCACGTCCTGGACAGACAAACGGGCGTTGTACTGGCGGTCGTAATAGGTCTGCACGTCAGCAGGAATAGAGGTCATGGTGTCTCAATCGGGTTGGGCTACAAAAGCATCGGCAAAAAAGGCGGTGGGGCGCATGCCGCACTGTACGGCGAAGTCGCACCGGGCCGCATCGACCATGGGCGGTGCGCCGCAGGCATAGACCTCGTGGCCCGACAGATCCGGGTGGTCCTTTATCACGGCCTAGTGCACAAAGCCGGTACGGCCGGTCCAGCCATCGGCTGCCGTGGCATCGGACAGCACCGGCACATAGTGCAATCGGCCTGCCAGCGCCTGCTGCCACTGTTCGCACAGGGTGTGCAGGTACAGATCCTGGCGCGTGCGGCCGCCCCAGTAAAGGTGGAGGCGGCGCTGGCTGCCCGTGGCCATCAGCTGCTCCACCAGTGCCTTGATGGGCGCAAAACCGGTGCCACTGGCCAGCAGAATCGCCGGTGCATCGCTGGGCGTGTGCATGCCAAAGGTGCCGAAGGGGCCTTCGATGCGCAGCACGTCACGGGCTTTGAGCTTGCCGAACACCTGGTCGGTGAACAAGCCGCCGGGCAGGTGGCGGATGTGCAGCTCCAGCGTGTCGGCACCGGGCGGCGTGGCCAGCGAGTAGCTGCGCCGCCGGTTGCCTGGCAGCAGCACGTTGACGTACTGGCCGCAGGCATAGTGCAGATGCTGGCCTGCAGGCGGCTGCAGCTGCATGAGCACCACATCAGAGGCCAGCCGGTCCATCGCGGCCACGCGCACCGGCAGCTTGCGCACCTCGATGCCGGGAATATGCGGAATCTCGGCACATTCCACCTGCACAGCGCTGGTGGCACTGGTGCAGCACAGCAAGCGCAAGCCTTGCGCGGCCTCGTCCAGGCTGAGCGCAGGGGCATCGGGCAGCAACATCTGGGTGTCGCCGCTGGCAACGCGGGATTTGCACGCCCCACAGGTACCGGTTTTGCATTGGTGCGACAACAGCAGGCCCGCGCGGGCCGCCGCATCCAGCAGGCTTTCGCCCTCCTGGGCGTTAAGGCAATGCTGAACAAGGCCATTCAAAATGGCTCTTCCGGGGTACTGATAACAAGAATGCGCCGAATCCGGCCAAAACGAGTCGTTTTCTAACCCCTTGGGGCTAGGTTCGCGGGCCTTTGGGCCCACTTTGCGC
>NZ_JANXMU010000087.1 GCF_025354435.1 Rhodoferax sp.
CATTCAAGCCAGTCGGTTGAGGTAAACAGGGGCAAAAGTCCGCATTGCGCAAAATTGTTGCCGTCATGCGACATCCTGTGGGCCGTAGAATCACCGGTTGTCCCAGACACAGCACAGATTACCCCATGACCCAGTTCGCCAAAGAAACCCTGCCCATCAGTCTTGAAGAGGAAATGCGCCGGAGCTACCTTGATTACGCGATGAGCGTGATTGTGGGCCGCGCCCTCCCTGATGCGCGTGACGGTCTCAAGCCGGTGCACCGGCGCGTGCTATTTGCCATGCACGAGCTCAATAACGACTGGAACCGTGCCTATAAGAAGTCGGCCCGTATCGTGGGCGACGTGATTGGTAAGTACCACCCCCACGGCGATAGCGCGGTGTATGAGACCATCGTTCGGATGGCGCAGGACTTCTCCCTGCGCCATATGCTGGTCGATGGCCAGGGCAACTTCGGTTCGGTGGATGGCGACAACGCCGCCGCCATGCGGTACACCGAAATCCGCATGTCCAAGATCGCGCACGAGTTGCTGGCCGACCTAGACAAAGAAACCGTCGATTTCGGCCCCAATTACGACGGCAGCGAACAAGAGCCGCTAGTCATGCCCGCGCGCTTCCCTAATCTATTAATTAACGGCTCCTCCGGCATTGCTGTGGGTATGGCCACCAACATCCCGCCGCACAACCTGAACGAAGTGGTCGACGGCTGCCTGCACCTGCTGCGCAATCCGCAAGCTACGGTGGACGAACTGATGGAGATCATCCCCGCGCCCGACTTCCCCACGGCCGGCATCATCTACGGCATCAATGGCGTGAAAGACGGCTACCGCACCGGCCGTGGCCGCGTGGTGATGCGCGCCAAGGTGCACTTTGAAGACATCGACAAAGGCCAGCGCCAGGCCATCATCGTCGACGAACTGCCCTACCAGTGCAACAAGAAGACCCTGCAAGAGCGCATGGCCGAGCTGGTGCATGAGAAGAAGATCGAAGGCATCAGCCATATCCAGGACGAGTCCGACAAGTCCGGCATGCGTCTGGTGATCGAACTCAAGCGTGGCGAAGTACCCGAGGTGGTGTTGAACAATTTGTACAAGCAGACCCAGCTGCAAGACACCTTCGGCATGAACATGGTGGCGCTGGTCAACGGCCAGCCCAAGCTGTGCAACCTAAAGGATCTGATCGAGGTCTTCCTGGAGCACCGCCGCGAGGTAGTGACCCGCCGCACCATATTCAACCTGCGCAAGGCCCGCGAACGCGGTCATGTGCTGGAAGGCCTGGCGGTCGCGCTGGCGAACATTGACGACTTCATCGCCATCATTCGCAACGCCCCCACGCCGCCAGTGGCCAAGGTCGAGCTGATGGCCCGCCCGTGGGACAGCAAACTGGTGCGCGAAATGCTCACCCGCACCCGTGCCGACGGCGGTATGGTCAACGTAGACGACTACCGCCCCGACGGCCTGGAAAAAGAACTCGGCATGGGCAGCGACGGCCTGTACCGCCTGTCCGAAGTGCAGGCGCAAGAAATTTTGCAGATGCGTCTGCAACGCCTGACCGGGCTGGAGCAGGACAAGATCGTCGCCGAATACAAAGAGGTGATGTCCGAGATCGAAGACTTCCTGGACATCCTGGCCAAGCCTGAGCGCGTATCGGCCATCATTGGCGAAGAACTCACCGCCATCAAGCTGGAATTCGGCCAGACCAAACTGGGCGCACGCCGCAGCCAGGTGGAATACAGTGCGTTCGACCTCAGCACCGAAGACCTGATCACCCCTACCGACATGGTGGTCACGCTATCCCACAGCGGCTATATCAAGAGCCAGCCTTTGAGCGAATACCGGGCACAAAAGCGTGGCGGGCGCGGCAAGCAGGCCACGGCCACCAAAGAAGACGACTGGGTCGACCAGCTCTTCATTGCCAACACGCACGACTACATCTTGTGCTTCAGCAACCGCGGCCGCCTGTACTGGCTGAAGGTTTGGGAAGTGCCACAGGGTTCGCGCGGCTCGCGTGGTCGCCCCATCGTCAACATGTTCCCGCTGCAAGAAGGCGAAAAAATCAACGTCGTGCTGGCCCTGACCGGTGAGAAGCGCAGCTTCCCTGCCGACCAGTACGTCTTCATGGCCACCAGCATGGGCACGGTCAAAAAGACCCCGCTGACCGACTTCAGCAACCCACGCAAGGCCGGCATCATCGCCGTGGACCTGGACCCGGGCGACTTCCTGATCGGCGCAGCCCTCACCGACGGCAAGCACGACGTGATGCTGTTCAGCGACGGCGGCAAAGCCGTGCGCTTTGACGAAAACGATGTGCGCCCCATGGGCCGCAACGCCCGCGGCGTGCGCGGCATGATGCTGGAAGAAGGCCAGGGCGTGATCGCCATGCTGGTCGCCGAAGACGAGCTGCAAAGTGTGCTTACCGCCACCCTGAACGGCTACGGCAAACGCACCAGCATCACCGAATACACCCGCCATGGCCGTGGCACCAAGGGCATGATCGCCATTCAACAAAGTGAGCGTAATGGCCGCGTGGTAGCCGCCACCCTGGTGCATGCCGACGACGAGATCATGCTGATTACCGACAAGGGCGTGCTGGTGCGCACCCGCGTCAGCGAAATCCGCGAACTCGGCCGTGCCACCCAGGGCGTGACCCTGATCGGCCTGGACGAAGGCTCCAAGCTCAGCGGTCTGCAGCGGATTGTGGAAAACGATGCCATCGTGGCCGCCACCGAAGCGGATGAGGCGGGTGAGACCGGCGACGATGCAGGCACCGACGACACACCCCCCGGCACCCCCGAAGCGTAAAACCGCCAATACTCTCAATTTAGTAGCACCTAGCGCAGGTGGAATCTGCGCTAGAGGCCTAAAAACCTTAAGAAATTGCATGACACGCCCCTTCAATTTTTCCGCTGGCCCTGCCGCTATTCCTGAAGAAGTCCTGACCCAGGCCGCCGCCGAAATGCTGGACTGGCACGGCAGCGGCATGGGCGTGATGGAAATGAGCCACCGGGGCAAAGAATTCCTGTCGATCTACGCACAAACCAAGGCCGACTTCCGCGCCTTGATGGCCGTGCCGCCCGAGTTCAAAATTCTGTTCATGCAAGGCGGTGGCCTGGGCGAAAACGCCATCGTGCCGCTGAATTTGTCGCGTGGCGGCAAGGTCGATTGCGTGGTCACCGGCAGTTGGAGCCAGAAGTCGCAAAAAGAGGCGCGCAAATACGCCAGCGTGCAGACGGCCGCCAGCACTGAAACCACCGGCTACACCCGCCTGCCCGACCCGGCCAGCTGGAATCTGAGCGCCGATGCCCGCTACGTGCACATCTGCGGCAATGAAACCATCGACGGCGTGGAATTCCAAACCCTGCCGGATCTACAGGCTCTGGGCAGCAAAGCCCCACTGGTAGTCGATTTCTCGTCCCACGTGGCCTCGCGCGGCATGGACTGGAGCAAGGTCGGCCTGGCCTTTGGCGGCGCACAAAAAAACCTCGGCCCCGCCGGCCTGACCGTCGTGGTGGTGCGCGAAGATCTGCTGGGCCACGCCCTGGATGTCTGCCCCAGCGCCTTCAACTACGAGACGGTGGCCGACAACCAGTCGATGTACAACACGCCGCCCACCTACGCCATCTACATCGCCGGACTGACCTTCCAGTGGCTCAAACACCAAACCGAAGGTGATCTGCATGGCATTGCCGCGATGGAGCACCGCAACATCGCCAAGGCCGAGCTGTTGTACCGCGCCATCGACCAGTCGCAGCTGTACTTCAACAAGGTGGATGCAGACTGCCGTTCGCGCATGAACGTGCCCTTCTTTCTGCGCGACGAGAGCCGCAACGACGCATTCTTAGAAGGTGCCAAGGCACGCGGCTTGCTTCAGCTCAAGGGCCACAAGTCGGTCGGCGGCATGCGGGCCAGCATCTACAACGCCATGCCGCTGGCGGGTGTACAGGCGCTGGTGGACTACATGCACGCATTTGAAAAGAGCCAGGCCTGATCCATGACTGCCGCAACACCGCCCACCGCCACCCCTGATCTGGCCGACCTGCGGGTCAAGATCGACAAAATCGACCAGGATCTGCTGACCCTGCTGAACCACCGTGCCGAAGTGGCCGAAAAGGTCGGCGACATCAAGCGCCGCGAAGGCTCGCCCTTCTTCCGGCCCGACCGCGTGGCCCAGGTGATCGAAAAAATCCAGCGGTCCAACCCTGGCCCGCTAAAAAACCAGCATGTGGCCGCCGTCTGGCGCGAAATCATGTCGGCCTGCCTGGCGCTGGAAGCACCCCAGCGCGTGGCCGTGCTCGGCCCAGAAGGCACCTTTACCGAACAAGCCGCCATCGAATTCTTTGGCAGCGCCGCCGAACTCCTGTACTGCGCCAATTTCGACGAAGTCTTCCACGCCACCGCCGCCGGCACAGTGCAGTACGGCGTGGTCGCGATCGAGAACTCCACCGAAGGCGTGGTGGCCCGCTCGCTTGATCTATTCCTGCACTCGCCGGTGCATGTGGTGGGCGAAGTTAGCCTGCTGGTGCGGCACAACCTGCTGCGCCAAACCAATTCACGCGACAACATCGACGTGGTCATGGCCCACCCCCAGGCGCTGGCCCAGTGCCAGGCCTGGCTGACCCAGCACCTGCCCCACGCCGAGCGCCGTGCCGTGTCCAGCAATGCCGAAGGCGCACGCCTGGCAGCTACGAATCCGGCCTGGGCCGCGCTGGCCAGCGAACGTGCCGCCTCCCAGTTTGGCCTGCACATCGTGGCCCATGCGGTACAGGACGATGCCTACAACCGCACCCGCTTCGCCGTCATCTGCCTGCCGCAGACCCTGGCCACGCCGCCCGCGTCGGGCAAGGACTGCACCAGCCTGGTGGTGTCGGTGCCCAACAAACCGGGTGCCATGCACGATTTGCTGGTGCCGCTGAAAACCAACGGCGTGTCCATGACCCGCTTTGAATCCCGCCCCGCCCGCACCGGCCAGTGGGACTACTACTTCTACATCGACCTGGACGGTCACCCTTCGCAGCCCCACGTGGCCAAGGCGCTGCAAGAGTTGCGCGCGCTGTGCGCCTTCTTCAAGGTACTGGGCACCTACCCGGTCGGCTCCTGAAAGCAGCGCCCATGTTTGAACAACTCGGACTGATAGGCTGCGGCCTGATGGGTGGCTCGTTTGCGCTGGCGATGAAAAACGCCGGGCTGGTGAAACGCGTAGTAGGCTACAGCAAGTCGCCCTCCACCACCAGCAAGGCCCGCCAACTCGGCGTGATCGACATCGAAGCCCCCTCGGCCCTGCTGGCCGTGTCAGGTGCCGACATCGTGCTACTGGCCGTGCCGGTGGCCGCCACCGAAAACACCTTCAAGGCCATCAAGCACCTGATCACCCCCAACACCCTGGTGATGGACGTGGGCTCCACCAAGCGCGATGTGGTGGATGCCGCCCGCCGGGCGCTGCGCGAGCAGGTCGGCTCCTTTGTGCCCGCCCACCCGATCACCGGAAAAGAGGTGTCCGGCGTGGAGTTTGCCGATCCGCTGCTGTACAGCGGTAAAAACGTCATCCTGACCCCCATCGAACGCACCCTGCCCGCCCAGTTGGCCCAAGCCCAGGCGGTATGGGCGGCGCTGGGCTGCAATGTGCTGCAAATGACCCCCGAATCGCACGATGCGGCGTTTGCCGCCGTCAGCCACCTGCCGCACCTGATCGCCTTTGCCATGATGCACGGCCTGGTCAGCCAGCCGCAGGGGCAGGAATATCTGGCCCTGGCCGGTCCGGGTTTTCGCGACTTCACCCGCATCGCCGCATCCGACCCGCACATGTGGCGCGACGTGTTGCTGGCTAACAAAGAGGAAGTCCTGGCCCAGTCGCAGATTTTCCAAAAAACACTGCAAACCATGGAAAGCATGCTCACCAGCAACAACGTGGACGGCCTGGTGCAAATGCTGGAGCACGCCAGCGACAGCCGCGCCGACTGGAGCATGGCCTCCTTGAAACCCAAGATCTGATTTCCATCTGATGTTTGCCACCCCTTTTCTCGACCTCCCCCCCCTCGACAGCGCCAGTGGCACCGTCGTGCTGCCAGGCTCCAAAAGCATCTCTAACCGCGTACTGCTGCTGGCCGCCCTGAGCGGTGGCACCACCCGCGTGCACGACCTGTTGGATTCCGACGACACCAAGGTCATGCTGGCCGCGCTGGCCACGCTGGGCTGTGGCATCCGCCACAACCACGTGAATGGCAACACGGTAGAGATCGACGGGCTGGCCGGGCAATTGACGGCTTCGCAGGCCGATCTGTTCATGGGCAACGCGGGCACCGCCATCCGCCCGCTCACCGCTGCGCTAGCCGTGTTGGGCGGCGACTTCAGCCTGCACGGCGTACCGCGCATGCACGAGCGCCCCATTGGCGACTTGGTCGATGCCCTGCGCCAGCTCGGCTGCCAGATCGACTACACCGGGCAAGACGGCTACCCGCCCCTGCGCATTGGCCAACCCCAACTGAAGCTGGACGCGCCCATTCGCGTACGCGGCGATGTGTCCAGCCAGTTCCTGACCGCCCTGCTGATGGCCCTGCCGCTGGTCGCCCAGCAAGACGTAGTCATTGACGTGGTGGGCGAGCTGATATCCAAGCCCTACATCGAGATCACGCTGAACCTGCTGGCACGCTTTGGCATCACGGTGCAACGCGATGGCTGGGCCCGCTTCACCATTCCGGCTGGCAGCCGCTACCAGTCGCCCGGCGACATCCATGTGGAGGCCGACGCCTCGTCCGCTAGCTATTTCATAGCACTAGGCGCAGTGGCTACGAGCACTACTGGCACTTTTGACTCAAAGATTCGAATCGAAGGTGTGGGTGCCGCGTCCATCCAGGGCGATATCCGCTTTGTCGAAGCGGCCGAGCAGATGGGCGCTCAGGTCGCCAGCGGCCCGAACTGGCTCGAAATTAGCCGGGGCACCTGGCCGCTCAAAGCCATTGACCTCGACTGCAACCACATTCCCGATGCCGCCATGACCCTGGCGGTGATGGCGCTATACGCCGACGGCAGCACCACGCTGCGCAACATCGCCAGCTGGCGCGTCAAGGAAACCGACCGTATCGCAGCCATGGCCACCGAACTGCGCAAACTGGGGGCTACGGTGAACGAAGGCGCGGACTACCTCCGCATTACCCCGCCTGCGACCGTTTACGATTGGAAAGCCGCCAGCATCCACACCTACGACGACCACCGGGTGGCCATGTGCTTCTCGCTCGCGGCCTTCAACCCGGCCCAATTGCCGGTGCGCATCGAAGACCCGAAATGCGTCGCCAAAACCTTCCCCGACTACTTCGAGGCCTTGCTGGCGCTGTCGCACACCGCTACCGCCCACATCCCTGTGCTGTGCATCGACGGCCCCACCGCCTCGGGTAAAGGCACGGTGGCCGCCGCACTGGCCGCTCGCCTGGGCTACCACTTTCTGGACTCGGGTGCGATGTACCGCATCACCGCGCTGGCCGCCTTGCGTGCAGGCCTGGTCATTTCCACCACCGACGAAGCCGCAATTGCCACCCTGGCCCAAACCCTGCCGGTGCGTTTTGTGGACGGTAAGGTCTGGCTCGGCGACTCCGACGTGTCGGAAGCCATCCGCACCGAAGAAGCCGGAATGAACGCCTCCAAAGTCTCCGCCCTGCCCGCAGTCCGGCTGGCCTTGGTGGCCCTGCAGCACAGCTTTCGGCGGCTGCCCGGACTGGTGGCCGACGGTCGCGACATGGGCACCGTGATCTTCCCCGATGCCCCTTTGAAGGTGTACCTGACCGCCACCGCCGCCAAACGTGCAGAGCGGCGGTATGAGCAGTTGATTTCAAAGGGAATTTCGACTACACTCGAAGACCTTCGCGATGACTTGGAAGCGCGCGACGCACGGGACTCTTCCCGTGTCGCTGCGCCACTCAAGCCCGCACAAGATGCCTTGCTGCTGGACAACTCTGACATGTCGATCGAAACATCGGTAGACCAGGTGTTGGACTGGTGGCAAAGCAAGCAGCCGTTTGGTTTGAAATAACCCAACGGCACCAGCCCACTCTGCTGCTTCAGCCGAGTGGTTTTTAACCCTGTAACCCCGGTGGTCCCTCGACCGCCAAACCGCCACACCAGAACCTCACGCAGGTGCAATTCCGCACCCGCCAACCCTGTGCTGTGGACTAGGAAAACCATGTCAGAATCATTTGCAGACCTCTTTGCCGAATCGCTAACCCGCACGGAAACGCGCATTGGTGAAGTCGTCACCGCCGAAGTCATCCGTATCGAACACAGCTTTGTGGTCGTGAACGCTGGCCTCAAATCCGAAGCCTACGTGCCGCTGGAAGAGTTCAAGACCGACAAGGGCGAAGTTGAAGTCCAAGTTGGCGAATTCATTTCGGTTGCCATCGTCGCGATCGAAAACGGCTACGGCGACACCATCGTCAGCCGTGACACCGCCAAACGCCTGGCTTCCTGGATGTCCCTGGAGAAATCCCTGGAATCCGGCGAATTCGTTACCGGCACCACCTCCGGCAAGGTCAAGGGCGGTCTGACCGTTCTGGTCAACGGCATCCGCGCATTCTTGCCCGGTTCGCTGATCGACACCCGCCCCATCAAGGACTTGTCTCCCTACGAGAACAAGACCATGGAATTCAAGGTCATCAAGCTCGACCGCAAGCGCAACAACGTCGTGTTGTCGCGCCGCGCTGTGGTCGAAGCGTCGATGGGCGAAGAACGCGCCAAACTGATGGAAACCCTGAAAGAAGGTTCCGTGGTGCACGGCGTAGTCAAGAACATCACCGAATACGGTGCGTTCGTGGACCTGGGCGGCATTGACGGCCTGCTGCACATCACCGACATGGCATGGCGCCGTGTGCGTCACCCATCGGAAGTGGTGACGGCTGGTCAGGAAATCACCGCCAAGATCCTCAAGTTCGACACCGAAAAGAACCGTGTGTCCTTGGGTCTGAAGCAAATGGGCGACGACCCATGGATGGGCGTGAACCGCCGCTACCCACAATCGACCCGTCTGTTCGGCAAGATCACCAACATCGCCGACTACGGTGCATTCGTGGAACTCGAACCCGGCATCGAAGGCTTGGTGCACGTTTCCGAAATGGACTGGACCAACAAGAACATCGCTCCCGCCAAGCTGGTTTCGCTGGGCGACGAAGTCGAAGTCATGGTTCTGGAAATCGACGAAGACAAGCGCCGCATCAGCCTGGGCATGAAGCAGTGCAAGGCCAACCCATGGCAAGAATTCGCGCAAGACACCAAGCGTGGCGACCGCGTCAAGGGCCCGATCAAGTCGATCACCGACTTCGGCGTGTTCGTGGGTCTGGCTGCCGGTATCGACGGCCTGGTGCATTTGTCTGACCTCTCGTGGAACGAAACCGGCGAAGCCGCCGTGCGTAACTACAAGAAGGGCCAAGAAGTCGAAGCCATCGTGTTGGCCGTGGACGTGGACCGCGAACGCATCTCTTTGGGCATCAAACAGCTCGACAGCGATCCGTTCACCACCTTCACCACCATCAACGACAAGGGCCAGATCGTGACCGGCAAGGTCAAGACCGTGGATGCCCGTGGCGCTGAAATCGACCTGGGTGAAGACATCATCGGTTACCTGCGCGCTTCCGAAATCAGCCGTGACCGCGTTGAAGACGCACGTAACGTGCTGAAAGAAGGCGACGAAGTTACCGCTGTGGTGGTCAATGTGGATCGCAAGACCCGCAACATCCAGTTGTCGATCAAGGCCAAGGACGCTGCCGACCAAGGTGAAGCCATGGCTGCACTGAGCCAAGCTTCGGCCCGCGAAAACGCTGGCACCACCAGCCTGGGCGCTTTGCTGCGCGCCAAGCTGGATAACAACAATTAATTTGTTGCTGATCTAGGCTAGTGCCAAGCCGATCCGACTCGCAGGGGCGAGCGGGTCGGCTTTATTTATAACCCAACAGGGTTTGCGCAAGGTTCTCCATCCACGGGGTGCATTGCGCAAGTCCTTTTGAAACCATACCCCTTCCATGACCCGATCCGACCTTGTTGAAGAACTGGCCGCCCGATTCAGCCAGCTGACCCACCGCGATGCCGAGCACGCCGTGAAGACCATCCTGGATGCCGTAGGGGATGCGCTGGTGCGCGGGCACCGGGTCGAGATCCGTGGCTTTGGCAGCTTCTCCATCAACCGCCGCCCGCCGCGCATGGGCCGCAACCCGCGCAGCGGCGAGAGCGTGGCCATTCCCGAAAAGCGCGTACCCCACTTCAAGCCCGGCAAAGCCCTGCGCGAAGCCGTAGACCTGCACACCGCCGAGATCGAGGCCCGTGAACTGCGCGAATCCCGCGAATGAGGTTTTTGCATCGCTAGAATGCCCAGACGATGGAGGACACCCATGAAGAATCTGGTCCGGCTGCTTAAGTGGTTACTTAAGGCAGCCATTTTTTTTACCCTGTTTGCATTTGCACTAAACAACCAGCAAGACGCGGTAGTGCATTTCTTCTTTGGCACGCAATGGCGCGCGCCCATGGTGCTGCTGATCCTGACGGCCTTTGCCGCCGGACTGGCCATGGGCATCCTGGGTATGGTGCCGCGCTGGTGGAAGCACCGCGTGGTTGCTAAAAAGGCACAACAGCCGTTGCCGCCACCCGCTAGCCCCGACACTCCCCGCACGGAACCCATCGCCCCACCCCATGGACTTTGACCTCAGTTGGATTTTGCTGGGCCTGCCGATTGCCTTTGTACTGGGCTGGCTGGCATCGCGTTGGGACTTTCGGCAGCTGCGCCTGGACAACCGCCTGGCCCCCAAGGCCTATTTCAAGGGCCTGAACTACCTGCTCAACGAGCAGCAGGACAAGGCCATCGATGCCTTCATCGAGGCCGTGCAAAAAGACCCCGACACCTCGGAGCTGCACTTCGCCCTGGGCAACCTGTTCCGCCGCCGGGGCGAAACCGAGCGCGCCGTGCGCGTGCACGAACACCTGCTGTCGCGCGGCGACCTCAGCGCCTCCGACCGCGACCGCTCCCAACACGCTCTGGCGCAAGACTTTTTGAAAGCCGGTTTGCTCGACCGCGCCGAGGAAGCCCTGCGCAAGCTTGAAGGCACGGCCTACGAAGCCCAAAGCCGCCTGGCCCTGCTGTCCATCTACGAACGCTCGCGCGATTGGCTCGATGCGTCCGAAATTGCCCACAAGCTCGAATCTGCAGGCCAGGGCAGCTTCAGCGGCCGCCAGTCGCACTACCTGTGCGAACAGGCCGCCGCCCAGCCCGAAGCCGCCCAGGGGCTGCTGGAAAAAGCTATCGCCGTCGCCCCCCAGGCCGCCCGCCCGCGCATCGACCTGGCCATCCTGCAGCACCAGGCAGGCCAGCTGGATGAGGCGTTTAAAACCCTGGTAGCGCTTGCTGAATCGGCGCCAGCAGCTATACCTTTGGTAGCAGAGCGGATGGCCACCATCGCCACCGCCGCCGGGCTCACCGACCCGGCCCTGGCGCTACTAGAGGCCAGCTACGCCCACAGCGCCTCGCTGGATGTGCTGGAAGCCATCCTGACCCTGCAACTGCGCAGTGGCACCCCCATGGCCGACGTGCGCATGCGCTACATCCAGCACCTGGAGCGCGAACAATCCCTGGTGGCCGCCGCCCGCTGGATTGCCGGGGAAAAGCTGGAGCATGAAGAGTTCCACCCCCAGATCCAGCGCGCCCTGGACCACGCCGCCAACCCCTTGAAGCGCTACCGCTGCGCCGCCTGCGGGTTTGAGGCGAAACAGCATTTTTGGCAATGCCCCGGCTGCCAGGCCTGGGACAGTTACCCCGCAAGACGCGTAGAAGAACTATGACAAAACTATCTACTCTTTCCCGCGACCAAATGGCCCAGGCCCAGGTGCTGGTGGTCGGCGATGCCATGCTGGACCGCTACTGGTACGGCGCGGTGGACCGCATCAGCCCCGAAGCGCCGGTGCCGGTGGTGCGCGTCACGCGTGAAGAAGAGCGCATGGGCGCGTCGGCCAATGTGGCATACAACATCGTGTCGCTGGGCGCGCAGGCCTCCTTGCTGACCGTGGTGGGCGACGACGATGCCAGCCACAAGCTGGAAAAGCTGGTCTCCCAGACCGGCATCCGGCCCTACTTTGGCCGCGACGCGGAGCTGCAAACCACCGTCAAGCTGCGCGTGATTGGTCGGCAGCAGCAGCTGCTACGGCTCGACTTCGAGAACACGCCCAAGAGCGAAATCCTGGCCTCGCAGTCTGCTACCTTCGCCACCCTGCTGCCCACACACCAGGCGGTGCTGTTTTCCGACTACGGTAAGGGCGGGCTGGCCCATGTGGGCGACATGATTGCCCTGGCCCTGGCCAGCGGCAAAAAGATTTTGATCGACCCCAAGGGAAGCGACTATTCGCGCTACAGCCAGGCCAGTGTCATCACCCCCAACCGCGCCGAGCTGCAGCAAGTGGTGGGCAGTTGGAGCAGCGAGGAGCAGCTGCGCACCAAGGCGCAAAACCTGCGCAAGGAATTGAAGCTGGAAGCCCTGCTGGTCACCCGCAGCGAAGAAGGCATGACGCTGTATGACGACGCCGGCGAGCTGCACGCCAGCGCCCAGGCCCTGGAAGTGTTTGACGTGACCGGCGCGGGCGACACGGTGATCGCCACCATGGCCGCCCTGGTGGCCGCGGGCCTAAGCCTGCGCGAAGCCATGCCGCTGGCCAACCGGGCGGGCAGCGTGGTGGTGGGCAAATTCGGCACCGCCACCGTCAGCTATGACGAACTTTTCACCAAGGAAACCCCATGACCCGCATCGTCGTCACCGGAGCCGCTGGCTTCATTGGCAGCAACCTCGTCAAAGGCCTGAACGCACGCGGCATCACCGACATCATTGCGGTGGATGACCTGACCCAGGGCGACAAATACCGCAACTTGGCCGACCTGCAGATCGCCGACTACGTGGATGCCGACAGCTTCTACGACCGCTTTGCCCAAGGTGGCTACGGCAAGGTCGAGGCCGTGTTCCACGAGGGCGCTTGCAGCGACACCATGGAAATGAACGGCAAGTACATGATGGACAACAACTACACGCTGTCCTGCAAACTGTTCGATGCCTGCCACGCCCAGGGCACGCGCCTGCTGTACGCCTCGTCGGCAGCCACCTACGGCGGCTCGGCATCGTTTGTCGAAACGCCCGAGTTCGAGCGCCCGCTCAACGTCTACGGCTACTCCAAGCTGCTGTTCGACCAGCGCATGCGCCTGCTCTGCGGCAGCGGGTTCGACCGCAACCCGCACCAGGTGGTGGGTTTCCGCTACTTCAACGTCTACGGCCCGCGCGAGCAGCACAAGGGCCGCATGGCCAGCGTAGCGTTCCACCAGTTCAACCAGTTCAAGGCAGACGGCAAGGTCAAGCTGTTTGGCGAGTACGGCGGCTACCCGCAGGGCGGGCAGATGCGCGACTTTGTGTTCATCGACGACGTGGTGGCGGTGAACCTGTGGTTCTTTGACCACCCGGAAAAGTCCGGCATTTTCAACCTGGGTACCGGTAAGGCCCAGCCCTTCAACGACATCGCCCACGCTGTCGTGAATGCCCTGCACAGCCAGCCTGCCAGCCTAGCAGAGGCCGCCAGCACCGGCCTGCTCGAATACGTGCCCTTCCCCGTCGCGCTGCGCGGCAAATACCAGTGCTACACCCAGGCCGACCTGACGGCCCTGCGTAGCACCGGCTGCGACCACGCGTTTGCCGACGTGCACACGGGGGTGACGCGCTACGTGCAGACCTTGTTGCAAGGCTGAGCCATGTACGCCGCCTCGGTCCCCGTCTTCCAGCGCTACCTCGGCCAACTGGCCCGGATGGTGGATGCGGGTGCGGCCCAGGGCTGCGACCTGCAGGCCCGGCTGGTGCCCGACATGCTGCCGCTGGGGCTGCAGATCGACATCGCCACCCAGTTCAGCCTGCGTGCCTGCGCCCCCCTGGCCGGGCTGCCGGTGCCACCGTTTGGCCAAGGCAGCGCCTCTTATGCCGACCTGCAAGCCCGCATCCACCGTGCCCAGACGTTTCTGGCGGAATTAACCCCGGCCCAGATGGCAGATGGCAGATGGCGCCAGGCACCTGTGCACCGACCAGGCGGGCCAGGCCATGGTGGCTTTGCCGGGTGAAGCTTTTCTATCGCAATACGCCCTACCCAACTTCTTTTTCCACCTCACCAGCGCCTACGCCCTGCTGCGCCAGCAAGGCGTACCACTGGGCAAGGCAGACTTTGACGGCTGGCACCAGTACTGAAATCAGGACATGAACATGCCACCGTCCACATTGACGGTCTGGCCGGTGATATAGGCTGCATCGTCTGAAGCGAAGAAGCTAACCAGGCCCGCCACATCCTCGCCGGTACCCGCACGGCCCATCGGGATGGCATCCACCCATTCCGCCATCAGCTCACCGGGCTGGTAGTCCCCCAACAGCTTGCCCCAGGCCGCATCGTTGTAAGCCCACATGTCGGTGGTGATGATGCCGGGACAGAACGCATTTACCGTGATACCCGTTTTGGCCAGTTCCTTGGCCAGGCTCTGGGTGATACCCACCACGCCAAATTTACTGGCCGCATAGTGCGGGGTGAAGATAAAGCCTTGGCGGGCCTGGCCCGAGGCTGTATTGATGAGGTGCCCCTTCTTACCCGCCGCACGCATGCGAACTGCAGCTTCCTGGCAGCAAAGAAACACGCCTTTGGTGTTCACCGCCAGGACCTTGTCCCACTCGGCTTCCGTCAAATCCTCCAGGCGGGCCACCGTGATGACACCGGCGTTTTGCACGGATACATCCACCTCGCCCAGTTCCTGCGCCACCCGCGCATACATCGCTTGGACCTGGGCCCGGTCTGTCACATCCACCACCACCGAGATAGCCTGGACACCGGCATCGCGCAGCCCTTGCGCAGTTTCATGCACCAGCGGCTCATTGGCGGCGACGCAGACACGCGCCCCCTCGCGGCCGAAGCGCTCTGCAATCGCTTTGCCAATGCCCCGGCTACCGCCGGTCACCACAACCACTTTGTCTTGAAATATTTTGGACATAGTCAGGCTCTTGAAGTTAGAGAAGCGGCAGGCAATGGCCTACCAGCAAACAAATCCGCCATCCACGATCAGGTCCACGCCGGTGCAGAACGATGCGGCCTTGCTGGCCAGGAACACTGCCGGGCCCACCATTTCATCCACCGTCGCCATCCGGCCCATCGGCGTATCGCGCTCAAAAACCTTGCATTGCTCGGCCACTTCCGGGCGTGCGTTCATGGGGGTCATGGTGTAGCCGGGGCTGATGCTGTTGACCCGCAGGCCACGGTCGCTCCACTCCATCGCCAGGCTCTTGCTGAGGTGGATGACCGCCGCCTTGGAGCTGTTGTAATGCGCCTGCAGCAAGCCGCGGTTGACGATGCTGCCCGACATAGAAGCGATATTGATGATGCTGCCACGGCGGCGCGGCAGCATCACGCGGGCCTGGGCCTGGCAGGACAGAAACACGCCTTCGACGTTCACCTGCATCATGCGTTGCCACTGCTCCTGCGGCATGTCTTCGGCCGCCGTGGCATTGGCAATGCCTGCGCAATTGACCGACACCGCCAAAGCACCCAAATCCCGTTCGGTGGCGGCCACTGCCGCCGCCAGATCCGCCGCCTGGGTCACGCTGCCTTCCAGGGCCAAGGCGCGTCGGCCAAGTGCCTGGATACGCTCTACCGTGTTCGCTAGGCCGACGCTGCCGACTAGGTCAAAACAAGCTACGTCGGCCCCGGCCTGCGCCAAACCCACAGCGATACGCTGGCCAATGCCGCTTCCGGCACCGGTAACGAAGGCGACTTCGCCATTCAACTGAAACAAATCCATAAAGTTTCCTTTGCAGTCAATACCGGCCCCAGAAGCCGGTGTATTAAGGGTGGTCCAGCAGGTGCTGGGCCGTGTGTAAATCGGTAATCAAGGTGGTGAGCCAACCGCCGCGCAAGGCGGCACGGATCGCATCCAGCTTGCGGGCCCCGCCCGCCACGCCAATGCGGCGGCGGGTGCGGCGGATCTGTTCAATGCCAATGCCCAGCACCCGTTCGCCAAACGGCGTGGTCACATGCTTGCCCTGGGCATCAAAAAACTGCATGCAGACATCGCCCACCGCACCCGCATCCCGCAGGTCGGACAGGTCTTGCTCGGTAAATACATTGCCGCTTTCGCGCAGCATGCGCGACGGCGGAATCGCCCCCACCCCCAGCAGCAAGGCGGACAAATCGTCAAACCGCTCCAGGGCCTGGCGACATGTAGGGTCGGTCAGCATGGCATTTTTGGCAGCCACACTGCTGACCACGCCCGGCGCATTCATAAAGATGGCATCGGCCTTGGACAACTGCGCCAGGCGCTCTGTCAACCGGGTGGCAAACACCTGCGCGCCCGCAAAGCCCACACCGCCCAGTACCTGGACAATGCTGCGCGTCTGGCCCGGCCCCGCAGGGCGCATGACGTTCACCGCCGCCAGCAAACTAGAGCTCCAGGACGACACACCAATGTTGGCAAAGGTAGGCACCATCAGCTCCAGGTACTTGGCTGTGGGGCCGGCCAGGGCCAGATTGGTTCGCTCATCGTCGGCGACATCGGCCTCTTCGGCCTCGACAACGATGACTTCGTCCAGCCCGTAGTGCAGCTCCAGCCGCTCTTCCAGGTCGGCGTGCACGCCTTCGGGCACGTGGACAGTGATACGCACAATGCCCAGCTCCTCGGCTTGCTTGAGCAGGCGAGACACCCGCGTCTGCGACAGGCCGAGTTGCTCGGCAATGCGCGGCTGCCCGATGCCGCGTTGGTAGTACATGCTGGCAATCCGTGTGATGAGACGCTGCAGGTCGTGTGAGCCATATTGATGTTTTGCCATGGCGGGGAATTATCCATACGCCCTTCAGGCCACGGCCAGCTCCATAACCCGTGCGGGGGTGGCTTCGGCGCGCGTCAGCGTGCCCTGGCTTTCGCCCCGGGCCAGCACCACCACGCGGTGGGCCAAACCCAACACCTCGTCCAGGTCAGAACTCACCACCACCACGGCCATGCCGCCACGCGCCAGTTCCGCAATCACCTCGTAGATGGCAGCCCGCGCACCCACGTCGATGCCACGGGTGGGCTCGTCCAGGATGATGACTTTCGGGTCATGTGCCACCCACTTGGCAATCACCACTTTTTGCTGGTTGCCGCCCGACATGCTGCCCGCGGGTTGGTTGGGTTGCCCCTTCACACCCAGACGCTGGATCAGTTTCTGCGCAAAATCCCGGGTACGGGAAGGCTTCAACCAGCCATTGGGGGCCACACGGTCGAGATTGTTGTAAGCCAGGTTGTCGGCGATGCTGTGCGGCAGCACCAGCCCCAGTGCCTTGCGATCGTCTGGCACCAGCACCAGATGCTCGCGGATGGCATCCATGGGGCCACGTAAAACGACCGCCTTGCCATCGATCTCCACCGTGCCCTGGGCAATCGGGTCAATGCCCGCCACCGCCCGCATCAGCTCGGTGCGCCCCGCACCCACGATACCGGCAAAGCCCAGCACCTCGCCGGCCTGCACCTCAAATGAAATGTTCTTGAATCGCCCATTGAAAGCGGACAAATTGCGCACAGCCAGGGCCACAGGTGCCGCCGCGTCGGGCAGGGGAATGGCGGGAAACAACCGGTCTACGCTGCGCCCCACCATCTCGCGCACCAATTGCCCGGTCGGCACTTGCGCCGTATCGTGCGTCGCCACCTGTGCACCGTCGCGCAGCACCAGGATGCGGTCGGCAATGCGGGCAATCTCGGCCAGCCGGTGGCTCACGTAAATAAACGAAACACCCTCGGCTTTCAGGCGGTGGATTTGCTCGAACAAGCGGTCGGTTTCTTTGTCCCCCAGCGCCGCCGTGGGCTCGTCCAGAATCAGCAGCCGGGCATCCAAGGTCAGCGCCTTGGCAATTTCCACCTGCTGCTGGGCGGCCACGCTGAGCGTGCCCACTTTTTGCGTCGCCGACACATCCAGACCCAGCCGCTCCAGCTGCACCTGGGCCCGTGCCACCATGCCCGCCGTGTCCAGACGACCACCCTTCATGGGCAGACGGCCAACAAAAATGTTCTCCGCAATCGTCAGCTCGGGCAGCAGCCGCATTTCCTGGTGGATCAGGCCAATACCCACATGCAGCGCGTCCGCTGGAGCCTGCGGCGCATAGGGTTGGCCTTGCCACAGCATAGACGCGCCCGCGTCCGGTGCCACCACCCCGGCAATCACCGACGACAGCGTGGACTTACCCGCGCCGTTTTCCCCCAGCAAAGCCACCAGTTCGCCAGGACGCACCTCCAGATTGACACCCCGCAGCACCGTTGTCGTGCCATAGGTCTTGCCGATATTGCGCAAGACCAAACCTGGGGTGTTCGGTGCAAGAGACCTGTCCATCGGCGAAGTAGCAGTTTTCATGGGCGTACGGGTGGTGTGGGGAAGCTTGCAGCGATTAAGGGTGGGCCTTGAGGAACTGCTCCACATTGGCCTTGGTGGTGACCTGCGCCTCGGTGGGCTGGTCCTTGGTCACGGACTTGCCTGCAATCAGGCTGGTCGCGGCATCCACGGCCATGCGGCCCATGGCAAAGGTCTGCTGCGTGGCAGTGGCATCCAGAGAACCGCTTTGCACCGCTTTCAAGCCACCAACATCGCCGTCATAACCCAGCACCCATATTTTTTGCGGCAACTTGGCCAGCTTGACGGCCTGCGAAGCGCCCAGGGCAATCCCATCGGCCTGGCCGAAAATGACATTGATCGACGGGTCACGCTGAAGCATGTCCTGGGCAATCTTCACGCCTTCATCGGCCGACCAACGTTCGGTCCACTGCTCTTGCGTCACTTTCACGCCAGGGCATTTCTCCAGACCGGCCTTGAAGCCCTTGGTGCGGTCCACTTCAGGGGTGGTGCCGCGCTGGCCGTGGATGATCACGGCATTGCCCTTGCCACCGGTTTTCTCGCAGACCCATTCGCCCAGATCCTTGGTCGCCATGATGGACTCGCCGCGGATAAAGGTATCGCCTGGCGCGCCATCGGCTTGGCGGTCCACGTTGATCACCGGGATGCCTGCGGCGCGGGCGGCCTTTACCGGTACAGCTGCGGCTGTGGCACCTGCAGGGATGTAGATCAGCGCATCAATCTTCTGGGTGATCAGATCCTGGATCTGGTTGACCTGGGTGGTCGCATCGCCCTTGGCGTCGACCGTAATCACTTTGTAACCTTTTTCTTTGCCATAGGCTTCGACGGACTGTTTGATCATGTTGAAGAATTCGGCCTGCAGATTGGCGACCGCCAGCCCGATCTTCTTTTCCTGCGCATAAGCGGCAGGGGATGCCAGCATGGCGGCCACGCCTGCGGCGACGATAAGTTGCTTCAAATTAAACATGTTTGCTCCTAAATATTTGTTGTGTGCTGGCGCTTGGTTACGCCACGGCCTACCACCTGCGATGGGCCGCAAAAGGGTTAAGAATGTGTTGAATGGCGTGCGGAGGCCCTCCTATGCTGTGTGCGGCTTGGTTAAATGGGAACGGTCAGCCAATGCGGCGCTTGTTGGAGTCCACCGCCACCGCCAAAATAATGACCCCGCCAATCACCACCTGCTGCACAAAAGGCGACACGCCCAGCAGGTTCAGTCCATTGCGCAGCACGCCGATGGTCAGCACACCCATCAGCGTGCCCCAGATGCTGCCCACGCCGCCCGACAGGCTGGCACCACCAATCACAACGGCCGCAATCGTGTCCAGCTCGTAGCCCATGCCGCCGCTGGGTTGGGACGAATCCAGACGCGTGGACATCACCACCCCGGCCAGGCCCGACAGCACGCCACACATGGTGTAGACCACCAGGGTCACCTTGCGCACCGGGATCCCGGCCAGGCGCGCCACTTCGGCGCTGCCACCAATAGCATACAGCGCACGCCCTGCCGCGCGGTACTTCATGAAAATGCCCGCCACGATGGTCAACACAATGAACAGCGCCACCGTAACCGACAGGAAACCGAAGTTGCGGTTGATCGACATCGCCGAAAACCACTCCGGGTAGCCCACGATCTGCGAGCCGTCCGTGACCATGTTCGCCAGCCCCCGGCAAATCGACATGGTGGCCAGGGTGGCAATAAATGCCGGCAGGCGCGCATGCGTCACCAGCAAGCCCGACCCCAGCCCGCACAGTGCGCCAATAGCCAGCGCCGCCGCCATGGCCAGAGGCATCGGCACCCCCATGGTGTTGGACAACCAGCCCATTCCCATCATTGACAGGGCCAGCACCGAGCCCACCGACAAATCAATGCCGCCAATCACGATCACGGCCGTCATGCCCAGCGCCATGATGCCCAGCACCGTGAGCTGGTCCAGCACATTCAGCAGGTTGCGAAACGAGAAAAAGGTGTCGGTCGCCAGCGACAAGGCCACGCACAGCACCAGCAGGCTCAGCTCGGGCCCGTGGTCCACCAGCGTTTTGACCCAGTGCCTGGGGGAGCGCGTTGCCTCTGCGCGAGGCTGTGCTGTGGGCACAGAAGAAGAAGTAGGGGTCACCAAGATGCCTCCGAAAAATGCGTGAAGAATGCGTGTCAGTTCGTGTGAAAAAGACGGCTCAATGCAGCCGCGCGCGCGCCACCGCCAAGGCCCAGCGCTGGCGGCTCAAGGCCACTGGTTCCGCAGGTGTACCGGCCAGCACATCGCTTTGCTGGCGCGGCAGTGCCTGGAGCGCGGCTATATCCCAGACCCCCGCCTGCAAACCCGCCAGATGGGCTACGCCCAGGGCCGACAACTCCGGGTCGGCGCACTGCACCACCGGACGGGCGGTATAGGCCGACAGCATGTCCAGCAAGCGCGGGTTGCGCGAGGGGCCACCGTCCAGATACAGTTTGTGGATACCGGCCACGCTCTGGTCCATGGCCGCCACCACATCCGCCACCTGGTGCGCGATGGACTCCAGCCCGGCCGCCAGCAGCGCCGACTTGCCCGCGCTCAGCGTCAGCCCGCTAACCAAACCTGTGGCCTGCGTATCCCACCAGGGTGCGCCCAGCCCGTTAAAGCCCGGCACCAGACACACGCCATGGCTGTCGCTGCGGGATGCAATGTCCAACGCCTCGTCCAGCGGTATTTCGAACACATCGGCCAACCAGCGGAGGGTGGCCCCGGCGGCGCGGATATTGCCCTCCAGCGCCTGCACCGGCCCCTGGCCTGCATCCCAGGCGATGGTCAGGCACAGGCCGGGATGGTGCGCCCCCCCGCTGTGCGTCAAGGCCATGACCGAGGAACCCGTACCCAAGGTCGCCTTGACCTGGCCCGGAGCAAAACCGCCATGGGCAAACAGCGCCGCATGCGAATCGGCCATCACCGACAACACCGGCACGCCGCGTAAAGCCGGGTGCAAGGCATCCGCCTGCGCAAAATGCCCGCGTGACGGCAGCACCCGCGGCAGCAGTTGGCGCGGTACGCCAAACAGCTCCAGCAAACCCGTATCCCAGTCCCCGGTATGCACATTCAGCAGTTGGGTGCGCGATGCATTGCCCACCTCGGTCACACCCTCGGCCCCCAGGCGATTGAGCAAATAGGCATCCACCGTGCCTGCGCACCATTGGCCCGAGCGGGCCATCTGGCGCTGCGGATCAAATGCATCCAGCAGCCAGCCGAGTTTGAGGGCCGAAAACATCGGGTCCAGCGGCAGGCCCGAGCGCGTGCGCACCATGGACTCCACCGCATCGGTGTGCAAACGGTCGCGCAAGGCCACCGTGCGCTGGTCTTGCCAGCTCAGCAAGGGGGTGACGGCACGGCCATCGCTGCGCCGCCACACCACGGCCGATTCGCGCTGCGTGCTGATCCCCACACCGACCACTTGCACGCCCGGCTGCTGCGCCAGACACGCATCCACGGCCTGCTGCACGCTTTGCCAGATTTCCTCGGCATCCTGCTCGACCCAGCCAGGCTGCGGCAAGTACTCCGACAGCGGTGCCGTCGCTTTGGCCACCATGCGGCCCGACGCATCCACCAAAATGCATTTGGTGGCGCTGGTGCCCTGGTCGATGGCAAGAAGGTGCGCTGCCATGGATCAGCCTTTGCGGGCGGCCACCAGGGCGCGCGCTTGTTGTGCAATGCCCTCGGCGGTCAGGCCGAAATGCTGCAATAAAAATGTGGTGCTGCCCGTGGGCGCAAAGCCGGGCACGCCCATGATGCGCACCGGCACCGGGTGGTGTTGCACCACCAGTTCGGCCACGGCACCGCCCAGACCACCGGTCACTATGCCCTCCTCCACCGTCACGATTGCGCCGGTTTCTCGCGCGGCGCGCAGCACGGCATCGGTATCCAGCGGCTTCACCGACGAGGCATTGATGACCCGAGCCGCAATCCCCTCGCGGCCCAGTAGTTCGGCCGCTTCCAGGGCCCGCGACACCATGGTGCCGATGGCGATCAGCGCCACATCCGAGCCGTCGCGCAAGGTGACCGACTTGCCCAGGGCGAACACATGGTCGTCCGGTAGCACCGCAGGCACTTTGTAGCGACCAATGCGCAGAAAGGCCGGGCCACCCGAGGCCACAAACCAGCGCATCGCCGCACGCGTCTCCGCCGGGTCGGCTGGCACTACCACCGGCAGGTCACCAATCGCCCGCATCCAGGCCAGATCTTCGATCGAATGGTGGGTGGGGCCCAGCTCGCCATAGGCCATGCCGGGGCTCATGCCGCACAAGGCCACCTGGAAGTTGGAATACGCGATGTCGGCCTTGATCTGCTCCAGTGCCCGGCCCGTCAAAAAGGGCGACGCGGCACACACGAAGGGTACAAACCCGCCATTGGCCAGGCCCGCGGCCACGCCCACCATGTTCTGCTCGGCAATGCCCACATTCACCAGGCGGTCGGGAAACTCTTTTCTGAAAGCCCCCAGGTTGCTGGAACCCACCGAGTCGTTGCACACGGCAACGATGCGCGGGTCCAGGCGGGCCATGGCGGTCAACTCATCGGCAAACGCCTGGCGGCAATCGAACGTGCCTGCGGCGCTGTTGTCTTCTTTGCTCATGCGGCCAACTCCTTCAACGCGGCTTCATACTGGGCGGTGCTAGGCACCTTGTGGTGCCATTCCACGCCGTTTTCCATAAAAGAAACGCCTTTGCCCTTGATGGTGTTGGCGATCACGAAGCGCGGGCGCTGCGGATGGGGCGTGGTCAACGCGGCCAGCAGCTCGGCGTGGTTGTGGCCGTCCACCGTCACCACGTCCCAGCCAAATGCGGCCCACTTGTCGGCCAGCGGCTCCAGTTCATTGGTGTCGGCGGTGCTGGCACCTTGCTGCAGGCGGTTGCAGTCCACCACGGCGGTCAGCGAGCCCAGGCCCCGGTGGGCAGCGCACATGGCAGCCTCCCAGTTGCTGCCCTCTTGCAGCTCGCCATCGCCCAGCACCACAAAGGTACGCCAATCTTTTTTGGCAATCTGCGCCGCAGTGGCGCAACCCACGGCCACCGGCAAACCATGGCCCAGCGGGCCGGTATTGGTTTCCACACCCGGTATCTTTTGCCTGTTGGGGTGGCCATTCAGGGGTGACAGGTCGGCCACGAAATGCTGCAGCCGATCGGGCGAGAAAAACCCGCAGGCCGCCAGCGTGGAGTACAAGGCCGCCGCGCAGTGCCCTTTGCTCAGGATGAAACGGTCACGGTCGGCCCACTGGGGCTGGGCCGGGTCGATGCGCAGCACCGCCTCGAATAGCGTGGCCAGGATATCTGTCACCGAAAAATCGCCGCCGATATGGCCCAGGCCCGCCGCATGGATCATGTGCAGCACTTGGCGCCGGGTGCCGCGGCTGGCCTCGGCCAACAAGGCAGCTTGCTCCGATGCAGAGGCTAGCGCCCAGTGTGCACGGCGCTGTTGCCAGGCTTCGACGTGCTGGAGGTCCACGCTAAGCGCTTGGGCCGGGTCCGTTGTCAGATTTTTTTGCATATTTATTCATGTGTGAATTTATAGTTTTAATTATAGGAATGCCGGAAAAAATGCGTATCAGGGTTTTCACCGGGATGGCATTACGCGCAGGCCCAGCAGAGGTATAACGACCCACCCAGCGCTACCGTGCGGTGCGGCAAGTCCATGGCATTGGCAGCAGTCTTTATATTTATTGCTGCATAATTTATAGCTACTTGTGTAAGTAGCTATTGCGCTAGATGCCAATTTCATTCGGAATATTTTGCTATGGAAACTTTCACCACTCTCGCCAGCATCCTGGCCGTGTTGTTCATTGGCGTGATCAGCCCTGGCCCCAGTTTTGTGCTGGTGGCGCGCACGGCCATTGGCAGCTCGCGCCAGGCCGGGGTGGCTTCTGCCGTGGGCATGGCGGCTGGTGCCTGTGTGCTGAGCGTGGTGGCCTTGCTGGGGCTGCACGCCTTGTTGCAGCAGGTGCCCCTGGCCTACTGGGCGCTGAAGCTGGTAGGCGGCGTGTACCTGCTGTACCTGGGCTTCAAGATCTGGCAAGGTACCAAGACACCGCTGGTGCTGGCCGATGCGGGCCCGCTCACCCAGGCCGGTGTGCGGCGGCACTTCTTGATTGGCGCGGGCACCATGGTCAGCAACCCCAAGGCTGCGGTGGTGTATGGCGTGATCTTCGCGGCGCTGTTGCCGCATACGCCGTCGCTGGCGCTGAGCCTGGCCCTGCCGCCCAGCGTGTTTGTACTGGAAGGCAGCTGGTACCTGCTGGTGGCGTTGGCCCTGTCGTCGGCCCGGCCACGGCAAACCTATTTGCGGGCCAAGACTGCGATTGACCGGGTGACGGGGGTGGTGCTGGGGCTTCTGGGCATCAAGCTATTGCTATCTTCATCGCAGTAGCCGCGCAGCCAAATACAGCATCCACGCACTGCGTGCTATTTAATATATAGCTACTAGTGTAGGCTTTATATACACTAAAGACACTTTTAACGCCTAATTTTTGGCCTTGGCCAGCTGCGCACCGCAGGACTCGCGCACCACAAGTTCCACCGGCCGCTCCGGGTAGAGCACCTGTGGCACGGGCTCGCGGCGCAGCAGGGCCAGCAGCATGGCCATGGCCTCGCGGCACAGGCCGATGGTGTCGGTGCGCACGGTGGTCAGCGGGGACGAGGCGAACTCGGCCATCGGGATGTCGTCGTAGCCCACCAGAGCGATGTCCTCTGGTACCCGTAAACCCGCTTCCTTGAGCGCCTTGATGGCGCCAAAGGCGATGGTGTCATTGCCCGCAAACAGCGCGGTAAACGGCACTTTGCGGGCCAACAGCTCCTGTGTGGCGCGGTAGCCGCTGGCGGCGCTGATGTCGGCGTAGGCGCACCAGGCGGGATCGATGGGCAGGCCGTGGTCGGCCATGGCTTCGCGCCAGCCGCGCTCGCGCTCGTTGACGGCCAGGTACTCGGGCTGGGCGAAGTTGACGAAGGCGATCTGGGTATGGCCCAGGCCGACCAGGTGGTTGACCAGCATCTTGGCGGCCACCGAGGTGTCGTTGCCGGTGGTGTGGTAGCGCCCCATGTCCGGCAGGCCGGTGCCGAACACCACCAGGGGGATGCCCGCGTCGGCAATGCTGGCCAGGTACTGGCGGCCTGCTTCGCTGGGGTTGACCACGATCAATCCGTCGATACGGCGGCTGCGCACCAGGTCCACAAAGGCCCCGGGTTCGCGGCCCTCGTCGTCGCTGGACTCGATCAGCATCTTCAGGCCATGCTGGTGGCACTGTTCGTTGATGCTGGCTACCAGCTGCGCCAAAAACACGTCCACATACAGGTGCGCGGCCTTGGGGATGACCAGGGCCACTGTGCTGGTAGAGCCGCCCGCCAGCGTGCGCGCAGCGGCATTGGGCTCGTAGCCGATGTCGCGCGCGGCGGCCAGTACCTTCTCGCGGGTGGCTTCGCTGATGCCCTGGTCGCGCACATTGTTCAGCACGAAAGACACGGTGGTACGCGACACACCGGCACGGCGCGCGACCTCGTTGCTGGTGGGTGGGGATTTCAAGGAAGAAGTCATGTGGTTGGCATCGTAGCCGATACGGTGAATACACGTTTCCCCTAATACTAACTCGCGTTACCTAAATTATCATGCGTCTACTAACTCGCGTTAGATACCAAAAACAGGAGACCCGATGGCAGCCCCCTCTTCGCAATCCCAGCAATCCCCGCATGCCCTCAGCCCCACCCGGCGGGCCGAGACCCTGACCGCCTGGGCCCTGGTTCTGCCCGCCTTCATCGGCTTCATGGTGTTCTACGCCTGGCCCACGTTGCGCGCCATCGAGATCAGCTTCACCGACTGGAACCTGCTGCGCAGCCCGAAGTTCGTCGGTCTGGCCAACTACGCCGCCATGTTGGAAGACGGCAAGTTCTGGCAGGGCATGAAACTGTCGGCCTACTACGTGGTACTGAACATTCCGCTGCAAATCGTGCTGGGCCTGTTCCTGGCGGTGGCGATGGACCGGCTGACCAAGTCGCTGTTCGTCAAGTCCCTGGTGCTGCTGCCCTACCTGCTGTCCAACGTGCTGGTGGCCATGATGTGGCTGTGGATGCTGGACCCGTTGCTGGGCTTTGTGAACGCGCTCATCACCGGCATCGGTTTCGAGGCGCAGCCTTTCTTTGGCGGCGCAGACCAGGCGCTGCTGACGGTGGCGGCGGTGAACATCTGGCGGCACATGGGCCTGGTGTCCATGCTGTTTTTGGCCGGTCTGCAAAACATCCCGCGCCACCTGTACGAAGCCGCTGCGCTAGAAGGTGCGAGCGAATGGCAGATGTTCTGCCGCGTCACGCTGCCGCTGCTGCGCCCGGTGATGGTGTTTGTGCTGGTCACCAGCGTGACGGGTTCGTTCCAGATCTTCGACACCATCGCCGTGACCACCAACGGCGGCCCGCTGGACTCCACCCGCGTCATCGTCCACTACATCGTGCAAAACGCCTTCAGCTTCTACAAGATGGGCTACGCCTCGGCCATGTCGATGGCGCTGTGTGTGGTGATGGTGCTCTATACGGTATTTCAGATGCGCGTCATGAACGCCTCGCAAAACGACTTGGCTTGAAGGAAACCACACCATGACCTCCCACCGTCTGTTTTCCCCTGGCCGCATCGCCGCCTGGGCCGCCCTGTTAATCATGCTGGCCATCACCCTCACCCCGCTCTGGATGGTGGTGAAAACCGCGCTGATGCAGCCCTCCAACGTGTATGCCGAATCCACCCAGTTGCTGCCCAGTGACCCGACACTGGCCAACTTCAAGCGCGTGCTGGGCTTCATGACGCAGGACGAAAGCCAGGCCATGGGCGGCTCGGGAGCCGAGATCAACTTCTTGCGCGCCCTGGGCAATTCGCTGGTGTTCACCGCCACCATCGTGGTGCTGCAGGTGAGCTGCGCGTCCATGGCGGCCTACGCCTTTGCCCGGCTGCGCTTTCCGGGCCGCAACACGCTGTTTGGCCTGTTTGTGGGTTCGATGATGGTGCCCAGCGTGGTGACCTTCATTCCCAACTTCATCCTCATCAAGGACCTGGGCCTGCTCAACACCATGACCGGCATGGTCGCGCCGTTTTGCCTGATGCAGGGGTTTTCGGTGTTCTTTTTGCGCCAGTTCTTTTTGTCCATTCCCCGCGATCTGGAAGAAGCCGCGCTGCTGGACGGAGCCTCGTTTCTGTACATCTTTGCCCGGGTGGTGATGCCGCTGAGCATCACGCCGCTGGCCACCATTGCCATGCTCACCGGCATCAATATGTGGAACGAATTCTTCTGGCCCTTCCTGGTGGCCAAGGACGAGATGCAACAGGTATTGCCGGTGGCGCTGCAGTCCTTCAAGACCCAGACACCGCAAGGCCAGCCCGACTGGACCGGCCTGATGGCCGCCACGGCCATCACGGTACTGCCCACCATTTTGCTACTGGTGGCCTTTGGGCGACGGGTAGTTGAATCCGTCCAATTCAGTGGCGGTAAGTAAGTTTTCCCCGCAACCAACCTAACCATAACGGAGACAAGCATGAAATTCACATTCACCACCCTGGCCGCAGCGGCCCTCACCTGCGTCGGCAGCGCGCACGCCGTCGAAGTCAAATACCTGCTGTGGGACGCAATGCAGTTGCCCGCCTACAAGCAGTGCGCCGCCGACTTCGAAAAGAAGAACCCGGGCACCACCATCAAGATCAGCCAATCCGGCTGGGACGACTACTGGACCACCATCTCCACCGGCTTTGTGTCGGGCACCGCCCCCGATGTGTTCACCAACCACCTGGCCAAGTACCCTGAATTTGCCAAGAACGACCAACTCGTCGATCTGGCCCCGCTGATCCAGCGCGACAAGGTAGACACCGGTGCCTACGCGCCCGGCCTGTTCGACATCTGGGGCCGCGACAGCAAGCAATACGGCCTGCCCAAAGACTGGGACACCATCGGCTTTGTGGTCAACATGGAAATGGCCAAGAAAGCCGGTGTGACGCTGGCCGACCTGCAGGGCATGACCTGGAACCCCAAGGACGGCGGCAGCTTCGAGCAGATCGTGCGTAAGCTGAGCGTGGACGCGTCGGGCAACAACGCCACCAGCCCCAACTTCGACAAAAAGAAGGTCAGCGTCTTCGGCTACCAGACCCCGCGCGGTGCCGCCGGCATGATGGGCCAGACCGAATGGAGCCACTTTGCCGAATCCAACGGCTTCAAGTTCCAGGACAAGCCCTGGGACCCCAAGTTCTACTACGACGACCCCAAGCTGGTCGAGACCATTTCCTACCTCGCCGGTCTGCCAGGCAAGGGCTTGTCGGCCAGTTTTGAAAACACCAAGTCGCTGGGTTCGGACGCAATGTTTGTGGGCAAAAAGGTCGCCATCGTGCCGCAGGGCTCGTGGATGATTACCTACTTCAAGAACAACGCCAAGTTCGAAAACGCCTGGGTTCCACTGCCCACCGGCCCCACTGGCACCCGCGCCACCATGTTCAACGGCCTGGCCGATTCCATCTGGGCGGGCTCCAAGGTCAAGGCCGATGCCTGGAAGTGGGTCAAGTACCTGGGCTCGGCTGAATGCCAAAGCGTGGTGGCCGACACCGGCGTGGTTTTCCCCGCCATCAAGGGCCAGGCCGAGCGTGCCGTCGAAGTGCAAAAAGCCAAGGGCGTGGATTCCAGCGCCTTCCTCACCATGGCCAAGTCCAAGACCTTTTTGATGCCGATTGCCGACGGTGGCTCCGAGATCGACGAAGTCATGAAGTCCGCACTGGAAGCCGTAATGATGGGTAAGGCAGATGCCGCCACCGCCCTCAAAGCCGCCAACATCAAAGTCAACCAACTCGCCAAGAAATAGGCCCACCCCAAGGCTACAGCGCAGCGCCTGGAATCAGCCCACAGAGCTGATTCCACAGCTTTCGCCACCCCCCTTGCAGGGGGCGATACCGGTGGTCTGGCAAAGCCAGTTCCACGGTATCCCTGGAAGGCGTGCGTTCTGTACCAACGGGTGCCTCATCACCCCTACACATTGCAAAGTAACACGAGGATCACCATGACACGCCGCATCAAAATCACCCTCATCGGGGCTGGCAGCATTGTTTTCACCCGCAACCTGCTGGGTGATATTTTTTCCTACCCCGAGCTAGCCGATTGCGAAGTGGCCTTGCACGACATCGACGAACACCGCCTGCGACTGGCCGAAATGGTGGCGCAGCGGCGGGCGGCGGCCTTGAGCGTGCAGCCCTTGATCACCGCCAGCACCGACCGCCGCCGCGCGCTCGATGGCGCGCAGTTTGTCATCAGCACCATCCAGGTCGGCGGCTACAAGCCCGCCACCGTGACCGACTTCGAAATCCCCAAGAAATTCGGCCTGGAGCAAACCATTGGCGACACCCTGGGCATTGGCGGCATCATGCGCGGCCTGCGCACGATTCCCGTGCAGTTGGCCATGCTCAAAGACATGGAAGATGTATGTGCGCCCGGTGCCATCCACCTGAACTACGTCAACCCTATGGCCATGATCACCTGGGCGCTGAACCAGGCCAGCAAGCGCATCCCCACCGTGGGCCTGTGCCACAGCGTGCAGCACACCGCGCACGAGTTGGCGCACGATCTTGGCATTCCCGCAGAAGAAATCGACTACACCTGCGCGGGCATCAACCACATGTCGTTCTACACAAAGTTTGAGCACAAGGGGGTCGATCTGTACCCGCGCCTGCGCCAGATTTATGCCGACGGCCAGGCCCCCGACTGGAACCGGGTGCGCTACGAAATGCTGAACCAGCTCGGCCACTTCCCCACCGAATCCAGCGAGCACTTTGCCGAATACGTGCCATGGTTCATCAAAAAGGGCCGCGAAGATTTGCTCGCCAAATACAACATTCCGCTGGATGAATACCCCGGTCGTTGCCAGATTTTTGAACATGCCTGGCCCTACATCGAGCGCGAGCTGCAAGCCCCTGGCACGCAAGATGTGCAGGCGCTCACCGCCGAACTGGAGGCCGCCAACATCCATGTGATGCCGCGCAACATCACCGAAGCCGCCCGCCTGCTCGAAGGCCTGAACGCAGTCAACCGCTCGGTCGAATACGGTGGCCAGATTATTCACTCCATGGTCAGCGGCACGCCGCGCGTGGTCTACGGCAATGTGCTGAACCACCACCTGATCGATAACCTGCCCCAGGGCTGCGCCGTCGAAGTGCCGTGCCTGGTGGATGTCAACGGCGTGCAACCCACCCGCGTGGGCAAGCTGCCCATCCAGCTGGCGGCGCTGATGCGCACCAACGTCAACGTGCAAGAGCTGGTGGTGGCTGCCATCACCGAGCAAAAGCGCGAACACGTCTACCACGCCGCCATGCTCGACCCGCACACCGCCGCCGTCCTGGACCTGTCGCAGATCCGCGCCATGGTCGATGAACTGCTAGTGGAGCATAGCGCCTTCCTGCCCGACTACCTGCAATCCTGAAAGAGAGCACCACCATGGCCAGCATCGAACTCCGTTCCGTTCACAAAAACTACATGAACGACGTGGCGGTTATCCGCGACGTGAATCTGCATGTCAAGCAGGGCGAATTCTGCGTCTTCGTCGGGCCGTCTGGCTGCGGCAAGTCCACGCTGCTGCGCATGGTGGCCGGGCTGGAGGACATCACCAGCGGCGACCTGCTGATCGACGGCCAGCGCATGAACGACACCCAGCCCGCCAAACGCGGCGTGGCCATGGTGTTCCAAAGCTACGCGCTGTTTCCGCACATCAGCGTCTACGACAACCTGGCCTTTGGCATGACGCTGGCCAAGATGGACAAAGAACTGATCCGCAAAAAGGTCACCGCCGCCGCTCAGGTGCTGCAGCTGGAACATTTGCTGGACCGCAAGCCCAAGGCCTTGTCCGGCGGGCAGCGCCAGCGGGTGGCGATTGGCCGCGCCATCGTGCGCGAGCCGGGGGTGTTTTTGTTCGATGAGCCGCTGTCCAACCTGGATGCCTCGCTGCGGGTGCAGACCCGTTTCGAGATCGCCAAGATCCACCGCGACTTCGGCAAGGCCAGCACCATCTACGTGACCCACGACCAGGTGGAGGCCATGACCCTGGCCGACCGCATCCTGCTGCTCAACGCTGGGCCGGCCGTGCTCACCGAGGGCAGCGTAGCCCAGTGCGGCAGCCCGCTGGAGCTGTACCACCGGCCCCGCAACCTGTTTGTGGCAGGCTTCATTGGTTCGCCAAAGATGAACTTCCTGTCCGGTACGCTGGTCGAGGGCCATACCGACCACGCCCGGGTACAACTGCCCACCGGCGAAGTGCTGGACGCCCTGGTCGATGCCAGTGCGCTGCGCCCCGGCCAGCCCGTCACCTTAGGCATCCGCCCTGAACACGCCCAGCTCGGCACCGCTACCCAGCCCATCGTGCGCGAAGTGCAGTGGCAAGAGCGCCTGGGCGAATCCACCTACCTGTTCCTCGCCAGCGGCGTGGCCAACCAGCCGCTGGTGGTCAAAGCCCCCGGCCAGGCCCATGCCGAAACCGGCCAACGCGTCGCCATCTCCCTGCCCGCCGCGTCACTGCACGTATTCGACGGAAAAGGCCATGCGCTGGAGCGCCGCATCCCGATCGCCGACCTACTCATCCCCCACGCCGCTTGACCAGGCACACCCCCAGGCTGCAGTGCTACGCATCTTTCGCCCCCCCTTGCAGGGGGCAACACCAGCAGCCTGGCGGAGCCAGTTCTGCGGTGTTTCTGGAAGGCGTGCGTTCTGGCGTTGGGGCTGGGTCGTTGCCACGCCGCTTAATTTGATCTGCAACCACACTTATGACCGCTGAATTCCTCACCCTGCACAGCCGCCACAGCACGCTGCTCCTCGAATGCCCCGCTAACGAAGCACCCCTGTGGCGCTATTGGGGCCCGCGCCTGCCGGACACCTGCACGCCCGGCCAGGCGCTGCGCGGCACCCGCCCGCTGCCTTCGTTCATGCTCGATTTCGACCAGCCGCTGACGGTATTGCCCACCTTCGGCGTGGGCTGGTTTGGCCAGAGCGCGCTACTGGCGCACCGGGCCGGGCTGGACTTCGCCCAGGCCATCACCCAATGCACCATGGAATGGACCACGCCCGGCAGCGCCCTGGTGCTGCACCTGCTGGATGCCGTGGCGCAACTGCGCTTTGACGTGTCGATTGCGCTGGATGCGGACAGCGACGTGCTCACCCTGCACACCACGCTGACCAATGTGGGAGATGTAACCCTCGATGTGCAATGGCTGGCCGCAGGCACCCTGCCCCTGCCTGGCGATGCGGCCACGGTGCGCTCGTACGCGGGCCAGCACAACCACGAATTTCTGCTCCAAACCGACACCCTTGGCCGCAGCCAGTGGCGGCGCGAAAACCGCCGCGGCCGTACCTCGCACGACTGCTTTCCCGGCGCGGTAGTCACCACCCCCGGCAGCACCGCGCACAGCGGCCTGGTGTTCGGCGCGCACCTGGCCTGGTCGGGCAACCACCAGCAAACCATCGAGTGGCTGCACGACGGCCAGTACCAGTGGCAAATGGGTGAATGGCTGGCCCCCGGCGAAGGCCGCCTGGCCCCGGGGAACAGCCTGCACACGCCCGAGATCATCGCCACCTGCTCCACCGAAGGCCTGAACGGCCTGGCCGCCAACTTCCACGCCGCCCTGCGCGCCCGCATGGCCTGGCCCGGTGGCCAAATGCGCCCGCGCCCGGTGCACCTCAACACCTGGGAAGCCTTTTACTTCGACTTGGTGCCCGGCGACGTGATGGCCCTGGCCGATGCGGCTGCCAAGGTCGGTGTGGAACGCTTTGTGCTGGACGACGGCTGGTTCAAAAGCCGCCACCACGACCGCGCAGGCCTGGGCGACTGGTGGCCCGATGCCGACAAGTTTCCCCAAGGCCTTGGCGCACTGGTACAGCACGTCAACGCCTTAGGCATGGAGTTCGGCCTGTGGGTCGAGCCCGAAATGGTCAACCCCGACAGCGACCTCTTCCGCACCCACCCCGACTGGGCGCTGCAGATCGCCGGTCGCCCGCTGATCACCGCCCGCAACCAGCTGGTGCTGGACATCTCGCGTCCCGAGGCCGCCGACTATCTGTTTGGCAAGATCGACGCGCTGCTGGCCGCCCACCCCATCCGCTACCTCAAGTGGGACCACAACCGCGACCTGACCACCGCCGCGCTGGCCGGTGGCCTGGGCGGCGCCGGTTACCGCGCCCAGGTGCACGCGGTGTACGCCCTGCTGGCGCGGCTGCGCGCGTCCCACCCCGCCGTAGAGATCGAAAGCTGCTCTGGCGGCGGCGGCCGCATCGACTTTGGCATCCTGCGCTACACCCACCGCGTGTGGGCCAGCGACTGCATCGACGCGATGTCGCGGGTGCAGATCCAGCACGGCTTTGGCCAGTTTTTCCCACCCGAAATCCTGGGCTCGCACATCGGCACCACCACCGCCCACACCACCGGCCGCAGCCAGTCGCTGGCCTTCCGCGCCGCCGTAGCCATGACCGGCCATCTGGGCGTGGAGCTGGATGTTCGGCATTTAGACGAATCGACCTCTAGCGCACTATCCACCTGGATAGCATGCTACAAAAAGTATAGGGATCAGATCCACCATGGCCGCGTCTGGCGTGGCGAGGCCGCCGACGGCCTGGTCTGGCAAGCGCACGGGGATGCGAACGACCTGCTGCTCTTCGTCTACCGCTGCCAGCCCACCAGCCACCGCTACACGCCGCCGCTGCGCCTGCCCATGCTGGACCCCACCGCCCGCTACCAGGTGGCGCAAGTGGTGCCCATCGCAGGCGAAGGCGCGGTGCAATCCCCGGCCCCGTTCTTTACCGCCTTGCAAAACGGCGGCGTGGCACTAGACGGAGCCTGGCTGGCCCAGGCCGGCTTGCCCATGCCACGCGCCACGGCGGAAAGTTGCTTCATCGTGCGTTTGCAGATAATCCGCACATGACCACCGATCTTTTAGACCCCGCGGCTTTCGATGTTTCCGAGCATTCGCACCGCCGCTTCAACCCGCTCACCGGCCAATGGGTGCTGGTTTCGCCGCACCGCGCCAAACGCCCCTGGCAGGGCCAGCAGGAGCAGGCCGACACGGCAGAGCGCCCAGCGCACGATGCCAGCTGCTTTTTGTGCGCGGGCAACCTGCGCGTCACCGGCGAGCGCAACCCCGCCTACACCGGCACCTTCGTCTTCACCAACGACTTTGCCGCCATGATGCCCAGCGCGCCGGACGCACCGCCCGCGTCCGACCCGCTGTTCCAGGCCCGTACCGCGCGCGGCACCAGCCGGGTGATGTGCTTCTCGCCCGACCACGGCAAAACCCTGCCCGAGCTGCCGCTATCCGCCATCGGTGAAGTCATCGCCACCTGGTGCGCGCAAACCGCCGAGCTGGGTGCCACCTACCCCTGGGTGCAGGTGTTCGAGAACAAGGGCGCGCTGATGGGCTGCTCCAATCCGCACCCGCACGGCCAGCTCTGGGCCACCGACTTTGTGCCCAACGAACCCGCCGCCGAAGACCTGCGCCAGCGCGTCTGGCACGCCGAACGCGGTACGCCCCTGCTGCTGGACCTGGCCGCGCGCGAAGCCGCCGACGGCAGCCGCGTAGTAGTGCAGACCGACCACTGGCTGGCCATCGTGCCCTTCTGGGCCACCTGGCCGTTTGAGACCCTGCTGCTGCCGCGCTTTGCGGTGCAGCAACTGCCGCAGCTGGATGCAGAGCAACGCGCCGATCTGGCCCTGGCCATCAAGAAACTCACCTCGCGCTACGACAACCTGTTCCAGTGCTCGTTTCCGTATTCCATGGGCTGGCACGGCGCGCCGTTTGACGGCAAAGACCCCACGCCCTGGCAACTGCACGCCCACTTCTACCCGCCGCTGCTACGCTCGGCCAGTGTGCGCAAGTTCATGGTCGGCTTTGAAATGCTGGCCGAAGCCCAGCGCGACCTGACCCCCGAGCAAGCCGCCGCCCAACTGCGCGCGGTGTCCGACGTGCATTACAGAGAAGACCGAGAAGCCCCATGACCGCCAGCCTGCAACAGCGCACCACCGCCGCCTTCACCCAGCACTTCGGCCACGCCCCCGCGTTGCACGTGCGCGCCCCTGGCCGGGTCAACCTGATCGGCGAGCACACCGACTACAACGACGGTTTCGTGCTGCCCTGCGCCATCGACTTCGAAACCCGCATCTCGATTGGTCCACGCAGCGACCGCCAAGTGCGCGTCTGCGCCTGCGACTACGGCGACGCGCTGGACCAGTTCGACCTGGACGCGCCCATCACCCCGCGCCCCGACGCGCAATGGACCAATTACGTGCGCGGCGTGGTGCAGGTGCTGCGCGCGCGCGGCCTGCACCTGGGCAGCATGGACATGGCCATTGCGGGCAATGTGCCGCAAGGTGCAGGTTTGTCGTCCTCGGCCTCGCTGGAAGTGGCCGTGGGCCAGGCCTTCAAAGCGCTGCACAATTTAGAGCAACTTACGCAAGCAGATATTGCGCTAATCGCCCAAAAGGCCGAGAACAGTTTCGTCGGTGTGAACTGCGGCATCATGGACCAGCTGATCTCTGCCAGCGGCCAGGCCGACCACGCCCTGCTGATCGACTGCCGCAGCCTCAGCACCCAGGCCGTGCCCGTGCCCGCCGGGCTGGCGGTGATGATCGTGCATTCCCACGTACAGCGCGGCCTGGTCGGCAGCGAATACAACACCCGCCGACAGCAGTGCGAAGCCGCCGCCGCCCACTACGGTGTAAAAGCCCTGCGCGACATCGACGTGGCACGCCTGGAGCGTGATGCCGCCGGGCTGGACGCGGTGGTGCTGCGCCGCGCCCGCCACATCGTCACCGAAAACCAGCGCACACTGGATGCTGCCCAGGCCCTGGCCGACGGCGGCCTGCTGCGCCTGGGCCAGCTCATGGCCGCCTCGCACGACTCCATGCGCGACGACTTCGAAATCACCGTGCCCCCCATTGACCACCTGGTCGCCATCCTGCAAGCCGCCATCGGCCCCCAGGGCGGTGCCCGCATGACCGGCGGCGGCTTCGGCGGCTGCGTAGTCGCCCTGCTCCCCGAAGCCCTGGTCCCCGCCGCCCGCGCCGCGGTGGCCGCCCAGTACCGCGCACCCAATGGGGATGCGGCTACGGTGTATGTTTGCCATGCGTCTGCGGGGGTGGGGGTGGTGTGACGGAGCCTGGCGCGGTCGGATCACGATTACGCGCTGCCCCGTTGTTTTTCATACGGCTGCTGACCCGCATTCGTGCTCCGACCCCTCCTGGCGGTTTGGCGTTGACGGCGGTACGGGGTTTCATAAGCATCCCTGGCCGGGTAGTGCGCCCGGCCAGGGATCGCAATGGCACCCCACCCGCCAAAGGGGTCGGAGCACGAATGCAGGCAAGCATCGGTGCCATAACAAACGCCTCAACGCGCAATCGCGATCCGACCCCTCTGGCTACCGCCCGCGTAGTCGAAACAGCTCGCTTCACTTTTGATAGTAAAAAACAGGAGCTGCTCGTGCTGAGCTTATAAGCGCGAGAGGCTGATTTGGCACTCCAAAAACAGCCTGAAAATCTAAAAGTGGCAGGCTGCCAGTTCCCAACACCGCAGCCCTCCCCTCAGCCCCCCGACTTCACCGCGCAGGTATTCCACCCGAACAAGGCATAGGGCGGGCACCAGCCGATCATGCCGGTGGCCAGGGGGACGACACCGATCCAGCCCCAGAGGCCGACGGTGCCGGTGGCGGCCAGGGCCACCAGGACGGTTCCAGCGAGGATACGCAGTGTGCGGTCCAGGCCGCCAACGTTGGTTTTCATACCGTGTCCTTTCATGGTGAAGACACGCCATTGGGCTACCGGATAGCGGGGCCACCTCTGATCCAGATCATGAAAAGGCCAGACAACGCAGCCGCCTCAATCGGCGGAGACCGCCCCATCCATCCGCAACCCCTTAGGCAGCGGAAACTTCACCGTCTCCTCAATCCCGTCCATCTTGCGCACCGACACCGCACCCAGGGCGCGGATGCGGTCAATGACCTGCTGCACCAGCACGTCGGGGGCGGAGGCTCCGGCGGTCAGGCCTACGCGGGTTTTGCCTTCGAACCAGGCGGGCTGCAGCTCTTCGGCGTTGTCCACCATGTAGGCCTCGGTGCCCAGCTTTTCGGCCAGCTCGCGCAGGCGGTTGCTGTTGGAGCTGGTGGGGCTGCCGACCACGATGACGATATCCACCTGCGGGCTCATGATCTTGATGGCATCCTGGCGATTTTGCGTGGCGTAGCAGATGTCTTGCATCTTGGGGGAGCGGATCAGCGGGAAGCGGGCTTTCACGGCGGCCAGAATCTCGGCGGCATCGTCCACGCTCAGGGTGGTTTGCGTCACCACGGCCAACTTGTCGGTCTGTAGCGGCTGGGCATGGGCCACGTCGGCCACGTCTTCCACCAGGTGGATGCCGCTTTCCAGCTGGCCCATGGTGCCTTCGACCTCGGGATGGCCCTTGTGGCCAATCATGATGAACTCATAGCCCTCCTTAAACAGCTTGGCCACCTCGACGTGCACCTTGGTGACCAGTGGGCAGGTGGCATCGAAAATCTGGAAGCCGCGCGCCCGCGCTTCCTGCTGCACCGCCTGGCTCACGCCGTGGGCCGAGAACACCAGGGTCGCGCCGGGGGGCACGTCGTCCAGCTCTTCGATGAAGATGGCCCCGCGCGACTTCAGGTCGTTGACCACGTAGGTGTTGTGCACGATCTCGTGGCGCACGTAGATGGGGCGGCCGAACTTGGCCAGGGCCTTTTCGACGATCTCAATCGCACGGTCAACCCCGGCACAAAAGCCACGCGGCTCGGCTAGGATGATTTCTTGCGGGGAGCTCACAGCACACCAATCAGTTGCACTTCAAACGTCACCGGCTGGCCTGCCAGCGGGTGGTTGAAGTCGAACAGCACGGCATCGGCACTGTCGCCATTGCCCACCTGCTGCACGGCCCCGGCGTAGCTGCCCAAGCCGTCGGGCGTGGGGAACTGCACCACGTCGCCCACGTGGTACTGCTCCAGCGGGTCGCCCATCTGGTTGAGCAGCTTGCGCGCCACCCACTGCTGCATGTCGGGCTGGCGCTCGCCAAAGGCCTCACCGGCGGGAATGTCGAACGAGGTGCGCGTGCCCTCGGGCAGACCCAGCAGGCGTTGCTCTACGGCGGGCGAGAGCTGGCCGGTGCCCAGCGACAAGGTGGCGGGCTTGTCGTTGAAGGTGTTGATGATGTCGCCCGTGGGGCCGCCCAGGCGGTAGTGCAGGGTCAGAAAAGAGCCGGGCTGGACGGTAGGAGTAGAGGTAGAGGGCATTAGGAGTCTCGGTAAACTGGGCTCTATTGTAAAAGTCCACCATGCCGCTCAAAGATTTACCCCCCGATGCCCGTCCGCGCGAAAAGCTTTTGGCGCGCGGCCCTGCGGCCCTGAGCGATGTGGAGCTGCTGGCGATCCTGCTGCGCACCGGGATCGAGGGCAAGGGCGTGCTGCAAATGGCGCATGAGCTGCTGCAGATACAGACACCTGGTAATGGCAAGTTGGGCAGCTTTGGCGGCATTGCCGGGCTGCTCAACGCCACGGCGGACGACCTCAAGCCCATCAAGGGCCTGGGCCCGGCCAAGCGGGCCGAAATCATCGCCGTGCTGGAACTGGCCCGCCGCGCTATGGCGCAAAAGCTGCAGGAACGCACCGTTTTCACCAACCCTGCGGACCTGCAGCACTACCTGCAACTGCATTTGTCGGCCAAAAACCACGAGGTGTTTGCCGTGCTGTTTCTGGATGCGGGCCACCGCCTGCTGGCACTGGAAGAGCTGTTTCGCGGCAGCCTGACGCAAACCAGCGTCTACCCACGCGAAGTGGTGCTGCGTGCCCTGCACCACCAAGCCGCCAGCGTGGTGCTGGCGCACAACCACCCCAGCGGCTCGGTGCAGCCCTCGTCTGCCGACGAATCGCTGACCCACACCCTGCGTGCCGCGCTGGCGCTGATCGACGTGCGGGTGCTAGACCACATCATCGTCGCCCCCGGTGAAACGTTTTCCATGGCTGAAAAAGGCCTGATGTGATTGACACACCCCCATGAAAATCACCTCCTTACAAGATCTGAAAAAGATCCAGAAATCCATCGCCGCTACCGCTGCTCTGCAGGAAGCCGAGCGCGTGGCCCAGCTGGAAACCCAGCGCCGCCTGGCCGCCCAAAAGAACCTGTTTGTGCATGCCGCCGGGGCCGTGCACCGCTTGCCCGACAAGCGCCAGGCGCTGCTGAAAAAGAAGCAGCCCGAGCCGATTGCCACCCAACTGCAGCTGGACGAGCAGGCCGTGCTGGTCGAGGCCATCAGCGACGGCTTCGATGCCAGCAGCCTGCTGGAAACCGACGATTCCTTAAGCTACCGCCGCCCCGGCATCGGCATCGACGTGCTGCAGCGCCTGCGCAAGGGCGAATGGGCGATCCAGCGCCAGCTCGACCTGCACGGCCTGCGCAGCGACGCGGCGCGCGATGCCTTGTCGGGTTTCATCCGCGATGCGCACAAGCATGGCATCCGCTGCGTGCGCGTGGTGCACGGCAAGGGCCTGAGCTCCCCCGGCAAAACCCCGGTGCTCAAGGGCAAGGTGCGCAACTGGTTGGTGCAAAAGAACGAGGTGCTGGCCTTTGTGCAGGCACGGCCCATGGAGGGCGGCGCAGGGGCTTTGTTGGTACTTTTGCAGCCAGGCTAGAAATTTATAAGAAATAGGCCTCTAACGTATATTCCATATACGCTAGTAGCTATTAAAAGCGGGGCACTAGCTCCGCTCGGCTTTAAGGCAATGCTGAACAAGGCCATTCAAAATGGCTCTTCCGGGGTACTGATAACAAGAATGCGCCGAATCCGGCCAAAACGAGTCGTTTTCTAACCCCTTGGGGCTAGGTTCGCGGGCCTTTGGGCCCACTTTGCGC